>JAXDLW010000010.1:0-298760 GCA_034666405.1 Chloroflexota bacterium | reverse complement strand
CTCTGCTCAGCCTGGTGATCGCATTGGTCGCCAGCTGGGTGGTGGCGGGGCGGGCGCTGCGGCCTCTGGACAACATGACCGAGACGGTGGAGGCGATCGGGTCCGCCAGCGACCTCGGTCGCCGCCTGCCGGACGCCCCCGCGGCGGATGAGGTGGGCCGCCTCACGGGCGCGTTCAACGCCATGATGGGCCGGCTTGACGAGACGTACGGCCGGCTCGAGGGCGCCCTGGCGTCGCAGCGCCGCTTCGTCGCCGATGCCTCCCACGAGCTGCGCACCCCGCTCACGAGCATCCGCAGCAACCTCGGCCTGTTGCTGGGGCGGGCCGACATCTCCCCGGCCGACCGGCGTGAGGCGCTGCAGGACATGGATGGCGAGGCCCAACGCATGAGCCGCCTGGTCGCCGACCTGCTGACCCTCGCCCGGGCCGACGCCGGGCAGAAGCTGGAGATGGGCATTGTCGACCTGCCCGCGATCTGCGAGGAGGTGTGCCGGCAGGCGCGCCGGACGTACGAGGGCCGGACAGTGGAGCTGGCCCGCCGCCCCGTGCCCCCACTTCCAGGCAATGGCGACGGCCTGCGCCAGCTGCTCTGGATCCTGCTGGACAACGCCGCCCGCCACACCCACCCGGGCGGCCGCGTCGCCCTCTCGCTGGAGGCCGGGCCGCGCGAGGTGCAGGTGGTGGTCCGGGACGACGGCGAGGGCATCGCGCCTGCCGACCAGGAGCGGATCTTCGAGCGTTTCTACCGCGCCGACCGGGCGCGCAGCGCAGGAGGAGCGGGGTTGGGCCTGTCGATCGCGCGCTGGATCGTCCGCCAGCACGGCGGCAGCATCACGGCGGCGCCCAACGGCGACGGCCGCGGCGCAGCTTTCACGGTCGTCCTGCCGCTCTCTCCCCAGGTGGTGAGCACCGGCGAGGACCCCGACGCCTCTCCCGGCGAGGTTCGCGAGGTCGCCTGAAAGGCGCCCCCGGGGAGGCGGCGCCGTTACACTAGGGCGCGCTGGAGAGGACTCCAGCAGCCCTGGGAGTTACAAGGCCGTGGCGGACACCGACGTGACCTTGGCGGGGATTGAGGGCAGGCTGGCTGGGGACACTGCCGAACCGCCAAAGGCGGGGCCGGTTGACGACCTGCGCCGGTCTTACGCGCGCCGCGCGGATGACCTGCTCTCGCCCGAGCACGAGGTTGGCCTCGATGCCCTGCGCGGGGCGGAGGCACTGCACGCGCTGCTGGATCGCCTCACGCCCGTTTTCGAGGACGCGATCGTGGGGCTGGCGGTGCTGTCGCTGGACGGCCGCATCCTGCGCGTCAACAAGGCCCTCGCCTCGCTCATGGGCCGCCGGCGACCCGAGGTCGAGAACATGACCTGGAGGGACCTTGCCGCGCCCGACGATATCGGGGAGGTGGAGCAGCGCATCGCCGACCACCTCCGTGACCGGGATGGCGCATTCGAGCTGTACGGGCGCTTCGTCCGCCCCGACGGTGAGTCGCGGTGGGGGCTGGTCAACATGTCGACCGTCTTCGATGGCGCCGGGGATGCCGTCGGCCTGCTGGCCCAGGTGCACGACATCACCTACCCGATGCGCCTCGAGGAGTCCGAGCGCGCCAGCAAGGCCGAGCTGGAGCTGAGGCGGGCGATCGCGGTCGCCGCCAACGAGGCCGACTCCGCGGAGGGGGCGATGGCGGTGGCGCTGGAGCGCATCTGCCGCCACAACGGCTGGGCGGTGGGCCATGTCTACCTCACCACGGTCGACGGCAAGCTGATGTCCACGGGGATCTGGCACTTCGAACAGCCCGGCCAGCAGGCGATCCGCGAGAGCCTGCGCTTCGGCACGTTCAACCCCCGGCTGAGCCCGCCAGGCCGGGTCCTGGAGAGCGGCCGGCCGGTGTGGCTGGCCGACAGCTCGGTGGAACCGGGCTTCGCGGCCGGGTCCGCCGCCAGGGAACGGGGGTTGAGCGGCTGGGCCGGCTTCCCGATCCTCGCCGCCGCCGAGTGCGTCGGGGTGATGGAGTTCTACGCTCCCCTGCCCGACAGGGCATCCGAGCGGCTGGTCGACCTGATGCTCGACCTCGGCACCCAGCTGGGCCGGGTGATGGAGCGGCGCCGCGCCGACGACGAGCGCACCGAGATCCTCATCAGGGAGCAATTCCTGACGTCGTGGTTCCGCTCCCTCCTCCAGTCCACCGGTGAGGGCATCTGCGGCCTCGATCTCGACGGCTACGTGAGCTTTGTCAACCGCGCCGGCGCGGAACTGCTGGGCTACACGCCGGAGGAGCTCCACGGCAAGAACCTCCACGACGTGAGCCACCACGCGTATGCGGACCTCACCCCCTACCCGCGCGAGGCGTGCCCGATCCTGCGGGCCGCGCGCACCGGAGAGGGGGTTCGGGTCAACGACGAGGTGTTCTGGCGGCGCGACGGCACCCCGTTCTCGGTCGAGTACTCCAGCCACGCGATCATCGACCTCGGCGGCGACATCAAGGGCACCGTGCTCACGTTCACCGACATCACCGAGCGCCGCCAGGAGGAGCAGGCGATGTGGGCCCTGAACGAGGCCCTGATGAACACCAAGGAGGAGCTGGAGCGCGCCAACCTCCTGAAGTCCGACTTCCTGGCCACGATGAGCCACGAGCTGCGCACGCCGCTCAACGCGATCATGGGTTTTGCCGGGCTGATGCAGGCGGGCCTGGCCGGCGAGGTCACCGAGACCGGCACCGACTACCTCGAGCGCATCTCGCGCAACTCCTCCGTGCTGCTGGCGCTGATCAACGACGTCCTCGACCTGAGCAAGATCGAGGCCAACCGCATGCCCCTGAGCCCACGGGTGCTCGATGTCCGCACCATCGTCCGGCAGGTCGTCGAGAACATGCAATCGCTGGCCGACAACAAGGGACTGGTGCTGGAGGTCCAGGACTACTCGCCGGACGGCATGATCGTGGCCCACCAGCGGGCCGTCCACCAGGTCATCACCAACCTGCTGAGCAATGCCATCAAGTTCACCGACGGGGGCTCCGTGACCGTCCAGATCAAGGCCAGCCACGGGGTGACCGAGATCGACGTCATCGACACCGGCCAGGGAATCGACGCCGAGGACCAGGCAATGATCTTCGAGGCGTTCCGGCAGGTCGGCGCGCACGCTCGCACCGGCACGGGCGGGACCGGCCTCGGGCTGGCGATCGCCAAGCGCCTGGCCCGCGAGATGGGCGGCGACCTCCACGTCCAGAGCGACGTGGGCACCGGTAGCCGGTTCACCCTCGAGCTGGCATCCGCCACGGTGACGCCGGGACTGCTCGGGGAGGCCGGACCTTCGCCGATGCCGGTGGTGCTGTGGGTGACCTCCGACTTCCCCAGTACCCTGCGGGTGCGCGACTGGGCCGGGAGCGCGGGATTGGGCTTCGTCGGCATCTCGGCGCAGGAGATGACGGTCAAGGCGGCGGTCGAGATGCGCCCCCTCCTGCTGGCGCTGGACATCCCTGGCGAGGTCATTGGTGACATGCTTTCCCGCGTGAAGGACGAGGCCAGGCTGGAGTCCATGCCGGTGCTCCTGGTGACCGACGAGGTGGTGCCCGAGATGGAGCTGCGGTCCGGGATCCGGCAGCTGCGGCGGCCGTTCGGGCGCGACCAGCTCCACGAGGCCCTCCGGGGCCTCAACCCCATGCCCGAGGTCGAGGAGTGAAGCCGCTGGTCTGTGTGGTCGAGGACTATGCCGACAACCGGGTGCTGGTCGCCGCGCTGCTCAACTCCGCGGGGATCGAGGTCACCGCGGCCGAGGACGCGACCGCCCTGGACCGGATCCTTGCCGGCGGTGCCGAGCCGGACATCTTCCTGCTCGACCTCTCACTCCCCGGCGAGGACGGCACCAGCCTGATGCGCCGCCTCAAGAGCGACGCACGCTGGCAGGAGACGCCGGTGGTGGCGCTCACCGCGCACGCCATGGAGGGCGACGAGGAAAAGGCCCTGGGACATGGCTTTGACGGGTACATCACCAAGCCGATCGACATCACCAGCTTCGCGGCGACGGTCAGGGGTTTCATGCGGCCCTAGCGCGAACAGGGGTTCGCGCAATTCAAACCGGCCCCCGGCCGGGCCTTGAACTTCCCCCCGGGCGTCTAGTACTGTCTGTCCAAGTCGCGTCGACCAGTGTGGTCACCCTACGGGAATAGGGGACGTGGCAAAACCACTTCGGAGGGCCTTCACACTGGGCGTAAGAGCGGCCGCGTTCACGCCGGCGGACCGGGCATGGGTGCCCGCGCGCCAGCGTGCCGACGTACGGGCGCGGGTGACCGGCCGGGTACGCGCCGCAGTTCGGACCCAGACGACCGCCCAGCCGCGTGACGAGAGGCTCACGATCGCCCGCTGGCTCAGCCACGGGGTCCTCCTGTTGCTGGTCCTGCTGGTACCGGCCTTCAGCGGGGTCCTGGGTGCCCATGCGGCCCCCGGCCACGCGCTGGGGCTGCCCACCTCGGCCCGGGCCGCCGACGTCCAACCCGGGGCTCTCAGCGCGCGCGGGTTCATCGTCAAGCCCGCCGGCCTGGGCCAGACCGCCCAGTCCCACCGCGAGGTCGTCACCTACACGGTCCAGGACGGCGATGTCCTGGGGGCGATCGGGGAGCGCTACGGGCTCCGCATCGACACGCTCAAGCAGACCAACAACCTGGCCGACGTCGACACCCTGGCGCTGGGTCAGCAGCTGCTCATCCCGCCCACCAACGGGATCCTGGTCAAGGTCGCCGCCGGGGATACGGTCGCGGTGCTGGCCGACAGGTTCCATGCTGACGCCGCGTCGATCATCGGCTACAACTCGATTCGCAACCCCGGGGTGCTCGCCGCCGGCACCTTCCTGATGATCCCCGACGGCACGGGCTTCACGGCGTCGCAGGAGGCGGGTGCGGCGGCCCCAGCTGCCAGCCAGGGCCAGGCCACCAGCGCCGCTGCCGGCACCCACGAGATCCCGCATGGCGGGTCCAGCTACAACCACTTCCCGTGGGGCCAGTGCACGTACTACGTGGCCACCAGGCGGAACGTCCCGTGGAACGGCAATGCCTGGCAATGGTTCGGCGCCGCCCAGTCCTACGGCATGGCCACCGGTTCCCGGCCGCGGCCCGGCGCGATCATGGTCACCTGGGAGAGCCGTTACTACGGCCACGTGGCGATCGTGGAGCAGGTCTATGGGGACGGCAGCTACCTGATCTCCGAGATGAACTACCGCGGCCTGGGCATCGTGGACTACCGCCACATCATCCCCGGACAGGTCCCCCTGATAGGGTTCATCTACCAGTAACCCTTCCGGCGACCCCTGGGTTCCGCCTCTCGGCGACCTGTTCCCCCTTCCCAATTACGGGAGCAACTTGATAGTGTGGGTATCACCTTCCGCAGGGGTCGGGAGGACGTCCATGCTCGAGGTACCCGTAGTGCCAATGCCGTTGACGAGATCTTCAGCGCGCCCACTATCGATCGCCATGATCGCGCCCCCGTGGTACCCGCTACCGCCGGTGGGGTACGGGGGAATCGAGCTGGTGGTCAGCCTGCTGGCGCGCAGCCTGCGCCAGCGCGGGCACCGCGTGATCCTGTTCGGCGCGGAGGACTCGCACGACGCGGTCGTCGGCCTGGCGCCCGCGTCGTGGCGCCCCGACCTGGGTGCCGTGCACAGCCAGGGGCTGCGGGACATGACCTACGCCGCCCGGGTCAACGACTACCTGCAGAACCAGGCCGGCCACGTGGACCTGGTCCACGACCACGCCGGGCTGGCGATGGTGGCGCAGGCCCAGGCGATGGACCTGGCCCCCGTCCTGCACACGGTGCACGGACCGGTGACCGAGCCCCTGGCCAGCGCGATCCAGAGCCTCGGGGTCCACACGTCGCTGGTGGCCATCAGCCACAGCCAGCTCCAGCCGGCCCCCTGGCTGCCCTGGGTGGGCGTGGTCCCCAACGCCGTGGACATCGATGCGCTGCAGTTCACGCCCGCCGAGGACCGTGAGCAGTACCTGCTGGTACTGGCGCGGATCTGCCTCGACAAGGGCCAGCACCACGCGATCGAGGTCGCCCGCCAGGCGGGCCTCAAGCTGGTCCTGGCGGGCAAGGTCGACCCCGGCAGCGAGGCCTACTTCGAGGAGGAGATCGCGCCCCACATCGACGGCCTGCGTGTGACCTGGGTGGAGAACGTCAGTGGCGCCGAGAAGACCCGCCTGCTGTCCCACGCCGCGGCGCTGCTCGCGCCCATCACCTGGCCCGAGCCCTTCGGTTTGAGCATGGTCGAGGCGATGGTGAGCGGCACCCCGACGATCGCCTTCCGCCAGGGCGCCGCCCCCGAGCTGATCGACGAGGGCAAGACCGGCTTCGTCGTCGACACGATCGACGAGATGGTCGAGGCCGTGCTGGCCGTCGGGGAGATCGACCCGGCTCGCTGCTCGCTGCTGGCCCGAAACCGCTTCTCGCCCGACGTGATGGTCGACGATTACCTGCGGGTCTACGAAAGGGTGCTCACGGGCAAGACGGTCAGCACGGAGCGGGCCGCCGCCGTCATCAACGGCTGACCCCCGCGCGTCGTTATCCTGCAACCGAATGCTGATATCGATGCGTGAGTGCTTTGCCTGACTTCCTGCTGGCCATCGACGGGACGTCGTTCGTGCTGTCGGACCGCGCCGGCAACATCGGCACCGGGACCCAGGGGTTGTTCGTGCGCGACACGCGATACCTGTCGCGCTGGCGGCTCACCGTCGACGGGCGCGCGCCCAGCCTCCTCACCTCGCACCACGTGGACCCCTTCTCCAGCCTGGTCTTCCTGATGAACGGCGTGGGCGGCACGCTGCCCCCCAACGCCGTCTCGGTCATCCGCCGGCGGGTGGTGGGCGGGGGCATGGAGGAGGAGATCGTGCTCGAGAGCCACCTCGACGTCGACAGCGAGTTCGACATGCGCCTCGACGTGGACGCCGATTTCCTGGACCTGTTCGAGGTCAAGGCGCGGGCGTTCACCAACCCCGGGGACCAGGTCTTCACCGAGGTGCCGGCGGAGTTCGATGCCAACCGCAACGCGGTGGTTCCGCCGCCCGGCACGGCGCTGGCGTACGAGCAGCAGCGCGGCAGGTACTCCGGCAGTGTCGAGATCGATGCCGGCGGCGACCCGGTCGCGGACGAGAAGGGCCTGACCTGGCGGGTGCGCCTGCCCGCCCATGGGATCTTCCAAACCGCGATCCAGGTGCGCCTGCGAATCAACGGCGAGCGCGTGGCCCAGCGCCACGGCCTCGGCGACTTCGGCCAGGTGCGCAGCGGGCCGCGGATCATCGAGGGGGTGGGCCCCGGGCTGGCCCGGCTCACCACCAACTGGGACTCGCTGCAGTCGGCATATGACCGTGGTGCCGACGACCTGTTCACGCTGCTGATCGATGAGCCCGACCTGGCCACCGGGCTACCGGCCGCGGGCATGCCCTGGTTTATGACCGTGTTCGGCCGGGACACGCTGATCACCGCGCTTCAGGTCCTGCCGGGTGGCCAGTGGCTGGGCTGGAGCGCGATCGACGCCCTGGCCGGGCTGCAGAGCACGGTGGACGACCCCCAGAAGGATGCCCAACCGGGCAAGATCGTCCACGAGTTGCGCCGCGGTCCGACGGCAATCAACGGCGGCCACTTCCCGTACTACGGCACGGTCGACGCGCCGATGCTGTTCATCATCCTGCTCCACGAGCTCTGGCGCTGGAGCGGCGACGACGAGCGCGCCCGCCGGTACCGGCCCAACGCGGAGGCGGTGCTGCGGTGGATGCGGACGGACGGCGACCCGGACGGTGACGGCTTCATCGAATGGCAGCGGCGCGCCACGGACGGCCTCGAGAACCAGGCCTGGAAGGATTCCTGGGACGCCTTCCGCGACCACGCCGGGACCCTTGCCAGGGGGCCCCTGGCGGCCTGCGAGGTGCAGGGCTACGCGTACGACGCCCTCCTCCGGGCCGCCCAGCTGGCCGCCGGGCCGTGGCAGGACGAGGAGCTGGCCGTGGAGCTCCGGGAGCGCGCCACCGCGCTCTACGCGCGGTTCAACGAGAGCTTCTGGAGTGAGGAGCGGGGAGGCTTCTACCACCTGGCGATCGACGGCCGCAAACGCCCGGTCGACAGCATGACCTCGAACATGGGGCACCTGTTGTGGTCCGGGATCGTGCCCTCGGAGCGGGCGCCGGCGGTGGTCCACCAGCTGATGTCGAGCGCCCTGTACAGCGGCTGGGGGGTGCGCACGATGGGCGCCGACGAAGCGGGGTTCAACCCCATCAGCTACCACTGCGGCACGGTCTGGCCGCACGACAACAGCATCATCGTGGCGGGGTTGCACCGTTATGGCTTCCACGCTGAGGCCAACCGGGTCATGACCGCGATGGTCGAGGCGTCCGAGGAGTTCCCGGACCACCGCCTTCCCGAGGTCTTTGCCGGCTACAGCCGCGAGGTCGGGCCGTTCCCTGTGGAATACCCGACAGCCTCGAGCCCGCAGGCGTGGGCCTGCGCCGCGTCGATGTTCATGCTGCGGTCGGCGCTGGGGCTCGAGCCGGACCCGGCGACGCGGTCGGTCCTGGCCGACCCCCACCTTCCCGACCACGCCACAATGGTCGACCTGCGCGGCTTCACAGCCTTCGGACAGCCTTTCGACCTCCAGGTCGAGGGCGAGCGGACGGTGGTCGGGGTCACTCGTCTATAACTCTTTCTGCTGAGGCGCAGAGTGATTCAGGAGGTGCCGGGTTGATGACGCAGGGCAGGGTGGGCAGGACATTGACGGACGTCGTCTCGGGCCTCGAGCAGAGCGCCCTATTGGACGACTTCAGCAACACGGTCACCGCCGTGGTGCACGGCCTGACCGAGTCGGACACCATCAAGAACGCGCTGAGCGGCGCCTGGTTGGGCCATGCCCTGCACCCCCTGCTCACCGACCTGCCAATCGGGTTCTGGATGAGCGCGGTAACGCTCGACATCGTGGGTGGAAAAGCGGCCGAGGGTGGCGCCGACCTGCTCCTCGGGCTGGGCAACCTGTCCGCGCTCGGCACCGCCGCCACCGGCCTGGCGGACTGGTCGGACAGCAACGACGGCGCCGAGAAGCGGGTTGGCGTGGTCCACGGCGTGGCCAATGTCGCCGGGCTGGCGCTGATGGCGGGCTCCTGGCTGGCGCGCAGGTCCGGGGCGCGGGGAACCGGCAAGGCGCTGGGGATGATGGGCATCGGGGTTGCCGGCGCTTCCGCCTACCTCGGCGGACACCTGCTGATGGCCCGGGGGCTCGGGGTCACCCACGCCGGTTATGGCGTGGACGAAGAGGTGGGCGAGTGGACCGACGTCGCCGCCGCGGCGGACCTTGTCGAGGGCAAGCCCATGAAGGTCAGTGCCAAGAACGTCGAGGTGATGCTGCTGAAGCAGGATGGCGAGGTGCGCGCCCTGGCCAACCTCTGCGGCCACGCCGGTGGCCCCCTCCACAAAGGGGACGTGGGCGAGGGTGACATCACCTGTCCGTGGCACGGGAGCCGGTTCCAGCTGGTGGACGGTTGTGTGCTGCGGGGTCCTGCGAGCATGCCCCAGCCCGCGTTCGTCGCGCGGGTCCGCGGTGACCGCGTGGAGGTCAGGGCCGCCTGATGGCGGTCGGCCTGGCGCAGGGGCCCCGGCCCTAGAGGCGCTTGGGACGGGCTTTCTTGCCGGGCGGTGGCCGGCGGATGCTGAGGGCCGCACCGGCACAGATCAACAGGAACACGAAGACCGCTGGGGCTACGTACAAAAGCATTCAGTTCCCCCGAACTGCTTCTGCTAGTTGGTGGGCTTCCCGTCCCTGCTACAGCCTCTAGCCCGACTGCGACGACACCACCGTACCCGTGGCATCGACGATGGTCAAGACAGTTTGCCGACCTGTGACGCCCTGTGGGTAGCGGTGCCTGACCTCCTTGCCGTAGGACACCGTCCCATCGGCGAACTGCCACCGCCACAGCAGCACCTGGCCACTGCCGCCCCGCGTGCCGCCGGCGTAGGTCACCGAGCCGTCCGGCGCGGTCCGTTGGTTGATGGCCGCCACCAGCGGCTTGTACACCACGATCGGCACGAACCAATCGGCGGTGTCGCCGTTGGTGTCGGTCACGGTCAGGTGGACCCTGTAGGTCCCGGGCTTGTAGGCATGCGTGATGCGCGTGGTGTAGCGCCCGCTGACCGGCGTGTCGACGCTCGAGCCGTCGCCCAGGTCCCAGTGCACCGGTCCGGCCGGTCCGGCGCCCGCGTTCGCCGAGTCGAGCACGGCGGAACTGCCGTAGATCCCCTCGAGGGTCGTTGTGAAGGTGCCGGAATGAGGGTCGGCGTCACCGCGCTCGGGGTAGGCCAGCGCCTGCAGCCCGGGGTGCAGTGCCGCGGCCCAGTCGTGGTTCTCCGGGGTTGAAAGCGTGTAGCCGTTGGTCGCGAAACCGACCGCGCCCAGGTTCTGGATCTGGGTCCGGATCTCGAGGTCGCCCAGCACCGGCGAGATGTTGTACTCCAGGTGGTCGGAGTGGTACGGCGCGACCCCGTTGGCGAAGACGAAGGCGTGGGCCGGCTCGTAGTAGCCCAGCTGGTCGTTGCCCAGGCTGAGCCCCACCACCATCTCGGCGTCCTTGACGCCCGCGGTGATGTCGTGGCGCACCTCGGGGAATGCCTCGCCGTTGAGCGTGACGTAGGCCAGGCGCCCGATGCGCAGCGCCGTGACCGGGGTGCCGATCACGTTGCCCGTCTGGTAAGGCGGCGTGTCAGCCCTGTCCGCGGGCAGGCTGACCTGGTCGGTCGCGGGGCGGATCGCGCTGGCCGGGCCCTGCCATGCCAGCACCAGCGCCAGCAGCGCGGGGTTGGTTCCGGGCACCTGCATGAAGGTCTCGCTGGAGGCGACCGTCCCATCGGTAACCCATTTCGGCGCGGCCAGGGCGCGGGTGACCAGCTCGGTCACCAGGCGACCGTAGTTGTTCATACGGTCGATGCCACCCACCTGGATGGGGCTCTCCTCGCGACCCAGCGTGGCGCCGGCGACGATGCCCGTTCCCCCCAGTTGGTCCTCGAGCAGCTTGCGCACGCGTCCGAAGTAATCCGCGGTGAGTGCGGGGCACTGGTCGGTCGGCACCCTGCGGTCGATGCAACCCTGCGCGATCCCGGCGCCGTTGACGATGTCGGGGTGGGCCGGGACGTTGGCGTAGCTGGCGATGGTCGCGTTGCTGCGCGCGGATATGGCCCGCAGGATCGAGACCTGGCCGTCCTGCAGCCAGCCCTGGTAGCTGTCGGTCTGGTTGGTGTTGATGTTGTCGAGGAACGGCGCATCGACGCTGCTGTACTGCAGGTACGCGGGTTGGGCCGCCCTGGCGGCGTTGACGATGGCCTGGACGACTCGGTCGTGGAGCAGCTGCAGGTAGCGAATATCGACCGGGCCCCAGAGCCCCATGACGGTCGGCGCCGAGTGGCTGTGACTGCCCTGGACAATGATGTCGGCGGCGGTCATGGCCGGGCCGATGTGCGCTCTGCTGATGTCGCGGGCGGCGTCGGCGCGCATCCCGGCCGAGCCCAGCCCGCTGGTGAGCGGGTCGGTGCTGGCCTGCTGCACGGCCGCGAAAATCCCCTGGGAGTCGACCGCGACCATCGTCACGGCGTGCTTGCCGTTGCTGACGTAGATGGCGCGGGCGTTGAGGCCGTTGTCCTTGAGCTGCTGGTCGCCGTAGATCGCCGGGCTCTGCCCGAACCCGCCCGAGTAGACGGGAACACCAGGCGGAGGCGTGAGGTCGGCGACGGCGGCACCCGCCTGGAACAGGTAGGGCTGGGCCGGCGTGGTCTGCGCCGAGGCAGGGGCAACCAGCGCCGCGACGGCGGTGAGCAACCCCACCACGACCAACGACCAGTGACGACGCCTATTCATGCAGCACCCCTTCCCGGACCCCTAAGGCCGGTAGGACGCCACGCCCCGGCGTCCACCGCGTTCACAGGGTTCTCCCTTCCCGTTTATTGCCCTGTTCTACTTCGAGGCCCCTCGCCTCGATTGGGCAAAGGTGACCTCACATAACAAGACGATGGTGACGCGGGTTTCTTGCACCGTTTGCTGTCACGGTGCGCGGCAGTCAGCCCGCCTTGAGGAGCTCCAGCTGCAGGCTCTCGGTTTCGGCTGACGGCCCCACCCCCAGCTCGTCCACCAGGCGGGTGCGGCAGGTCTCGTACACCTGCAGGGCCTGTCCCCGGTCTCCGCGCCGGGCGTGCAGGCGCATCAGGTGGCGGTAGCCGCTCTCCCGGAAGGGCTCCATCGCCACCAGCTCCTCGGCGTTGCGCATCGCCAGGGCCAGCTCGTCGGTCGCGGCCTGGCAGCTGATCATGCAGTCCAGCGCCTGGACCAGGTAACCGCGCAGCGTCTCGCGCCGGCCGTCCACCCAGCTTCCGGCCGCGCCCGTGAGGAACGGCCGGCGGAGGATCGTCAGGGCCACGAGCGCGTCGCCATAGGCAGCGGCCGCACGGCCCGCGGCCACCTTGGCCTCCGCCTGGTGAAGGCCGGCGGCGGCCACCTCCAGGTCCACCCAGGCGTCGGCCGGGAGCCGCAGCTGGTAGCAGCCAAAGGCGGTGTTGATGACGTCGTCACGGGGCAGCCCAACGCTCTCGAGCGCCACCCGGAGCTTGCTGATGATCGCGCTGAGGGAAACCGCCCATGCATCCGGCAGCCGGTCGGGCCACAGCACGGTCGCCAGGTCCTCGCGCGCTACGGCGTGGGCGCGGCGGTCGACGAGGTAGGCGAAGGCCAGCCTTCCCTGGCGCGCGGGCAGGTCCGCCTCGCGCAACAGGCGGTGCTCGGCCTCGACCTGGATTTCACCGGCGATGTAGACGCGTATCACGATGGCTCCAAACTACCGCCAAACGGCAGCGCGCAGCATTGGCCGCGAACCGTCAACATGGCATCAGGAGGTGCATACATGAACCGTAAGGTCAGTTGCGACTGTGGCTGGGAGTTCGAATCCAAGGAAGACGACGAGCTGGTGACCGCGGTGCAGCAGCACGCGAAGTCGGTGCACAACATGGACGGGGTCACCCGGGAGCAGGCCCTGGCCCAGGCCAAGCCCAGCTAGCGAAGGTCGGCTACGATGCGCTGATGCCGCTGCGCCAATCCGGCCGCCGCACCCGCATCGTGGCCACCCTCGGCCCGGCCTCGAACCGCGAGCCGATGCTCTCGCGCGTGCTTGGCGCGGGCGTCGACGTGGTCCGGCTGAATTTCTCCCATGGGACCCATGAGGAGCACGCCGAGACCATCCGCCTGGTGCGCAAGGCGAGCCTGAAGATCGGCTGGCCGATCGCCATCCTGCAGGACCTGGGCGGACCGAAGATCCGGGTCGGGCGAATCGAGGGCGGCTCGATCCAGATCCGCCGGGGGCAGACCCTGGTGCTCGACCCGCGGTGCGAGATGGGCAACGCCGAGCGCGTCGGGATCAGCCTGCCCGCGATCGCCTCGCTGGTCAAGCCGAGGAGCCGCCTTCTCCTCGACGACGGCCACATCGAGATGCGGGTGGTCTCTGTCGCCGATGACACCGTCGAGTGCAAGGTGGTGCGCGGGCACGAGCTGCGCGAGCACAAGGGCGTCAACCTCCCCGGCATCGACCTCCACGTCGATGCGCTGACGGCCAAGGACATCGAGGACCTCAAGTTCGGGGTCAAGCAGGGGGTGGACCTGGTGGCCCTCTCCTTCGTCCAGGACGCCGCCGACATCACACTGGTCAAGGACCGCATCCGCCGCCTCAAAGGGGGCCAACCGGTGATCGCCAAGCTGGAGCGGCCGGCGGCGCTGGACCACCTCGACAGCATCCTCGACACTGCCGACGGCGTGATGGTGGCCCGCGGCGACATGGCGGTCGAGCTGTCACCGGAGCAGGTGCCCGTGATGCAGAAGCGCGTGATCGCCCACGCGATGGCCCACGGCAAGGCGGTCATCACCGCGACCCAGATGTTGGAGTCGATGGTGAGCAGCCCGAGGCCGACGCGCGCCGAGGCCAGTGACGTGGCCAACGCCATCCTCGATGGCACCGACGCCGTGATGCTCAGCGAGGAGACCGCCGCGGGTGCTTACCCTGTCGAGGCTGTCAAGACGATGCACCGGATCGCACTGGCGATCGAGCGGTCGCACACGCCGGGGCCGCCGCTGCCGGCCCTCCAGGAGATCGGCGAGGTGCCGCGGGCCATCGCGCTGGGCGCCTGCCGCCTGGCCGACTCGCTGCAGGCCGCCCGGTTGATCGTCTTCACCCAGACGGGTAGCAGTGCCCGCTTCGTCTCCAAGTGCCGGCCCCGGACGCTGATCCTGGCGGCCACCACCCGCCACGAGGTCGCCCGCGAGATGCAGGTGCTCTACGGGGTGCGCACGATGGTGATGCCCACCGCCCAGGACACCGACGAGCTATTCGGAATCGCGTCCCGCGAGGCGGTGCGCCGCGGCCAGGTGAAGAAGGGAGACCTGGTCGTGTTTGTCTTCGGTCAGCCGCTGAACACGCCGGGCGGCACCAACACGATCAAGATCCACACCGTCGAATAAGCGGCGCCGAGGGCTATCCCCGGCGGAGGGGCTCCAGGAAGCGACCGATGGCGGCGCTGGACTCGTCGCCCATGTTGGCACCGTAGTGGTTGGCGTCGACCTCGGCCAGCTCCGCGGTGGGCACCGCCTTCAGGAACGCGTCGCGCTCCGCCTCCGGCACGATGTGCCCAAACCCGGGCATCAGCTCACGCGTGCCACGGACCAGCAGCACCGGCATGTCCAGCGACTTCCAGAGCTCGTAGACATGGACCTTGCCATCCGTCTCGGCGAAGGCCCGCACGCCGAAGTCGCTGTCCTCCATGACGGCGTCGCGGTCGCTGCGGGCACGGACACCGCCGTCAACCTCGACGAGGTCGTACTCGAAGTAGCGTTCCCAGTACTCATTCCAGGGCTCTACGGTGCCGATCCCGCGCACCAGGCCGATGTACGCCTCGAGCGACGGGTACACCGTGCCCAGGCGATCCACTGCGGCCTGGATCAGGCTCAGGCTCCGGGGATCGGGACCGCCGCAGATGTCGATCAGGACGAGGCGCTCAAGCCTCCCGGGGAAGAGCCCGGCGATCTCCATGCCCACCGCGCCGCCCATCGACGAGCCGATCACGCTGAACTTCGTCGCGCCCAGCTGGTCGGCGACGGCGACGACATCGCGGGCATGGCTGTCCCAGCCGTAGGTGCCGGCAGGGGTGATGTCGCTCTTGCCGCGGCCGCGCAGGTCCAGCGCCACGAGCTGGATGCCCTCGCCCAGGGCACGCTCGGCGAAGTAGTCAAAGGTCTTCAGGTTCGCCGACAGACCCGGGATGCCGATGACCAGCGGTCCGTCCTTGGGGCCGAAGCGCCGCGCGTGCAGGCGGCCTCCCGGGACCTGGAGATCGAACTCGCCGGCTGTGGTGGTGGTGTCGATTGCTTGTTCCTGGCTCATGTTCACCTCAATTCGATGGCTGGCCGGCGGCCTTTGGCGCGGGGGCCTTTCGTGTTTTGCGGGGAGCCTTTGCCGCCCCGTTCTTGTTGGTTGTGATGCCGGGTTTCAGCAGCCGGCCGATGCCCAGGTACTCGGCGACCCGGTCCCGGTCCAGCGAGGCGACCTCACCCTCGTAGACGATCCTGCCGCGCTGCATGATGTGCGCGGTCTGCACCAGCTTGAGCCCGAAGGTGACGTTCTGCTCCACCAGGAGCATGGTGACGCCGCCGCGGTTGATCTCGCGAAGGGTTTCGAACAGCTCCTCGACCACCTTCGGCGCCAGCCCCGCGGACGGCTCGTCGATGAGCAACAGGCTGGGTTCGGACATCAGTGCCCGGGCCACGGCCAGGCTGGCCTGCTCGCCACCCGACATCGTCCCGGCCAGCTGGTCCTTGCGCTTGCCCAGCACCGGGAAGCGCTCGTACATGCTCTCCAGCAGGGGCTTGTACTTGCCGCGGTCGCGCCGCCGCAGGGTGTAGGCACCGAGGCGCAGGTTCTGCTCCACGGTGAGGGCGGGGAACACCTGGCGGCCCTGGGGAACATTCGCGATCCCGCGCGCGACCCGTTTCTCGGGCGACAGCCTGGTCACGTCCTGGCCGTTGAGGGTGATCTTGCCGGACCACGCCGGCACGACACCCGCCACCACCTTCATGGATACACTCTTGCCCGCGCCGTTCAGCCCGAAGACCCCCGCGATCTCGCCCTGGTGCACCTTGTAGGTGACCCCGTGGAGCACGGTGTTCGATCCGAAACCCGCGGTCACGCCTTCGACGCTGAGCACCTCGGCGCTCACGCCACCACCTCTTCGCCGAAGTAGGCGCCGATGACCTCGGGCTGGCGGGCGATCATCGCGGTGCTGCCGTGGGCCAGGACCGAGCCGTAGTTCAGCACGTAGATGTAGTCGCATACATCGAGCACCAGCGGCACGTTGTGCTCGATCAGCAGGACGGTGCGACCCAGCTCGTCGCGCAGGTCGCGCAGGCGCAGCGCGAGGTTCTCGGCCGCGCCCGGCGACATCCCCGCGGAGGGCTCGTCGAGCATGATCAACTCGGGCGCCGTGACCAGGGCGCAGCCGATCTCGACGATCCGCTGCTGGCCGTGGGAGAGGTTGCGCAGGGGCTCGTGGGCAAAGCGCTCGAAGTCCAGGGCGGCGAGGGCCTGGTCGGCGCGCTCGAGCAACTCGGCCTCGACCCGCGCGGTCTTGCGGGTGAAGCCCAGGGCCTGGACCGGGTTGTAGCCCGCCACGATGTGCTGGGCCAGGAGCAGGTTCTGGCGCACCGTGAGGCTCTTGGCCAGGCCGATGTTCTGGAAGGTGCGGGCGATGCCCCGTTCGGCGCGGGCGTGCGGCGCCAGGTCCTGGATCTCCTGGCCCAGGAACCGCACCACCCCGGAGTCCGGCCTGACCAGGCCGGAGATCGCGTTGAAGAGTGTCGACTTGCCCGCGCCGTTGGGCCCGATCAGGCCCACGATCTGCCCGCGCGGCACCTCCAGCGACGCTCCGTCCACCGCGCGCAGGCCGCCGAACGCCACGCGCACATCCTCCACCTCGAGGAGGTTGGCACCGGCGACCTGGGGGCGTTCGGCCAACCCTGAGGGACGGGGCAGGCTGGGCAGTTTGGGGATCGCGCCCTTCTCTTCGATGTCCTCGTCCTGGCCCGGCTGCGCCGCTTTCGCCAGCGCCCGCTTGCGCCGCCGGTCGCGCGCCTCGGCGATCATCTCGGTGAAGCCCCCGGGGTGACGTGCGACGGTGTACATCAGCAGGAAGGCGCCGATGACCAGGTCCCACCCGTGCAGGTTGTTCAGCACCGGGAGCTGGGGGAAGAGCATGAAGAAGAACGCCGCCACGGCGACGCCGACCCGGCTCCCCAGGCCGCCGACCACCACCATGATCACCAGCGGCAGCGAGATCTTCTCGAAGCTGAAAGTGTCGGCGCTGACCGAGAAGCTGAGGTGGCCGTACAACGCCCCCGCGAGGCCGGCGATGGCGCCCGAGAGCACGAACGCCATCAGCTTGTAGCGGCTGACGTTGATGCCGAAGGCCTGGGCGACAGCCTCGTCCTCGCGAATCGCCGCGAACGCCCGACCGAGCTTGCTGCGGGTCACGTTGCTGTCCACCAGCCAGATCCCCAGGAGCACGACCAGGGACATGGCGAGGTAGTCCGCGTGGTTGTTCAGGAGGAGGTCGCCCGCGATCCGCCGCGGCATCTCGACCCCCGCGGACCCACCGGCAAAGATCGACATGCGGAAGATCGAGTTGACCATCATGTACCCCAGGCTCAGCGTGATGATGGCCAGGTAGAGCCCCTTGAGGCGCAGCGCCGGGAGGCCCACGAGCAGGGCGACGAGTCCGCCGGCCAGCGCCGCCGCGGGAATCCCCACGGCCATCGACTGGCCCAGCTTGGAGGTGATCAAGCCGCTGGTGAAGGCGCCGATCCCGAGCAGCGCCGCGTGCCCCAGCGAGATCTGCCCCGCGTAGCCCATCAGCAGGTTGAGCGACAGGGCCGCCGCCGCAAAGACCGCCGCGTACCCCAGCAAGAGCCAGAAGCTGCTGGGGAACCAGGCCGGCATCAGGCGGTAGGTCAGGGGTGGCAGAACCGCCGCCAGGAAGGCGACGAGCAGGACGTTGGTCCGCCTCGGCGTCAGCATCAGGCCTCCTTGCCCAGCAGGCCCTGGGGTCGGAACAGGAGGACGGCCAGGATGACCGCGAAGATCGCGATCTCCTTGAACCCGGGCACCGCCGTCACGACCGACCCGGCCTGGAAGGAGAGGCCCTCGATGACACCGATGACCAGGCCGCCCACGAAGGCGCCCGGCAACGAGGTCAGGCCACCGACCAGCGCCGCCGCCAGGGCGCTGACGAAGAGCAGGCCCATGAAGTTGGGGGCCACCCCGATGCCGATGGTCGGGGAGATCAGCAGGGCCGCCACCGCGGCCACGGCGCACCCGGTGGTCCACGTGAAGGCGGTGACACGCGACAGTGGTATCCCCATCAGGCGCACGGCGGTCGCGTCCTGGGCGGTGGCCATCACGGCCAGGCCGAAGTCGGTATAACGCAGGAAGATCGTCAGCGCCGCGCCGAGCAGCAGGATGATGACGACCGACAGTTCCTGGCTCGGCGAGATGTACACCCCCGCGATGACCGGGCCGACTCCCTCGACCGGCGACGGCACAGGCTGGGGGGCGGGCCCGAAGCGCATGAACTCGAGCGAGATCAGCAGGGTGAGCAGCCCGACGGTGGCGATGGTCACCGTGAGGCGTGAGGCCCCGCCCATCCGGCGCACCACCAGCAGCTCGAACAGGAAGCCGATCAGGCCGGCGGTGATGACCGCCCCCGCTGCGGCGACCAGGTATGGCGCATGCATCTGGGTGCTGAGGATCGACGTTACGTAGAGGGAGAAGGTGCCGATTTCCCCCTGTGCGAAGTTGAGGACCCGGGAGCCCTTGTAGATGAGCACAATGCCCACCGCCAGCAGCCCGTATATGGTGCCCGCCACGAGGCCGAGGACGATGCTGGCGAGCATCAGCTACCGCGAACCGTCACTGCCCGCCGCCCCTGGGTCAATAGTGCTCGACGCACAGCGCGACCGGTTCCCAGGCCGCGTTGCCGGCGGAGTTCTGGTAGGTCGTGAAGATGTCCAGCGCGAACCCACCACGATGGGACACCCGCGACCAGTCGGCCTGGCAATTGGGACTGACCGTCTTCTTGTAGCCGGTCAGCATCATGCCCGCGAACTTGTTGCGGGTGCAGTCCCTGCCGCAGTCCAGCAGCTGCTGGTAGAGCTGCTTCTGGGCCACCCAGTTGAGGAACAGCAGGTCACCGCCCGCGCCCCCGAGGTCGACGTTGGGGTCGTAGTCGTGGTACTCCCGCTCGAACTCATGGATGTCGGCGGCATAGGAGGCGAAGGGGCCGTCGTACTGGCCCTTGGTGTAAGCCGGCCAGGCCGCGACACCGACGATCGGCGGGTTGAGCGCGTCGCCGTTGGCCTGCAGGGCGGTGAGCTCGACGTTGAATGGGAAGACCATCCAGTTCGGGCTCCACTGCTGGCTCTTGGCCTGCTTGATCATCTCCGGGGTGTCGAGGGCGTTCTCCCACGCCCACATCACCTCAGCGCCGTTCTGGCGTGCCCTGGCCAGCTCCTGGGCGTAGCTGCCCTGGTTCTGCTTGACCGGGGATTCGGAGACGATCTTGTCCTCGAGGCCGGCATCGCGGAGGGCCTGCCTGAACGCGTTGTAGCCCGGGTCCCAGTAGATGCTGCCGCGGTGGAGGATGCCGATCTTCTTGCCCTTGAAGTCGTGGAGGTACAGCTGGGCGAACATGCGCCCCGCCTCTTCGACCGTGGGCAGCGGCGCGAAGCTGTACTTCAGTCCCGCCGTGCCGTTGGCGGTGGCGATGTGGTGGATGTACAGCATCCGGTTCTGCTCGGCCCACATCCGCACGTTGGGGATCTGGTCGAAGCCGATGCCCCCGAGGAGCATGAAGATGCCCTCGTCGGAGCACTGCTGCGCCGCCTGGACCGCGGTGGTGGGATCGTAGTTGTCGTTCTTGTAATCCATCGCCACCTGGCGGCCATAGATCCCGCCATGGGCATTGACGTTGCTCCAGAAGACGTTGAAGTCCGTGGGGGAGGTGTTGAAGGCGCTGGCGTAGGTCAGGGCGGCGTGGCCGCACAGCTTGATCTGGCTGTCGCTGATGCCTATCCGGTCCTGGCTCGCGGGGAAGAGGTTGGCCGACGGGGGCCCGCCGTTCGCCGGTACGAAGACGCTGGTCCCGTTGATGACCCGGGTGGTGCCGACGGGAGCGCCGGCCGCCCCGGGCTGCCCTGCACCAGGTGTGGCGCCGGGGACCGCGGAAGCGTCGGGCGAGGGGCTGGTGCCGGCCTCAGGCGATGGGCTGGAGTTGAGCGCCTGCTGCTGCGCTGAAACCGCCGGTTGCGCGGTGTTGGGATGCGCCAGCGTGTAGGACCCGAACGTGAGGCTGTAGACCCCGAGAATCCCGGTGGTGGCGAAGAGGCGCGGGTGCAGCCGCAGCTGCTGCATCAGGCCCGCACCGACGCCGGCCCCGCCTGCCGACAGGGCCTGGCCGACCGGGTAGGCAAGCAGACCGACGCCCGCGGCAGCCGCCGCGATCAGAACGAACAGGGGCCATCCCGAGGGCCCCGAGGGGGTGCCGCCGCCCGACGTCTGCGGCGCCGGCTGGGGCTGGTGATGGATGACGGGCGCCGGGGCACTGGGCTGCGCCGCCGGGGTGGGCTGCGAGAAGTCGGGGGACACGATCGTGCCCGGTCCGATCACCACGCCGCCGCTGCCGGGGGCGGGGATGACCTCGGTCTGCGCCGGGGCCGGCTGAGTCTGCGGCTGTGGCTGGGTGTCCGTGGCCTGCGGTGTGAACTGGGCCACCGTGGTCGTCTTGCCGCGGTCGAAGCCGACGCTGTAGGTGTCCGTCGGCCCCTGGACCGGCAGGATCACGGCACCGTAGTCGGGACCCGCGAGCCACCTGGCGGCCAGCGGGCGGAGGTCGACCTTGTAGCTCCCGTCCGGCTGCCACGAGCCGACCCGGGAGGCCGCGGTGCAGTCGTGCTTCAGCGGAGCGTGGCTCGGCGTGATGTCTGCCGGGATGGGCTCGGTCAGGATGCAGAAGTTCAGGACCGCCGCGCTGCTGTTGACGTTGTTGGGGTCGGGCGCACCCGCGGTCGCCGGGGCCGTGGGCTGCAGCGTGAGGACCAGGCTGTCGAGGGTCGCGCCCTCGGGCAGGAAATTGAAGTTGACGTGCAGGTAGGACTGGGCGGTCTCCTGGCCGGCCTTGACATCGATGTGAATCGCGACCGCGTCAGCGTTGTGAGGATCGACAGGGGTCTCGGAGACGTAGGCCTGGTGGTCAACCGGAACCGAGCCCTGGTCCGCCTGCGCCGCCGCCGGCACGACCACCAGGGCCAGCACGACACCGCCCGCCAGCCTCGCTATCGAGCGGGTGATCCGCCCGCGTGACCTGTCGACGCTCATCGGCTCTTGACCTCCTTGCACGCCCGGCCTCGGGCCGGCATCGGGTGATTGTTGAAGAAGCGCAGGATCGGCGTCGTCACGTCGGGTCCCGCCGGGTCGGTGAAGATGGTGTCGGTCGGGCTGCCGTCGCCCTGGACGCCGGACCACTGGTGCAGCATCCCGTTCACCAGCCAGCGCTCGGCGAGCGTGCAGCCGCTGGCATCGCGGTAGTCGTCGACCCAGTACTGCTGGCCGCCCGGGCTGGTGCCCGGGGTGGTGGTCGTGGGCAGGGACGGCGCCGGGTCGAGGCTGCCGGTGGTGGCCAGGTGGTCGCTGGTGAGCCATTGCTGGACGATCACCTGGGAGTTGGGGAAGGGCACGACCGGGTCCGTGTCGCCCTGGATCACGATGACCGGCACCACGCGGGCCCGCGCGCCCATCTCCTGGTAGGCGAGGTCGCCGGAGACCTGCGGCGGCAGCAGGGCGACCGAGCCCAGGCAGGTCGCCGTGCCGGTGTACTCACAGCCGGCGTAGATCATGGCGGCGGCGTAGAGGTCGGGGTAGGTGACGGCCATGATGTTGGACATCGCGCCGCCCGCCGAGATCCCGCCGACGTAGACGCGGCGCGGGTCGATGTGCCAGGTCGACATGACGGTGCGGGTGATCCCCGCGATGATCGACGGCTCGCCGGCGCCGCGATGCCAGTGCATCGGCTCGAACCAGTTCCAGCAGCCGCTGCCGTTGGCCGCCGGGTCCTGCTGGGGATACACCGCGATGAAGCCGTACCGGTCCGCGAATAGGTTCATGCGCGACCAACGCGCCTCGGTCTCGGCGTTGTCCGGGTTGCAGCCGTGCAGCTCGACCACCAGGGGTACGGAGTGACCGCGGTACGACGCCGGGACGTACACCTTGTAGCGGCGGGTGCCCGCGCCGTTGGTGTAGCTGGACCAGGTGAACGTCGCCGGGTGCGCCTGGGCGGCACCCCCCGTGCCACCCATGGCGCTGACGGGCATGGCGAGGGCCGCGACCACGGAGGCGATCGCAACAAGCAGAACGAACCTGATCCTCAACCCCATGGTTTCCACTCCCGCTAAAACCAACCCGCACCCCGCGGGGCTTGCAAAACGAACGATCGTTAGGCGATGATTATCAGCACGCTGTAAAGGAAAGTCAACGGGGGAAATCTGGTCGGTGGCACGAGGTGGTCCGGCGGCGGTCATGGATGACGCGGATGACGTCAACCTGCTGCCCGCGCGCTCCGACGCCGACGGCACCCACCGGCGCCTGCTGGAGGTGGCGCTGCTGACATTCGGCGAGCGTGGGTTCCACGGCGTCTCGGTGCGCGAACTGGCGGAGGCCGCGGGCATCCGACCCAGTTCGATGTACGCCCACCTGGCCTCCAAGGAGGCGCTCCTGATGGAACTGGTCGCGATGGGGCACGAGGAGCACCGCGATCGCCTGCGCGCGGCCCGCGACTCGGAGCCCGACAACGTGACCGAGCGGATGCGCGCGCTGGTGCGGGCCCACGTCCGGCTGCACGTCGAATACCCCCTGCTGGCCCGGGTCGCCAACCGCGAGCTCCACGCCCTCAAGCCGGCCGGGCTCGAGAAGGTCCGCGCGATCCGCGAGGAGGCCCAGGGGATGTTGCTGCAGACCATCCAGGACGGGGTGGGCGCCGGGGTCTTCTCGGTGCCGGACGCCTGGCTGGCCCTGGCAGTCATCGGCGGCAGCGGGATCCGGGTGGCGGAGTGGTGGTCGCCCGCGATGGGGTATACGCCCCAGGAGGTCGAGGACACCTACGCCGACTTCGCGATCCGCCTGCTCACCGCGCCCTGATCGTGGGCCGCGCCGTCCTCCTGGCGCTGCTCTCAGCCGGCCTGGTCGTGGTGCCCGCGAGCAGCGGGCCGGCGGCCGCGGCACCGCCGACCCCCTGTGCGGCGATCGCCGCCGCCGAGCCGCAGGCCGGCCACAACATGCCGTACGCAGGGCCGGTGCTGTTCGCCTCCGATTTCCCCAGCCTGACGGACTGCGAATGGGGCTTCCCGCTGGGCGGTTGGGGCGGCGTCAAGCGCCTCGGCCCGCGCACCCACGTGCCGGTCATCTTCGTCCACGGCAACCAGGCCGATGCCGAGAACTGGTTCCTCGTCGCGGACCAGTTCAAGGCGATCGCGGGCTACACCAACCAGGAGATGTACGCGCTGTCGTACAACGGCCTGGGCAACGCCTACGCCGGGATGCCCACCCGGTCCCAGCCGGACGCCCTGAGCCAGGCCTACTGGGGCGCCAACCCCAACGCGCTCTGCTGCAGCGGGGGCAAGGGCGCCTCCGACGACCCCAACGTTCCCGACCTCTACAACTTCATCCGCGCGGTCCAGGAGTACACCG
This sequence comes from Chloroflexota bacterium, assembly GCA_034666405.1. GTDB lineage: Bacteria > Chloroflexota > Dormibacteria > DASZGP01 > DASZGP01 > JAXDLW01. The sequence continues at coordinate 274,930 of JAXDLW010000010.1, read as the reverse complement.
GCTCGCAGAAGGTGGACATCGTGGCCCACTCGCTGGGCGTGACCATCACCCGCAAGCTGCTGTTCGCGCACCCGGAGCTGCGGGCTGATGTGCTCGCCGCGGTCATGATTGCCGGCGGCAACCACGGCACCACGGTCTGCCGGGGCATCGACACCTCCTACTACGGCTGCGACGAGATCGCGCCGGGAACGAACTGGCTGGCCGGCCTCAACGCCGCCGGCGAGGCGCCGGGACCCACCCACTGGATGTCGGTCTACAACGGCACCGACAATGCGGACCCGTTCTTCATGGCGACGCCCGGGGTCTTCGACGACCGCGCCAGTCCCCACCTCGACGGTGCGGTCAACCTGACCTACCCGATGACGTACCACAACGACCTGCGAGTCGACCCCGCAATCGTCCCGACCTACCTCGCGTTCCTGCTGGCCCAGGGCCAGGTGCCCGCGCCCCTGGGCCTGCCGGCGCAACCCGTGGCCGGGACGTCGACCCTGCCGAACACCTCCCGCTGAAGCCCGCCGCTCAGTAGTCGCGGCCGCTCGCCGCCGGGGCAGCCGTGGCGGTCAGGCGCGGCAGCTGGAGCGTGAACGTGCTGCCGTAATGCGGCTCCGAGACAACGGTGATCTCGCCGCCGTGCATCCGCGCCAGGCGGCGGCACAGGTAGAGCCCCAACCCGGTGCCGGCGATGTGGCTGTTCTCCGCGGTGACCAGGCGTCCGAACCGCTGGAACAGCCGGTCCATGTCCTGGGAGGCGATGCCGATGCCCTGGTCGGTGACCGCCAGGACGACGTGCGACTCGCTCGCGGTGAGCTCGCAACGCACCTCGCCGCCGTCCGGTGAGTACTTGACCGCGTTGTCCAGCAGGTTGGTCACCACGTTGATAAGTCGCGCCCGGTCGCCCGTGACCAACACCCCGGAGGCCAGGTCGCCCACCGCGATTTGGTGGGCCGGCGTCAGCGACGGGCGGACCGCGTCGATCGAGTCCTGCAGCACCTCACGCATGTCGACAGTCCCGTTCTCCAGCTCCAGGCGGCTGTCGTCCAGGCGGGCCGACTCCAGCATCTGGTTGACCAGGTCGTTGATCTGCGAGAGCTTGGTCGACAGCATCGGCGCGATGTGCATCACCTGCTCCATGTCCATCGAGCCCTCGGTCATCATCGACAGGTAGCCGCGGAGCACGCCGAGCGGCCCACGCAGCTCGTGGGAGGCCAGCTTGAGGAACTCCGACTTGGCCCTTTCCAGCTCGGCCGAGCGTTCGGCGTGCTGGCGCATCAGCTGGAAATGCTCGGCGTTGCCGATCGCCAGGCCGGCGATCTGGGCGATGGCCTCGAGGCGGTCCACCTGGTTGGGGGTGAAGCCGTGCTCGTCGCGGCTGCTCACCGTCAGCAGGCCGAAGACGCTCTCGCCGACCCGTACCGGGACCACGACCGCGTCGACGAGGTTGGTCTGGCTCAACATTGCGGAGGTCGCCGCGGAAACCGGCATCTGCCCCAGGTTACCCATGTACGGCGTGCCGGTTTCGACCACCTGCAGGAGCACCGGGTGCGTCGCCAATTGGTAGGTGTGGGAGCCGAACGCGAGACCCGCGGCGTCGTACTCGGTGAGCGAGCGGACCTCGTCCCCGGCCACCCGCAACAGGGAGGCCCGGCGCACCGGGGCGTCCGGTGGCGAGGCCATCTCCGCCGCCGCGCGCACCACCTCGCCGTAAACGGCATCCATGTCGAGGGTGAAGCTGAGCCGCGCCGCAACCGCCTGCATCAGTCGCAGCTCGTACAGCCGCGTGGCGGCCTCGCGCATCTCGCGCTGGGCCTCGTGGCGCTCGGTGATGTCGCGGCAGAAAGCGATCAGGAGGGTGTTGGCCGGGCTGCGGACCACCGGCGAAATGGCCAGCTCGACGGGGAACTCGGTGCCGTCGCGGCGCAGGCCATCGAGCTCCAGGACCTGGCCCAGGACCACTCCTTCACCGGTCTCGAGCCAGCGCTTGAAGCCGGCCAGGTGGCGCGCCCGGTAGCGCTCGGGAATGATGGTCTCGTGGAGCGGGCGACCCATCGCCTCGTCGCGCGACCACCCGAAGATCTTCTCGGCCTGCGGGTTCCACCCCGTGATCCGGCCGGTCTCGTCGGCGGTGACGATGGCGCTGAGGGCGTGGTCGAAGACCGACGAAAGGAAATCGTACCCGGGGGCCTGCGCCCCGCTTCGCATCCCGCTGGCCAACGTGACCGAGGATACCGTCGGTTTCTAGGCCGGCGAAACGGCCTCGTCGGCAGAATTGACGGCCCGCGCGCGACGCCGGTTTGCGGCCCCCACCGCACCGGTGGCGATGGCCGTCGCCGCGACGGCGGGCAGGCCCAGGCCGTCCCCGGTCGCGGTGTTCGGGAGCCCCCCGGAGCCCGCGCCGGACCCGCCGCCTCCACTGCCCTGGCCGGCGCCGCCCGCGCCACCGACAGGCTGCGGAGGGCTGGCCTTGGTGCTGGTCGGGCCGCACGGGATGCTGGCAACCAGGCCCGGGTTGGCCACCACCGGCGTATCGGTTCGGTTGAGGTTGAAGTCCAGCATGTCGACCAGGTTGCGGGCGTTGGCGTCACGCGCGTTGAGGGGTGTCAGCCCCCAGCGCCATTCGATCATCCGCAGGATCGACGTGTGCTCGAACGGGGCTCCGCTGGAGACGATGCGGCCCGGGTGGGAGAACGGCGAGATGACCACGTTGGGCACCCGGAACCCCAGTTGGCGGTAGTCCGGGTGGGGCCCTGCGGCGGGGTTGACGTGGTCATCGACGACCCTGGGGGGGACAACATGGTCATAGAACCCGCCCCACTCGTCGAAGTTGACGACCAGCACTGTCTTCGACCAGTTGGGACTGCTGCGCACCGCGTTGTAGACCTGGCCGATGAACGCCTCGCCCGAGCGGATGTCGCCGTGCGGGTGCGAGTCTCGGGAAGAGCCAGTGCCCTCGTCCTCGAACGCGGGGTCGACAAACGCGACATTGGGCAGGGTCCCGTTGGCGCAGTCGAGCAGGAACGTTGGGAAGCTGTGGATGATGGGCGCGTAGGTCGGGCCCCAGAGCGCCAGGAACGGCGCGTCGCTGAAGTAGTACTTGCCGGTGAGGCCCCCCGTGAGCCTGTCCCAGATGGTCGGGATCGTGGCCTGGGTGAAGCTGTTGTGGTCGCGGTCGGTCTGCGCCGCGTGCTGGTAGAACCGGTTGGGGTAGGTCTCGGCGAGGATCGAACAGAAGTAGTTGTCCGAGGTCGTGTAGTTGCGGGCCAGGGCCCCAAGGATCGGCACATCCGCCTCGCCGTAGTACCCGACCGGGAAGGTGTCGCCCGCCGCCGCGGTCTTGAGGAAGCCGTCGTTCCTCCCCCCGTTCAGCTGTTTGGCGCCGCCCTCCCAGGAGTGGTCAGGGTCGGCATAACCGCAGCCCTGGTAGTCCTGGGACGTCGCGGTGACGAGGGGATAGGTGGGGTATGTCACGCCCTTGGTGTCGGTGTAGCTCAGCCCGGCCTGGACCCCGTTGCTCCCCGGCAGCCACCCCAGCATGTGGTCCCACGAACGGTTCTCCATCATCAGGACGACCACGTGGTCGAAGGGCGCCGGCTGGACCGCGCGCGGTGCCGCGGCAAACGAGGTGATGGCGCGCCACGGCTCGATTGCCGCGAGGCCGGCCGCCGCCCCGGCAGCCTTGAGGAGCGTCCGCCGGCGGATCACGCTCGACATTCTCGACCGGGGTGGACCGCCATGTCCACCGTCACCCGTCTGTTAACCCGGCGGGATCAGCCAGTTGGCGGCGGGGCCATCCCTCTACTGGTCGGCCGGGCGGCAGGGCTGGTTGCGGATCGTGCCGCAGGCCCGCTCTTCCGGGTACCCCGTGCCCGGCCTGCCGGGCACGATCGGCAGTGCCAGTGACGAAGAATTGAGCGCGTCCGTGTAGATCGTGTTGAGCGCCGGCGCGGGGATGGCCTCGAAGCCCCAGAGCTCGGGCTTGAGGCTTGGCGCCTCGATTGTCAGTCGCAGCTTGTGCCCGGCGCGTATGACCTGGGCGAAGGGAAAGATCTCGAGCCGCATGGTCGTCGGGATGCCCGGCAGCAGCGGCTGGACGTCCGTCAGCTGGTGGGTCTGGTACGGACGCAGCGGGGTGGAGCAGGTGATCGGGTCCGCGGCGCACGCGGCACTGCTCGATTCCAGCCGATGGCTGGCACGCAGCCAGCCCTTCTGGACGTACTCCTCCTGCCATCCGCCGTGCCCGTCGGGGCGGAGCTCTGTCAGCATCGCCTCGAGGTCGGTGTCCGGCGCGGACGAAGCCAGGGTCAGGTCGAGGCTGCCCGTGCCGATGTAGTTGGAGTCACGGGTGAACGCGGGCGTCGTGAAAGTGGCGACGGTTCCCGCCGGGGGCTTGGTCTGCCAATAGTCGACGTAGGGTAGCTGGCTGCTCGTCAGCGTGGTGTCGCCGTACGAGTTGGTGCCGATCCCCGGGAGATAGTCGTAGTTGACGGGGGTGTCGCCGGCCTTCGCTGGCTTGTGGTCCATGACGCCGCCGCTGTGCAGGTAGAGGCGATCCACCTGGTCGGTCACCGGCCAGGTCTTGTAGCGCGCCTGGAACGTGGACTTGCGATCGGGGCCGAGGTCGCTGTTGACCAGCACCCGGGGCTCCGACTGGTAGCAGCGCAGCGCCGGGGCGTACCCCGCCGGCTTGACACAGGGGTCGCCTGCCGGCACGGACTTGCGCAGGTAGAAGTTGAGGAAGCGGGTGATCTCGGGCATCACCTTGGGCCCGTAGTACTCGCCGTGGTCGCCGTTCTGCAGCACCGCGCGCCAGGGCGTGGTCGAGGGCAGCGCGTTGACCAGGTTGATGGCGCGCGCGGCCAGCTCCTCGTCCTGCCAGGCCAGTTCGGCCAGCACCGGGACCTTGACGTGACTCAGCTGGTAGATGTCCGAGCGCTGGTGATAGAAGCTGTCGTCGTACGGGTGCTCGGTTCCCTGGACGGTGGGGTTGAGGGCGGGGTTGGCGGTGTGCATGGCCTGGTTGGCGATGCATGTCTGGTCCAGCCCGGTGATCCCGCTGAAGGTCTGGTCGAAGGTGTTGGCCGGCTGCGAGACCAACCCGAAGCCCGCGCCGAACACCGCGTTCGGGATCCCCCCAGGGTATGCCACGTCGCGGTACAGGTCGGCAAAGAAGGCCCCCGGGACGATGGCCCGGAGGTGGGAGTTGGGGTTCTGGCCCTCGACGGCCGCGACATACATCGGGGTGATGCCGGGGTAGGACTTGCCCACGAAGGCGAGGTCGCCGTTGGACCACGGCCCCTTGGCGAGGAACTCGACGGCATCAGCGCCATCCTGCCATTCGGTCGGCTCGAAGTAGTCGAAGCGACCGCCGCTGCACGCGGTGCCGCGGATGTTGACACCCGCGACGGCGTACCCCTGGGCCAAGAAGGTGCCCTTCAGGCCGTCGAAGAACGTCGTCGAGGGCTCATAGCCGGAGTAGTCGATGACCGTTGGATAGGGCCCGGGCCCCCAGACCTTGGGGTCCGGGGTGATGGCCTGCCAGCGCAGCAGAGTGCAGTCGGTGGTGGCGTGGAAGTAGCCGCCGTAATGCCGCGACCCGCCGGCCGAGGTGTCGATCAGCGGGTGGTTGTCGGTCGGGCAGAAGCCCGCCTCGGTCGACAGATCGGCGCCCGGCAGCCGAAGCTGCGAACCCGGCAGGATCGCGACCTGGAAGGCGGTGGCGTTGGGCTTGAGGTAGCCGATGTCGGCGCTCGACAGCGACAGCCGGATGCGGTGGCCGGCCTTGAACGTCCAGGCGAAGGCCCAGGCGTCGAACGCCGCCGTGTGGACGCCGGGCGCGCCCTGGCCGGGCTGTTCGGCAAAGGCGCCGCGGGTGATCAGGGTGGCGGTGCCGTCAGGCGAGATGTCGTACAGCTTGGGGTCCACCTGGTAGGCCGCCGCAGGAGGCGTCGGTCCGCCCGCGCCCGTCGTCGGCGGGTCGCTGATCACCGACAGCTGCAGTGACGGGATGCCCGCGTACAGCGTGTCCGCGGTCAGCGCGCCGCTGTCGAGGTTGACCACGTCCACCGGCGTTGCCAGGTTGGGGAATGGCGTGCCGAACTGCTGCTGGAAGCCGTCGCCAACCTTGCGGCCCACGACCGGCTCGGAGGTCGGGTCGCCCCCCGTCCCGGCGGCGAGCAGCGCCGGCAACGCCGGGCCGGCGCACGGGGCGGTCGACAGCGTCCCGGTACCGGGGGTGCCCGGGCAGATGTTGAGGGCGCTCGACTTACCGAACGGGAACGACTTCGCCGACCGGTTGAGGTCGAGGTACTGGTTGTCGAAGTACTTGGTCTGGGCGAACTCGATCGGCGGGGCCTTGTCGATCCCGTTCTTGATGCCCCGGACATACCGGTCGAGCCAGGCATTGACCTCGTTGTTGACGTGGGCGATCTCGGGCCCGCCGGAGCCGGTCGCCGGGGGATGGCCGATGCCGCCCAGGTAGAGGCGCACGGGCACATGGCGCTTGGACAGCTCCTGGTAGTTCTGGATCGCCTCGTTGCCATCGAAGAGCCCATCGTTCAGGCCCTGCACCAGGAAGATCGGGGTGTGGACCTGGTCCCATTTCCCGGTGATCGAGTGCGCCTTCAGCAGCGCGTGCACCCCGTCGAGGTCCACGCCGCTCTCCACCTTCGCCTGCATCACGTCCATCTCCTGGGCGTAGTTGTTGTAACCGTCGGTGCGGGCGCGTCCTGCCGCGTAGAAGCCGTTCTCGTAGGAGACCTTGAGGACGCTGTTGGGCAGCAGGCCGTCGTACAGGTCGGTCCATGTCGCGGCGGCGACCAGCGCCTTGATCGCCGGGTCGTTCTGGACGGCCAGCGCCAGGTCGTGGGCGCCGCCGTACGAACCGCCGTAGTGCGCGATGTGGTCCACCCAGATCGGCACGTTCCGGGGGTTGTTCAACCAGTGGATGGCCGTGAGCATGTCGTGGGTTTCCTTGGTGCCCACGAGGTCCACCTGGCCCTTGGTGTTGCCGAAGCCGCGGCTGGAGTAACGCAGCACGATGTATCCATGCCGGGCGGCAGCCTCGGCGGCGTCGCCATCGCCACCCTTGTCGCCGAGATAGCCGTGGTTGATGAGCATGCCGGCGAACGGACCGGTGCCGTTGGGGATGAGGAGCCGGGCGTCGAGCTGGACCGGGTTGCCCATGTCATCGGGGTCGGGGGCGGGGATCCAGAGGTCGCGGGTGGTGAAGGTATAGGGCGCGTTCTGGCCCAGGCGGTCATCAGGTGCTGGCGGTGGATTCACCTTCCCGGTCGCGGCCTGCGCGCCCGTCAGGGGCGCGATCACCATCATCGCGATGGCGACAGCAAGAACTCGCGTCAAGATGCGCGTCACTACCCAACCTCCCACTCAACCGCCGGCGAGCCCAAACCCCTCCGGGCTCGACGGGCTCAGATTACCCAACGGTTGGCGGCGGCAATTCCTTGCGCGACGTATTCGTCCCGGTCAGGGAGCGACGCCGCGCGTCCAGGCGCAGGGGCCGGGCGCGCGGCGGGAGGTCAGCCTCCGGGCTTGCGGTATTCCGTAGTCGCGCTGGTCGCCTCGTCGACCTCGGACGCGGTCAGGAGCGTGATGGTCTCGATCGCTGCCCCGCCGGCGGCTCCCACCGTCAGCGCCCCAGCCGCGCACGCCACGGCACTGGGCATGTCGGCGACAACGAACGCATCGTCCGGGCCGAAGGCGAAGTAGAAGCTCTCGATGGTGCCCCCGACGCTTTCGATCAATTTCGTCGCGGCTTCCACACGGGAGCTGCCACCGTCCTTCTTCAGGCCGTTGAGGCCGTCGACGGAATAGCGGACTTTCCAGAGGTACTTTGGCACGTGTACTCCTTCTCCCACCCATTAAGAGAAGGGCCCAGCATAGAGCGCGCCGGGGTCAGGTGCTCGGTTCGACCTCGGCGCTGACCTGGGTCAGCTGGTGCTGCCGGCCGCGGCGGATGATCACCCCTTCGACGAAACGCGGGAAGTGCCGGCCGAACCAGATGCCGACCGCAGTCGGACGGCTGGTGGCGACGGTGCGCGAGCGATGGGTGCAGGCGCGGACGATCGCCGCTGCCGCCTGCTCCACCGTGTCCTCGTTGGTGACGCCGTCCAGGGAGACGCCCTTGCGCGCGGGGCCGTCATGGATGTGGGTCTTGACGTACCCGGGGCGCACGGTGCTGACGCTGACCCGGTCGTGGTACTCGATCCGCAGGCAGTTGGAGTAGGCGTCCAGCGCGTGCTTGCTGGCGCAGTATGCCGACGCGAAGGGCAGCGAGATGACCGCGAGAACGGATGTCACATTGACCACGTGGCCCCGCGACGCGAGAAGGTGGGGCATCGCCGCGCCGGTGGTGTTCCAGGGGCCCAACAGGTTGATGTCGATGGTGGCGCGGACCTCGTCCGTGGGCAGGGCGCCGGCGTCCTGCGCGGTACCGATGCCCGCGCAGTTGATGAGGATGTCGATGCCCCCCATCCGCGCCGCCGCGGTGTCAACCGCGACCTTGATCGCCCCCGGGTCGCGCACGTCGGCGGCGGTGATGCCTTCGCCCGGCTGCAGGTCGATGCCCGATATGACCGCGCCACCGGATCGGAGCGCGGCTATCGCGGCCTGGGCGATGCCTCCGCCGGCGCCCGTGATGAGGACTCGTTTCCCGGACAGCGCATGAACCGTCATGCGACCCGCTCCCTGACGAGGGGCGCGGCGAGCCACTCCGCGACCGTGCTCAACACCTGCTGGGGATCCTCCATCTGGACCATGTGGCCGATTCCCTCCATTGGCCGGAAGCGCCAATCCCGGCGGTTCAGCGAGAGCCAGACGCCCGCCGGATAGGGCACCAACTGGTCGTAGGTGCCGTGCATCAGCAGGGTGGGGGCTTTGATGCTCTTCACGAGCTTGCGGTAGCGCCGCCTCCGGCCGGTCGTCTTGACCAGGGAGCCGGCCGACTCGATCAGCGCCTGCTCGGTCCAGTCGTGCTCCGCGCGCTGGGTCTCCAGCAGGTCGATGTGGGCCTGCACGATGTCCTCCGGCAGCTGCGCGCCGGGTGCGGTGATCCGCTTGAGCGCCATGCGCACGACGCGGTCCGCCTCCAGCCGGGCGCCGCCGCGCCGCATCAGCGATGCGCTCCGCTTCGGCATCAGCAGCGCGAATATGAACGGGAACGCCATGAAGCTGAGCAGGGCCCGGCGGGGATACGGCGCGGCGGGGGCCATGAGGATCAGCGTCGACACCTTCTGCGGGTGTTCCGCGGCCTCCACGATCGACACCAGGCCGCCCATCGAGTGTCCGAACAGGATCACCGGGCGTCCACCCGACACCGTGTCGATGAAGCGGTCGAGGTACATCTGCGACGTGTTGACGGTGGCCGGCTCCGGGGCCCTGCGGCTCAGGCCATAGCCCGGCAGGTCGACCGCGTAGACCCGGTTGGAGCGCGCCAGCTCCGGGCCGATCCCCATCCAGTTCAGGTGCGAACTGGCGATGCCGTGGACCAGCACCATGACCGGTCCGGAACCCCCGAAGTCGGCGTAGTGCACCGGGGTACCGAGGTCGACGGTCTTCGACTCCCAGGGCGGATTGGGTCCGGCCGTGGGGTCGGCGGCGGGCAGCGGCGGGGCCGGCGCGGACACGACGCCAGTATCCAGCGTCATGCGTGGGCCACGCGGGCGTTGACGGCGGCGGCGGTCCTGGAGCTGGGCTGGGCCTCGTACTGCGCGGGGTCGAACCGGCGCATCAGGCGGCGGTACTTCCATGTATACGTGGGCCACAGCGTGGTGTTCTTGCCGTTCTGGTCCAGGTACCAGCTGGCACAACCGCCCGCGTTCCAGACCGTGGTCTTGAGGTCCTCCTGAACACCGGCGTTGAACGCCACCTGGGCCTCCTCGCGGATGTCGACGGTGGCGACCGCCTGGCGGCGCATGAACCTCAGGGCATCGAGCACGTACCGCACCTGGGCCTCGATCATGACCACGACCGAGGTGTGCCCCAGCCCGGTGTTGGGGCCAAGCAGCATGAACGCGTTGGGGAAGCCCGCGACGGTGGTGCCCCGGTACGCCTGCGGGCTGCCCGCGTAGAGCTCAGACAGCAACAGGCCGTTACGGCCCCGGATGCGCTGGGCGAAGGGCGAGTCGGTGACGTGGAACCCGGTGCCGAAGATGATGGTGTCGATCTCCCGCTCGGTGCCGTCGGTGCTGACGATCGAGTGCTCGCGGATCTCCTTGACGCCGTCGGTCACGACCTCGACGTTGGGTTTGGCCAGCGCGGGGTAGTAGTCGTTGGAGATCAGGATCCGCTTGCAGCCCACCTGGTAAGACGGTGTGAGCTTCGCGCGCAGTTCCGGGTCGCTCACCTGGCTCTCGAGGTGCTTGAGGGCGATGGCTCGCGGGACCCCGGCCAGTCGGGGGTTGGTGAAGAACGGGATGAAGCCCTCGCGGCCCCAGTAGATGGCGTTGCGCACCAGCCTCTGGGCGGCGGGGAACCGCTGGTACAGCGAGTGCTTCCAGGATTCGAGGCGCTTGTCGCGGTGCGGCATGATCCACGGAGGCGTGCGCTGGTAGAGCTTGAGCTCGCCCACCTGCCGCTGGATCCGTGGCACGAACTGGATCGAAGAGGCCCCGGTCCCGATCACCGCCACCCTCTTGCCCCGGAGGTCATGGTCGTGGTTCCAGGTCGCGGAGTGGAAGTGGGTGCCCTTGAACCTGTCGAGGCCGGCCAGGGGCGGAATCGACGGCTCGCTGAGGCCACCCATGCCGGCCACCAGCACCCGGGCGGTGAAGTCCCCGCCGGCGGTCTCGATCCGCCAGTGATGCTCGGTCTCATCCCACGACGCCATGTTCACGGCATGGTTGAAGCGAATGTGCGGCGTGATGCCGAACCGCCGGGCGCAGTCCTTCAGGTAGTCCCAGATCTCCGGCTGGCGGGAGAACGCGCGGCTCCAGTTGGGGTTGGGGGCGAAGGAGAACGAGTACAGGTGGGAGGGCACGTCGCACTGGCAACCCGGGTAGGTGTTGTCGCGCCAGGTGCCACCGACCTCGGCAGCGCGCTCGAAGACGACGAAGTCGTCCATGCCCTCCTGTTTCATGCGGATGGCCATCCCGAGCCCGGCGAAGCCCGTGCCGATGACGGCGACGTCGAAGTGGCGCGGCGCGGTGCCGCCGTCCCCGGCGGTTTCGCTTTCGCGGTCTAGCTGCTGAAGCATGTGGTGTTCCTCACTCAACCCCGATGAATGCCGCCGCCCACTTCCCCCGCCGCGACCATGACATCATATTATGTCCCATCACAACATGCAACATGGGATTCCAACAGTTTTCTAGCTCCCGTCCGGCAGAATCACGCTCATGAGGAGAGGGTTGCAAGGAGTAGATGATTTCAGCCATCGAGAAGGTGATCGGAGGATAGTGAGATGAGCAGTGAGTTGACGCCGCCGGCGGCCGCGCCTGCGGTCGCCACGGCCGCCCCGAACACCGACCTCGTGCTGGAGCCACCGGGACCCGTGACCACCGTCACTGTGTCGGCGGCCGACTCCATGGTCAGGCTCAACCCGGCCACCGCTGCGACCATCGACCAGACCGTTGCCGGCTTTGCCGACTCGCTGCTCACGCTCGACGTCCATTCGGCGGATTTCGCCGGGAAGGTGAAGTCGGTGCGGGACCTGGGTGACCGTGAGATCCGAGACTCGGCCAACGTCTCCAGCCGGCTCCTGGACCGCCCCGTCAACGCGATGTCGAAGGTGGACAGCACCGCCCACATCTCGACAACCCTTGTCGAACTGCGCCAGACCATCCAGGACCTCGACCCCAGCAAGCAGGGCCTGTTCGAACCGCACAAGCTGCTCGGGATCATCCCGTTCGGCAACAAGCTGCGCGACTACTTCGAGAAGTACCAGAGCGCCCAGACCCACCTGGACAAGATCATCCAGGCCCTGTACCACGGCCAGGACGAGCTGCGCCGGGACAACGCCGCGGTCGAGCAGGAGAAGGTCAACCTCTGGAACATCATGCAGCGGCTGCAGGAGTACGCCTACATGGCGCGCAAGCTGGACGAGGCACTCCAGGGCCGCATCACCTCGGTCCAGGCCGCCGACCCCGACCGTGCCAGCGTGCTGCAGGAGGACCTCCTGTTCTATGTCCGCCAGAAGGTCCAGGACCTGCTCACCCAGCTCGCGGTGAGCGTCCAGGGCTACCTGGCGCTGGAGGTCGTGCGCAAGAACAACATCGAGCTCATAAAGGGCGTCGACCGCGCCACCACCACCACCATCTCGGCACTGCGCACGGCGGTCATCGTCGCCCAGGCAATGGCCAACCAGAAGCTGGTGTTGGACCAGATCACCGCCCTGAATACGACCACCAGCGACCTGATCGAGTCGACGTCGGTCCTATTGCGACAGCAGAGCGCCGACATCCACGACCAGGCCGCCAGCGCCTCCGTCAACATCCAGAAGCTGCAGACCGCTTTCTCCAACATCTACGCCACCATGGACGCCATCGACACCTACAAGATCCAGGCCCTGGAGACCATGCAGCAGACGGTCGACGCCCTCACCGGCCAGATCTCGACCGCGCAGGGCTACCTCGAGCGTGCCGGGCGCGCGCCGTCGACCGAGGACGCGGTTGGCGAAGGCGACGGCGGCGACCTGAAACTCCCGGGCGAGCCCTGAGGCAAGAGGACCAGCGTCAGCTGCTCTTCTGTCCCTTCGAAGAATTACGCATTTTGTGTATCTCTCCATAAGCAGGTCAGGGGCGCGGGGTGCCGACTCCCGAGCCGGGATGGGGCGGCTGTTGGGCTCAGCCCTTGCCGCCCTGCTGATCGTCGGATGCGGGACCGCGAGCTCTCCGACCCCGCGGCCAACGCCCTCGCCATCATCCGTGGTCTATGCCGCGATCGGCGCGAGCGAGACCGTCGGGGTGGGATCGACGAACCCCAGCACGGATGCCTGGTCGACCGTCTTCGCCCGGGTCGCGTTGCCACCCTCGGCGGTGTACCGCAACTACGGGATCTCTGGCGCCACCGTGGCTATCGCTCTCACCGACGAGCTGCCCAAGGCACTGCTGGCCAAACCCACCCTGGTGACCGTCTGGCTCAACGTGAACGACCTGACGTCCGGTGTCGCGCCCGCTGAATATGGGAGCCGGCTCACCACGTTGGTGCGGGGATTGCGACGGGGCGGTGCGGCGAGGGTGCTCGTCGCCAACACGCCGTACCTCGACCAGCTGCCGATCTACGTGGCCTGCCGGTCCGGGAAGCTGCCGAACGGGGTACAGTGCCCCGGCCGCGCCGCGGCGCTGACCCCGGAGGCCGTCAACGCCGCGGTAGACGCTTACAACGCGGTCATCGCCTCGGTGGTCCAGGCGGAGGGAGTGGAACTTGTGGACCTCCACGCGCAGGGCGAGGTGCCCGCGGATCATCCCGGCTACATCGGCGCCGACGGTTTCCATCCCAGCACGCTGGGGCACGCGGCGACCGCGGCGGTCTTCGCGCAGCAGTATCTCCGCACGGCGGGGAATGCGTCGCCCTCGCCCTGATTGAACACGTCGTGACCCGACGACGCCTCCTGATCGCCGGCGCCGCGGCGGTGCTGGTCCTGGCGGCGGTCCCGCTCACGGCGTACGTGGTTGTGCCCCAGTTCGTGCGCTCCACCGTGGTCGAGAAGGCGCCGGTCGCGGCGGCGTCGCCGGGTCCCACGATCGCCGCCGGCTCGGGCCCGCCGGCAGAGGCGACCGCGCCCGCCGTCACTGCTGATGCCGTCACGGTTTCGAGTGGTGACCTTCGGCAGATCAACGCCGTCGACTTCGGCCGGGGCCGGGTGCTGCTGCTCAAGGTGGGCGAGAAGCATTTCCTGCGGTTCGAGAACGTGGAGATCGCGGCGGCGCCCGCGCAGCACGTATACCTGTCGGACCGCACCGATGGCAAGCCCGGGAACTTCACCGACCTCGGCAGCCTCAAGGCCACAAGTGGCTCCTTCAATTACGAGGTGCCGGCGACCGTCGATGTGGACAGCATCGGCTCGGTCGTGTCCTGGTGCAAACAGTTCAACAGCACGGTGACCTACGCTGTGATGCAGCACGAATGAGCGCCCAGGACCACCCTTTCAAGACCGTGCAGCTGGACGACGCCCTGGTCTACATGGCCACCGTCGAACAGCTTCGCGGCGAGGCGGACCGCCTCCAGCACGAGGCCGAGAGCCTCACCGCGGCCGCGACCCGGTCGAGGAGCGATGCCGTGGCGCGCCTGGCGGAGGCGGGACTGGTGCTCGTGGCCCGGGCCGGCGACTGGGCGGGCGCGCACCCCACCGCCGCCAACCAGCTGGCCGACGTCCAGCGAATGATCAAGGTGATCGACCAACTGGACGGGGGCTTCGACGCGGACGACGGCAAGAAGCGCAAGGGCCTGTCGGGTCTCTTCGCGCGCAACAGGGCGCCTGTCGAGGAGCCCGAGGCCCGCCAGGCCCGCGAGGAGCGCGGCAGCCAACTGCGCGTCATGCTGGCCGAGCTGGGCCGCTCGTACGGTGAGGTGCTAACCGCGGTTTCGGCCGCGCACGAGAAGGCGATGGCCCTGGAGGCGCAGTCGGCCGACGACGGTAGCGCGGCGGCGAGGGTCGAGGCGCTGGCACGCGAACTGCGTCAGCAGGCCGACACCCGGGAGCGCGCCGCGACCGAGATGGGATTCGACGCCCTCGCCCTGGCGGCCAGCTTCCGGTCGGTGCCACCCGCGACCGTCGACTCGCCGCTGGCGCTGCGGGCTGGGGAGCACGCCTACCTCGTCGAGCCGGCCGAGCTGGCGCGGGACAAGAGCCCGGCCGTCCTGCCCAAGGAGATGCCGATCACCAACTTCCACGCGTACACCAGTGGGATTCGTTACCGGGTCGGCGTGCGGCGCGAGGGGGCGCTGAAGCCCGATTCGCTCTCAGCGCTGGGCCCCGGCAGCTTCGTGGTCACCAACCAGCGGTTGGGTTTCGTAGGGAAGCTCAAGTCGTTCGCTTTCCCGCTCCAGAGCCTGGTCCATGTGGAGCAATACCATGAGAGCCTGGCCCTGGTCCGGGAAGGGCGAGACCATGCGGACGTCGTGTTGACCCCGGCGGCGTCTCGGATCCTGTTCTACATCAACTACGTCCTGCAGCTCGACGCGAGCCGCTCACCGACGCCCGGCGGGAACCCGCCGGGCTAGCCGGTCTCAGACGTGGTGATGGCCTGGTCCGAAGGGATCGCAGCGATCGGCCCAGTCGCGGGAATCACGGCTGTCGGCGCCCCAGAGGGTCACCGCAAACGCGAGGACGGTAAGAGTGGCGAGAAAGATGAGGATTTCCATGAGACTCACGTTAGGGCTGCCGGGTCCAACTCGAAAGTGGCAGAAACGACACTCTTCGTAAGTTTCCCGCCATAACCCCACGAATTGGCGACAAGGGGGCGATTGCCGCGCCACGACCGATGACTTTCTCATTCGTCCTCGCCAAAATGAGGCTCTAGCCAGGAGGTGGGTCGTGTCAGAAGTCGAACTCCATGAACTCGTGGTCCGGATGGCCACCGATACCGCGTTTGCCGACAGTGTCCGCGCCAATCCGGCGGCGGCCCTTGGTGGCTTCGACCTGACCCCCGACGAGGTGGGACAGCTCACCGCGCTGACGGGTGACTCGGGGGGCAGCGCCCAGGGCCTGGCCGCCCGTCAGTCGAAGTCCGGCCTGCTGTTCATGGGCGCCCACGCGCCCAGTGACGCGCACCTGGCAGCGGGCGCGCCGGTCATGGACCATGCTGTGCCCGTCTCCGAGATCCAGGCCCTCCACACCCCACCCCTGCACATCGACGCTGCGGCTGCGCACGGCACCTCGCCCCTGGTCCATGATGTCCCGCCGCCTGAGACCCAAGCACCCCCACCCCAGGTCAGCCTCCACGACCCGTCCGGTCTCCAGCTTCACCCCGGGTCGGACATCAAGCTGCACGACGTCGGCGACATCAAGGCGTCCGACGCTGCCATTCATTTCAAGCTCGACATGGTGGGCGAGAAGGTCAACATCGGCGACATCAAGATGGAGCCTGTCCATGGCGGTCCGCCGGTCGTGCATGGCGACGGGGGCGCGGTGCTGAACCCGGACATCAAGCTGCAGGACATGGGCGACGTCAAGCTCCACCCAATCGACGCCAAGCTCGACCCCGGCGATGTCAAACTCGACCCGATCGACGTGAAGCTCGACCCCGGCGACGTCAAACTCCACCCGATCGACGCCAAGCTCGACCCCGGCGACGTCAAACTCCACCCGATCGACGTGAAGCTGCATGGCGACCCGCAGCCCGTCGACCAGGGCCCCGCGGTCACGCCCGCGGACCATGTCGGTACCGGACACGCCGCGGGTGGCGAATTCTGGGGGCCGGACGGCCAGCAGCACCCCGCGGGCGCGATCGAGCACACGTCCACCGGCCAGCCCTACTACGTGGACGGCCAGGGTCACGGGCACGCCTTCTATCCCGCCGGGAATGACGCCGGCGCGGAGCCCGCACCCGGCGCCACGGTCGACGCGGCCGGCCGGTACGTCGGTGTCGACGGCCAGCTGCACCACGTGGGCTACGACCCGTCGCATGTGCCAGCGACCGTGGACCTCAGGCACGCCGGGATGGAGAAGGCGGGCGGCCTTCACGGGGGCAGCGAGTACTTCGGCTCCGATGGCCAGGTTCACCAGGTGGGGCAGATCGAACACACCTCCAGCGGGCAGGCCTACTACATCGACAGCCGGGGCGCCGGGCACGCGTTCTACCCCTCGGGCGGCCACGGAGCGGAGCCGGCGCCGCACGCGATGGTTGACTTCACCGGCCGGTACCAGGGCGTGGACGGTCAGCTGCACCATGTCGGCTATGACCCCTCGCAGGTCCCTGACCACGTTCAGATGGCCGCTGACCACGGGAGCAAGGGAGGCGGGTATGGCGGCGGTGATTACTACGCCCCCGACGGCCAGCTGCACCACGCCGGGCAGATCGAGCACACCTCCACCGGGCAGGCCTACTATGTCGACTCGCGGGGCGACGGGCACCCCTTCTACCCGGCGGGCGGCCCGGGCGCGGAACCGGCGGCGCACGCCGTGGTGGATGCCGCCGGCCGGTACCAGGGAGTCGACGGCCAGCTCCACCACGTCGGGTACGACAACGGCCAGGTTCCGCAGCACGTCGACCTGACGCTGGGCCACGGCGACAAGGCCGCCGGCATGCACGGTGCCGGCGAGTACTATGCCCCGGACGGCCAGCTGCACCACGCCGGGCAGATCGAGCACACCTCGGGTGGCCAGGCGTACTACATCGATTCCCACGGCGACGGCCACCCGTTCTTCCCGGCGAGTGGGCCGGGCGCGGAGCCCGCGCTGCACGCCACGATCGATGCCGCCGGGCGCTACCAGGGCGTCGACGGCCAGCTGCACCACGTCGGCTACGACCCGGGCCATGTGCCCACGCACGTCGACCTCAGCATGGCCCACATGGAGAAGGGCGCCGGGTTGCACGGCGGAGGCGATTACTACGCCGCCGACGGCCAGCTGCACCACGTCGGGCAGATCGAGCACACGTCCGGCGGCCAGGCATACTACGTCGACTCGCACGGCAACGGGCATGCTTTCTACCCCGCTGGAGGGCCTGGTGCCGAGCCGGTGGCCCACGCCACCATCGACGAGGCGGGGCGGTACCAGGGCGTGGACGGCCAGTATCACCATGTCGGCTACGACCCGTCGGTGATCCCCGACAAGGTCGACCTGACGCTGGCCCACATGCAGAAGGGCGGCGGCATGAGTGGCGGTGGCGACTACTGGGCCGCGGACGGCCAGATGCACCACGTCGGCCAGCTGGAGCACACCTCGGGCGGGCAGGCCTACTACGTCGACAGCCAGGGCACCACGCACCCCTTCTTCCCCGCCTCGGGCGAGGGCGCGGCCCCCGCGCCGAACGCCCACGTGGACAGCCACGGCTTCTACCAGGGCATCGACGGGCACCAGCACCACGTCGGCCTGGACCCCGCCACCATCCCCGCGACGGAGCAGGCCTCCGAGGCCCGGCCCGGCTTCAAGTTCTGAGCACCTCACCCGGACCCGCGGCCGAGCCGCCGGCCTGGTACTCGGACACCACCCTGTGGGCCGAGTTCCAGGAGGTGATCTTCAGCGCCATGCGCGTGGGCCGGGCGGGGCCGGACGTCGCGGGGGTGATCCGGCTGGCCCAGGTGCCCGAAGGTGGGGCGGTGCTGGACCTGTGCTGCGGCATCGGCCGGCACTCACTGGAATTTGCGCGCCACGGTTACGCCGTGACCGGTGTGGACCTGAACCGCGGCTACCTGGATCGGTCGCGCGCGCAGGCCGAGGCGGAGGGTCTCAACCTGGAACTGGTCGAGAGCGATGCCCGGGAGTTCGTACGCCCGCGGGCGTTCGACCTGGCCGTCAACCTCTACACGTCATTTGGGTACTTCGACTCTCTGGCCGACGACCAGCGCTTGCTGCAGAACATGCGGGAGTCGCTGCGACCGGGGGGCGCACTGGTCATCGAGACCATGGGCAAGGAGACCGTGGCGCGCCAGATGAAGGGCCGCTCCTGGTTCATGTCGGGCGAGGACCAGCAGGACGTCGTGCTGGTGGACAACCGGGTGATCGGGGCGTGGGAGCGGGTCGAGCTGAGCTGGACGCTGATCAAGCCGGATGGCCGGCGGGCCGAGGCCAAGCTCAACATCCGGCTGTATTCAGCGGTGGAGATGGCCTCGCTGCTGCGGGAGTGCGGGTTTGTGACGACCACCGTCTACGGGGACCTGCAGGGAAGGCCCTATGACCAGGATGCAGCCCTGCTGGTCGTGGTGGCGCGCGCTCCCGGCTGATACCGGGCCGTACCCAACCTGCGCGCGTCTCAGCCGGGGTGGCTGCGCCCCCGCACCTCGGGCCCGCGCATGTAGTACTCGTTGAACTTCGAACAGCGGCCATCGCCGTCAAAGCTCATCAGGAAGACGTTGTGGTACTCGCGCTCGAGAGTAGTCCGCGACTCGTCGGTGTAGTAGCGGCTGGTCCCGGTGGCCACAGCCTTGCTTCCGTCGATGGCAAACGGCGTGTACACCGCGTCGTAGGTCCCCGGCCGGTCGCGGTTCGCGTCGGCGGTCCACGATGCGACTATCGCGGCCCGCCCGTGATCCGGGTCCGAGTCGTACGGGTGATATCGGTACTCGGCGTCCTCCGCGAACAACGCGCCAATCTGTCCGGGGTCGTAGCTTTTCCAGGCCTCGACGTCGGCGTTCAGCCAGCGCTGCAGTGACTGCGGGTCCACCAGCCCAAGGTACTACGGCATGGCGGGTGCCTGCCGTACCCTACGAGGATGGCCTCCGAATTCCCCATCGACGGCATGGAGCTGACAACGATCCTGGTGGTCGCTGACATGGAGCGGGCGCGCACCTTCTACCGCGATGTGCTGGGTGCCGAGCTCTACCGTGAGTACGGTGGCAGCTCCATCGTGTTCCGGTTCCATGGCGCCTGGCTGCTGGTTGTGACAGGTGGCGGGCCAACCGATGACAAGCCCGGGGTGACCTTCGCTCCTCCCCCGGACCCTTCGACCGTCAGCCACTCGTTCACCATCCGGGTACCCGATTGCCGGGCGGCGTACGAAACCCTCCTGGGCCGCGGTGCCGAGTTCCTGACCCCCCCGGTCGAGTCGCCCTGGGAGACCAGGGCGTTCTTCCGCGACCCGGACGGCCACCTCTTCGAGATCAGCGAGGCTGGGTCCGGCACCTGAGCCCGCAACGCGCGCCCCGGCACCTCGGCCCGGGCTGGATGGTCTGTTTCGCACTGATCGTCGGTTTGGCGGCATGCGAGGGCGACCCGAAGGCGGCCGCGACCCCGGTCCCCTCGCCGGCCGCCTCGACCTCGCCGTCGCCGATCACCTCGCCCATCGCCAGCCCCTCCGCCGAGCCTGCCCCGCCCAGTCCAACCCCGGCCGCGCCGGCATGCGGCGATCCCACCGCCCACGTCTACCACGCGTATCGCCTGCAGCTGATCGACCCCTGCCGCACCGTCACCGGGGTGATCACCAGCATCCGCTCGGAGGCCGACGGCGACTACCACGTCCGCCTGATGCTCGACCCGCAGTTCGCATCCATGCTCCGGCCGGCCAACACCAGCGGGGAGCATGGCGACCTGGTGCTCGAACCCATCTGCCAGCATGCGGTGACGCAGGCGGACGCCATGGCGCCCTGCGCCGGCGGCCTCCCGCTGATCCCGATCCCACCCATCGGGACCCATGTCTCGGCCACCGGGAGCTACGTCCTGGACAACCAGCACGGCGGCTGGGCGGAGCTCCACCCGCTTTTCGAGATCCACGCCGGCTGAGGCCGGCCAGTCGATTCAGGCCCTCGATGGGCGCGCGACCGGATCGTCACACGTCTTGTTCGGAATGGGCGCGGGCGAACCTTAGGGTGAGCCGGGGGACGAATTCATAGGAGGAATTTCATGAACCACGTCCGTGACCTCATCAGCAGGCGCCTGAAGCCGGCGTTCACCGTCACCGGTGCCGTCATCATCCTGGGCGGGGCCACCACCGCGTTTGCCGCGGCCGCGTCCACGCCCACCCCCTCCACCCAGGCGAGCCCGTCAGGTTCGCCGGACCCGGCCGAGGCGAGCCCGTCACCCGAGCCACCCGAGGCCAGTCCCTCGCCGGAGCCGCCGGAGGCCAGCCCATCGCCCGAGCCATCCGAGACCCCGTCCGCTGAGCCGTCGGAAACCCCGAAGCCCAAGCCGTCGGGAACCCCGAAGGTCAAGCCGTCGGAGACCCCCGAAGCCGGCGAAGCCACCGAGGCCCCGGACTCCGAGGAGTCAAAGGACACCAACACCGACAAGCAGGGCGGGCCCGACACCGAGTCCACGTCGAAGTCCAAGGACGGCAAGTCCAGGGGTGACGACTGAGCCCCGTGGGCTGCAGCTAGAGGGGACAACCGGGGAGTGCCGTCAGGCGGCGGCGCTCCCCTCCCGCGTTTAGGCTTTGGCCCATGGCCGGGGTGACCAGCTACGCACGAAGCGGGGACATCCACCTGGCGTACCGGGTGGTGGGCGAGGGGGACGTGACCCTGGTGATCGTTCCCGGCTTCGTCAGCCACGTCGAGGTCTCGCTGGAGAACCCGGGCGTGAGGCACATCATCGAGCGGCTCGCGCGCTTCGCGCGGGTCATCACGTTCGACAAGCGCGGCACCGGGATGTCGGACCCGGTGACCGATGTCCCCACCCTCGAGGAGCGCATGGATGACGTCCGTGCTGTCATGGACGCGGCGGGGGTGGAGCGAGCCGTCCTGGTGGGGATCTCCGAGGGTGGGCCGATGTGCATCCTGTTCGCCGCCACCTACCCGGAGCGGACCCAGGCACTGGTCCTGGAGGGGGCGATGGCGAGGTCAACCTGGGCTGAGGACTACCCCTGGGCGACGCCGCGCGACGCGCTCCTGGAAGCCGCCGCGGAGTTCACCGCGCCCGCGTGGGGCACCGGTGAGAACATCGAGGTCTTCGCTCCCTCCCTCGCGGAGGACGTGGCGATGCGCGAGTGGTGGGGCAAGAACGAGCGCATGGGCGCGAGCCCCGCGATGATGTTCCAGCTCTTCGCGATGTTCCTGGAGACCGACGTGCGCGAGGCGCTCCCCCTCGTGCAGGCACCGACCCTCGTGCTTCACCGCCACGGCGACCGGGTGATCAACGTCGGCGCCGGGCGCTTCCTTGCCGAGAACATCAAGGGGGCGCGCTTCGTCGAACTGCCCGGCAGCGACCACGTGGGCTGGGCCGGCGATATCGACTCGGGGCTCGATGAGATCGAGATGTTCGTGACCGGCGCGCTCGGGGAGCGGGAGGAGCCCGACCGCATCCTGGCGACGGTGCTCTTCACCGACATCGTGGGCTCGACCGAGCGGGCGGCGACCCTGGGTGATGCCGCCTGGAAGGCGCTCCTGGGGCGCTACTACGACGCCGCCCGCGAGCAGCTCGATCGCCACCGTGGAAGGCTGGTGAAGACCACGGGCGACGGCCTGCTGGCGTGCTTCGACGGCCCGGGCCGGGCCATCCGCGCGGCGAAGGGAATAGCCGCGGCCGCGCAGGCGCTGGGGCTCGAGACCCGCACCGGCCTCCACGCCGGCGAGTGCGAACTCCTGCATGACGACATCGGTGGGATCGCCGTCCACATCGGGGCGCGGGTGGCCGGTTTGGCCACGCCGGGCGAGGTGCTGGTGTCGTCGACCGTCAAGGACCTGGTCGCGGGCTCCGGGATCGGGTTCGCGGATCGAGGCGAGCACACGCTCAAGGGAATCGAGGGGGCCTGGCGGCTCTACGCCGCGCTGGGCTAGCACGAGGCGGCCCAGCGCGGGAGTGCCGGCGGCTTTAGAGCCCGTCCGAGGAAGACCTCCGGTTCAGCTGCACCACCGTCCCGGCGCCCAGCAGCAGCGCGAGGGCCAGCATCACCAGCCCCGGAAGCGGCGACAGCGGTACCGGGCCACCAGCCTTGGGCAGGGTGGGGATCACCGCGGCGCAGACAGAGTGGTCAGTGGTCGTGGCGAGCGGCGCGACTGCCTGGGGGGTCCGCGATTGCTCCCCATCGACACTGGTGCCTCGCGGCGTGGTCACCGTGACCAGGGTCCTGCCCGGGTCGTCCGTCGGGCTCACCGCGTCGATACGCTGGTCGTTGACGACCTTGAAGCTGGTCGCCTCCGTGCTGCCGAACTTGACCGAGGTCGCGCCCAGGAAGCCCTGCCCGGTCAGGGTCACATTGACTCCGCTCGCGCAGGAGGTGGACGCCGCCTGCACGTTCGTCACGGCGAGGCAGGATCCCGCGACCGCGGTCAGGCCGGTGGACTGGTCCACCAGCACGGGGTGGTCGCGCTCCGTGGTGGAGGCGTCACCCAGCTGGCCGGCGAAGTTCTCGCCCCAGCCGGCCAGGCTCCCGTCGTTGCGCACCGCGAGGCCGAAATGGTCGCCGCCGATCAGCGACTCGACGCCGCCGAGGAAACCGGTGCCGCCCAGGCCCTTGACGTGGACCGGGGTGATCTCGGCGGTGTTGCCGTTGGCCTTGTCATCGCCCAACTGGCCGTTGCTGTTCCGGCCGTAGTCCCAGACTTCGCCGTTGGCCTTGACCGCCATGGTGTGGTGCCCGGCCTCGCCGACCGAGACGACCCCGGTGAGGAACCCGGTGCCACCTTCGCCAACCACCTGGACGGGGGTGTGCTCGTCGGCCTTGGTGGTGTCGCCGTTGCCCAGCTCACCGTCGGTGTCCGAGCCCCACGCCCAGAGCGTGCCGTCATTGCGTAGCGCGGTGACCTGGTGGCGCTGAGGCGCAATCTGGATGATGTTGGTCAGCATGCCGACGTCGCCCGGCCCGTGGACCTGCACCGGCGTGTCGCGCTCGGTGATGGTGTTGTCGCCCAGCTGGCCGTTGTCGTTGAGGCCCCAGCCCCACACCGTGCCATCCGCCTTGAGGGCATAGGAGGAGTAGTTCCCGGCGCCCACCGCGACCACTCCGGTCAGGAAGCCGGAGTCGCCCGGGCCGTGGACCTGGACCGGGGTATCGCGCTCATTGGCATCGGTGTTCGTGTTGTCGCCGACCTGTCCATACAGGTTGCGGCCCCATGCCCAGACGGTGCCGTCGTTCTTGAGCGCGAGGGAGTGATAACGCCCCTCGGCGATGCCGACGATATTGGCGAGGAAGCCGACGTCGCCCGGGCCATGAACCTTGACCGGGACCTTGGTCGGGTCGGCCGCCTTGTTGTCACCCGACTGGCCATTGCTGTTCTGACCCCAGGCATACACGGAGCCGTCCTTGGCCAGCGCCAGGGACGCATTGCCGCCCGCCGCGACACCAACGACGCCGCTCAGCTGGCCGGTTCCGCCGAGGCCCAGGACCTTGACCGGTGAGGACTGGTTGGCGCTGGTGACGGGGTCGTTGCCCAGCTGGAAGCTGTTATCGCTGCCGAAGCTCCACACGGTGCCATCAGACTTGACCGCGAGGGAGAAGAACGAGCCTGTCGCGATGCTCGGTGCGCATGTTGGGAGCGCGGCCGAGGCCGCCGCCGCGGGCGTGGCGCCCAGCGCGAACTGCAGGGAGGCCGCGACCATCGCTGCGGCCAGGGACACACGCAGGGATGTGCGTCGCATCAATCTCCTCCACCTCCGGGTCCAGGGCCCGGACTTTCGGCCGGATCAACTCACCGGCCGCCTCCGCACCATACACCGCAGGGAGGAATGGCGGGGGATGGGGGCCTGCGCGCCGCCCCCCGCCGAGGGACGGCGCTGCAACCTCGGCGGCTACCCGCTGATGGTGATCTTCTGCAGGTTGTGGTTGCCGTAGGCGTCGGTGAGGGCGCCCGCCTTGATCACCAGGACCTGGCCCGGGGCGAGGTGGAAGCTGGCGGGGTACTGGCCATTGACCGTCGCGGTCGAGGCCAGCTTCTCGCGGTAGCGGTAGGTGACCCCGCCGACAGGTGCCGGGTAATCAATCTCGAAGTTGCCTGAGCCCAGGCTGGTCACCGTCATCCCGACAAACTTGCCGATGTTGAAGGAGTTGGAGTCCAACGTGTAGGGCGCCGTGGCCTGGGGACCGGTCGCGGAGTGCCCCGTCACGTGGAAGCGATAGGTGCCGATCGCGAAGTCCTTGTTGGCGTCCAGGGCCGCCGACCAATGTTGCAGGCCGTTGACCTTCTCGTAGTGCACGGGGATCTCGGTGTCGAGGTCGGTGAAGACCGTGGTCCAGTTGCCCTTGCCGTCGAGCTTCTGCAGGGATGCCATCGGGACGCCCTGGTTCCACTCGGCGCCAGGACCGCCGCCGATCCACTTGAAGGAGGTGGCGCTGAAGCGCTGGATGCTGGTGGGCTGGCTCTCGATCGTGCCCGCTTGCAGGTCGGGGGTCAGGGGCTCCGGGCGCATCACCGGGGCCAGGCTGTCCGGCGGCACGATGCAGTCGCGCTGGATGGAGCACGGCTCGACCGGCTGGTGATCCTGCATCAGCTGGGTGAGGTGCACCAGCCGAGCCTTGAGCACGTTGCCGGTCTGCTGGCCGAACAGCGAGAAACTGCCCTCGTAGTGGTACGTCTCGTACTCCTGGATCGTCGGGAAGTAGGACGCGTAATCGTTCGCCAGGCCGACGGTGATCGCGTTCTTGAAGATCGGCTTCGCGGCCGGCTGATGCGCTGCGGCGGCGGCCGCCGAGGCCGCGAGGATCGACCGCTCGACCCGGCGTCCCATCTCGATCGTCGGCTCACCCGGCATACCGGCCAGGGCGAGGTCGTTGATCCGCATCACCTGGACCTTGGCGTTGTATGGGGTGACCCCCGCGCTCGCGGTCAGGGTTGGCCGCTCGAGGTGGTGGGACGGGATCACGGTCTTCGTGAAGCAGCTCAGGATGTTGTCGCACGGACCTGAGACCAGCGACGAGACCGGGCCCGGGATGGCGTTGAGCTGGCTGGGAGCGTCGGAGATCCCACCGGCACCCAGCACACCATTCGTCGACACCTTGTTGTACGCGGGGTCGTCGTTGGCCGGGACGTATGGCGCGTGGCTGTAGGGGTCGAACGGGTCGTCGGGGACCACCTGGCTGCACATGCAGACGTCGTCGAAGCGCGAGTCCAGGGTGACCTTGGAACTGAGCGTGCTACCCAGCGACTGCCACACCCGGATCGCCTCGGGCGCCTGGCGCATGCCGCCGTTCTCCATCCGCACGAACTGGAGAGAGTTGGGGTCGTCGAACTGTGAGGCGTCGCCGTACGTCGAGAAGACGCTGTCGGGCCAGCCGCCGCTGTCGGCCTCCGGGGTGATATCACCCACGGCGCCGTTGGTCATCGAGTCAACCACCTTCCAGCCCACCGGGAACTTCACACCCTTGGCGGCGGCCGCCGCCTGGATACCGCGCGCCACCATGCGGGTGGTCGAGCCCTGGTTGTCCCCGGAGTAGGAGAAGTTGAAGGTGCCGTGGATCACGCCGTGGTTGGTGTAGTTCGTGATCACCCCCAGCGGCACACCGCCAACGGTGTCAATGCGCATGACCATGAGCCGCGGAGCGTTGGTCGGGTCCTTGCCCAACGCCGCCTCGGGGTCCTTGGACCATGACTGGGTGTCACGGTTGTGGTTGGCGTTGGTGACGCTGCCGAAGCCGTAGGCCATCTTCGCCGGGGTGAGCTGCGCGGCGGCCTGCTGGAGGGCGTTGACCATGCCCATCCCGACGGCAGTGAAGACCCGCGGGTCGTACTCGTCACCGCCCAGCGCGGCGTAGCCCGCGCCCAGCCACATACCACCGACGGAGCCGTGGTCGTGGGTGGCGGAGATGAGCAGGTGGGCCTGGTCGATACCGAGGTTGGCGACGTGGTCAGCGACGTAGGTGTGAAGCTCTCCCGGAATGCCGCCGAGGTCCGCCTGGATGATGGCGACGCGGTTGCCCTTGCCGTCGTCGAGCACGTAGGTGTTGGCCTGCAGGCGGCCGAAGGTGCCGTCGGTCCCGGGCCAGCTCTTGGAGTACAGGTCGGTGTCCGGGCTGACCTTGCCGGCGACGCAATGCGGGCCGCCGCGGAGCAGCCAGGCCTGGCCTTCCTCGACGTGGTTCTGGAGGTCGGTGGCGTGCCCGGCCACGTCGACGGCGGTGGCCTCAGGGCAGTTGCGGGCCGTGTACGCCCACTGGGGCGAGGTGATCGGGGGAGTGATGTCGCCGGTGGCCGCGCCGGCGCAGAAGACGCCGCCGGTGCCGCAGGTTGTCGTGGTCGGACTGGTGGCGGCCGCCGATGCGCCGTCGACAGCCGTCGTCGCCGCGCTCGCTCCCACCGCCGGCAGGCCAAAAGCGAAGGTTGCCGCGACCAGCGACACAGCCACGAAATGCGCGCGCATCAGTTTCAAGAGCTACTCCCCGATGTTCAACAACCCGCGTTGGAGGGCACCCACGCCCAAGGTATGCAACGACGCGGGTCCTGGGATCTTGCGGCGGTTGGTGCGCGCCCGTTAGGCGGCGCCCGTGTCGGGCGCCTGTTCCGCGATCAGGTTCGGCTGATCACCACCATCCCGGCGATGCCGACGCAGTACAGGACCAGCACCGCGATCGAGTCCGGCCCGAGGCGCAGGTATTGCCGCTTGGGCCGGAATACCAGCCCGCACATGTAGACCGTGGTGAGCAGGATGCCGAGGACGGCGAGGAACGCGTCGGTCTTGGCCGCTTTGCCCAGCACCGATTGGCCGGCCAGCAGGGTGGCCGGGAAGAACAGGACGGGCAGGAAGGCATTGCCGCCGAATATGTCGCTGACGGCCAGCTCGAAGTCCTCGATCTTGACCGCGGCCAGCCCGGTGGACAGTTCCGGCAGGGCCGTTGCCGCCGCGAGGATGGTGCCACCAAAGACGGCGCCATTCAGGTGGATCTGGGTGGCGATGGCGTTGCCGCTCTCCTCCACGAACACCCCGGCGGCGAGCGTCGCCACCCCTGCTGCCGCGAACACCCCTACGGTCACGGCCATCGCCCGCTGCTTGCGGACCCTGGCGCGCTTCTTGGGGCCCGAATCCGGCGCGTCCCCCTTGCTCATACCCTTCCAGGGGAGCCCCTTGCTGGCACGCCGCACGAGGTAGAGCCCGCCGACCCAGAGCAGCAGGATCAACAGGGCGCTGGGGTCAATACGGCCAATCACCACGGCCTGCGGCAGCAGTGTCGCGCCGATTGCCACGGCCAGTACGGCGATCACCAGAGCGCCCTCGAGGACCTGTACGAGCGATGCCGTGGCGTTGGTCAACGGCCGGCGGGGAACACCGAACCCGTCCAGCGCCACCAGGACCACGGTCTGAATGGCGATGCCCCCGAGGACGTTGCCCGTCGCGATGTCAAAGCTGTGCTGGACGGCCGCGGTGCTCACGATCGCGATCTCGGGCAGGTTGGTGGCGAGCGCCAGGAGTACCAGCCCACCAACGGCCTCGCCAAGACCAAACCGCGCGTCGATCTCGTCCGTGGTGTTCGACAGCTGGATGCCCGCGAACCAGATGACGCCGGCGGCGGCTAGGAAGATGGCGGCGAGGATGGGCAGCGAGAGGTGTTCCAAAGTCACGGAGCAGATCGTAATTCGGCGACCCTCAACCCGGGCCAGGGGAGTGTGCGCCGCCGCGGACTACTGGGGCTGCCGGCGCCTCCGCAGCGCAATGCCCGCCACCGCGATTCCCGCGGCGGGGATCGCCAGCGGCCACGGCACGCCGCCGCCACCTGGATCCGAATGACCCGCGGTGGGCAGGCCTACCGGTGCAGCGCTTGCCGTCGGGCTCGGGGAAGGAATGACCACCACCGGCTGAACCTCGAAGGCCCCGATGTCGCAGGTGGTGTCGGCCGTGGTCTCGACCCGGGTCATCCCGCGCTGGTCGATCCCAGCCGCCCCGGACGCCCCGGTGGACTGGCAGACCGCGTTGTCGGCCGTGTCGATGGCGGCGCTGCCCGTGCCGAGGGCCATGGTCTTGGTCAGGCCACCGTTGTCTGCCAGCGAGCCGAGCTTCGGATCCCCGGTGCCGAACGTGTTGACGCAGGTTGTGTCGGTCGCCGGGAAGCTGATGTTGTGGCCACTGTCCGTGATGGTGCCGTCGCAGTTCAGGCCGGTGTTGCTGGCGAGGATGGTGTTGACCAGGGTGAACGCGCCGAGGCCGTTCTTGGTGACCCCACCGCCCTTGGTCGCCGAGTTGCCCGCCA
Organism: Chloroflexota bacterium; assembly: GCA_034666405.1. GTDB lineage: Bacteria > Chloroflexota > Dormibacteria > DASZGP01 > DASZGP01 > JAXDLW01. The sequence continues at coordinate 246,275 of JAXDLW010000010.1, read as the reverse complement.
CCGTGCTGTTGATCACCGCGAGGGTGTCGTTGCTCTGCGATCCCATGCTGATGGCGCCGCCGATGTCGCTACCGGCGGGAGTGGTCGCGGTGGTGTTACCGGAGAAGGTGCTGTTGATGATCTTGCCGGTCACCGTGCCACTGAGGTCGCTGAGTCCGGAGAGATTGGCCTGGGCGAACCCGCCTCCCTGCGCAGAGCCGGTCCCCGTCCCGGTGGTGGTCACGGTGACGGTGTTCTCGGAGATCGTGCTACCGGTGATCGTGGTGTCCATCGACGTGGCACTTGGCGTGACGTTGCCCTGAGAGGCGATTCCACCCCCGGATCCGCTGCCACTGCTGTTCGTTCCGGAGCCCGTGATTGTTATGTCGTTCTTGGAGATTGTGCTGTTCCGAATCCGGAGCGTGCCACCCTTGGCAGCGATACCGCCGCCCGACGCGAACACCCCCGGGCTCGTGTTCCCGGCATTGTCGATGGTCACGGCATTCCCAGTGACCACGCTGTCAGTGATGCTGGTGGTCCCAACGGAAAGGATTCCTCCGCCCTTGGCGGTAAAGCTGGTACCCCCGACAGCGTTTCCCGACACCGTGCTCGAAACCAGGTCGAGCGTGCCGCCCTCGTTGTAAATCCCGCCGCCTCCGCCCCCAGTCCCGCTCGTGGTGACCGCGCCGTTGCTGACAGTCAGGTGCTGGATGGTCGCATTGGCGGTGTCCGACAGATGCAGGATCCGGAATTTGGCTTCGGACTGGCGCGTGATGGTGGCGCCGTTGCCCTCGATCGTCACCGTGTTGGTGATCGTGGGCAGACCGTCGTCGCCATTGTTGGCGGTGGTCAGGATGTAGGTGCAACCGGCCGCCAGGCTGATCGTGCCTGGGGTCGTGTTGGCGTCAGTGATGGCGGTCGTGAGCGCCGGGATGTCGTTGCAGGGAACCGTGACGATCGCCGCCTCGGCTATCCGCGGGGCGGCGATGGCCAGTCCGAGGGCTCCCGGCTTGGCCGTCAGGGCTACGGCCAGGCCCCGGCGAATGGCGCGGCTGCGACGTCCGTTCATACAGGGCCGTATTTAGGCAGCGTCAACGCCGCAAGTCAAGCTGCCGTCAGGTTCTGTTCAGGCTGTCCTCACGGTAAAGGGCGTCCGGTGGAGCTCCACGCCGTCTACGCTGACAACCACCGAGTATCGCCCGGCCTGCGTGAAATGCAGGCTGTCGAAGTTGAACACGAGGGCCATCGCCTGCTCGTCGAGGCCCTGGTCCGCGGACGCCGGGACAAGGTCGTTGTAGATCGGCGCCGCGAGGATCGATGCCCCCTCGGGGTTGACCACGTCGACACCCAGGCGCCGGGTGGCGCCGCCCCCGGGCAGCCGCAGGCGTAGGGCGGCGGCCATGTGGCGATGGAACACAGGGAGCGACACGGCCACCAGCGAATCCCAGCCGGCGCCGTGGAGGTAGTGCTTGCCTTCCGTCGCGATCGCCGCGTCGGCCAGGACCAGGTAATCGACCTTCATGTCTATTGCCTCCATGGGGGATTCGTCGGTTGGTGCGGTTTCAGTGTTTGCAGGCGTTCGCTTCAGCTGCAGGACCTGTGATCCCTGTCGCGAGCTGGCCACCGCCGATGGGTGACGGACCACTTCGCGGTACCGTTTGTCGACCGCCTGCCAGGCCTGCCGGTCGAAGCCGTACAGGGTTGCGTCCCAGTGGCGCCCGGCGATGTAGAAATGCTCCCGGAGGAGCGCCTCCGGCCGGGCGCCGATCCGCCGCATGATGCGATGGACGGGGGTGTTGAAAGACAACACCTCCATCTGGATCTTCACCGCGCCCAGCTGGAACATGCGGTCCACGTAGCGGAACCAGGCGATCATCGCGTAGCCGGCGCGAGCCCGCTTCTCGTCGACGTAGATGACCAGCCCGGCGACACCCGGGTACTCGGCGATCTCGATATTGCCGATGATCCCCAGCATCTCGCCGGTCTCGGTCACCGAAATGACGGCCGCGTCGCCGAAGCGGCTCCCGGGTGGGATGCCCTCGTGGCCGGGCGCAACCATCTCAGCCCTCAGGCCAAGGCGGTAGAGCAGGTCCTGGAGCGCTGCCGGGCTATGTGCGTTGACGGATGTCAGCCGTACCCACTCGCCCTCGATAGTCGACCGGGCCGATCGTGCCAGCGCCATGCTCAAAGGAGCCAATCCGGCGCGTACTGCGCGCACCAGCGATCGAAGTCCTCGCGGAGGAGGCCGAGGACGTCCAGGTCCTGCATTCGGGCGCCCACCCTGAGATGCCCCAGCAGTCGACCCTCGTCGACGAACCCGCAGCCCCGCAGCAACTCGAGGTGACTGGTGTAACCCCGGGGTGCGATGGCATAAAGGCGGTGGATGGGGTGGCTCCAGAACGCGTGTCGGATGTACAGCGCCAGGGCATCCGTGCACCGCCTGGGCTCGCCGGCGAGGACCACCAACCGGCCGTTGAGGTGCTGAGTGTCGGCCGGTGCGATGAGCGCCGCCCCCACCGGCTGCTCTTCCTGGAGGAGGACCATCGGGTTGCACCATGGTTCGGCCTGCAGGGCCCCGATGACCCCGGGCTCGTCGATATTCAGCGCCGCAGCGAGTGTCGCGTTCTCGCCGGACCGGTGGAGGGTCCGCAAGAGCGCGATGTCGCCGTCGTCAAGCGGGCGGATCTCCGCGCCACTGGCGAGGTTGAGCGCGGTGGGGGGCCGCTCGGGCATCGCACAAGGTTAGGTCGCGGGGCGCGCCGGGTGGAGATCAAGGAGGGTGGGCGCGGCCCCCGAGGCCGCGCCCACTTGCGGTGGGGTTATGCCGCGGCGCGGGCGTCGTCGTCCGCTGCGCGCTCGCCTCGAGGAGCACTCGCGGCTGTCATGATCCGCATAAACCCGGTCGCGCCCAGCACGCTCGCGGCGCTCAGCACGCCACCCATCATCGCGCCGGCGACGCCGGGCGAGCCGACGTCGGACCCGGTCAAAAGGAGCCCCCGGACCGGTGTCTTGACCCCGAGCCAGCGAGCCTCAAGTCGCTCGCGGGTCACCGCCAGGCCGTAGCAGCCGCCCGAGCGCGTGCCGGTGAAGTGGGCGAGGCTCAACGGGCTGGCCAGCTCGCTGAAGGCGACACTGTCGCGTAGGCCGGGGACGTGGCGCTCTGCCATGTCCAGGAGCGTGTTGCTGATGTGCTGCTTGAGAGCCTCGTAGTCATCGCCGCGGTTCTTCCATTCGGTGCCCGTCCACCGGGCGAAGCCGTCGGCGTCCACCAGCGTGATGATCTCGGCAGTGTGGCGCCGGGCCAGTGGGTCCTTCAGCGACGGGAAGACCACGAAGCACCCGCCGGGTCCGCGCTCCGTGAGGGAGTTGCGGCTTTCGAAATTGGCGTCGTGGTCATAGCCGGATGAGATCCAGAGGTTCTCGCCTTTCACCCCGAGTTCGCGGGGATCCCGGTCCAGGCCGAGGAAAAGCTGAACGGCGCTGACGGACTGCGGTAGCTCGGCCACCAGCTTGCGTTCCTTCAAGCCGAGGACTTCGGGCAACAGCCGGGTATAGGTGATGTCGGCGCCCGCATCGGAGACGACCAGCGGGGCGCGGACAACGCGGGTGGTCCGGCGGGTGCCCTGGCCCAGGATCACCTTGACGCCGGTCGCCACCCCCTTCTCGACCAGGATCTCCTCGACCTCGGCATTCACCACGCAGGCGCCGCCGGCCGCCTCCACCAGGGGCTTCACCGCGGCGGCAATCGAGCTGGCCCCACCCACGGGGTACCAGCCACCACGCAGGTAGTGGTCGACGATCAGCGCGTGCACCCCGAACGGGCTGCGCGCCGGCGGGAGTCCGTAGTCACCCCACTGCGAGGACAGCAGCGCGCGGAGCTTCGGATCCGAGAAATGCGAGGCCAGGTAGTCGGCCGTCAGGGTGAGGCCAAGCTTGCGGCCGCGCAGCTCGAGTGCGCGCCCCACCAGCGGCGGCAGGATCTTCGCGGCCATGTAGCGCTGGAACCACGCGGTCGCCGCCTTGATGTCGATGAAGTAGCGCGCGATGGCCGCGGCCTCAGCCGGGAAGGCGGCCTGGAGGTCGGCCAGGTACGTCTTGCGGTCGCTGTCGACGGCGAACTCGAAGTCCGGGTAGACGAAGCGCTCGAACTTCTGGGGCATCTGTGCCCATTCGACGCCGCCATCGGTGACGAGGTCGAAGATCGCCCGCAGCTGGCTACCCGCGCCCATCTGGCCTATGTAATGGACGCCTGGGTCCCAGCTGTACCCCTTGCGCTGGAAGCTATGGGTGAACCCGCCGAGTTTGAAGTGGCGCTCGAGCATCAGGACTCGCTTGCCGGCGAGGCGGCTGAGCAGACTGGCGGTGGTCAGGCCCCCGATGCCCGAGCCGACCACGATCGCGTCGTAGCTGTCGTCAATGTGCACATTCATCTCTGCCGGCCCTCCCAGGCGAATCTTTACACCGTTAGGATAGGCTATGATGTTGACAGTGTCAAGTTCTCCCCACGGATACCACCATGGCGACCTCCGGCGGGCCCTGATGGATGCGGGGGTCGAGGTCCTGGCCGAGCGGGGAGTCGATGGCCTGAGCCTTCGAGAGGTGGCGCGGCGGGCAGGCGTCAGCCAGGCCGCGCCATACCACCACTTCGCCGACAAGGGCGCCCTGCTGAGCGCGATCGCGGAGCAGGGCTACCACGAATTGGCCGCGGCTCTAAATGATGGCGCCGAGCGCGCCGGCGGGACAGCGCTCACCCGATTCCAGGGCATGGGCATCGCCTATGTCCAATTCGCCGTGGCTCGCCCGGCGATGTTCCGGCTCCTGTTCAGACCGGAGCTGCTGGCTTCAGCCGATCCGACCGGGAACCTGGCCGCCACCGAGGCGTATCGGACCCTCGAGCGCGGCCTCGCCGCGGCCATCGCCGAGGGCAGCGTCACCGGTGACCGCGAGGATATTGCGCTGGCGGCATGGTGCACGGTGCACGGTGCCGCGACGCTCTACGTGGACGGTCCGCTGGGCGGCGAGTCGCGTTCCGCCGAAGAGATCGCCAACATCGTCACGGTCGTCCTGGGCCTCGGGTTTATCCCCCGGACCTAGCCGGCGTCTGCTGCTTGCGCTCGTGGGCCGCAGCGAGGAGCGCCCGTAACAAAGCGGGCTGGACGACGGCGAGGTCGACCTGCACGGCAGCCAGTCGCTGGCCCCACCAGACCTCCTTGCACACGCCCGGGTGGGCGTCGACCGCATCCATGATCTCGCGAAAGTCGAGCATCACGTTCATGGTGCCCGGGACCATCATCGTGGCGAAGATCCGGCCCCTGACCCGGAACGATGGGCGCCCGTGGTGCTCCTGCTCGACGGTGCCCGGGAGCGCCATCGCCGTGCGGCGGGCGTCCGCTTCCGCCATCGACCCACCGGTGTGACCCGGGTCGTCCTGGTTAATCGCCATCACAGGCCTTTCGAGCCCTGACCTCCCGCCGTGATGTAACGGTCGTACTGTGCCCTGAAGAGCTCGATGACCGAGGCAGCGTCGTCAGGGCCCGTGATCCAGCAGCTCACCCATCCAGTGTCTGGGAGGATGTGGTGCGGCTTCGCACGACCTGCTGCGATCACCTCGTCGTGAAGCTTGCTGGGCAGCGGCAGGTCGGCCAACCGGTCGCCATGGACGTGGCCCATCTCCTTCCGCCCGACCCGGTATTCGGTCCCCCCGAACCGGTGAGGGACCGCATCCACACCCGGCCAGCTGGCAACTTCGTCGTGGATGAGCTCGCCCGCACCCTTCATCGTCGTTTCAAGGTCGGTGTTTCCGTGGCCGTGGCCGTCTCAGCGGGCAAGCGCAGAGGTCGACCCACCGGCGGCTGAGAGGTAGGCATGGGTGGGCGGTTACCCGAGATGGCGGAACGGCTCGGGCCGGTACCCCGAGAGGAGCCGCCGCCAGTCCGGGCTGAGGATTTCACCAACCACCAGGTCGTCGGCGGCCAACCACGCCAGGTGGCGGAGCCCGTGTTCGATGACCTGGCCGGCGTCGATCCCCGCGGGTGCCGCGGTCGCGTCCGACCGGGCCAGCTCGGCGCGACCTATCGGGATCCCCGGCTGAGCGGAACTGAAATCGTCTGGCATCACAACCACGAAACTCAGCACGACGCCGCCCCGCGCCGTGCGCCACGATGTCGAGTGGACGAGGTCGGGTGGTCCGAGGTTTGCGCGCGTCAGGCGGCCAACCACCTCCACGGGGTCCTGCTCCAACCCCACCTCCATGTACCAGGGTTGGGGGCCGCACGGGCCGACCATCTCCATCGCGGTGCCGCGCAGGCGCAGGACGAACACCTCGGCCTGGACGGGCCCTTCCGTCGACCAACTGGGGCGCGGGCCGTCCAACACGGCGCCTAGGTCTTGGCCTTCTTCTTCGGCTTGGGCTGCTTGGGCGGCATGGCCGCGGTGTTCTGCAGCGCGAGGTCGATCCATTCGCGGGCTCCCTTTGCGTCCGATTGCCACGGGTCGGCAAGGCAGACATAGCCATTCATCGGACGACCCGGCATCGGCGCGAAGTCCTCTCCACCGGACGCCAGGAGGCGATCGCGCTCGGCGCCCGCCGCCCGCACAAAGAGCTTCTCGCCGAACACCCCGGAGAACATGTTGCCGTTGACGAAGGCGGCGAGGTGGCCGAACATCGGCCGCACCGTCACCCCGGGCGCCTCGGGGACCAGCCCGCGAAAGGCTTCCTTGACATCGGCCGATGGCTTGGGCATTGCCACCCCGTCAGGATATGTCGACTCCAGGGTCAGCGACAGACAGCCAGAACTCGCTCAGCCGGAACTCCGCGGCGGCGCGTGACTCTGCCCGCCTCCCGCCGACACCCCCGGCCCCGTGCCCGTTCGGCGATCCCGCGCCCGGGCCGCCTCGTCGGCAAAGGCCACCACCGACGTCATCGGGTTCTCCGGGTGTCCCGGGGGCACCGCCCGCCTGACCCCGTCCGTCCCGACCACGACTGCCCAACCGCCAGGGTCGATCAGCCGGTGGTGGAAACCGCACTGCAACTCCCCTCGGTCCGCAGCAGTCAGTCCGCCCTGTGCGAAGGGGTCTACATGGTGCCCGTCGCACCACTCCGCCGGCCGGTCACATCCCCCGGGCCACTCGCAGGTCCCCGTCCGGGCCGCCATCGATCGCCGCTTGGGCGTCGAGAAGCGCCGCGCCGTACCGGAGTACACCTCCCGCCCATTGGCGTCCACCAGAGTTGCGCTGAGGGTGCCCTCAGCCGCGAGCCTCCGAAGGTGCTCCGCCGAGATCGGCACCAGGCCCTGCAGCAGAGCCGGGGGGCCGTCCTCGCCGAGCATCGCCGAAAGCGGAGCCACCACCGTGATGTGCGGCCGGCCAGGGCGGCCACCCAGCCCGCCCTTCAGCGCATCAAGCAAGGCATCATGGCGCCGCTGAGGCCCGGTCCGATCGTCGTCCTTGCCCTTCTGCCCCATCAGCGCGTCGGTCACCGCCCGCAGGTATGCCGCGCATTCTGACTCCAGCAGGCCCTCGACGTGGACCGAACCGTCCCGGTCGTGCCCGATCCGGAGGCTACGTCGGTTGTGCGCCCAGTTCTCGTCCCGGTCCAGGACGTTGCTGTCGATCTCCGCCACGATGGCCTTCGTCATGTGACGTAGCCGGGACGGGTAGGTGCCGCCCAGGGCCAGCTCGAGGGCGCGGGCCTCGACCTGCGGGGCGTGCTCGGCGCGAACCTCCGAAGCCCCCCGCGCAATGATCGCGGCCTGGTCGAAGCTGACCCGCCCCGACACGGCAGCCTCCGTCAGGAACGGCAACGTCTCACGGCTTTCCGCCAATTGCGCCCGCTCGACCGCACCCCGCACATCGAGGCCGCCGAGGAACTGCAGGAACGAGATCGCGTTGGCCGTCCCGACCGACTTCGGGCCATCCAGCCCGTCGAACCGCGCCAGCCGCCGCACCGCTTCAGCCTCGATGCGGTCCACCACTTGCCGCAGCTCGCGCAGGTCCTCCGCCAGCAGTGCGACTCCACGACCGCCCAGGTCCTCGGCGGCCAGCCCCGAAACGCCGGCGACCAGCGCCTCCATCCCCCCGGAGCACATCCCCTGGATACTATCACAAATCTGTGTATATCGGCCGCCCGCAAGAGAACCCGTCGTGCCGCCGTTACATTCGTGAGAGCCGCACCGGGGTGATGGCACGGCGGTCGGGAGGTGACACGGATAGTGGGAAGGGAACTCCAGAACTCGATCGCGCCGCGCCGGTTCACGCGCCGCACGGCGCTGCAGGGCGGGCTGGCGCTGGCCGCCGGGCTGGCCTTTCCGGAGCAGGCCCTCGCCAACGCCGTGGGCCCCGCGCTGATCCGTGCCCGCCCCACCCTGCGGAAGGGCGGCCCGCCCAGGGTCGGTGGTTACCGCGTCCTCGCCGGCAGCCTGCACGACCACACCACTGACTCCGACGGCGACACCGCCAGCGAGAAGGTGGCGAAGTTCCTGCACGACTACCGCCGGGACCTGGGCATCGACTACTGCTCCCTGACCGACCATTCCGACTTCTTCCCGGTCGCCTACCAGCGCACCGCCGACGCCGCCCAGGCCTCCGACCCCGGCCTCGTCCCGGTGCCCGACCTGTGGCATCGCCAGGGTGCGCTGCAGGACCAGTACCGCGGCGAGGACTTCTCCCTCCTTCGCGGCTTCGAGTGGACCAACGACCAGCAGAACCACCTCAACGTGCATTTCAGCCAGAACTGGACCAGCCGCTTCATCACTGGCGACGCCTCGCTGCGGATGGAGCCGTTCTGGCAGTGGCTCAGCACCGCGCCCACCCCCGACCCCACCGGCGCCGGCATGGGTGTCGGCGGTGGCGATGGGATCGGCATCTTCAACCACCCCGGCGACAAGGGCGCCCTGAACTGGGACGACTACGGCCTGTCGCCCACAGCGGCAGAGCGCATGGCCCTGATCGAGATCCACGGTTCGTACGGCCGCGGCGGCCGCCTCGACAGCGACGGTGGATGGTACTGGTTCGCACTCGCCCGCGGTTGGCATGTCAGCCCGGTCATGGACTGGGACTGGCACACCTGGAACGCCGACGGGATCCTCGCCAACCCCACCCCAGGCGCCGGCTACGACGACGGCCACACCTTCCTCCCCGGACAGCGGTCGCTGGTGCTGGCGAAGAATTCCCTTCCATCGAGCATCCACGGAGCTCTGGCGGCCCGTCGCACCACGGCGACCGAGATCCCCGACCTCTGGGCCACCCTCCGGGGCCCGCGCGGCGAGTGGCAGGGCGGCTTCATCGAGGGCAGCCCCGGCGAGAAGTTGAAACTACGCGTCGACGCCGGCAGCCCGACCGAGCCGCTCCAGGGGGTCCAGGTCATCAGCGACAACGGCCTCACCGGTGGCACCTACTACTACGGCGACAACCCGGACTGGGCGTCGAACCACAGCCAGCTCACCCTCTCGTATATCGAGCAGCACCGCCGGTACCTGATGAACGGCACCGCGACGCGCAAGCGGCTGGACGGCGGCGCCCGTCATGATGGACCACCGCCTGGCACGGTCGTAGCATCCGTGCCACTCACCGGCACGCGGGCCACGAGGACGATCGAGGTAACAGTCCCCACGACCCCGAGTCCCCGCCCCGACGGTCGTCATTTCTTCTACGCGATCGTCTATGCCGGAGACGCGAAGTTCCCGGCGCGCGCGTGGACCGGGCCACTCCTGACCAATCCGCATCCCGGGCAGGCGCAGCCAGCGGCCACCACGGCGCACGAGGACAGCCGCCCGACCATGTTGTCCGCGTTCACCGGTGCCGGGATGACCGCCTCCGCGACCCCCAGGAACTGCGGCTGCCGCACCTGACCCGCCGTCCGGCTGAAACCGACGGGGATGGCTGGCTAAGATCGCCTGACCGAGCCCAGGAGCACGGAGGGGGAATCCGTGCGGGTATGCGTGATGCTCGGGGCGCGACCCAATGGGAAGGAGGTTGCTGATGTCAATCGGGCATCGTGGGCTCATCGGTTTGGTTGCGATTGTCGCGGCAGTGGCTGTCGCCGCCCTGCCCGCCACCGGGTCGGCCAGCGCCCCGGCGATCCAGCATGTCGGCCAGGTGAATCGCGTGGCCCGTCCAGCCGGCGCCGTCGCAATGACGCAGTCGAACAACTGGTCCGGCTACAGCCAGAGTGCGGTGGCCAAGGGGCACACCTTCAGCGCCATAACCGGCGACTGGATCGTGCCCAGGGCAACCCCGCACCAAGCCGGCGAACAGGAATTCTCGGCGTCGTGGGTGGGCATCGGTGGTGGTTGCCTCACCGCCAACTGCCTGGTCGCGGACGCCACCCTGATCCAGGCGGGCACCTCACAGGACATCGTTTCGACCTGCGGCGGCACGCTCGGCACCGGCAAATGCACCTACAAAGCCCAGTACTCTGTCTGGTTCGAGCTGATCCCAGCCCCGTCGGTCAAGGTGAACCTCCCGGTTGGCCCTGGCAACCGTGTCCACGTCGATATCCACGAGCTGGTGCCAAATTCCGAGGTGTGGTCGATCACGATCCGCAACATCTCGACTGGCAAGTCCTACCAGGTCACCGTGCCGTACAGCTCCAGCCATGCGACCGCGGAGTGGATCGAAGAAACCCCCGTGGTGTGCTGCCCCGCCCAGGTCGGGCCGTTGCCGAACCTCGGACGGGTGCTATTCGACCGTGGAACCGCGAACGGCGCCAACCCGAAGCTCACCGCCGCCGATGCGATCCAGCTGGCGGATTTCAACGGCAAGGTCCTGTCGACCCCGTCCGCGCCGGACGCCGACAAGGACGGCTTCAACGCCTGCGCATACGCCACCGCCTGCTCCCCACCCGGTACCTGACACGGTGCAGCCGGGGTGGGGCGCCAGTTCCCCGGTCTCGGCAATCCGCCCGGCGCGAGCCATCGCGGGCGTCGCATCAGCCTCAGCCCAATAGCCATAGCACCGTTGTGCTGTTTCGCGACACTGGTCCTATAGGATTCGCCCTGATGCCGCAGCCTACTTCAGAGGTGCTGAATGCCTGAGCAGGAGCCCGGCCGGATCGGGGTCACGGAAACACGGATGCCCGGCGAGCCCGCCATGCCGACAAACGCCGATGAGGCCCGGGAGTGGATCCGTCTGTACACGGAGATCATCGACTTTGAGGAGTCGATCCTCGCCCGCATGCGAGAGATGAGCAGGACGCTCCCCCCCGAGGTCCGCGGCGAGGTCGACGAGTCCAACATAACGCCCATGGAGGAGCTCATCGCCCGGTACCGCAACCGCGTCGATGAGCTCGAGCAGGTGCTCAGGAGCATCTTCCCTGCCGAGGAGCAACCGGCTGGCCGCGGCTGAATTGCCCACCCCAGGTACCCACCCCACGTTTGACGAGGGTGAGCCTCGCAGCCCCGAAGAAGCGGCCCGCTGGGCCGCGGATCCCAGCCGTCTGATGCAGGGCGAGGATCCCAACACTCCTCGGCTCAGCGATGCCATCCATTGGATGCAGGTATACGAGGAACTGATCACGCTCAAGGACGACCTGCTGGGCACGGCCCGGGAACGGATGCAAGCACTGCCGGAGCCCGCGGCCGAGGAGATTCGGGGCAGCGACCTGGTGCTACTGGGCGCTGAGCGCGATCGGTTCGTAAGCCGTCTCAACTTCTGGAAACGGCGCCACATGGAGCTGGAAGACCTGGCCTAGCGGTCCATCACCAGGACCCGGAGGGCACGGCGCAGTGTTCCAGTGTGACGTGGCGCTGGACGGTGCGCGCATCACGTCTTGGTTCGGTACCGGACGTAAACCACGCCGCCCTCGAAGCGGCGCTCGTCGACCAGTTCCAGGTCGACGCGCACATCGGCGGGCAGGGCCGCGTTGCCCCGACCTACCGAGACCGGCGTCAGGAAGAGGTGGACCTGATCCACCAGCCCCGCCCGGAAGGCCGCCGCCGCCAGCCCCGGACCACCAATCGAGATGTCGCCCTGCGCCTTCATCTCGCGCACCGCGTCGACGTCGAACTCCCGCTCCAGGCGGGTCCGCGCCCCCACCGACTCGAGGGTCCGCGAGTACACCACTTTGTCCGCCACCTGCCAGATCCGGGCGTAGTCGGCATCCACCTCCGTCCCCTCCGTCGGCGCGGTCTCCCAGTACTTCATCACCTCGTACATCCGCCGTCCGTAGAGGTAGGTGCCGACCGGCCGCTCGAGGTCGTTGACGAAGGCGTGCACCTCCTCGTCCGGGGCCGCCCAGTCAAAGTTGCCTTCGGTGTCCGCGACGTAGCCGTCGAGTGAGGTGATCGCGCCGTACGTGAGGATGCCCATGCTCAGCCGCCCAGTTTAGGGCTCAGAACCCGGAACAAAGCACCCGTTCCCCTTATTGGAGAATCACTGATGGAACTCGGCATCTATACCTTCGCCGAACTCAGCCTCGACCCCGCGACCCGCTCTGCCGTGACGCCTGAGCAGCGGCTGAAGAACCTCCTCGAGGAGATCGAGCTTGCGGACCAATTGGGCCTCGACGTCTTTGGCGTCGGCGAGCACCACCGCCCGGACTTCGCGGTCTCGACGCCCGCCGTGGTCCTCGGTGCGGCCGCCGCGCGCACGCACAACATCCGCCTCACCAGCGCCGTGTCGGTCATCAGCTCCGATGACCCGGTGCGCGTCTTCCAGGACTTCGCGACGATCGACCTGCTCTCCGGCGGTCGGGCCGAGATCATGGCTGGCCGCGGATCCTTCATCGAGTCGTTCCCGCTCTTCGGCTACGACCTCCATGACTACGACGAGCTCTTCGCCGAGAAACTCGAGCTATTGCTGAAGCTGCGCGACGACGTGCGCGTGACGTGGTCCGGCAAGCACCGCGCGCCGCTGGATTACCTGGGCGTCTACCCGCGCCCGGTGCAGGACCCGCTGCCGGTCTGGGTCGCGGTCGGCGGAACGCCGAACTCGGTCGTGCGCGCCGGGGCACTGGGACTGCCGATGGCCCTGGCCATCATCGGCGGCGAGCCCGAGCGTTTCGCGCCTCTCGCCCAACTGCACCAGGAGGCCGCGCGTCGCTCCGGCCATAAGTCGCCGGCCCTCAGCATCAACTCGCACGGGTTCATCGCCGACACCTCCCAGGAGGCGTCCGACATCGCCTGGCCACCTTTCGCCGAGACGATGAACCGCATCGGTCGGGAGCGCGGCTGGACGCCGATGACCCGCGAGCAGTTCGAGGCCGCCCGCACCCTCCACGGTGCCACGTTCGTGGGTAGCCCCCAGGAGGTGATCGAGAAGATCCTGTTCCAGCACGAGGTCTTCGGGCACCAGCGGTTCATGGTGCAGTTCAGCGTCGGCACCCTGCCGCACAACCGGTTGCTGCGGTCGATTGAGCTGTTCGGGACTGAGGTCGCCCCGGCGGTCCGCAAGCACCTGGGCAGCGGGGCAAGCCTCGAGGAAAGCGTGGGGACGGCGCCCGGCTGAGGCCAGGCGCGGTGACACTGGAGGGGCGCTCAGCGCGCCCCTCCCGATGCCGTCAGCGAGCCGGGCGTCGCCTCCAGGCCCCGAAGCCCAGCAGGCCCAGGAAGCCAAGGGCCAACACTCCGCCCAAGGTGCTCGAACCGCCCTGGCTCCGGGCCGGGGCACCGGCCGCGGGCAGCGTTGGCACCACCACCGCGGCGGCGGCCAGCGTCCCCGACATGTGGTCGTGGACCTTGCACTGGTAGGTGTAGTTGCCTGCCCCGGCCACCTTGAAGGTGTAGTTGTCCGGGAAGGGCAGTGGCGCCGCGGCGATCACGCCGGAGGTGGCCACCGTCGTCGGGTTGGCCAGCGTCGTGCCACCGGCTGGATCGCCGGTGAAATGCGACTCGAATTTGGTCGGGTCCGTGCACGGCGGGCCGGTTGTCGAGGCAGGGGTATCCGGCGGACCGGCCTCGCACATGAAGTGATGGAAGTCGTCAGCCGCCGAGGCCTCACCAAACGGGAAGGTAACCGTGTGGATGTCGTGGGCCTTCGACACCCACTTGACACTGTCGCCCGCGGTGATGTTGCGATTGGCGGGGAAGAACTCCAGGACCTGCTCATGCGGGCCCTCGGTGCCGGCGACCTCGTTCCAGGTCTTGGAGCCGTCGGAGTTGGTGGTCGGTCCGGGGACCGAGACCGCGGCCTCAGCCGCCAGGGCTTCGTTGGTGTCAGCGGTGTGCTGAGCGGTCGTCGCGGCGTCAACGGTGGTCGGCGTCGACCGCGTGGTATCGGTCACCGTGAGGCTCCCCAGCATTCCCGGGTGGATCAGGCAGATGAACGTCACGGTCGAGTCGACCGCGGCGTTGATCGTCACGTAGAAGTCATGTCCAGGGGCGTTGGGGAAGGCCCCGGAGTTCAGCTGTGCGCTTCCATCGAACGTGCAGGGCGTCGACACCGTGCCACAGGTTGGATCTGAAGGCGCGCCGGTGGCCGGGTTCTCCTCGAGAGTGCCGGCGCCGTCGTCGTTGTCGGGCGTCACAGGAGGCGTTGAGGACCACACCGTGTCAGGGCTGTCGCCGGTCTTCAGCAGGGTGGCCGTGTGGAATCCGTCCGGGCTTCCGGGGTCCCACTTGAAATCGATGACGTCGCCCGCGAAGACGCTGGTGCCGGAGCGCGGGAAGAAGTCGGTGTACATGAACAGGTGGTTCGCCGGCGTGGCCGCGTCGACACCGATGACGAGGGTCTGCGAGGCCGCCAGTGCGACGGTGCCTCCTGTGCTCAGGCTGACCAGCGTGATGGCCAGCGCCATCAGCGGTCCAAATGCCAGACGGCGACGTCGCTTCATTGACTACTCCTTCCCTTTCCGATTCCACGCTGGGGGCGAGTTCGCAGTGTAACCCGCCTACCGATGCCGATGTTGAACCAGCCGGGGCACGCCAGAATAGGGCAATGAGCGGGGCCGACGCGAGTTCGATCCGCGTGGCGACATCTGGTGACGCGGCCGGCATCGCCCGGACCTTTGCCCTCGCTCCCGAACGACCCGCTGTGGTCGTGGGCCTTCCCCGGGGAGGGGCGGCTCGGCAAGCTCGAGCGGCTGTGGCGCCTGTTCGTCGACAACGCCCTGCGCTACCCCTGGACGTTCACGACCGCCAACTACGAGGCCGCCTCCGCCTGGATTCCACCGGGTGGCACCGAGCTTTCGCCAGGAGGCGAGGCGTAACTTGACGAACTCCTGGTCGAGCTGACCGGAGGCGAGCCCGGCCCGGTCAGCGCCCTGTTCGAGGCATTCGACCAGGCCCACCTGCACGACACGCCGCACTACTACCTGAGCCTGCTGGTGGTCAAGGCCTCGGGAGGGCCGCCGGCCGCCACGATGTGGCGCGAGTCGGGTGGGTAGCCCGCCCTCATCGTGACCAATGTTCTCCTCCGGGTTGTCGCCCGCTCGTCAAGGTAGCGCCACGGCGCACCTGTCCGTTCAGGAGGTGCGGCTGAGCTCGACCTCGATCGGCGGCGCGCTGCGAATGGTCTGGTAGACGACGCAATAGCGCTCCGTCAGCTCCACCAGTTTGTCGAGCTTCTCCGGCGGCGCGTCGGCGTCCACCTCGAACCGCAGCCGGATCGTGCGGAAACCCACCGGCGCCTCGCGGCTCACCCCTAGGGTGCCGCGGAAGTCAAGGTCACCCTCCGCGAAGACCTCGCCCGAGCGGATGGGGATCTCCATCGCGGTTGCCACAGAGTTGAGGGTCACGCCGGCGCACGCCACCAGCGCCTGGAGGAGCATGTCGCCGGAGCAGATTGAGAGCCCGTCTCCGCCGGTCGCAGGGTGCAGGCCGGCCCGCGCCAGCGCCTGACCGGTCTGGACGGAGCAGGTCACGCCCTCGCCGATCTGACCGTTGGCCTTGAGGGTCACGACGGCGGTGTCCGGGGTTTCTCGGTAGCGCTCCTTGAGAGGTGCCTGGAGTTGTCGGAGAGTGGTGCTGTCCATGCCCGACATGGTATTCGGCAGAAGGCGCGCAACAACGTTTTGCCCGCGGGAGGAGCGACCAGCCGGGCTCTGCCTGTTGCCTTCCGGAGGCTGTCAGCGCTCCCGGGTGGCCTCTCAATCCCCCCAGATGGGGGGGTGCCGGTGGCCCCACGGCATGGCAACCTCCAGCCGCCGGGAGAGTGAGAAGAGGAGACCGTCATTCCCGGTTCGGCTGGTGAGCTGGATCCCGATCGGCAACCTGGTGCTCGTCTCTCCGAGCGGCAGGCTCACGGCCGGCTGCCCGGTGATGCTCGCGAGGAACGTGAACGCCGTCCAGTGAGTCATCCTGCGCACGCACTCAGCCATGTCGTCGCCGTTGAAGGTGCCGACCGGCACAGCGGGAGCCGCGGTGGTGGGCGAGACGAAAACGTCGTGGTCCTGCAATGTGACGAGGGCACTCTGGCCCGCGGTCCCGAGGCGCGTGAGTGCCTGGATCAGTTGTGTAGATGTGCGCGAACGGGCATGGTCCGCCAGGAACCGCGTGTAGGGCTGGAGTTGGTCGCGCCGTTCCTCCGGGATGGTCATGACCGTCGCGTCCACGCCCGCCGCCAGTAGCTCGAACACCGCGTCGGTGGCCGGACCGATCGCGCCGGACGTCGGCTCGGGGATGCGGTCCACGTGGTGTCCCAGAGCCTCGAGCGCTAGCAGGGCGCGGGCCAGGCAATCCTCGACCTCGGGGTCGACCGGGTTCCCGAGCCCAGTGTCCGACCAGGCCGCGATGCGCAGCGGCGGCGGCTCGCGCTCAATCGCCTCCCGCATTGGGCCATGCGCCGCAGCCTGGTAAAGGTCTCCAGGGTGGGAGCCGCTCATGGCGTCAATGAGGAGCGCCGCGTCCTCGACGGTGCGTGCGATGGCCCCGTCGGTGGCCATCGGGATCAATGGAGCCTGGGGCGAAGGGCTTACCACGCCGCGGCCTGGCTTGAAGCCGACGAGGCCGCTGACTGCGGCGGGCGACCTGACCGAGCCCGCTCGGTCGCTGCCGTGCGCCAGGGGCGCCAGGCCGCTGGCGACGGCTGCACCCGCCCCGCCGCTGGAGCCGGAAGCCGACCGGCCCAGGTCCCACGGCGTCACCGCCTCCGGTGCGAGGGCGTTCTTGGTGTAGCACGCAGGCCCAAACTCGGGGGTGTTGGTCTTGCCCAAAATGCCCGTCAGGCCGGCGCCCTTCATCATCGTGACGGCGTGCGAATCGGCGTCAGGCACCCAGTCTGAAAACGCCCTCGAGCCAAGCGTGGTGCGGATCCCTGCGGTCATGGCCAGGTCCTTGATCGCCACTGGCAGGCCCAGCAATGGCGGCAACCCTTCAGGCCCACGCATCAGGGCCTGCTCGGCGTCGCGTGCGGCGCGCAGCGCCACGTCAGCGGACACGGTGATGTACGCGCCGACACGCGCATTGAGGCGCTCGATGCGGGCCAGGTAGTGCTCGGTCAGCTCCACCGGGCTGAGCCCACGGGAGTGCATCTTCCGCACCTGCTCCGCGGCGGTCAGGTCGTGCAGCTGCGCCATGCTGGATGCCGAGCTTACGCTCCCGGCCGCCAATCTATGCAAACGATTGCACAGTCGGCGTATGCTCGTGTCCCACCGCCGCCATCGCGGGACGAATCGGCGTGCTTCAGGGGTGAGGTTTCTTTGGGTTCAACGGATTGTCGGGCCGGCATCTGGCATGGCCCGAGTGAGGTGAGCAGATGACAGTTCCTTCGTACGCGCACGGGACTTCGACGACGCCGCTGTTGGGCGAGACAATCGGAGAGAACCTGCGGCGGACAGTCGAGCGAACTCCCGACACCGAGGCGCTCGTCGTCCCCTACCAGGGCTTCCGGGCCACCTACCGGGAGTTCTGGGATGTCGTCGAGCGGGCTGCGCGGGGGTTCATTGCCCGCGGTGTCGAGAGGGGCGACCGGGTTGGCATCTGGTCGCCGAACCGCTACGAGTGGACGGTCATCCAGTACGCGACCGCGCGCATCGGCGCGATCCTGGTGAACATCAACCCGGCGTACCGGTCGTCGGAACTGGAGTACGTCCTCAACCAGGCCGGCATAACCCTGCTGGTCCTGGCGCGGGCATTCCGGACCACCGACTACCTGGCGCTGTTGGGCGAGGTCAAGGGCCGTTGTCCGGAGCTGCGTGAGGCGCTGGTGCTCGAGGATGGATGGGAAGCCCTGCTGCGTGACGGCGACTCGGTCAGTGCCGCACAGCTTGCCGAGCGCGAGGCGGGGCTGCAGTTCGACGACCCCATCAACATCCAGTACACGTCGGGGACGACGGGCTTCCCGAAGGGCGCGACACTGACGCACCACAACATCCTCAACAACGGCTTCTTCATCGGTGAGACGCTGGCCTACACGGAGCAGGACCGGGTGTGCATCCCGGTGCCGTTCTACCACTGCTTCGGCATGGTCCTCGGCAACCTCGCCTGCACCACCCATGGCGCCACCATGGTCGTCCCCGCGGAGGCCTACGAGCCGCTCGTGGTGATGGAGACGGTCCAGGCTGAGCGCTGCACCGCGCTGTACGGGGTGCCGACGATGTTCATCGGTGAGCTCGACCACCCGGACTTCGACAAGTTCGATTTCTCCACGCTGCGCACGGGCATCATGGCCGGCTCGCCCTGCCCGGTGGAGGTGATGAAGAAGGTCCAGTCGTTGATGAACGCAAGGCAGATGACCATCTGCTACGGCATGACCGAGACGTCGCCGGTCTCGACCCAGAGCACCATGGACGACCCGTTCGAGAAGCGGGTCGGCACGGTGGGGCGGGTGCATCCCCACATCGAGGTCAAGGTCGTCGATCCCGGCTCCGGCACGATCGTGCCCCGAGGCGAGGGCGGCGAGCTCTGCACCCGCGGGTACTCGGTGATGCTGGGTTACTGGAACAACGAGGAGGCCACCGCGCTGGCCATCGACGCGGCCGGGTGGATGCACACCGGGGACCTGGCAACCATGGATGACGAGGGCTACGTCAACATCGTCGGGCGGATCAAGGACATGGTCATCCGGGGCGGCGAGAACATCTACCCGCGGGAGATTGAGGAGTTCCTCTACACCCATCCCGACGTGTCCGACGTCCAGGTGATCGGCGTCCCGAGTGAGAAGTACGGCGAGGAGGTCATGGCCTGGGTCAAGCTGCGTGAGGGTGCGACCGCCACGGGTGACGACCTCACCGGTTTCTGCAAGAACCGCATCGCGACGTACAAGATCCCGAGGTACTGGAAATTCGTGGATGAGTACCCGATGACCATCACCGGCAAGATCCAGAAGTTCAAGATGCGCGAGGTCGCGGTGAAAGAACTTGGGCTGGAGGCCGCTGCCGCCACCGCTTCGGCCTAGCGGCACAGGGGCGTTGCCCGTGTCCAGGGTTCGGAGCCGGCCGGGAAGGAAGCTGTCCTGGCGCCGCAGCCCCATGGCGCTCGCGGGCGCCATCGTCGGCCTGGCGCTGGCCGGCTGCAGTGGCTCCGCGACGGGCCCCGCGGCCGACGCCAGCCTACCGTCCGCGCTCATCAGCAACCCGCCTGCGGGTTACTCGCCGAGCGCCACAGGCACCGGACCGTTGGACGTCCAGGGCGCGTCCTACTCCACGCCCGCCGACGTCGACCAGACAGCCGCGATCCTCAAGGCGCAGGCCTTCAGGGCGGGGTACGTGAAGGTCTGGCAGAAGGGCCCGGACTACATCACCGCGGCGATATATCGGTTCGACACGGCTTCGCATGCGCTGGCCTTTGCGGATTTCGAGAAGGCCAGCATCAGCGGTGAGGTCGGCAGCTATGTGTACGTGCTGACGCAGCCGTCCTGGGGGACCGGGTTTGTCATCACGAGCAAGAACAAGACACGGACGAAGCTCATCTTCTGCCAGGGCGGTCTCTTCGCGCTGGAGACCGATGTCTCACTGGTCCAGACCTGCGGCGAGCAGCCGAACAGTTCGACCATGGTGGATGCGCTGACCAACCAGCAGTACCTCCAGGCCTCGGGGGTGATGGTCTTCGGCAGCGTCTCACCGGCGCCGAGCAAACCCTCGAACCCGCCGGTTGCGAGCCCTTGATTTGACTTTTTCACGGTGTCTAACTAATGTATTTCTTCACGGCCGTGAGTTTTGTCGCATGGCCCGTGGTGGGGTTGTTGGGGTTGGTTGAGAAGCGCAGGGGTCGCCCGCGGCAAATTGACCGCGAGCGGATCGTTGAAGCCGCTATAGACGTGGGGCTCGAGTCCCTGACCATGCGGCGGGTCGCCGAGCGGTTGGGCGTGCATCCGAGCGCGCTGAATTACCACGTCGCCGGCCGCGAGGAGTTGCTGGGGGCTGTCGCCAGCAGCGTCTTCAAACTGGCGTGGCAGGAGCCGTGGACGCCCGGTGCCGGCGCGACATGGCAGGAGTGGGTGCGCGCATACGCCCTCGCGCTGCGCCGCATGCTGCTCGCCAACAGCTCGCTGGCGTTGTACTTCCAGCTGTCGCCGGGCCCCGGGGTCGGGGAATTGGAGCAGTTCGACGAGTTTCTCGGCAGCCTGTTCGGCGCGGGGTTCGACGACGCGACGGCGGCGCACGCGACCACCTACATCTCGCAGGTCGTTTTCATGAGCGTGCGCGACGAGCTCCTGACGGTCGAGGGCGGCCGGCACCCCCAGGACATGGAGTTCGCCCGCAAGGTCGAGAGCGTGGAGGGGGCCCGGCTGGGCAACGTTCGACGGCTGCTCGCGGCCGGCGGCCACGGCGACCCGGACGCCCAGTTCGAGTTCGACCTGGAGTGCGTCATCGAGGGTCTGACCGTGCTCCTCGAACGCCTCCCCCGGAGGCGCTATGGCTGAGGCCGTATCGCCCCCGACCTCCCCGGTGCCGACCCAGAAGCGCTCGCGCCTCCCGGGTTACATCAACGTGGGTCTCGGCGCCGCCTGCGCCGTGGTGGTTGCGATCTTCGCGCTGCGCGCCGCCAGCAGCCAGCCCCCGGCGATCGCCGAGTTCGCGCCCCAGGCGCAGCAGCAGATCAAACAGGCGCCGAGCGAGCAGACCGCGCTCGCCGGGTTTGGCGAGGGTGGCAACTCGATCAGTGCCCTGCCCAGCCCGCTCGCCAGCCTGGCTCCCCTGTTGGGGTCGCCGTCACCTTCCCCGGACATCATCCTGGGCAAGGTTCGCCACTGCATCGGCAACCCACCCCGGCAGATCGAGGATCCCCAGTCGCCGCCGTGCGTTCCGTACTACGACGGGCCCACACCCGGCGCGACGTACAAGGGCGTGGGCAGCTCGGGGGAAATCCTCATCGAGTACACGCAGAACGGGATCGGGCCAAGCATGCTGGCGTACCAGAACTTCCTGAACCAGAACTTCGAGTTCTACGGCCGCCACATCAAGCTGTACGACGCCACGACCGACCCCAGTCCGGCCGACCCCGCCACCCAGCGCAGCAACGCCGACGCGGCGGATTCGCAGCACCACGTCTTCGGCGCGCTGGACTACAACAGCGGCGGTGGGATCGAGTACTCGGACGAGCTCGCCCACCGCGGCCTGGTCAGCGTCCTCAGCAGGCCCTACCTGCCGGAGAGCTACCTGTCCAACCGGCGGCCGTATGTATGGAGCTACCCGATGGCCACCGACGGCATGGAGCGGACGCTGGGCAGCTGGGCCTGCTCGCGGCTGAAGGGCCAGGCGGCCACCCACGCGGGGATCGGGCTCCAGGGCAAGCCGAGGGTCTATGGCCTGTTCTTCTCGACCGAGTCGGTCGATATCCCGGTCACCTCGCAGGCGCTCCAGGACGCCGTCGCGGCCTGCGGAATCAGCTTCGCGTACGTGGCGCCGCCGCAGAACGGCAATAGCCAGACCGGTTCGAGCTCGACTCGCCAGAATGACGCCGCGGTGATCACCGAGATGCAGACCCACGGTGTCACCACGATCTTCTGCCTGTGCGAGGAGCTGACGGGGATGGGCCAGTTCGCAACCTCCCAGGCCTACTACCCCGAGTGGATCATCAGCAGCTACATCCTCAACGACTACTACCAGAGGGAGCGCTGTTGCGGGCTTCCCAGCGAGCAGGCCCAGCACGCCTTCGGCCTCAGCTTCATTCCAATGATCCGGGTGTTCTCCGATCACCCGGCGACCTGGGCGGACGCCGGCAACCCGTACCAGAGCGACACCGTCCAGGTCGGCCGCGATTACGAGTACCAGGTCCTGCTGCTGATGGCCTCCGGGATCCAGATGGCCGGTCCCAACCTCACCCCGGCGACCTTCGAGGCCGGCCTGCAGCGGGCCCGGTTCCCCAACCCCGACCACCCCATCATGGCGGGCAAGGTGGGTTTCCTCGGCGGCTCGCACTCGATGACCATCGATGCCGCTGAGATCTACTGGAGCTCCACGGCCACCGGCCCGTACCCCGACGCGACCGCCGGCACCTTCTGCTACGTCGACCACGGCGCGCGCCATTCGATCGGCAACTTCCCGGTCGGCGGCGACCCCTTCTTCAACCCCGCCTGCGACTCCGGGGGCCAGCCGGCACGATGAGCGCGCCGCCGAGGGCAAAGCAGGTGGCGACGCAGGTGAACGGGTTCTCCGCCCCCGGCTTTGAGCCTGTCGCCGCGGCCCTGGCCCGCGCCGTCGAGCAGCGCGGCGAGGAGGGGTGCGCGGTGAGTGCCTACGTGCGCGGCAGGAAGGTTCTCGACCTGTGGGCCGGCAGCACCGAGGGCCGCCCCTGGACCGAGGACACGCTGGCCCTGATGTTCTCCTGCACCAAGGGCGCGCTGGCCCTTTGCGCGCAGGTCCTCTTCGACCGCGGGCTGCTGGACCTCGAAGCCCCGGTCGCACGGTACTGGCCGGAATTCGCTGCCTCGGGGAAGGAAGGCGTCCTGGTGCGGCACGTCCTGACCCACACCGCGGGCGTCGTGGCCTACCCGTACTACTGGAAGGACCTCGGCCTCGACAGCCTCAGGATCGCGGACTGGGACCTGATGACGGGGCGGTTCGCCGAGTCGCCGGCCTCCTGGCCCGCGGGCAGCCACTGCTTCTACCACGCACTTTCCATCGGCTACCTCGTGGGTGAGGTCATCCGGCGCATAGATGGTCGCTCGCCGGGACGCTTCTTCGCCGAGGAGGTTGCCGGACCGCTGGGACTCGACATGTACATCGGCACCCCCGACGACGTGCTGCCAAGGGTGGCGAAGATCCAGCCCGAGCCACCCCGGGACTACGACAAGCTGACCCCGGAGCAGCTCCAGCTGGCACGTTTGGTCGAGCAGATGATGGCGACCGCCCGGGACACGGTGCGCACGGGCACGGGGATCGAGATGGAGGCACTGTTCTGGTCGTCGAACCTCATGCACCCCGACCTCGAGCCGGTTGAGTCCTACCTGCCAACGCTCTTCAACAACCCGGTCATCCGCCGCGCCGAGATCCCCGCCGGGAACGCGATCGGTGGCGCGCGCGACCTGGCCAGGATGTACGCCCTGCTCGCGGGGGGCGGCGAGTTGGATGGAGTCCGGTTGGTCAGCCCGGGGTCGATTGCCCGGTTCAACACCCACGAGGCGACGATGATGGCCGGGCTGCCCCCGATCTGTGTCGGCTACCACCGCCTGGGCCAGCTCTTCCCGCGGGCCTCGGAGACGGCCTTCGGCCACGGCGGCGCCGGCGGCAGCCTGGGTTTCGCCGACCCCGAGCGCGACATCAGCTTTGGCTTCGTCAAGAGCCGGATGACCAACGAGCCCGGTGGCGCCGCCGCCGACCTCGTCGCCGCGCTGTACGAATGTCTGTGATCGAGCCGGCGGCCGGTACAGCCGTCAGCACGCCCGACATCGACCTGTCCGCACTGACGCTTGACGAGAAGGCGGCGCTCACGGGAGGCGAGGACGTCTGGCACCTCCGCGCCATCCCGGCCCTCGGGCTCGGGCGCCTGCGGATGTCGGATGGCCCATCGGGGCTGCGTGGCGAGCGGCGCGGCCTGACCCGATCCCTCGCATTCCCCTGCGGTACGGCGGTGGGGGCGACATGGGACGTCGACCTCGCGGCTCGCTACGGCGAGGCCCTGGCGGGGGAGGCTCGCGACAAAGGTGTGCACCTGCTGCTGGGCCCGACCGTGTGCATCATCCGCACGCCGGTGGCGGGCCGCACATTCGAGTCCTTCTCGGAGGATCCCTGGCTCACGTCGCGCCTGGCGGTCGCCTACATCCGTGGCGTCCAGGGCCAGGGGGTCGGTTGCTGCGTGAAGCACTTTGTCTGCAACGACCAGGAGTTCGAGCGCATGACGATCAGCGCCATCGTCGAGGAGGATGTTCTGCGGGAGATCCACCTGCCGGCGTTCGAGGCGGCGGTGAAGGAGGCCGGTGTATGGGCGGTGATGACCGCGTACAACGGCCTCAACGGCGTTCCCTGCAGTGAGAACGAGGAGCTCGTGACCGGCATCCTGAAGGACGAGTGGGCCTTCGACGGGCTGGCCGTCTCGGATTGGCTCGGCACCTACCACCACGTCGCGCCGGCGCTGGCCGGGCTCGATGTCGAGATGCCGGGGCCGGCCCGCTACCTCGGGTCCCAGGTTGCAGACGCCGTGCGGGCGGGCGACGTGCCGGAGGCGGTGCTGGACGAGTCCTGCCGGCGGGTCGTACGTCTCATGGACCGCGCCGGTGCCCGGGTGCCAGGCGTGGCCCCAGGCCTCGTCGAGGTGGACGATCCCGGCCGCCGCGGACTGGCCCGTGAGATCGCCACCGCGGCCACTGTGCTGCTCAGCAACGACGGCCTCCTGCCGCTGACCGACGGCGTCCGGCGGGTCGCCGTGATCGGCCCCAACGCCGACCACCTGCAGAGCGGCGGTGGCGGCAGTTCGCTCGTCCTTCCCTTCACCCACCAGTCGCTGGTCGAGGCGCTCGGGGAGCGGCTCAACGGCGTCGAAATCGTCTACGAGCCGGGGTGCGACATCAACCGCGGCGCCGTCCCGCTGGACCGCCGGCTGCTGACTGGGAACCTCGCGATGCGCTACTTCCACGACCTGGAGTCGAATGAGGCCGCGGGCGACGACATCCTCTGGGGAGGCACCTTCATCACCACTTCGGCGCCCTCCCCGGCAGTCTCCCTGGACCGCTTCGCGCTGCGCGCGGGGGGCACGATCAGCGCCCCGCTCACCGGGCTCTGGCAGTTCTCACTGGTCAATACCGGTGGGGCGCGGGTGCTCCTCGACGGGAAGCTCGTGCTGGACAACATGGTGGCTGTCCCCGGCGACTCGATGTACGGCTATGGCAGCGCCCCGGTCACTGCCGGCATCGAGCTGGTGGCAGGCGAGGAGCACGAGCTGCTCATCGAGATGGAGACCGGCGGCCTGCCGGTGGCCGGTTTCAGCCTCGGGGCCCAGGCCCCGGAGCAACCCGGTCTTCTGGGTCGCGCTGAGGCCGCGGCCCGGGATGCCGACGCCGTGATCCTGGTGGTTGGCACTGACAACGACTGGGAGACCGAGGGTCGCGACCGCGCCGACATCTCCCTGGTTGGGGGCCAGGAGCAACTGGTCGAGCGGGTGCTCGCCGCCAACCCGCGCACCGCGGTCATCGTCAACGCCGGCAGTCCAATCGAGATGCCCTGGGCCGACCGCGCCGCGGCGAACCTGGTCCTGTGGTTCCCGGGCGAGGAGGGTGCGCCCGCCCTCGCGGACATCCTCACCGGCCGGGCGGAGCCCGGGGGACGGCTGCCCCTCACCATCCCCCGGCGGCTGGAGGACGTTGCCGCGCAACGCTGGTACCCGGGAGCGGACGGCAGGGTGGTCTACGGCGAGGGCCTGATGGTGGGTTATCGCCATTTCGACCACGCGAAGGTCGAACCCGCCTTCGCGTTTGGGCACGGCCTCACCTTCACCAACTTCGAGTACGGGGTACCGGAGGTTGCGGTGGACGGCTGGACCGTATCCGCTTCGATTCCGGTGACCAACACCGGTGACCGGGCCGGGACCGAGGTGGTCCAGCTCTACGTGGGCAGGCGGGACGCCGGCACGGGGCGACCGCCGCAGGAGCTGAAGGCGTTCCGCAAGGTGCTGATCGCCCCCGGGGAGACCGTGACAGTCACGCTCGAGCTGGACGCCGGTTCGCTGCGCACCTGGGACAAGGCGGAGCGCACCTGGGTCAGCGCGGCAGGGCGATTCGAGCTGTTGTTCGCCGCCTCCTCACGGGACGTCCGGCGCCGTCTTCCACTCGACCTGCCCGGGGTGCGCGCGTGATCCAGCCTGTCAGGTTGCGGACCGAGTACCTGGTCGACCCCCTGGGGATCGACACGTCCGCACCGCGCCTGTCGTGGTGGCTGGAGGCGGACGCGGGTGAGACCGCGCAGTCGGCATATGAGATCGAGGTTGCGTCGACCGCTGACGGCGAGGCCCCCCTGTGGGCCTCGGGCCGCGTGGCCGGCAGCGATCAGTCGCACATCGAGTACGCGGGCCGCCCGCTCCAGTCGCGCGAGTCGTGCCGGTGGCGGGTCAGGGTCTGGGACGAGGACGGGAGGCCATCGCCCTGGTCGGAACCGGCGCACTGGGAGATGGGCCTGCTGGCCCCCTCGGACTGGGAGGCTCGCTGGGTCGCGCACCCCGGCGCCACACCGCGACGGCCGTCCCTGTTCCGCCGCGAGTTCGCGGTGCGTCCGGACCTGGCCAGGGCCCGCCTGTACGCGAGCGCGCGCGGGACATATGTAGCCAACGTCAACGGTGACCTCGTTTCGAACGCGGCGCTGCGCCCCGGCTGGACGGACTACCCGAGCCGCATCCAGTACCAGGTCTACGACGTCACCTCGCTGCTCACAGGCGGCCTCAACACCGTGACCGCGGTGCTGGCGGACGGCTGGTACAGCGGCCACGTCGCGTGGCTCGGAACCGACATCTACGGCACCCAGCCGGAGCTGCTCTTCCAGCTGGAGCTCATCTACGCGGACGGCAGCCGGGAGACCGTCGCCAGCGGACCCGGGACCCGGGCCGGCCACGGCGCCTGGCTGACCGCCGACATCCTGATGGGCGAGAGCCGGGACGGCACACTGGACGACCCTGCGTGGCTGCAGCCCGGCTTCGACGACCGGGACTGGGTCGAGGCCGGCGGTGGGCGCGATGAGCTCGGACCGCTGGTGGCCGAGTGCAGCGAACCGGTCCGTCCCATCGAGGAGGTCCGGGCGGTGTCGGCGTCGCCATCGCTCGCGGATGACGCAACCGTGTTCGACCTCGGCGCCAACATCGTCGGTCGGGTTCGCCTCCGCGTGGCCGGCGCGCGCGGGACGGAGCTGACGGTTCGGCATGCCGAGATGCTCGACGCCGAGGGTGGTCTCTACGTCGAGAACCTGCGCACCGCGAAGGCCACGGACACCTACATCCTCAACGGGAGCCCCGACGGCGAGACGCTCGAGCCCGCTTTCACGTTCCACGGTTTCCGCTACGTGGAGGTCCGGGGGCTGGGGTCCTCGCTCCCCGCCGATGCCTGCACCGCGGTCGTGCTGTCATCCGCCTTCCCGGCCGCCGGCGGGTTCGATTGTTCGGATCCCCTGGTCAACACCCTGCAGGCGAACATCGTGCGCGGGATGCGCGGCAACTTCGTCGACATTCCGACCGACTGTCCGCAGCGTGACGAGCGCGCCGGCTGGATGGGTGATGCCCAGGTGTTCGTGCGCACCGCGACGTGCAATGGCGCGGTGGCACCCTTCTTCACGAAATGGCTCCACGACGTTGTCGGCACAGGTGGGAAGTACGGCTTCCGAGACGTCGCCCCGATGCCCCTCGACTATGACCGGCCGGGAGCGCCCGGTTGGGGTGACGCGGGGGTCATCGTGCCGTGGATTCTCTATCGCGCCTACCGCGATACCCGCGTGCTCGCTACCGCGTTCCCGGCGATGAAGCGCTGGGTGGACGGCGT
Source organism: Chloroflexota bacterium (assembly GCA_034666405.1). Lineage (GTDB taxonomy): Bacteria > Chloroflexota > Dormibacteria > DASZGP01 > DASZGP01 > JAXDLW01. Next base: position 218,528 of record JAXDLW010000010.1, on the reverse strand, counting down.
TGCTGCCGCGAACCCCGACCTGTTGTGGAAGGAGCGCCGGGGCAATGACTACGGCGACTGGTTGGCCGTGGGCGAGCCGGCCCCGAAGGAGGTCGTCGCGAGCGCCTATTTCGCCCGCTCGCTCGAGCTCATCGCACAGGCCGCCAGGGTCCTCGACAAGGCCGCCGACGCCATCCACTACCGCGAACTGGCGGACGGCGCCCGGGCCGCCTTCAGGTCGGCATACATGACGGACGGGCAGATGTCCGAGCCCAGCCAGACCACGTGCGTCCTGGCGCTCCACTTCGCGCTGGTCGACCCGGCGGAGCGGGAGGCGGTGCTGGACCAGCTGCTCGAGTGCATCGCCGCGGCGGACGGGCACCTCAGCACCGGTTTCCTGGGTGTCGAGCACCTCCTCTGGGTCCTGGACGTCGGCGGCCGGCCCGACGTCGCCCATGAACTCCTGAAAAAGCGAACGTTCCCGTCCTGGGGCTACTCCATCGACCAGGGGGCCACGACGATCTGGGAGCGCTGGGACGGCTGGACCCAGGACCGCGGCTTCCAGGACCCGGCGATGAACTCCTTTAACCATTACTCCCTGGGTTCGGTGGGCGCCTGGCTCTACGGTCGCCTGCTCGGGCTCGACCTGGACCCCGACCTGGCCGGTTACGGCAACGCCGCCATCTGTCCGCGTCCCGGCGGCGACGTGACCTGGGCCCGCGGTTGGCAGGAGACGATGGCGGGTCGCTTTGAAGTGTCGTGGCGCATCGAGGGCGACAGGTTTGAGCTCGACATCGAGGTGCCGGTCAACGCCACCGCCGACGTCCGGCTGCCCTTCCACGGCCCGGCCGCCAGGGTTGCCGCCGGCCGGCACCACTTCGAAACCGCCTGGGGTCACGCGGGGTGAGCGCGGTGGTCGCCATTCTCGGCGCACGGACACAGGGGTTGAATGCGCGCACCCTCGTGGGGTGGCTCAGGGGCTACCTGGACCTCGTCCTGGTTGCCGTCGCTGTCGCCTACCTCTTCCTGAGCAACGTGGTGTCGCTGCCCGGGCTGCCCAAGGGCGACCCGGTCGGGTACATCGCCCTCGGCTTGGTCCAGGGGATTCCCCTGGCGCTACAGGCCGTCGGGATCGTCCTCGTGCTGCGCAGCAACCGGATCATCAACTTCGCCCAGATTGCGATCGGGGGCTTCTCGGCATTCCTCTTTTACGAACTCATGCACCACTCCCAGTTCCTGGCCCTGGTCAAGCTGGGCTGCGAACCCTGCCTCCGCGGAGTCAGCAACGACTACACGTTCAACCAGTCGCACGGGCTGGCCTTCACCCAGGCCCTCGTGAACAGCCACCAGGGCGCCTGGCTCGCGGCGAATTTCTGGATCAGCCTGGTGCTCTCCTTCGCGGTCGCCCCGCTGCTGGCCTTCATCGTCTACATCGCGGTCATCGCCCGGTTCAGCAATGCCCCGCGCCTCATCGTGACGGTGGCGACCGTTGCCGTGACCGAGGTCCTGGGATCCCTGATTCCACTGATCCGCGCCAACGTCTTCCAGGACGGTTCCCTGGATCCTCCTGGCCTGGCCTACCAGCCGCTGCCCAGGTTGACTTTCGGGATCGGCGGCATCCTCTTCCACGCAGACGCGGTGCTGATGGTCGGAGCGAGCGTGCTGGTGCTCGGCGGGATCGCGGCATTCCTGGTCTTCAGCAGCACCGGCGTGGCCATCCGGGCGTCGGCCGAAAATGGACCGCGAGCCGGCACCCTGGGCATCTCGGTGAACCGCCTGGCGGGCGTGGTCTGGGTGCTCGCCGGCGCGCTCTCCGCGACCGCCGCCCTGACCGGGGTGTTCACCAACCCCACCGCGCTGAGCAAGGTTGGCGGTGTCGATGCCGCGCTGATGGTCCAGATCCTGATCGCGGTGGTGTTCGCCCGTATGACCAACATCCCGATCGCGGTCATCGCCGCGCTGCTGGTGGGGATCGTTGACCAGGCGCTGTTCGCGAACTTCAACTCCAGCGTGCCGTTCCAGATCGGGCTGGTGGCGCTGATCGCGCTGAGCCTGCTGCTGCAGCGAGGTCGCCAGTCGCGGGCCGAGCAGGAGGGTGCGGCCGACTACCTGGCGGCCCGCGAGGCACGCCCCATCCCCAAGGAGCTGCGTCACATCGGGATCATCGAGCTCTGGGTGCGCTGGCTGTCGATCGCGGGGGTCGTGGCCGTGGTCGGTTTCCCGTTCGTGATGTCGCCGGGGCAGGTCACGGTGGGGGCGGTCGTCATCACCTACTCGATCGTCGGGCTGTCCCTCCTCGTACTCACCGGCTGGGCGGGCCAGATCAGCCTCGGGCAGTTCGCCTTTGCCGCTGCCGGCGCGTTCGTGGCCGCGTTCCTGCGGGGCAAGCTGGGGCTCGACGTCACCCTCTGTCTCGCCGCCGGCGCGGTGGCGGGGGCTGTCCTCGCCGTGCTCGTCGGGCTTCCCGCCATCCGCCTCCAGGGCCTGCACCTGGCGATCACCACCCTCGCCTTCGCGCTGGCCGTCCAGCTCCTCGTGGCCCCGGCATACCTCGGCAAGTTCCTGCCCTCCCAGCTGGATCGGCCGTATTACCTGGGCTTCAACATGGAGGACGAGAAGGTCTACTACTACTACTGCCTCGCGTTCCTTCTGCTGGCGATCGGGATGGTCGTCGGCCTGCGCCGCAGCCGGACCGCGCGGGCGTTGATCGCGCTGCGCGACAACGAGGAGGCCGCCCAGTCCTTCGGCATCAATCTCGTCCGCGCGCGGCTGTCGGCATTCGCGCTCTCCGGGTTCATGGCCGCCTTCGCGGGTGGGCTGTTCGCCTTCAGCCAGCACGGCGTGGAGGCCAACTCGTTCACCGCCGACCAGAGCATCAGCATGTTCCTGATGGTCGTCATCGGCGGCCTCGGCTCGGTCGCCGGACCGCTGGTCGGGTCGGTGTACCACGGGGTCTTCCTGCTCGTGGCGGATCCCGCGATCGCCTTCCTCTTCACCGGCCTCGGCGTGCTGGCAACCCTCCTGCTGTTCCCCGGCGGGCTGGCCGCGGTCTTCTACGACGCGCGGGATGCGATGCTCCGCAGGGTCGCGCTCCGGCGGCGCATCGTCGTGCCGAGCCTGGTCATCGACGTGCGCGCCGAGGGGGATGAGGACAAGGCGGCCATCGCCCCCCGCCTGCAGCCCGACGGCTCCACGGCCTTCGTGCCTGAGCGCTACGCGTTGCATCACCAGTGGGTGGACATGAAGCGAGGCCGGCATGGCTGAGGCCGTTCGCGAGCGGCTGCCCGTGGACGCCGACCACCGGCGAGCCCTGGTGCCGTCGCGGCGCGAGACCGAGGACGGGGGTGTCGAGTACGCCTTCAACCCGCCCCCCCCGCCTCCGGAGCAACTGCCACTCGGGACACGCGTCAGGAGGGGGTTGCGCCAGTACCGCACCGACATGAGTCCCCGGACATGGGCGGTCGGCGCGACCATCTGGCCGGTGGTGGTCTTCGCGGCCCTGGAGTTCCTGTTGACGGTGAGCGAGGCCGCGACCAGCGTCGTCTACCCCGACCTGCGCGACTACTTCAACGTCGACCTCAGCGCCGTGCTGGCGATGGCCGGGGCGGGGACCATCGTGGGCTTCGCGTTCTTCCCCTGGGCCGCGTTCATATCCGACCGCAAGAACCGGATCTGGATCGCCCGGCTCGGGAACCTGGCGTACTACGGGGTGGGGGGCGTGTTCGCCGGGCTGAGCAACAACCCGGTTCTGTTCGGCCTGGGCAAGGCCGTGAGTGGCGTCGGCCAGGTGTTCGGCGGGGAGATGAAGGCGCCCCTCTTCCGCGATTGGTACCGCCCCTCGGTCCAGGCGCGAGTGCTCATCATCGCCGGCCTCGGCGCCACCTTTGCCGGCGTGACGGCGCCCTTCGTGGTTGGGCACGTTGACGAAGCGATCGGTCCGATGCGTACGATCGTCGCGATCGGCGTCGCCGGGATGGTTGCCTCCCTCGGTCTCTTCCTCCTGCGCGAACCCGAGCGCGGCGCCCAGGAGCGTGCCGAGCTGGGCGTGGCCGAGGCGCCGCCCATGGAACCGCCCCCGACGATGGTCCAGGCCTTCCGCAGCCTGGCTGGCATCCAGACCCTGCGCCGGCTGTGGCTGGCTTTGCCCCTGATCTGCTTTGCGGGCTTCGGCATCAACTTCTACATGGGGCTCTACTACTTCAACGTCTACCGCCTGGGGCCCGCGGATCGCGGCCTGATGCTCTCCATCAGCGCCCTCGGCGGCGTCCCCGCCGGCATCATCCTGGCCCCGGTGATCGACCGCCTCATCAAGAAGAGCCCGGGCAGCGTCTTGGGCGTGGTCTCCGGGCTCCTGGTGCTCGAGGGGGCGGCGACGTTCGCCATGAGCCTGGTGGACAGCAAGGAGTTGACCGCGGTGATCGGTATCGCGCCGGCGATGCTGAGCAGTCTCTTCTTCTCGCTGGTGCTCTTCGTGGTCATCCGGATCACACCCTTCCGGCTCATCGGCGCCGGGGTCGGTTCGATCTTCCCGCCGCTGGTCATCGGCATCGTGTTCGTCGTCCCCTTCATCCTCTACGCCTCCTCGCAGTTCGGGTGGCGGACGGGCATGAAGGTGCTGCTGCCGGTCGACCTCCTGGCTGCGTTCGTGGTCGCGCGGATAGCGCCCTTCGTGGACAAGGACATCAGGTCCGCGCAGGCCTACAACATGGCCAGCAAGGAGAGCAAGCGGGCCAAGGAGGAGGGTCGCAGCAAGATGTTGATCTGCCGCCAGGTGGAGGTGTTCTACGACGCCGCGCAGGTTCTTTTCGGTGTCGACCTGGACATCGAGGAGGGCGAGATCGTGGCCCTGCTGGGCACCAACGGCGCCGGCAAGTCCACGCTGCTCAAGGCGATCGCGGGCGTCCATGCGGCTACCTACGGCGCCATCTTCCTGGACGGTGAGGACATCTCCCACAACCCGGCCCACGTCAACGCGGAGCAGGGAATCGTGTTCATGCCCGGCGGCCGCGCCGTCTTCCCCACGATGACCGTCGAGGAGAACCTCAGGGCGGCAGCCTTCATGTACCGCGACGACGAGGCCTACCTCAAGGAGCGGCGCGCAGAAATCTTTGCGCTCTTCCCGCGGCTGCGCGAGCGCCTGGGGGTGATGGCCGGGGACATGTCCGGTGGCGAGCAGCAGATGCTGGCGCTGGGCCAGGCCCTGCTGATGAAGCCGCGCCTGCTGATGATCGACGAGCTGTCCCTGGGCCTCGCGCCGCAGGTGGTGCAGCAGTTGCTCGATGCGCTGCGGCGAATCCATGCGGGCGGGACGACCGTGGTCCTGGTCGAGCAGTCGATCAACGTGGCCCTTTCGATCGCCGAGCGGGCTGTCTACATGGAGAAGGGCGAGGTCCGCTTCGACGGTCCGACGCGCGACCTCTTCACCCGCAGCGACATCGTGCGCTCGGTGTTCCTGGGCAAGGCGGTGACCAGCTCACTCGGGCCGTCGCAGTCCCGGGCCCTCGACGCGGCCCAGGCCCGCGAGACGGTGCTGGAGGTGGACCAGGTCCACCTGGCGTACGGCGGCGTCAGCGTCCTCAACGGGGTCTCGCTCACTGTCGAGCGCGCCGAGGTTGTCGGCATCGTCGGTCCCAACGGGGCGGGCAAGACCACCCTCTTCGACGCCATCGCCGGCTCCGCGCAGGTGAGCGAGGGCACCGTCCGGCTCCTCGGCACCGACGTGACATCCATGCCCGCCGACGCCCGGGCGCGCATGGGCATCGCGCGCTCGTTCCAGAACGTCAGGCTCTTCCCGGCCCTCACCGTGCGCGAGAACATTGCCGTCGCCCTCGAGCGTCATCTCGAGAACCGCAGTGCCGTGATGGCCGCGGTCTGGAGCCCCGCGACGCGCCGGGTGGAACGGCGCGTCCACCGACGGGTCGACAACCTCATCGACAGCCTCAGCCTGGGGCCCTTCGCGGACAAGTTCGTCAACGAGCTCTCGACCGGGACCCGGCGGATCGTCGACATCGCCTGCGTGCTCGCCGCCCAACCCCGGCTGCTCCTGCTCGACGAGCCGTCGTCCGGGCTGGCCCAGGCCGAGACGGAGCAGCTGGCCCCGGTGATCGCGCGGATCGTCCAGGAGACGAACTGTGCCCTGCTCGTCATCGAGCACGACCTGGGCCTGATCTCTGCCGTCTCCGACCGCCTGGTCGCGATGCGGCTGGGCGCTGTCATGGCGGAGGGGCGGCCACGGGCCGTCCTCGAAAACGAAGAGGTGGTCGACGCCCTGCTCGGCGGGGCATCAGAAGCAGTACTCAACAGGTCTCTCCAGGTCGCCCCGGCGGGCCCTGCATAAAGCAATCAAGCGGAGGAAACAGATGGCAGTCAGCACGGCTTCAGCAAGCCGGTCCACGTCCCGCGGCGCCGCCGCCAAGGCGTCGGGCCGCAAGCCCCTCACCTCGGAGCAGTTCCAGGAGAGGTTCGAGACGATCGTCGGCAACATCGAGCAGGTCATCAAGGGCAAGGGCCGGCCGATCCGGATGGTGATCACGGCCATCCTGGCGGAGGGCCACGTGCTCCTGGAGGACCTCCCCGGTACGGGCAAGACCATGCTTGCGCGCTCGATCGCGCAGACCATCCAGGCGGAGAACGCGCGCATCCAGTGCACGCCAGACCTGCTGCCGTCGGACATCACCGGGTCGTCGGTCGTGGACATGGCGACCCGCGAGTTCAAGTTCCGCGCCGGGCCGGTGTTCACCAACATCCTGCTCGCGGACGAGATCAACCGCGCGACACCCAAGACCCAGTCGTCGCTGCTCGAGGCGATGCAGGAGCGCCGGGTCTCGGTCGACGGCATCACCCACAACCTGCCCAAGCCGTTCCTGCTGCTGGCGACGCAGAACCCGATCGAGCTGGCCGGGACGTTCCCCCTGCCCGAGGCCCAGCTCGACCGCTTCCTGTTCAAGATCTCGCTTGGTTACCCGGACAGCGACGCGGAGATGGAGATCCTCGAGGCCAACTCCCAGAACGAGGCCATCGATCGGCTCAAGCCCGCGTGCTCCCTTGACGATGTCCTTGACCTGCAGGATTGGCCCAAGGGCGTCGAGGTGGCCGAGCCGGTGCGCCGGTACATCGTCGAGATCTGCCAGGCGACCCGCACCGACCCGTCGCTGCAACTGCCGGCCTCGCCACGCGCCTCGCTCGCGCTGATGCGGGCATCCCGTGTGGTGGCGGCCGCCAACGGCCGCGAGGACGTGATCCCGGACGACGTGAAATCGGTGCTGCACCCGGTGCTGGCCCACCGCATCGCACTCACCCCGGACGCCGAGCTGCGGGACGACACCATCGACAAGGTGATCGAGCGGATCACCAGTCGGGTCAAGCCGCCGCTGGGAGTTGGGCAGGCTGCGTAGCGGAGTTCGAGCGGACGTGGGGTTGAGATGGCTGTCCAGGGACTGACCGCGGTACCGGTGGCGAGCGCGCCCAGCCAGGGCATCCTGGCCTGGATCGAGCGCAACGTCGGGGTGACCCTGTCGGGGATCCTGGTCGTGGTCATCTCGTTCGGCGGCTGGCTGTTGGCGCATGCGCTTGGCGGCCGGGCGATGTACCTGCTCGCCTATTGCCTCCTGGCGATGCTGGGGGCGTCGATCTACATCGCGCGGCGCAAGCGCCCGGTCGCGGCGACGCGCTCCGAGCTGGCCCGGCGGGCGCGCGTGGGCCAGACGCTGGTCGTCAACCTGGTGCTCACCTCCGAGCGGCGGATCGCGACCTTCAGGCTCGAGGAGAAGCTCCACCCCCACCTCGGCCCGACGGTTATCGTCCCGGTGGCGTCGGTCGCGCCCGGGCAGGAGATCGAGCACAACTATTCCTTCACGCCGAGGCTCCGCGGGGTGTACAAGATCGGGCCCCTGACGGCCGAGTTCAGCGACCCCCTGGGCCTCGCCAAGCGGCACCAGCAGCTGATCGGTGAGGCCGAGATCATCGTCCACCCCAACGTCGAGCAGGTGCTTGACCGGCCGCTCACCCGGGCCTTCGAGGACCCGCCGCTGCGGCCCCCCAACAGCCGCGCCTGGCCCGAGGGTTTCGAGTTCTACGGCATGCGCGACTACGTCCGCGGTGACGACATGCGCCGGGTTGTCTGGCGGGCCTTTGCGCGCACCGGGAAGCTGCTCGTCCGGGAGTTCGAGCAGGGCATCTCGGACCGCATCGCGATCGTGGTCGACACCGACGAGCAGTGGCACTCGCCGGGGGTGCCCTCGGAGACCTTCGAGACGGCGGTGCGGGTGGCCGCGTCGGTCGGGGTGCGGCACATCAAGGACGGGTTCAACGTGCGGGTCCTCGCCAACTACGGGGACCTCGGCGCGGGCTTCCGCGGCCCGCGCGCCCGCCTCACGTACCTCGACCACATGGCCCGTCTGCGCCTCGGCAAGGAGCCCCTCAGTGCGGCGCTGGAGACGCTGGTTCGGGGCAGCCGTCGTGACTCCCACGTGGTCCTGGTCACCAGCAGGTTCGACGCCGAGTCCGCGGCCCGGGCCAACCTGATGATCGCGGGCGGCGCCTCGTTCACGGTCTGCGCGATCATCTGGGAGGAGTCCGACCCGGTCACCCTCCGCCGGGCCCGCGAGATCGGCGCCCAGGTGGTGCAGGTCAAGCCCGGCGCGTCCATCACCGGCGTCTTCCGCGCCAGCCTCCAGACCAACCTCAGGTGAGCACCAGGACGCCCCGCGGCGCAAAGGATGCGGAGGTGATCTTCCCGGAGCTGCCGGCCGCCGCGGTGGACCTGGAGCCCGCGCCCCCCGCCGGGTACGAGGCGGTCGAGGAGGCCTCCAGCCCGCAGCCGCAGTTGGGCGTTCCGCCCGTCACGACGGCGCTGGCCGCGGCGATCTCATCCGCGGGGGCCGCGTGGGTGGTCTCCAGCATCTTCCGCGACTTCCTGGCGCATTTCGTGGCCCTCGGCGGGGTGGCGCTGGGGGTCGGGCTGGTGATCCTCTCGTACCGGGTCGCGAGGGCCTCGGCGGTGCAGTTTGCGGTGATCCCGCTGGCCCTGGTCGTCGGCTCGGCGCTGGTGGCGCCCGATGCGCGCGGCGGCACCATGAACACCCCCGCCCTGGTGCTCGATGCGATAAAGGCCGGCGGGCTGCTCCAGCCACCGATCGCGTTCGACCCTGGCTGGCGGTTCATCCTGCTGGTCCTGTTCGCCCTGGTCTCAGCGGGGGCGGCGTCGGTGGCGATTGCCAGCAACCGGCCGAAGCTCGGGGTCGCCATCCCGATCCCGCTGACGATGGCGGCGGCACTGATCCAGCCCGCGGACACGGAGATCCTCACCGCGGCCGTGGCGCTGGTCTGCGGGGTGCTGGCGATGACCTTCGCCTACGGCGCGGAGCTGGGTGCGGCGGGGGAGCAGCTCTCTGCCGCCTTCGAATCCCGACGGCTCCTGCGGGGCGCGATGATGGCCGCCGGCCTGGCCGTGCTGGTGGTGGGCATCAGCCGCTTCGGGGTCCTCTTTCCTCAGCCCGACACCAACCGGGTCGTGCCCCCGCAGCGGCCCCAGGTCCCGCCCAAGGAGCCTGACCGCGCCCTGTTCAGTTACCGGCTCACCAACGCCAAGAGCGTGCCTCTCCGCGAGGGGGTCATCGACGTTTACAGCGTCAAGGACAGGGCCTGGGAGCTGCCTCCTTACGACGCCAAGCGCCTTGACCGCGTGACCCCGCCCGCTACGGTGCCCAAACAGAAGGCCCCCAAGGACGCCAACGTTGCCACCCTGACGGTGACGATAGGCGACGCCCATGGGCACCAACTCCCGAGCCTGCCCGGCGCGGTCGAGGTGAAGAGTTCCGCCAAGGATGTCGTCGACTACGATCCACGGACCCAGGCCATGCGCCTCGCTGACAAGCCCGTTTACAGCGGCTACACCTACACGGTCATAGCCCCGGCCACGCCCGCGGACCTGGGCAAGCAGCTCGCGGCCAGCAAGAAGGCCGAGAAGTTCCTGCCCGGCAGCAGCGTCGGCAACGAGTTCCTGGATGCGCCGGCGCCACCCAACGAAGTGGTGGCGCTCCTGACGCAGTACTCGCAGTTCTCGATCGATAAGGGGGTCCCGGAGGACCCGTTCAACAAGCTGCAGTTCCTGCGCGCGGCGTTCTACCAGAAGGTGGTCGCGGCCGGCGCGGGGACCCCCGTGGACCTGCCGCCGTCGCGGGTGGCGCAGATGCTCAACGGTGGGGAGGCCTCGCCTTACGAGATCACCGCCGCCGAGGCGCTGCTGGCACGATGGGCCGGGGTGCCATCCCGCATCGGTTACGGCTACTACGGCGGCGACAAGAACAGCGACGGTAGCTACACCATCCGGCCCAAGCATGGGTCGACCTGGCTGGAGGTGTACTTCCAGGGCCACGGCTGGATCGCCATCGTCGGTGTGCCGCCCAAGGCCAAGCCCTCGACCAGCACCCAGCCCAAGAACGAGCAGAACATCAAGGCCACCGACGAGCTGGCGCTGATCGTTTACGTGCCCGTCGAGATCCCCACCATCAAGCTGCTCTTCGAGTATGTCCGCTTCTACCTCGCGCTGGTGGCCCCGTGGGTGGCGGCAATGGTGGTCCTGCTCATCGCCTACCCGGCCCTGCTCAAGCTGCTGCGCGCCCGGATCCGGCGCCGATGGGGGCGAAGAAACGGCTACCCGGGTCGCATCGCGGTCGCGTACGCGGAGTTCCGCGACAGCGCTCGTGACCTGACCATCGGGGACCCCTCGGCCACCCCCGTCGAATTCCTCGACCACTTCCTCGACGATGGTGAGCACAGGGAGCTGGCCTGGCTGGTCACGCGCGGACTGTGGGGTGACCTGCGACGGGACCTCCGCGAGGACGATGCCGAGACGGCCGAGCGGCTCGCGGCGTCGGTGTCCGCGCGCACCCGCCAGGCGCAATCGCTCCTCGACGTGGTGATGGCGGCGATTGCGCGAACCTCCCTGCGGGAGCCGTACACGGACGAGATCCCCAACACCTGGCCGAAGCGCCGGCTGCAGCTGTCCCTGTCGCGTCTCCGCGCCCCGAGGTTCCGCCTGTCGCTACCCAGGCTGCGGCGGATGCTGCCGGCGGGCGCTGCGGTGATCTCCGGCATGCTCTTCCTCTCAGGCTGCGGCACGATCGCGCAGGCGGCGGGCCGCAGGATGCCGGCTCGCATCGCGCCCGACCAGGTCGGCGACATCAGCTTCAAACGCGAGCCCGCGGCGGAGAAGAAGTTCAGCGTCGCCGGCGGTGACGCGCTGGTCAGTGAAGGCCGTGTCTACACCGTGCACGCGGGCGACATCATCGAGGGCTCGGTGCAGGTCTCGCTCTTCAAGAACAAGGTCGACACGTCCGACCTGAACGACGAGAGCCGCGCACCCTACTGCACCGACAACCCACTGGACTGCACCGGCCACGAGGCCTTCAAGGGCATCCAGGAGGCGATCGGCAGCGGTCAGTTCCACCGCGTCTACACGCACGGCTGGCGCACCTACGAGATGGTCCTGCCTGAGGAACGCATCTACTGCTGGTTCCCCAGGGGCACCCAGACGATGGTCCTGCTGATCCTTCGCGCGAAGTTCACGGCGGCCGCCAGCACGCAGTTGCGCGATGCGCTGATCGAGTACCAGCAGGGGCGCGAGCCCAGCCCGGTCCCCGTCCCCTCAGAGCCGGTCGGCCCGTCCCTTCCGCCGGCGCCCACAGGCCTCGAGGCATCGCCCTCCCCGCAGAACGGCGCCAGCCCCAACCCGGCGCCAAACCCGCCGGCCAGCGCGTCGCCCACCCCCTAGAGGTAAGCGCACATGTTCAACCTGGAATTCGGCCGCCACCGCATCAACCGTCGACCCGGGCCCCCCCGTCGCGCCTGGGGCGTGGTGCTGGGGCTGTCGGTGCTCCTGTTGAGCGGCTGCCGCCTGACGCCCCAGGTGCCGCTGCAGGCGGGGGTCAAGGAGGCGCCCGCCAACGTGGTGTTCGGCCGCCAGCACGCGCCGAGCCCGACGCCAACCCAGCAGTTCATCGCCTTCGCCAATCCCAACCCACTCTTCCCGGCACCGCTGGCGATCGCGCCACCGACGGTGCTGCCGCCGCCCGTCCCCGACCCCTGCCCGCAGGCCGGCCCCTTCGTCTTCCCCGAGATCGCAGCCTCGGAGACCCCCACCAAGCGGCCGGCGGAGGCCACCTACCCGTACCGCTTCACGATGGCTGTCACCGCCGCCGCCGGCACCAAGGACCAGAAGGTCACGAACACCCGCGGCCCGGGCACCAAGACCATCTCCAAGACCACCGCCCCGGGCCCCCTCGGTGATTACGAATACCTGATGGAGACCCATTTCGCTACCTACAGCACGGTGTTCAAGTACCACGTGTATCCCACCGCCGTGGGAGCGGGCACGCTGGGCGGGCCGACGATCGCCCCGGGGATTTACCTCGTTGAGGTGAACGACCTCGCGGGCAACAAGTTCAGCCCCACCACGCCGGGTGTCGAGATCATGTCCCTGCCGGCGCAGCCCGGCCAACCGGTGTCCGGGAGCGGCACGGACGGCAGCACCGCGACCACGATGGAGGTGAACCCGGCCCAGCCACCGCCGCCCACCAATGCCCTTCCCAGCCCGGCTCCCTCCGCTCCCCCGCCGCCCACCGCGGTGAAGGGGAGCCAGGTCATCGACAAGGCCAATGTCGACGCCTGCGGGACCGTGCTCCAGGGGTGGAAGGTGCACGACGAAGGCGCAATCGTGGATGCCAGGAACGGTCCCAACGCCTCGACCTTCTTCAACCTCGACTTCATCGTCGGGACGGAGTACGGCGGGTTCCCGCTGTCGATGCACCTCACCGAGCTGTACACCGGCAGTGACGGCAGGCAGACGATCTACGACGCGACCGACAGCATCAACGTGACGCCACTCGCGCCGCAGGCAGGCTGAGCAGGTCATGTTGTTCTCGGGCCGATTGGTGGGCGCCGGCGGCTTGCTTGCGCTGACACTGCTGACGTCGGGGTGTGGCTCGTCGTCCTCGGCGACCAGCCGAACACTGTTCGACTTCGACGCCAGCGCGGCCCAGAAGACCGAGAACTTCCAGACCCACGGCAAATGGGACGTGGTGTATTCGTGGGACTGCTCGGTGGCCCAGGCCCAGGGCAACAAGGCGGCCAACGGCTTCCGCTTCACCGTCTTCAACAGCGACGATGACTCCACGGCCGCCGAGGACAAACCCGAGGTCGTCCTGTCGGGGTTGACGGGCAAGGGCACCGAGCACTATCGCAATGCCGGGATCTACTACTTCAAACTCAACAGCCTCTGCAAATACCGGGTCCGGGTCCTCAACGTCAGCTGAGGCGTCGCGCCGGTTACGCGGGTGGCAGCAGGTGTTCGACGGCGCGGCGTTCCTCCTCGCGGGGGGCCAGGACGACGGCGCTGCTCGGGGTGTTGAAGACCATCACCGGGCGGGAGTCATCCCACGCCGGCCAGCCCGGCTGCCCGGTCCGGGCGAAGTTGACCCAGGCGGTGTGCATCTCGGTGGCCAGCGACTGGGGCCGGTCGGGCCCGGCTATGGCTGCCGACTCGTCGCTGTCCAGGGTGTCGAAGACGAACGTGACATCGACTGCGTGTGCCGCGCCGAGGTGCATCCGGGGGGACCGCCAGGCGAACTCGTAGACGTATGTCGCGGCACCCTGGCGATGGCGCATGTCGGCGAAGCGATTGGCCGGGCCGCGCATGAACGCGTCGGTGAGCAGCGCCCCGAGGATCTCGAGGGCGGCGGTGTGGGGCCGCCCCCTGCGGTATTGCTGGATGGTGCGTGGCGAGAACTTGAACCAGGCGGCGACAGCGAGAAGGAGGACCCAGCCGATCTTCCGCAGCCTGTCGTGCGGGCCGAGGTAGAGCCCCAGTTCCTCCGCCGTGTAGCCAACCATCACCGGGATGTCGGCGCCGCGGCCGGCGCGCACGGCGTCCCAGGGGTTGACGGGGATGAGGTCGTCGCCGACGACGCCGCCGTAGCCGGGCCCGGGCCGGAGCATCTTCGACATCCGCATGAGGCGGGTCTGCGATTCCACCAGCGTGTCGGGCGGGATGGCGGCGAAGGCCTCCCGGGTGGTTTCGACGGCCAGGTCCTTGGCCATCAGGCGGCTGATGCGGCCGGGGTCCCCGCCCTGCAGCCCGAGCGGCGCGCTCATGATGATGGCGCGCTTGAAGAGGGCGGATGCGCGTTCTGAGGCCAGCAGTGTCGCCACCGAGCCACCGCCGGCCGACTGGCCGAAAACCGTGACCTGCTCCGGGTCGCCCCCGAAGGCCCGGATCTCGTCCCGCACCCACTCCAGCGCGGCCACCTGGTCCGCCAGGCCCGCGTTCGTGGCCGCCCCGTCGAGCACCGAGTAGCCCTCCGCACCCACCCGGTAGTTCGCCGAGACCAGGAGCACGCCATCACGCGCGAAGGCGGTGCCGTCATACGTCTGGAGGGCATTCGAGCCCCGCGTGAGGCCCCCCCCGTAGAACCAGAGCATCACCGGCACGGGCGTCTGGGGGGTGGCATGCGCCGGGGCCCAGATGTTGAGGTTGAGGATGTCCTCGCCGGGGATCACCACGCTGGGCAACAGCTCGCCCATGGCGCCCTCGTAGGGAGCTTGCGGCGGCGACGCGCCGAAGCTGGTCGCGTCCCTGACACCGTCCCACGGCGGGTGGGGACGCGGCCGCTGGAAGCGGTTCTCGCCAAACGGCGGTGCGGCGTAAGGCACCCCGAGGAACCGCGCTATGCCGTCCGCGACCACCCCGCGGAGGTGGCCATTGCGAACGCCGACGACGCGCTCCTCCGACACCGAGGGCGGCGCGGCCTTCATCGGTCCACAACCACGACGTGGACCTCGCCCGGCCCATGGACACCGCGGGTCAGCGTCATCTCGATGTCGGCGCTGCGCGACGGGCCGGTGACCAGCAGGACCTGGCTAGGCAGGCGTTCATCGAACCAACGCTGCGGGTGTCGCAGGATGTCGCCCGGGGTCTCGACCAACGCGTCTGCCGGGACCAGGAAGACGACCGCGGGCGGCAGCAGGGACGCCGAGCGCCCGCGCCCCGAGGCGGAGTCCAGGAGCACCGAGCCGGTCTGGGTTGCCGCCGCCCGCGCCCACACCACGGCGATGGCGGCGGAGGCTGCGCCCGCGGTGCCGCATTCTGGCCAGCGCAGCACCTCGGGGATGCCGGGCAGGTGGTCGACGCCGGGTCCGCACAACACCGGTCGGCGCCCGGCGATGATCTCCGTCACCACCACGCCGACCTGCGCGTTCGGTGTCTCCCACATCGTGGCTCCGAGCGAATCCAGCACCGCACGCATCCGGGCCCGTCCACCGGGCACGGAGTAGGCGACGGCCGGCGGCTCGGCGCCATGCCAGCTGGATGGATGCCGGGGCGCGGGTTGGGGTGTGCCCAGGCCGTGCCGCAGGTGGTCGATGAATGCCGCCTTCGTGCTCAGTGAGGTGGCCTCCGGAAACGCAGCCACGCGCCCATCCAACCGGGGCCGCCGCGCAGCCGTTGGGCGAGCGGGTTGCCGGCGCGCAGCAGCCACCGCGTGGCACGGAGTCCGGCCGGCCTCGACCACGCGCGCGACCAGGCGGCAAAGCCGGCGCGCGTGCTGAGGCCCAGGTCGGCGTGGTCTCGCGCTCGCAGGTCCAGCAGCATGTCGACCAACGGTATGCGCACCGGGCACACGTCGACGCACGCCCCGCAAAG
Organism: Chloroflexota bacterium; assembly: GCA_034666405.1. Classification (GTDB taxonomy): domain Bacteria; phylum Chloroflexota; class Dormibacteria; order DASZGP01; family DASZGP01; genus JAXDLW01. The sequence goes on along the minus strand of JAXDLW010000010.1, from coordinate 202,852 downwards.
CGACGAGGCGGTGGACAGCTCCCGCGCCTGCGGGTCGTCGGGCTTCAGCAGCGGGGTGAGCACCGCGCCGATCGGCCCGGGGTAGACCGAGCCGTAGGAGTGACCTCCGACGTGGCGGTACACCGGGCAGACGTTGAGGCAAGCACCGCAGCGGATGCAGTTCAGGGCCTCCCGGAACTCCGACGCCAGCACGTTGCTGCGACCGTTGTCCAGGACCACGACATGCAACTCCTCCGGCCCGTCGACCTCACCCGCGCGCGCGGGACCGGTGATCAGGTTGGTGTACACCGTCAGCTGCTGGCCGGTGGCGCTGCGGGCCAGCAGCGACAGCATGACGTCGAGCTCGGAGAGGTCGCGGACGATGCGCTCCATCCCCATGATCGCCACGTGCACCCGCGGCAGCGAGGTCACCATCCGCCCGTTGCCCTCGTTGGTCACGATGCAGATCGACCCCGTGCTGGCGACCGCGAAGTTGACCCCCGAAACCCCGATGTCGGCTTTTAGGAAGACATCCCGCAAGCGCTCGCGCGCGTAGGCCACCTCGGCCGGGATCTCCGGCTCGATCTGCCGTCCCGCATCGCGGCCGAGGATCTCCGCGACCTGGACGCGGTCCTTGTGGATGGACGGCGTGATGATGTGGAATGGCGCCTCGCCGGCGACCTGGATGATGAACTCCCCGAGGTCGGTCTCCACCACCTCCACCCCAACTGCCTCGAGCGCGGCATTGAGGTGGATCTCCTCGCTCGCCATCGACTTGGACTTGGCCACCAGCCGTGCCTTGCGCTCCTCCGCGACCTTGACCACGTAGTCGCAGGCCTCCTTCGCGTCACGGGCCCAGAACACCTTGCCGCCTGCTGCCGTCAGCCGGTCGGACCACTCCTCCAACAGCTCGGGTAGCGCCGCGATCGCCTCGGTTCGCAGCGTCCGGGCGGCATCGCGCAGTTCGTCAGGGTTGGTCAGGCCGGCCAGGGCGGCCAATCTGCCGGCGGCCATCACCCCGGTGCCCTGGCGCACCGCGGCGCGCTCCTGGTCGTGGCCCAGCGCCTCGTGTGCCCGCTCGGCCAGCCCGCCGATGGTGGTCACGTCGACGCCCGCTCGAGGTGTTCGACCAGGTGCGAGGTGCGAACATCGAGGCCTCGCTGCCGGGCGCGGCCCTCGAGGTGCATGAGGCACGACAGGTCGCACCCGACCAGCTCGTCACAGCCCGCGGCAACCACCGCGTCCAGTTTCTCGTCGGCCATCGCCACCGAGATCTCGGGCAGCTTGACGGAGAACGTGCCGCCGAACCCGCAACACAGCTCGGCGCCATCGATTTCCCGCACCGCCGTTCCCGCCGCGGCAAGGACACCGCGGGGCTGGTCGTGGACCTGGAGCTCGCGGAGCATGTGGCACGAATCGTGGTAGGCGACGGTCCGGTTGGCCCTGGGCGCCTGTCCCGCTGGAGATTGGTCGGCGAGGAGGGAGCTCAGCTCGACGACGCGCTCCGAGACGCTGCTCGCGTCTGCCGCCTCCCGGGTGCCCTCGAAGAGGGCCGGCCAGAACTCCCGCATCATCGTCGCGCAGGAGCCACTCGGCACGACCACCTGCCCGGCGCCCCCGAGGGCGGCGAGGCTCGTGCGGGCAACACGGCGGGCATCGTCGCGCAGGCCGATGTTCCAGGCCGGTTGACCACAGCACGTGGCGCCCCTGGCGGGCTCTGCCTCAAGGCCGTGGTCACGGAGTACCCGCAGGGTCGCGTCGACGAGGTCCGGGCGGAGGGTCTCGACGAGGCACGTCGAAAACAGAACCCGCGCACCCGACCCGTGCCGTGCCACCGAAGGAGCTTAGTGCAACCGTTTGCACAATTCAGGTTATAGGCTAAGCGCATGGCACGCCCCCCCGTTCGACTGACCGACGTCGCCAGGGCAGCGGCGGTGTCCGTGTCGACCGCCTCGCGCGCGCTCAACGCCGATAGCCGGATCAGCGAGGTGACCCGACGGCGGGTCGAGAAGGCTTCCGCCCGGCTGGGCTACCGCCCGGACCTCGTTGCCCGCGGGCTCACGCTCGGCCGCACCTTCGCCGTCGGCCTGGTCGTCGGGGACCTGGCCAACCCGTTCTACGCCGACCTCGCGCGCGGAGTCGAGGAGGCCCTGGATCCCGAGGGCTACATCTACCTCCTCGCCAATAGCGATGGCGACCCCGCGCGGCAGCGCGAATTGGCCCAGCGGTTACTCGACCGGCGCGTGGACGGGCTGATGCTGACGGTGCCCTACGACCCCGCCACCCTGGGGCTCAAGGAGGTGCCTTTGGTGGCCTTCGACCGCGCCTCCTCGAAGGTCCCGTACGTCAGTGTTGACAACGTGTTGGGCGCGCGGATGGCCGTCGAGCACCTGCTGGACGAGGGCTACCGGCAGGTGGGGATCCTCTACGCGCGGCCCGACGACCCCCCGGTGCGGGACCGCCTCGCCGGGTACCGCGCCGCCCTCAAGGGCGCCGGGATTGCCTCCAACCCGGCGCTGCGGATGTGCTCCCGCGACCTTGGCTATGACGCAGGGCTGGATGGCGCCCGGCAACTGGTGGCCGCCGGGGCGGACGCGATCTTCGCGGTTGACGATGTCATCGCGGTCGCGGCGTTGGCCGCGGCGCGAGAGGCTGGCCGGCGCGTTCCCCAGGACCTTGGAGTGGTCGGTTTCGACGACACCGCGATGGCGTCCTGGCCGTCGATCGACCTGACCTCGGTGAACCAGTCGACGGTGCGGCAGGGCCGTGAGGGTGGGGCGATGATGCTGCGGCTGATCGAAAACCCCAACGCCAGGACCGAGCCGGTGATCATTCCGCCGCAACTTTCGGTTCGGGGATCGTCGCGGAGGTCCGCCGGCCGGAACTGACGCGCCGTCACCGCCCCGGCGAGCGCGGGATTCCGGCGCCGGCGAATGGTAATCTCCCCGTGCAACCGATTGCACGGATGGGAGGCGACTTACCGTGTCCGCGACCCTTGACGAGGCCCGGGTCCACGGCGCGCTCGACAGCTTCAACGTCGAGCTGCCCTCGTGGGGCTTCAGCAACACCGGCACCCGCTTCAGGGTGTTTCCCCAGCCGGGCGTGCCGCGCACCACCGAGGAGAAGATCGAGGACGCCGCGACGGTGCACCGCTACACCGGCGCCACTCCACTGGTTTCGCTCCACATTCCGTGGGACCGCGTGGCCGACTTCTCCCAGCTCGCCGCACTGGCGGCGTCGCACGGGATGCGCCTCGGCGCGATCAACTCCAACACCTTCCAGGACGAGCGGTACAGGCTCGGCAGCCTGGCCCACCCCGATGCCGCGGTCAGGGAGAGCGCGCTCCGGCACTGCCTGGAGTGCTGCGAGATCGTCGGGGCAACCGGCGCGCACGCGCTGAAGGTCTGGCTTGGCGACGGCACCAACTACCCGGGACAGGACGACTTCCGGGCGCGCAAGCGCCGGGTCAGTGAGGCTTTCCAGCGCATCCACGCCGAGCTACCGGAGCCGGCCTCGCTGCTGATCGAGTACAAGTTCTACGAGCCCGCGTTCTACCAGACGGACATCCAGGACTGGGGAATGGCACTCCTGCTGGCGCAGCAGGCGGGCGAGCGGGCGCGGGTCGTCGTCGACCTCGGCCACCACGCGCATGGGGTCAACATCGAGCAGATCGTCGCCATCCTGCTGGACGAGGGGCGGCTCGGGGCATTCGACCTGAACGACCGCAAGTACGGCGACGACGACCTCATCGCCGGGTCGATCAACCCCTACCAGCTCTTCCTGGTCTTCAACGAACTGGCCGGCGCCGGCCGCGAACCCGGCAGGACAGGCGCCGGCGCCGGCGCGGTGTCCTACATGGTCGACCAGAGCCACAACGTCGAGCCCAAGCTGCCCGCCCTGATCCGCACGGTCATGACCCTGCAGGAGCACTGGGTCAAGGCCCAGATGGTCGACCGGCAGAAGCTGTGCGACCTGCAGCAGGCGGGCGACATCCTCGGCGCCAACGGGGTGCTCAAGGATGCCTACGACACGGACGCCCGCCCGCTCCTGGCGCGGTGGCGGGAGGCCCGGGACCTGCCGCCCGACCCCCTGGTCGCCTACCTGGACAGCGGCGAGGAGCAGAGGCGCGCCGACGCCCGTCAGGACGGCACCGGCGCCGGATGGGCCTGACCCGACCAACCTGACGTGGGGTCATCCCACCTCGCGATCGACCTCGGCGCGGAGTCAGGTCGAGCGTTCATCGGACGGATCGGCACCACGATCGAGCTGGAGGAGCTTGGTCGATTCCGCAACGCCGCCCGGCAGCTGCCCGGCAGGCTCGCGTGGGACCTGGAGCTGATCCAGGGCTTCATCGAGGACGCCGCCCGCCGCTGCGATCGCGTCGACAGCATCAGCATCGATGGCTGGGGTGTGGACTTCGGCCTGCTGGACGGCGCTGGCGCGCTGGTGGCGCCGCCGCGGAGTTACCGGGACCCATTCAATGCCGGGTCGCTCGACCTGCTGCTGCAGGGGATTTCGGCCGCCGAGCTCTACGACCGCACCGGGATCCAGGTGATGGAGATCAACACCAGCTGCCAGCTGGCGGCGCTGTCGCGGAAGGCGCCCGACGAGCTCGCCCGCGCCCACCGCCTGCTGATGGTCCCGGACCTCCTGCGTCTCCGGCTCGGCGCCGAGCCGGTGGGGGAGCGGACCAACGCCAGCACCACCCAGCTCCTAACCCCGTCCGGGGAGTGGGACCCCGCACTGGCGCGGGCGGCGGGCGTGCCACTGGCGATCCTGCCAGGGGTGGTGAACAGCTACGAGGTAGTTGGGCGGACCGCAACCGAGCTTGGGGGGCTCAGGATCGTTGCCGGCGTCTCCCACGACACCGCCGCCGCGGTCGCGGGTGCCCCGCTGCGACTCGGTGAGGCCGTGATCAGCTCGGGGACGTGGTCCCTGGTCGGGCTCGAGCTTCCAGGACCGGTGATCAGCCCCGCCGCGTTCAAACTCAACCTGAGCAACGAGCACGGCGTTGACGGCACCACCCGACTGCTCAGGAACGTCATGGGACTGTGGATGGTGCAGGAGGCTCGAAGAGCCTGGGCAGCAGAGGATGGCTTCGAAACCAGCTACGCGGATCTCTCCAACATGGCGACTGGGACTCGCGGCGAGTCGCTGGTCAACCCCGATGACCCGGGCTTCCTCCGACCGGACGACATGCCGGCCGCCGTCCAGGAGTATTGCCGCCGTACGGGGCAGGTCGTCCCCACGACTCGGGGCGAGATCCTGCGCACAATCCTAGAGAGCCTGGCTCTGCGGTACAGGTGGGTCATCGAGGCACTGGAGACCGTCTCGGGGACATCTGTTGATGCGCTCCGGGTGGTTGGCGGCGGTAGCCAGAACGAACTGCTCTGCCAGTTGACGGCCGACGCTACCGGGCGCCCCCTGACGGCCGGTCCGGTGGAGGCGACGGTGCTGGGCAACCTGCTGGTCCAGGCCGTCGCAACGGGCGCCCTGCCCGACCTGGCCTCAGGCCGAGCGATCGTGCAGACCACTCACCCCGGCAGGTTGTACCAACCGTCCGGCGACGCGTCTCCCGCCTTCGAGCGCTTCTGTGCGCTGCCCACTGTGGGTACCCCGTTGCCGTAACGCCCCCTGGCGGGCAGCAGGACGGCCGTGGATATGAAAACTGCAACAGCGACGAGCAAAGGATCCAAGCCCGCCCCTGCCTGGCCGTTCAGAGCAACCACCGTTACCAGGACAAAGGCGGCCTCGACGATCGCGATGGTGAGGCGCGCGCGACCCGAGAACCGACGAATCCAAGGGATGGCTAGGAGGACAACAGACGCCATCACAACCGGCAGCGCTACGCCCAGGTATCCGAACTGGACAAGAGTGATGTCGAAATGCATGGCGCTTTTGGGGAAGAAGGTCATGTAGACGTGGTCGACAGGCTTGTCCGACAACAACGCCTGGAAATGACGTCTATCGTCGATGCGTCGCCACGCCTGCACGCGCGCGATGGAGGCCAGGCCCAGGTCGAGCAGAAGCATGGCCTGCACCAGCAGTCCGATTCGGACAGCCATGACTCGTGATCCAGCCCACGTTCTCACTACGCTGACCCCTCAACCGTCTGTCTCACTCGCATGATACGCAGGCTGCGGGGAGCGCGAAGGCGGGTGTTTGGCCGGGGCTCAGCGTAGGAAACCGGCCGCCACTCCGCCGTCCACGGGGATGATCATCCCGGTCGTCTTGCCCAGCAGGCCGCCGACGAGGGCGAAGGTCGCGTTGGCGATGTCCTCCGGCAGGATCTCGAGCTTCAGCAGCGACCGCTGCGCGTAGTACTGGCCCAGCTCCTCCTGGGACACGCCGTACTTCGCGGCCCGGTCCCGGCCCCAGTCTCCCGCGAACAGCTTCGAGCCCTGGATGACGGCATCCGGGCTGACCCCGTTAACCCGCACCCCGAATGCCGCGAGCTCCGCCGCGACCAGCCGCATCTGGTGCGCCTGCGCGGCCTTCGCGGCACCGTAGGCGACGTTGTCCGAGCCGACGAAGACGGCGTTCTTGGAGAGGATGTAGACGATGTCCCCGCCGGTCTGGATCACAGCCGCCTGGCGTGCAAACTCGCGGCTCATGAGGAACGAGCCGAGGTCGACGACGGAGTGGACCCGTTCGTAGTCGGCGACCGAGGTCTCGGCCAGGGGCCTGGCCACGGTGATGCCGGCGTTGTTCACCAGCAGGTCGACGCCGCCGAAGTGGAGGGCGGCGTGCTCGAAGGCCTCGGCGACGCTGGCCTCATCGGCAACGTCGAGTTGCAGGCCCAGCGCCTGCTCGCCGATATCTGTGGCGATGGCCTCGGCATTGGAGTCGTCGAGGTCGGCGATGACCACGCTGGCACCCTCGGCGGCCAGCTTGCGCGCGATGGCCCCGCCGATGCCACCGGCTCCGCCCGTCACCAATGCGACCCGGCGCGCCAGCGGCTTCTCCGGTGCCATCCGCCGCAGCTTGGCCTCCTCCAGCGCCCAGTATTCGATCCGGAATGCCTCAGCCTCGTCCATGCCTCGGTAGCCGCCAAGGGCCTCCGCACCCCGCATCACGTTGATGGCGTTGACGTAGAACTCCCCGGTCACGCGGGCCTCCGGCTTGGAGCGGGCGAAGCTGAACATCCCGACGCCGGGCCACAGCACCAGGGCGGGGTTGGCGTCGCGCTGGGGTGGCGAATCCGCTGACGCGTGGCGCGTGTAGTAGCCGGCGTACTCCTCGCGGTACGCGTCGAAGGCGGACCCCACCAACGCGCGCTGCGCGACAGGGTCGGCGTCGGGGGGCAGGTCGAGCAACAGAGGCGAACGTTTGGTTCGCAGGAAATGGTCCGGGCAGGAGGTGCCCTCGGCCACCAGGCGGGCGGCGTTCTCGGACCCAATGAACTCGAGCACGACGTCGTCGTCGCGGAAGTGCCCGATCCTCGGAGCTGTCGCTCCCGAGTTGGTGCCTGCGCCGCGCAGTACTGGCATCATCCGGGCGGCCTGGCGCCTGCGCCCTGGCGCGTCGAGCGGCGGCTGCGTCAGGCCGAATACCGGGAGTTCGGTCTGTGTCGCGATCGCCCCGGCCGCCTGGTTGATGACGTCGATGGTGGTGCGGTAGCAGTCGCGCGCGTCGTCGGCCCACGTGACCAACCCGTGCCCACCGAGGATCACCCCCTGGAGTCCGGGCGCGTGCCGGACCAGGTCGCGCAGTTTGAGGCCGAGGTCGTAACCGGGTCGCTGCCAATCGAGCCAGCCGATCCTGCCGCCAAAAACCTCCTCCGCCAACCGCCTGCCGTCCCGCGCGGTGGCGAACGCGATCAGGGCGTCAGGATGCACGTGGTCAACGTGGGCGCGGTCCACCCAAGCGTGCAGCGGGGTGTCGATGGACGGCGGGGCGCCCGCCTGGTCGACGACACACGCGGACAACTGAGCCACCTGCTCGTCCTCGAACTCGACGCCCCGGAACCCGCGCTCGAGACCACGGATGCGCTCGACGCTGAGCGCCGCCAGACCGGACCGGGTCAGGGTGCCGAGGTCCCCACCCGAGCCCTTCACCCATAGCTGGCGGTAGGGGGAGCCGTCGAAGGCGTCCGCTGCGGGAACCTTGGCGCTGGTGTTACCGCCGGCGAAGTTGGTGACGCGCAGGTCGGAACCGAGCAGGCGCGACCGGTAGATCAGCAGCTCGACGGGGTCGGTGGGCGCGGTCGCCGGGTCCCAGAGGTCGGGTATGACCTGGGCGGTTGACGCTGGTGTCATCTTGGCGAGGGTGATGCTAGCATCAATTTGTGCAACCGTTTGCACGGATCACGTCGGCCGGCTCGCCAGCCCCCTGTCTTCGCTCAGACCTGGCGCGTCGAGCCGCGTATGGAGAGGCGTGGGGAGAGGATCGTCGGTTGGAGTTTTATCCGCGGACTGTCGATCCGCTTCAGGACCAGGCTGCCCGCCTCCATCCCGAGGTTGAAGGTCCCCTGCGCGACGGACGTGAGATCAACGGTTGGCCAGGCGGCCATGGGTGTGTCGTCGTAGCCGACGATGCCGAGGTCGTCCGGGACCGAGAGCCCGCGGTCCTTGGCCGCGGCGAGGGCGCCGGAGGCCATGACGTCGCTGATCGCAAAGACCCCATCCGCGCCGGCGTCGAAGAGCCGGAGAGCGCCCTCGTACGCTCCCTCGTAATCCAGGGACTCGCATTCGATCTCCAGGGCGGGATCCGCCTGGCGCCCCTGCCGGCTCAGGCCGTCGCGGAAGCCCTCGAGGCGGTCCGCCACCGGCGCGAGCTGCTTGTCCGCATAGAGAATGCCGACCCGTTCGTACTCGCACCTGGCCAGGTGCTGCGCCGCGAGCCGGCCGCCCAGGACGTTGTCCACGCTGACGTAGGGCACATCGGTCTTGGGACGGTCCACCGCAACGAGGGGAATGTCGAGACCCAGCACAGTGGGGCTGTGCGGGGTGGTCACGACCATCGCGTTGACTCCGTGCGAGATGAAGTTCTCAGCGAGGGCTCGCTGCCGATCCTCGTCGTTCTGGCAATCGCCGATGAGACAGAGAAACCCGTCCTGGTCGAGGCGCTCCGCGAGGCCCCGCGTCAGGTCGACGTAGAACGGGTTGCCGATGTCGGAAACAATTACCGCCACGGCCTTGGCGCCGTTGCCGGACTTATCAGCCATGTAGTCGAACACCTCCCCCGCGCCCCTACCAGCGCGCGGAGCCAAACTAGCACACGGCCGGTCAGCACCCGGTGAGTGCGCAGAGCTGGCTGGCAGAGTCGTTCCGGCTGTGGCCCGAGGAGCTCGAACCGTTGCGCGAGGAGACGCGTCTAGCGGTCGCGGCCTGGGTCGAACAGAACCCCGCGCGACCCAGGGCGGCCGACCTGCAGGAACGCCTGCGCCAGGAACGCGCAGTCAACGACACGATGGCCGTCGGCTCACCGCATGCGATCGAACGGGAGATCGCGGGCGTTCCCTGCCGGGTTTTCCGGCCTGAGGGTCGTGTGCAGGCCGTGTACCTGCACATCCACGGCGGCGGAATGGTCATGGGCTCGGCCCGCAGCGACGACGCGACGAATGTCGCCCGCAGCACGAGGCACGGCATCGTCGTGGTGTCGCCGGAATACCGACTGGCGCCGGAGAACCCATTTCCCGCCGGCCCCGACGACTGCTACGCGGTTGCCCGCTGGCTCTGCGAGGGTGGGGGCGAGGAGCTCGGTTCCGACCGTCTCCTGATCGGGGGCGAGTCGGCCGGCGCCTACATGGCCGCGACAACCTTGGTCCGAGTCCGCGATGAGCTCGATGCCGCGTACAGGTTCCTCGGCGCCAACTTCATCTTCGGGATCTACGACCTGGGTGGCACCCCCAGCCAGGGTGGCCAGCGACCGCATGGCGGCTTCGACATCCTGAACCCCGACGAACTGGAATTCGTGCGCGATTGCTTCGTGCCCGACCGCACCACGGACGAGCGACGCCACCCGTCCATCTCCCCGCTGTACGCCGACCTCCATGGGCTGCCGCCGGCGCTGTTCACGGTGGGCGCTTCGGACCATGTGTTCGATGACTCGGTGTTCATGGCGAGCCGCTGGTCGGCGTCGGGCAGCCAGGCAGAGCTCTCGGCCTTCCCCGACTGCCCCCACGGGTTCATCATCCTGCCCACCGAGCTCGGCCGCCGCGGCCGGGACCGCATCGACACGTTCATCAGCGACATCCTGAACCAGCCAGGTTGACTCAGCCGCGAACCGGCGGACTGGCTGTGGCGATGGCGGCGAGCCTGGCGCGCCGAGTCCTCGACCTGCCACCCGCGCGGACGCGCCGGGTCCTGGTCGAGAAGGACCTCGAGGCGCCAATGATGGACGGCGCTGTGCTGCTCGCCAACCGCTGGTACCCGGTCGACGATCCGCGGGCCCCGATCATCCTCATACGGAGCCCGTATGGTCGCGGCACCCTGCACTCGGTGTTCGGACGGCTCTTCGCGGAGGCCGGCTACCAGGCGGTGATCCAGAGCTGCCGCGGCACATTTGGGTCTGGCGGGGAGTTCGTGCCCTTCCGCAACGAGCGGTCGGATGGGATGGCGACCTTCGCATGGCTTGAGCAGCAGTCATGGTTCAGCGGGAACGTCGGCCTGTGGGGCGGCAGCTACCTCGGGATCACCCAATGGGCGGTCGCCGGCGAGATGCCCTCCTATGTGAAGGCGATGGCGCTCTCGATCACCGCCTCCGCGGCCGGCGAGGCGGTGGTCCTCCAGGGCGGCGCATTGGCGCTGCACACCGCACTGCCCTGGGCGTTCGACAACGACGTGGCGGGCCGCGAGGGTCTGCTCGGCGTGCTGCGGCGGCGGCGTCAGCTGAACCGTGGGGCTCGTGCGGCATTTGAGCGGCTGCCGCTGGGTGACGCGGATGAGCTGGTACTCGGGCACCGACTGCAGTACTACCGCGACTGGCTCGAACACGACGACCCGGCGGACCCCTGGTGGCAGGAGGCTCAATTCCGGGCCGGCGTCGACCGGGTGGCCTGCCCTGTCGTCATGTCGGGTGGTTGGTACGACATGTTCCTGCCGGACCAGGTCGAGGATTTCCAGCGCCTCGCCGCGCGCGGCCTGGCCCCGCGCCTGGTCGTCGGGCCGTGGGGCCACGGCGGCCGCGAGCACAGCGTGGCCTCGTTCCGCCAGGCGTTCGACCTCTTCGACTCGGAGCTCAGGGGGGAGGACCGGTCGCAGGCGCCGGCGGTCCGGCTCAAGCTCGTCGGGGGTGGCGACGAGTGGCTGGAGTTCGACACCTGGCCGCCTCCCGGTCGCGAGGCGGTGTGGCACCTGGCGCCGGGTGGCGGCCTGTCGGAGGAGGTGTCCGCGGAGCCGGGTGCGGAGTCCTACCGGTACGACCCGGAGGACCCGACACCTGGGGTGGGGGGCACCTCGCTCAACGCCTCGAACACCGGCCCGAGAGACCAGGCAACGCGGGAGTCACGGGCCGACGTCCTGACCCACACCAGCGCCCCGCTGCGCGAGGCCCGGACCTTCATCGGCCCAGCCGAGGCGACGATCCACCTGCAGTCGAGCGCCGTCTCCACGGACCTGCACATCACGGTCTGCGACGTGGACGAGAGCGGGGTAAGCACCAACATCAGCTCGGGGATTCAGCGTCTGCGCCATCTCGAGCCAGGAGCCATCACGGCGGTGAAGGTGCGGTTGTGGCCCGTTGGCGCCGTCTTCGGGGCGGGCCACCGTCTTCGAATCCAGGTCGCCAGTGGCGCCCACCCGACCTATGCCCGGAACCTCGGAACCGGGGAACCGATCCTGACGGGCAGGAGCATCGCGGTCGCCGATCAAACGGTGCACCTCGGTGCGGCAACCGACTCCCGGGTGACGCTCTGGGAGCACGGGGTCCTCAGCTAGACACGTTCTCCCGGAGTCTGGTCAACAGCTTTTCAAGGGTGGCAACGTCCCTTTCCGACAACCCCGAACGCAGGCGCTGGTCAAAGCTCATCGCCGCGGCGCGCAGCCTGGTGAACAGCTCGTCGCCGGCGGGCGTCATCTCCACGACATGGATGCGCCGGTTATCCGGGTTGCGGCGCCGGGTGACCAGTCCCGCGGTCTCCATCGCGTTGAGGTGATGGGTGAGCGTTGGTCCCTGGATCCCGACCGCCTCTGCCAGCTCGCGCTGGTTGGCGAGGGCGCCGCTCTTCAGGGAGATCAGCACCAGCCATACCGGCAGCGAACCGCCGGCGCCTGCGAGCGCGTCGTCGAAGGCCCGGCTCGCGGTCCGTGCCACCTGCGCCAGGTGGAGTCCGATCGGGGTTCCTAAGGGGCGGGGCATAGTGCGAAAGCCTAGCATGACCTTCGATTACAAAGGATTTGATATCGTATGCTTCGAGATCGAAGGATGGCCATGGAGGAGCAAGATGACTGAGCAGACAATGGAGGGCCGCGTCGCACTCGTCGCTGGTGCCAGTAAGGGGATCGGCGCCGCCACCGCCGAGGCGTTCGCAGCCGCCGGAGCCTCGGTCGTGCTGGGCGCACGCAGCGTCGATGCTCTCGAGGCAGTCGTGCAGCGCATCAAGGACCGCGGCGGCAACGCCCTCGCGGTGCAGACCGATGTCTCGGATGTCGATTCGGCACGCGGCCTGGTCGCTCGCGCCGTGGACACCTATGGCCGCCTCGACTACGCGTTCAACAACGCAACCGATGGTCCGAGACCGGCCCCCCTCGCCGACGTCGACATCGAAGGTTTCGACCGCGGCATCGCTGTGAACGTTCGCGGCACCTTCCTGGGGATGAAGTTCCAGGTCCCGGCGATGCTCGAGAGCGGCGGCGGCGCGATCGTGAACATGGCGTCAATGGCGGGGCTGAGTGCCACCGCCAACCTCGCTGCCTACGTGGCCGGGAAGGCCGGGATCATCGGCCTGACCAGGGTGGCGGCGCTGGACTACGCCGACCAGGGGATCAGGGTCAATGTCGTCGCCCCCGGCCCGATCCTCACCCACCATCTCGAGGCGGCGGGACCGCAGGCGCAGAAGTTCGCCGGCATGTCGACGCCGATGCGCCGCCTCGGCACAGCCGACGAGGTGGCGCGCGTGGTGCTGTGGCTCTGCTCAGACGACGCTTCGTTCATCACCGGCGTCGTGGTCCCAATCGACGGCGGCCAGTCGGCGGGCAACAAGCCGGCGCAGATGTACCGGCAGGGCGAACCTATGGCTGGCTGAAAAACTCGATGAGGACGGGCGCGCGCGACTCGGCCGAGGCGGCGTGAGTCTGTCCCTCGAGGACCACCTGGGTCGCACCCGGGATGGCGCCGGTTACGGCGGCGATCGAATCGCGGGCCCAGTTCGGGCTCGCGCCACCGTACATGCCGAGCGTCGGCACGCGGATCTTCGCCAGGCGCTCGACCGGGACGCTGGAATCCCCCACCAACGCGAGGTCGTAGGGCAGGGTGTGGGCGACGGCGGCCAGGGCCGGGAACCACGGTTGGTCCTTGGCGGCCGGGTCGAACGGGGCTCCGGTGCTGCGGATGAACAGCACCACCGCCTCTGACCGGTCCCCCGCGTCCAGCGCGGCCTGGATTTCCCCGGCCGTCTTGCGTGCGACTTCGCCTCCGGACGGGTCAGTGAGGTAGGGCGGCTCGTACACCGCCAACCTGGTGATCGCGGCGCCCGCGGCCGCGGCCTCGAGCGACAGCACGGCACCGGACGAGTGGCCAAAGACCATGGCGGAGCCACCGGCAGCCTCGATCAGCGCGCTGAGGTCCTCGACCTCGCGCGCCGGGGCATAGGGGGGCGTGTCGCCGCTGTCGCCGCTGTCGCCGCGGCCACGACGGTCATAGGTGATGACGCTGAAGCTGCCGGCCAGGAGGGGCACGAGGGTGCCGGCGCCGTCGCGGGTGCTCAGCGCCCCACCGACGAGGATGAGCGCAGGCCCGTCACCCGTGCGTTCGAACGCGATCGTGGTTCCGTCTGCAGATCGGGTTGTTTCAGTCATGAGCCCTCCTCGGCAATTTTCACCCCTTCGTAACGGTGAGTCACGGCCGGGAGCGAAAGGACTGGCTGGTCAACGTCCTGGTGTCGCGCTTTAACAGGAGAGAGGGGGTACGCACGACTGGCGTACCCCCTCTCTCAAGGCTTACGGAGGTGGGTGCGAACTAGGGCTTGGGGTAGATGGTCGACAGGTCTACCTTGACCTGCCCGTTTTCCGACGGTCCGATGTCGGAGATGAAGAACGCGCCCGGACCTGGGGTCGAGAGGTGGCCCGTGACACTCTTGGACGTCCAGCCCCAACCCTTGGGCCCGGCCACGAGCGGGCTGGGATCAGGGATCTGCAGGTTGTTGTCCAGGGTTGCCTTGAGCTTGTCGGGATCCAGCGTCTGGGCCTTGTCCGCTGCGATCTTCATGAACCACAGGGAGTCCCAACCTGCTGCGTACTGGTGCAGGGGAACGGGGTACGTCACCGCGACCTTCTGCAGGTACTCGAGGAACTTCTTCTTGGCGGCTGACTCCGCGGACACCGGCTGATAGAGGTTGACGCCCCAGTTGTAGTCCTTGACGCCCTTGACGTTGTCGGCGCCGGCGATGGCGTAGGAGTCAGCTCCCGAGAAGGTGGCGTCGCCCACGAAGGGGACGTTGAAGCCCAGGGCGCTCCGGGCCTTGAGTACGTAGCCGATCCAGGGTCCGCTCTGCGCCGTTGCGATGACCGCATCGGGCTTCAGGGCCTGCATCTGCTGCATCTGGGGAGTGAGGTCGACCGCCGATGCCGGGTAGGAGACCTTGACCTCGGTGATGCCGGCAGCCTGGAGTGCTGGACCAAAGGCGGCATCAGACGCCTGGCCGACCGCGTTGTTCTGGTAGAAGAAGCCCACCGTCTTGTAGTTCTGGGACTTCATGTAGGCCGAGATCGTCTTGACCATCTCCGCGATGTTGACGCCCAGGATCCAGTGGTATGGGAAGTTGTCGGGGTTACCAAGGAGCGGGGAGGATTCCACCGCGATTCCCGGGACCTTGTACTTGGTCACCGTGGGGAGCTCGGCGAGCTGCTCGTCGCTGCTGGCGCCGGACTGGATGAAGTTCCAGGTCCCACCGCCCTCTGGGGGCGACTGCAGGGCCTGGGTCACAAGCGTCACCGCCTGGGTGGTGTTGCCACCGGTATCGATGATCTTGAACTTGATCTGGTGCCCGAGGATGCCGCCGGAATCGTTGATGGCCAGGGCAGCAGCCTGCATGCCATTGACGACGGCAAGGTTGGCCACACCGGCGCCGGTTGAGAGGCTGCCGACGACCAGGACGTTGAACGGTGTCTTGCTCGTGTTGCTCGTTGATGTGCTGCTGTTCCCGCAGGCGGCCAAAAGCGCCACTGCGGCGACCATGGCGACCCGTCGAATGAGTCCTGACATGTGGGCTTTCATCTCCTCGCTAGCGGTTCGTTTTGGGCTGAGCACCGAACAAACAGGACTCGGCCGAAGGCGTGACGCATCGTAACATGATCACGCGAAGATGGGATGATTGTATTACGGGTATTACGAATGAACGCCTTCCAGGATGCGCACCGGTGAGAGCTCATGGAGCTTGACGGCCGGGTCGCTTTGATCACGGGTGCCGGCTCCGGCATCGGGCAGGCGATGGTCCAGGCCTTCAGCCGCGCCGGCGCGCTCATCGTGGCGGCTGACATCTCCCAGGCCCGCCTCGACGCCCTCGACCCGGGGAAGAACCTGCTGACCGTGCAGGGGGATGTGTCCGTGCCGGCGGACGTCGACCGGATGCTCGACGCCGCGCTGAAAGCGCACGGCAGGATCGACGTCCTGTGCAACAACGCGGGCGTCCCGGACCTGTTCCAGGGTGCGGACGATTGCACGGACGAGCAGTGGGAGGCCAGCCTGGCGGTCAACCTCACGGCGGCGTTCCTGGCCAGCCGGCTGGCGCTGCGGGACATGTTGAAGCGGCGCGCCGGGGTCATCATCAACACCGCCTCGGTCGCCTCCTTCCGGGGCGGCGAGGGCGGGGTCGCCTATACCGTCGCCAAGCACGGCCTCATCGGCCTGACGCGAAGCATCGCGGCGATGTACGGCGATGACGGCATTCGATGCGTCGCCATCTGCCCGGGCCCGACCACCACAGGGATCACCGAGCTCAACGTCGGCCGCCGCGCGGCGGGACTCTTCAGCCCCCGGGGGCAGGCCACCGCGGCACTCACGGCGCCCATCCGTCGCAGGTGGGCCGAGCCCAGCGAGATCGCCGAGCTGGCGCTGTTCCTGGCCTCGGACCGGGCGTCCGCACTCAACGGGTGCGCGATCCCCGCCGACTCCGGGCGGATGGTCTTCTGAATGGCTCCTGAGGTCAACACCGTCCTCGGCCCTGTCCCGGCATCCGCCCTGGGTCGGACGATGATGCACGAGCACCTCTTCGTCGACCTGGTTCGCGCGGGCGAGCCGGGCCCTCGCTGGGAGCTGCCCATCACCCTTGAGAACCTGCCCGACGTTCGCCGCAGTCCCAACAGCTACCGGGCCAACCTCCTCATGGACAGCGCCGAGGAGGCCCTCCAGGAGCTGGCCGACTTCAAGGCGGTGGGCGGCGGCTGCATCGTGGATGCGACCAGCCGGGGGATCGGTCGCGACCCGGCCCGACTGCGGCAGGTCTCCCGCGAGGCCGGCGTCCACGTGGTGATGGGGAGCGGCTACTACGTCTACCCGCACCACCCGGCCGACATCGCGGAGCGCGCCGAGGAGGCCATCGCCGAGGAGATCATCTCCGACCTGACGGTGGGAGTCGATGGCGTCGTGGCGGGGCTGATTGGCGAGATTGGCCTGTCGTGGCCCACGCACCCGGACGAGAGCAAGGTGCTGCGCGCGGCGGTTCGCGCCCAGGTGGCCACAGGCGCCCCGATCAGCATTCACCCGGCGCGCAGCCCGCAGGGCCCGCTGGATGCGGCGCAGACCGTGGTCGACGCCGGCGGCGACCCGGCTCGCACGATCATCTGCCACCTCGATGGCAGACTCCAGGATTTCGCCGCCTTCGACCGCGTCGCCGCAACGGGTTGTTACCTCGAGATCGACCTCTTCGGATGCGAGGGCAGCCACTTTCCCGGCTACCCCGATTTCGACATGCCCAATGACGGGACGCGGGTCAGGCAGTTGCTCTACCTGTGTGAGAAGGGCCTGGAGCACCGCCTCCTGGTCTCCAGCGACATGGCCATGAAGTTCCACCGCAGCAGGTACGGAGGCTGGGGCTACGCCCACCTCATCGGGAACGTAGTCCCGCTGATGCTGCGCCGGGGCATCCCAGCGACCGCGGTGGAGGACATCCTGGTCACCAACCCCGCACGCGTCCTGGGCCGCTGACCCGTCTAGGCGATCGCTATCGGCGCGATGGGCGACCCCGTCCCACCGGTGAGCCGTAGGGGCGCGGCAACGAACAGGAACTCGTGGACGCGGTCGGCGGCCAGGGCCTCGAGGTCGAGCATCTCCAGCATGTAGATCCCCTGCTCGTGGATGAGGTGGAGGTGGACGGGGATGTCGAAGGGCGCGGCCCTGGTGCGAACCTCGACTCCCACCGTGTCGGCGCCGACCAGCACGATGTCCAGGTCGCTCAACCAGTGCGCGGCGGCCAGGCCCAGCCCGGGGAACTCGAACTCGTAGGCGGCCGGGTCGGTCTTGAAGACGGCGGGCCAGCCGGTGCGCAGGAGGACCGCGTCACCGCCCCGGATCTCCACCCCCTGCGACCGCGCGCACGCCTGCAGTTCGTCCACGGTGATTTCGTGTTCGGCTTCCAGGTGGCCGTGCTCTGTCGTGGCGGCGAGGTCCAGGAGGACCCCCCGCGTAACCACCGCGGGCAGCCGGTCGATGGCACAGCGGTCGAGTCCCCGGCTGCTGCTGCCGCCCGCCGGGTGGCCGTTGTAGAGGGTGTCGCCTGACCAGACGTGGCCCAGCGCGTCGATGTGCGTCCCCGCCCCGTGCACCCGCATGAAGAGGTAGTCGGACGCCACCCTGGCGTCGCCGTACGGCGTGGCGCTGCCGTGCTGGTAGTCGGCGGCCTGCTGCTCCATCAGGTGGATGGTGACGCCCCGACCGGCGTGCGGTGCCGCGTCCTGCTGGAGCGGTTGAGCGAGGGGGTAGACCTGGCCCCGCGTTGCGGCGGTGCGCAGCGAGCCGAGCACATGGTCCGGGGTGAGCAGGTTCGCCGCGCCCAGCTCGTCGAGCGGTCCCCACCGGTTCCAATTGGTCACCGGCTCACCACATCGCGCGACCCCCGCTGATGTCGTAAACGGTGCCTGTGCTGAACGAGCACTCGGATGAGCAGAGCCACGAGACCAGGGCGGCGACCTCCTCGGGCTGACCCAGGCGTCCCATCGGGCTGCTCGCTCCGCCCTGGGCGCGGTTCCCGCTCGCATTCAGCATCGGGGTGTCGATGCTGCCGGGCGCCACGCAGTTGACGAGGATCCCCGACGTGGCCACCTCCTTGGCGATCGCGCGGGTCAGGCCCACCAGGCCGGCCTTCGACGCCGCGTACGCCGCGCTGCCGCCGACGCCGTCCCTGGCCGAGATCGAGGACATGTTCACGATCCTCCCCCAGCCCCGCTCGATCATGCCCGGGAGGACAGCTCGAGACGTGTAGTACGCGCCGTTGAGGTTGACTGCCAGCAGCCGTTCGAAGAGGCCGTCCTTCATCTCCCAGACGGTGGTCCTGCCGACGTGGATGCCGGCGACGTTCACGAGGATGTCCACGCCCCCGACCTCCGCCGCAACGGCGCGCACCTCTGACTCCACGCTGATGTCGCATACGTGCGAGACATGGCCGGGCGCCTCAGCCAGGTCCAGGACGTGGACCCGGGCGCCGTCGGCGGCGAGGCGGGTGGCAATCGCCGCACCGATGCCGCTGGCTCCCCCGGTCACCAGCGCGACCGGGTTTTCTATCCCGAAGCTCATGCCGGCACGAGTGTACCTCGGCGCCGTATTATCGTATTCGGGCGTGAGATTTGACTTTGCGATCGTCGGTGCCGGCTCGGCAGGGGCCGTCCTGGCCACCCGACTATCCGAGGATCCAAACGTCACGGTCCTGCTGCTCGAGGCCGGCCCCGACTACCCCACGCTGGATGACCTGCCGGCGGACCTCAAGTACGGTCAGTCTGAGGGCGACGTCATCCCCCAGAGCCACCTCTGGGACCTGGTCGGGCGGTTTCGGCCGGAGCGCCCGCTGCAACCCATAGCGCGGGGCCGCGTGGTGGGAGGCAGCAGCGCTGTGAACGGGCAGGTCTTCCTGCGCGGCACGCCCGCGGACTTCGCGCTGTGGGTCGCGGGCGGCAACGATCGATGGAGCTTTGACGCGCTGCTGCCGACCTTCCGCATGATCGAAAACGACCTTGACTTTGACGACGAGTGGCACGGCCGCTCAGGCCCCATCCCGGTGCGACGGCATCCGGAGGAAACCTGGCTTCCACCCCAGGTTGCCCTCTACGAGGCGTCGCGCAGCCTGGGCTACGCGGGCTGCGCGGACGCCAACCACCCCGCTGCCACGGGGGTGGCCGCCATCCCCTTCAACAACGTGGGCGGGATCCGCCAGGGTGTTGCCATCACTCACCTGGCGGGCGCCCGGGCCCGCCCGAACCTGACCATCCGCGCCGGCACGACGGTGCGGCGGGTGGTCGTCGACCACGGCCGCGCCACCGGGTTGGAGATCGAGACGGGCGGATCGCCGGAGGTGGTCGAGGCTTCCGAGTACATCCTCAGCGCGGGCACGTTCGGCTCCCCCCACGCGCTCCTGCTCTCCGGGATCGGGCCCGCGGATGAGCTTCGCGGGCTGGGGGTGCCGGTCGTCGCTGACCTTCCCGGCGTCGGCCGGGGCCTGGCGGACCACCAGGTTGTCGACATGTTCTGGCGCACCCCCGGCGACGCCCTGGACCCGCGGGCGGATGCCCCCCTCCTGCAGGTGATGCTGAGCTGCACCGCGCCCGGCTCCCCTGACGTCGACGACGCCAAGATCACCGTCCGCAACAAGCTCATGAGCGCCCGCTACCAGGGGCTCGACGCGACGGAGTCGGCGGCGGGCGTGCTGGCGATCGTCCCCGCGCTGTACCACCCGGTTGGGCGCGGGACCGTGCGGTTGGTGTCCGCTGACCCGGCGGTGCAGCCGGCCATTGACTTCGACTTCATCAGTGAGGCGAGCGACCGCCGCAGGCTCCGGGAGACGGTCCGGTTGGCCCAGGCGCTGGCGGATGAGCCGGCGTTCCGCCGCCTGGTGCGCGAGCCGCTCCGACCGGGCCCCGCCGACGTGCGATCGGATGACGCGCTCGATGCGTGGATGCTGCAGGTGGTTCGCAACTCCCAGCACCCCTGTGGGACCTGCGCCATGGGCCCCGGCGACAACCGCATGTCGGTGGTCGACCAGGCGGGCCGTGTCCATGGGATCGAGGGTCTGCGGGTTGTCGACGCGTCCATCTTCCCGGACATCCCGCGCGCCCACATCAACGCGACAACCATCGTGGTCGCCGAACGCGTCGCGGAGTTCATCCGAGCGGGGACGGACAGGTGAGCCCGCTCGCGATCGTGGCCGTGATCGTCGCCGGGTTCCTGGCGGGCACCATCAACGCGGTCGTCGGC
The DNA here is from genome assembly GCA_034666405.1 of Chloroflexota bacterium. Classification (GTDB taxonomy): domain Bacteria; phylum Chloroflexota; class Dormibacteria; order DASZGP01; family DASZGP01; genus JAXDLW01. The sequence continues at coordinate 182,314 of JAXDLW010000010.1, read as the reverse complement.
TCCGGGTCGCTCATCACCTTCCCGGCCCTGCTGGCGCTGGGGTTCCCCCCAGTCGTTGCCAACGTGAGCAACACGGTCGGACTGTCGGTGGGCAACGTCGGCGCCGTGATCGGTTACCGCCGCGAGCTGCGCGGCCAGGTCCACCGGTTGCTGTGGCTCGCCATCCCCGCCCTCACCGGGGCGGTCGTGGGCGCCTTCCTGTTGCTCGTGCTTCCCGCCGCCGTGTTCCGCGCAGCGGTGCCGATATTGATCCTGTTCGCGATCGGCCTTGTGATCGCCCAGCCCAGTCTTTCCAAGCGCTTCCACGCCCAGGAGCCCTCGCGCGGGACGCGCGCCATCCTGCCTGTGGGAGTGTTCCTCACAGCGGTCTACGGCGGTTACTTCGGTGCCGCGCAGGGTGTGATCCTGATCAGCATCCTGGCGGTGGTCCTCACCGACCCCCTGCAGCGTGTCAACGCGCTCAAGAACGCACTGGTGATGCTGGTCAACGCCACCGCGGCGATCCTGTTCCTGTTCATCGCCCACGTGTCGTGGGAGCCGGCGCTGCTCCTGGCGGGCTCGAGCCTCGTGGGGGGACAGGTTGGTGCCTCGGTCGGTCGCCGCCTCTCGCCCTACGTGCTGCGAGGGTTCATCGTCCTCGCCGGCCTGGCGGCCGTGGTCAAGCTGCTGTTCTTCTGAGCTAGTCCTTGACGGCCGCCGCGGCGGGCGCCGGCGTCCCCGGTTCCACCCTGGCGGCGGGCCGGGCGCCGAAGTAGACCTCCTCGATCACACTCGAGTCGGTCATGTCCTCGGCCTTGGCGCGGTGGGCGACGCGGCCGACGTTCAGCACGACGACGTCGTCGGCCAGCTGCAGCGCCTGGTGCACCACCTGCTCGACCAGCAGGATCCCGATGCCCTCGCTCTTGAGCCGGGCGATCTGGGCAAAGAGCTGCTTGACGATCACGGGCGCGAGACCCGCTGTTGGCTCGTCCAGGATCAGGACGGCCGGTTTGGGGATGAGGGCCTGGGCAATCGCCAGCATCTGCTGCTCGCCACCGCTCAACGTCGCCGCCGCCAGCTTGCGGCGTTCGAACAGCACCGGGAAGCGTTCGTACTGCTCCGCCAGGCGGGTCTTGATCTCCGAGCGTCCCCGAACGGTGGCATAGGCGGAGAGCAGCAGGTTCTCCTCGATGGTGCGCTTCTTGAAGACGCGTTTGCCCTCCTGGACCAGCGCCAGCCCATGCTTGATGCGGTGGTAAGGAGGCATGTTGGAGATGTCCTTGGATCGCCAGGTCACGCTCCCGGCCCACAGCGGCAGGAGTCCCATCACGGCCATCAACGAGGTCGTCTTGCCTGCGCCATTGGGACCCAGGACCACGGTGGCCTTGCCGGGCTCGACCTCCAGGGACAGGTCCCAGATGGCCTGGATGTCGCCGTACCCCGTCGAGACATTCGTGACCTCGAGCCGATCCGTCATGCCGGCGCCCCTGCCGGCTCTGGGGCATCTTCATCGGCGGTGTCGACCACCTCACCCAGGTAGCTCTCGAGAACCGCGGGGTTGACGCGAATCTCCTCGGCCGTGCCACTCGCGATCAGGCGGCCGGCGTGGAGGACATTGATGACGTCCGCGATCTCCAACATCATCTGGAAGTTGTGCTCGATCACGATGACCGTGGCGCCTGCCTTGGCGGTGGCGCGGATCAGGGTGCCAAGCCTGCGCACGTCCTGGACATCCAGGCCCGACGCGGGCTCGTCCAGGAGCAGCAGCGCGGGTCGGGCCGTGAGCGCGCGGGCCACCTCCAGCAGCCGCCGCGTACCCAGGGGCAATGAGGCCGCCTCGCGGTTGACGAGGTGACCAAGGCCGGTGGCCTCCAGCAGGCGCGTGGCCTCCTCGATGTCCGCCTTCAGGGCTCGACGATATTTGGGAAGGCGGAAGATGGCCGGGAGGAGTCCCGCCCGGTCGTGCGCGTACCTTGCCGCGCCGACCACCTGCAGGCAGCTGAGCCCCTCTGGGATGGCGGGAGTCTGGAACGTGCGCGCGACACCCGCGAGCGCGACGGTGACGGGCTGCAGCAGCGTGATATCGCGATCGCCCAGGGTCACCGTCCCGCTGTCCAGTTTGTAGAAGCCCGAGACGATGTTCAACAGCGACGTCTTCCCCGACCCGTTGGGGCCGATGATGCCGGTGACCAGCCCGGGCTCGGCCTTCAGGCTCACATCGTTCACGGCGTGGACACCGCCAAAGCGCTTGTTGACCCCGGAGATCGTCAGCTGGGCGCCGTTGAAGCTGCCCAGGTTCAGGCTGGGCTCGCGGGGCTCCATCTTGGACGGGATGCGGTGGAGCACCCGGCGCCTGAAGAACGACAGGAAGGTGCCGACGCTGCCGCCCAGGCCGCCGGTCAGGAACACGCCACCGATCAGCAGCAGCACGCCGTAGAGGGGGAGGGCGAAGTGGGTGAAGACGTTGGTGTGCAGCGGGCCCAGTTCCTCGATTATGACGACGCCGACGATGGCCCCGTAGATCGTTCGCGAGCCGCCCAGCACCGACGCGGCGATGAAACCGATCGAGGTGTAGATGTCAAAGAGCCCGGGACTGACGAAGTTGTTGATGTAGCAGAAGAAGCCGCCGGCGATGCCTGCCGGGATGGCGCCCACGACGTAGGCCATCAGCTTGATCCGGTAGACCGACATCCCCAGGGAGCTGGCCAGGACGGGGCTCTGGCGCAATACCTGCAGGGCCACCCCGTGTCGCGACACGACCATGTTCCGGAAGACCGCGAAGATCAGGATGACCGACCCGGTCATCGCCCAGTAGATGCCGTTCTGGTCCAGCTTCTGGCCGAAGAGGACGGGGTCCGGGATGGGCGACAGGCCGGTGAAGCTCCCGGTCTGGGTCGGGAAGGCGGACGCCATGTCGGGGATGATCAGGATCAGGAAGAAGGACGTGTAGGCCAGGGCCCAGCCCGCCAGGCGCAACCCCGGGACCCCGGAGAGGAAGCCGATCAGCGCGGCGGCGAGGGCGCTGGCGGGAATCGTGATCGCCAGCTCGTTGAGGTGGTGCGGGTAGATCGAGCCGATCGCCAGCATGCCGGTCACATAGGCGCCCGCGGCGAACATTGCCGCCTGTCCCAGGGCCAGCTCGCCAGCGAACCCATAGCTCAGGTTCAGGCCGATGACCACGGCCGAGAAGATCGCGATGATCTCCATCTCGCGGATCAGGGCGGGGCCGCTGCCCAGCGTGGGGATCTCCAGGCCGTTGTCCGCGAGGCCCGGCACCCCGAGCACAAACGCCGCCAGGAGCAGGGGGAAGAGCAGCCGCGGCGGGTGACGGACGAACGACTGGACGCGGACCATTGGCCGGCTAGACCGCGCGCTCGACGCGCTCGCCGAACAGGCCGTAGGGTCGCAGCATCAGGACCGCCAGGAGCAGGATCAGGAGGGCGAGGTTCTGGAAGTTGGAGTTGAGGTAGCGCCCCACCAGCGCTTCCACCAGCCCCGCGCTCATCCCACCGATCAGGGCTCCCTTGGGGCTCCCGAACCCACCAATTGACATCGCCACGAACGCCTTGATGTTCAGCCCGTCGCCGATCCCGGTGGTGGCGTAGGTCACCGGTGCGATGAACGGACCGACTGCCATCAGCAGGCCGCCCGCCAGCATGTACGCGCCGAGCTGCAGGCGGCGCACGTTGATTCCCTTCAGGATCGACGCCACCCGGTCCTCGGCGGTCGCCAGCGCGGCAAGGCCGAGCAGGGTGTGGCGCGAGAGCAGCTCGGCGCCGCCCACGATGAGCAGGGCGACCACCAGCATCACCAGCTCGTAGGGGTAGACCCGCCCGCCCAGGAGGGTGATCGCCTCGTTCCCGGACAGGACGCTGTGAACCGTCTGGGGGTTGTTCCCGAAGGCGGCCACCGCGAGGCCGGTGATCAAGACCGAGAAGCCCACCGTCGTCACCAGTTCACCGTGGACACCCTTCGAGGGAAGGAACCGGATCGCCATCCGCTCATTGAGGAACCCGATGGCCGCTCCAACCACGAGTCCCAGCAGGATCACCAGTGCCAGGTTCCAGTGGAAGACCTCCAGGCCGATCCATGCCGACCAGAGCCCGAGCATCGCGTACTGGGCCTGGGCGAAGTTGAACGTACCGCTCGAGATGAAGACGATGTTGAAGCCGATCGCGACCGTCGTGTAGAGCGCGCCGGCAAAGAGCGCGGCGTACAGGGTGGTCATCATCGCGCGCACCGCCAGGCCTGTGTCAGCACCGATTCGGTTCCCGCGGTGGCAGCAGCCATGACCCTCCCCAACCGAACTGGCAACCTCTCACGAAGGGGGGTGCCACGCATCCGGGCCATGGTACCGTATTACAGGATGAAGGTGCAAGCGGCGGGTACGCCGTGAGGGCGGCGGTGCTCCACCGGCCGCATGACAACCTCGCTGTGATGGCCGTCGAGCCCTGGCCGTTGCGGCCCACCGAGGCCCGCGTCCGGGTGACCGCCACCGGCCTCTGCCACTCCGATGTGCACCGCGTGACCGGGGCCATACCGGCGGAATTCCCGGTCATCCTGGGCCACGAGGCCTGCGGGGTCGTCCTCGAGGTCGGTTCCCAGGTGACGGGCCTGAGCGTCGGGGACCGCGTCGTCGCCAGCGCCAACCCGGAGTGCGGTCGCTGCTGGTTCTGCATCAACGGTCAGCCCAACCTCTGTGAAACCATTGGCGCGATGCGGGCGCGTCCGGGTGCTCGCGGCCCGGGAGGAGAGACCATCAACCTGATGGCCGGCCTGGGCACCTTCCGCGAGGAGATGAACGTGGATGAGACCATGCTCGTCGCCGTGCAGACCGACCTGCCGGACGAGCAGCTGGCGCTGCTGGGCTGCGCCATCACCACCGGTGTCGGCGCCGTCCTCAACACCGCCGCGGTGACCCCCGGTGCGACGGTGGCGGTGATCGGCTGCGGCGGGGTCGGCCTCGCGTGCGTCCAGGGCAACCGGCTGGCCGGGGCCGCGCGTATCATCGCGATCGACCCCGTGGGCTCCAAGCGCGACCGCGCGGCCGGGTTCGGCGCGACGGACGTCGTCGACCCCCGCGCGGATGACCCGGTGCAGGCGGTCAGGGACCTGACCGAGGGCCGCGGCGTCGACTACGCGTTCGAGGTGGTCGGGAGCGCGGCGACCGTGTCCCAGGCTCGGGCGATGACCCGCCGCGGGGGCACAACCGTCCTGATCGGCGCCCCGGACAAGGAGGAGCTCGTGACCTTCAACGCGTGGGACCTCCACACCGAGGGCCGGATCCTGGGGTGCAGTAACGGCTCGTGCCATGTCCGGCGCGACATCCCGCGGTTCATACGGCTCGCCGAGACCGGGCACCTGGACCTGGGCGCCCTGGTATCGAAGCGCATTCAACTCGAGGACCTGAACTCCGCCATCGCCGCGATGGCCGCGGGCGACGTGGTGCGGAGCGTCGTCTACTAGCCGGTCACCCGGGAAGCTCGGCGAAGACCTCGTCTTCCTTCACGAGGATCGGGTAGGACTTCACCCGCTGGTGGTCGGGATCGTGCAGGGACCGGCCCGTCAGGATGTCGTACTCGTAGCCGTGGCGGGGGCACCGCAGGATTTCGCCGTCCCTGCCATAGCAGTACTCGCCGACGTCGGACAGGACGTTGGTGCCGCTGAGGACGCCCTCCGACAACCGCGCTCCATGGTGCGAGCAGACGTTGTTGACAGCCGCGAACTCATCGCCGTGACGGCACAACACCAGCTCGTTCCTGCCCACCTGGAAGGCGCGCATCTCACCCGGCGCGAGCTCGTCGCGCCGGCAGAGGAAATGGAGCTTTGGGCTCACGCCACGGTCGCGGAAGGCTGCACCGACGGCAGCGGGTCGGCCAACCCGTAGAAGTCGCGCGCGTTGTCCCAGAGGATCTTCTGCCGCAACGAAGCCGGCAGGCTGGGCGGCAGCGCGGGCCCCGGGGCGTCAAAGTCCCAGTGCGGGTAATCCGTCGAGAACATCAGCATCTCGTCGCTGCCCAGCATGTCGATGATCTGGAGCAGGTGGGCCGGGTTGTCGGGCTCTTCGAACGGCTGGGTGCCAAACCGGAAATGGTCCCGCACGTAATCGCTGGGCCGGCGCTTCAGCCACGGAACCTCGCGCCTGACGTCGCGCCACGACTGGTCCATCTTCCACATCACCGACGGCACCCACGAGAAGCCGCCCTCCAGCTGGACCACGCGCAGCTCAGGGTATTTCTCGAATACCCCGTTGCAGACCATGCTGATCATGGCCGACTGGAAATGCTGCAGGAACCCGCTGCGCAGCTCCATGTAGGTGGCCGGCCAACCGCTCGCCCACGGCATTCCCTGGACGCCGGTCGGGGTGCCGACGTGGAATGACACCCGCAGGTTGTTGCGAACCGCGGCCTCCCAGATGGGGTGGAACATCTCGTGCCCCCAGGGCACCAGCGGGGGGGTGATGGGCAGGTTGACCTGGACCATGCTGGGGTGTCCGCCAACGCGGTCGACCTCGCGCGCGGCCAGCAACGGCTCCTGCGCGGCCACCCCGACCGAGCCCTTGAACCGGTCGTCGAAGCTCAGCCACTTGTCGATGAGCCAGTCGTTGTACGCCGTCGCCGCGGCCGCCGCGAACTTGGTCTGCGGCATGCCGGTGAGCGCACCGGGGACGACCCCGACGAGGAACGCGATGCTGATGCCCATCCCATCGATGAGCTGTTCGCGCATCCGCTCGGGGTACCAGTCGTCGCTGGTCCCATCCGGGTGAACCAGTTCCATGCTGGTGCCGTTCGTGGGGTTGAGGTACGCGTGCTTGGCCGGCATCCGACCCATGCTGTCGCGGTTGAGGTACATGTGCCACTCGTCGGCCAGGTAGGGCTTGAGGTCCGCGAAGGAGCGGAGACCCTCGTGAACGTCGACGTCCGCGATCAGCGGCTTCACCGTCGAGAGCCTATCACGGTATTACGGTATCAGTCGAGATCAGGCTGTCCACGACGGTCGCCCCGGAGGCGCCCACCATGACCGGGTTCAGGTCCAGCTCGACGACGCCGTTGGCGGGCTCTCCCGCGAGCGCCCCAACCGCGAGGATCACCGCGTAAAGGGACGCGATGTCGCTCGGTGGACTCCCGCGGACACCCTCCAGGATCGCAAAGCCGCGGAGCTCCCGGACCATCTCGGCGGCGTCGAATTCGGTGATGGGCAGCGGTCGCACGCTGACGTCCTGGAGCACCTCCGTGAGGATGCCCCCGAGGCCGACAAGGATCACCGGCCCGAGCGCCGGGTCGCGGGTCACGCCAACGATGACCTCGACCCCGCCCGCGACCTGCCGCTGCACCAGCACCGGCGGTTCGCGGACGTCCGGGGCGACCGTGCCCGCCCGGCCGCGCAGGTCCTCGAAAGCCGCCGCGACCGCGGCTTCCGAGTCCAGGCCCAGCTGGACCAGGCCCGCGTCGGACTTGTGCGGGAAATCCTCGAGCGCGACCTTGAGGACGACGGGGAAGCCGACCCGGCGGGCGATGGCTGCCGCGTCATCTGCCGACCGTGCCGTGCCCTGGTCGGCGATCGGCAGGTGGTACTGGCGCTGCAGTGTCGCGGATTCTTCGGGGTCCAGGATCCGTCCTGTAGTCGCGGGAGGGTGGCCGGCACCGGGGCCGTTGAACGCCGGTCGGGCGCGCACCGCCTCCAGCCGCTGGTGATAGCGGAAGAACGCTGTCAGCGCCTGGAAGCAGCCCCGGAAACTGCGGAAGACCGGGAGCCCGCTGGCAACGATCCGCTGGTATGCGGGGGCACCCAGGTCCCAGCTGTTCCAGATCACGATGACGGGCTTGTCGCTGCGCGCGGCGAAGTCGAGGATGTCGTTGGTGAAGTCGTCCGTGATGCCCCTGATCACCCCTGTCAGGGCGCACACCAGGACGCTCACCCCGCTGTCTGCCCCTATGAGGTCAAACACCCGCGCGCGCATCTCGGCGGTGCCCGTGCGATAGAGGTTGCCGTTGTCGACCGGGTTGCTCACGCCGAGGTACGGCGCGACGACCTGGTGGAGGGCGTCCTGGGTCTCGGTCGACAGCACCGGCAGTGTGACCCCGTGAGCCTGGGCGAGCTCCGCCATGAGGGCGACGGCGCCGCCCGAGATGCCGTAGAGGCCCACGCCGACGCCGGGTGGCGGCCGCAGCTTCGCGTGCAGTGCCGCGGACTCGATCAGTTCATCGATGTCCTCGACCCGGATGACGCCGTACTGCTTGAACAGGCCGTCGATCGCGGCGTCGGAACCGACCAGGTGGGCGGTGTGCGATTGCGCCATCCGCGCCGCGGCCTCCTGCCGGCCCACCTTGAGCAACACCACCGGCTTGCCCTGCTGGGCTGCCGCCGCCAGCGCGCGGCGCAGCTTGGCGCCGTCCCGAAAGCCTTCGAAGTAGCCGGCGATGACCGCGGTGTCGGCGTCGTATGCCAGGTACTCGATGAAGTCGGACGCCTCGAGGTCGGCCTCGTTGCCTGTTGGTATCCACCGCGAGAACGCCACACCGTGGGGGCCGGCCTGCGCGATGAGCCGGCCGAGGTGACCGCTGTGGGTCACGAGCCCGATCTTGCCCGTCCCCGGGTTGATGGGAGGCGGCATCGCATCGAACGCGTTGGCATTGGCGTTCGGTCCCATGACCCGCATCCCGTACCGCCGCGCGCACTCGACCAACTCCAACTCGCGTGCCGCGCCCTCGTCACCCAGGCCCGCGAACCCCGACGAAGAAATGATGACGTTGCTCAGCCCGCGCTCACCGCATTGCTGGACCACGTCGAGGAGCCGGGCGTGGTCGACGGCGACCACGGCCAGGTCCACGGGGTCGGGGACATCGGCAACCCGGGCGTGGATCACCTGCTCTCCCAGCATGCCGGCGGGCTCGTCCACGAGGTGGACCGCCGTGGATCCCCAGCGCCTCGACTGGCCCGACAGCGCGAACGCGGGGTCCGCGTTGCGGTCGACTGGACCGATCAGCGCCACCCCGCGGGGGTGGAGGAGCCGGTGGATGTCCTCCCGCGCTTGCGCCACTCCTCTCAGTCGGCGGACAGCGCGCGGGAGGCGAACTCGGCGCCCTGCGTCAGCGAGCGCAGCTTCGACCATGTGACCGTGGGGGTGACCGTGGCCATCGTGGCGATTGTCCCGAACCCGCAATCCGAGCCGCCCATCACCCGCTCCGGCCCAACCAGGCGCGCGAAGTTGAGAAGGCGCTGGGCCACCAACTCCGGGTGTTCGACGAAGTTCGTGGTGGTGTCGATCACGCCCGCGACGATGTAGCGGTCATCCGGCAGCTTGACGTCTTCCCAGACCCGCCACTCGTGCCCATGGCGAGGGTTCGAGCCCTCTATCACCAGGCCCGCGGGCCGGGCCTGGAGGACCACGTCGACGATGTCCTTGAGCTCGAGGTCGTGGTTGTGGGGGCCCTCGTAGTTGCCCCAGCAGATGTGCATGCGCATGCGGTCCGCGGGGATCCGCGCGACCGCGTGGTTGAGGGCCTCAACGCTGAGGCCGGCCACCTTGCGGAACTCCGGCACGGTCATGTTGGCAAACACCGAATGCTTGCTCATGGCCAGGTCGGGGCAGTCGACCTGGAGGATCATGCCCGCGTCGACGATCGCCTCGTACTCATGGCGCATCGCGTCGGCCAGCGCGCCGATGTAGGCCTCGCGGGTGGGGTAGTACTGGTTGGCGAAGAAGTGCGCTATCACCCCGGGTGATGCGGCCGACATGAAGACGTTGTCCAGCGCAACGCCCGCCGCGCCGGCGGCGGCACGCATGTTGGCGATGTCCAGCCGGATGGCCTCGTGGTCCTTGACGGTGATCTCGCCGGAGCACGCCGGGTTGGTCATGATCCCCTGGTTGGTGGCGGCGCGCCAGCGCTCCGCGAAGTCCGGGTGATCCCTCATCTCGGGGCGCTCCTCGCCCACCCAGGACGACTGGCCGTCAAACCCGGACAGCCGGTCCTTGGTGTACATGGCGAAGCCGATCTTGCCCATCTCGCCGTCGTTGACGACGTCGATCCCGATCTCCTTCTGCTGGCGGACCACGTCCTCCACGGCGCCTTTGATGCGGTCCTCGATCCCGGCTGCGTCGGCCCCGGCGTCCCGCGCGATCAGCATGTCCACCAGGTCCCTTGGGCGCGGCAGGCTGCCTGTGTGAGTGGTCCTGATCATGTTCCGACCGCCGCGACCGCCCGGGATTGGCGGCCCGCCTCTAGGGCGACCAGCGGCCGCATGCCCACCCAGGCAGCCAGGGCCAGGACGCCCACGAGCGCGAAGCCCGCGCTCCAGCCGGCGTAGGCCACGGTGGCACCAAAGGCCACCGGCGCGATGACCCCGGACAGCGAGTGCATCGTCAGCTGGAAACCCATCGATTCGCCGACCTTGTCCATGTTGGTCATCTCGGTGATGGCCGCGGCCGCGATGCCGTTGGCGCTCATCGAGAAGACGGTCGCCAGGACCAGCGGCGGCAGCAGGAGCGGTAGGGGCAGGTCACTCGTGAGAATCGTAGCCCCGAGGAGCACCAGCACGGCCACCGCCATTTGCCGCATGGGACGAACCCGGCTGCGCATGAAGTCGGAGTACAGGCCCCCGCCGACGCGCGCGCCGGCCGCGCCCACCTGCGAGACGAGGAAGACGAGGGCGGCGACCTCCAGCGGCAGGTGCCTGTGGCTGGTCAGGAATATGACCAGGTACGCCGTGAGACTGGTCTGCCCGAAGACCAACAGGCTGGAGCAGAGGGTCAGCCGGCGCACGTTGGGGTCGCGTATCACGAGCCTCGTCTTGGCCACCGGGGCGGCCCTGGTCGTGGGCGGCTTGCGGATACCCACAACCGCGATCAGCGCCGCCACGGCGCAGATCACGCCCATCCAGGCGAGCGTCGCCGGCACGCCGAACTCATTGCTCAACCGGGGCAGGAGCAGCGCGCCCGCCGCGCCCCCCAGCGGGAACGACATCTGCCGGATGCCCAGCGCCAACCCCCGCTGATGGGCACCGAACCACAGCACCGCCGCCCGTACACTGGCCACCGCGGTGGCGGTGGCGAACATGCTCCCGAGCGTCAGGCCGACGACCAGGATGAAGAAGGAGTGGGACCGGGATACCAGCAGCAGGATGACCGCCGCGGGAACCAGCCCCACGACCAGGGTGAGGCGATCGCCCCAGCGGTCCGTGGCCAGGCCCCATAGGGCAACCGTGGTGAGCGGTCCCAGCTGCACCCCGGTGAAGATGAGGCCGGTCTGGACCAGGGTCAGGCCGTAGCGCCCCTGCAGGGCCGGGCCGATCGACGCTATCCCGGGCAGGAACACGACCGCCACGATCATCTGCGTGAACGTGCTCACCCCGAGGGCGGTCCAGCGGTAGTTTGAGGTGCGAGGGTCGGTCAAGTGGGGACCGGCTAGGCCTCCGGGACGGGATCCTCATTCTCCCCGCGGTTGAAGCGAGCGATCGCCTCCTTGAGCCCGTGCTGCTGGATCGAGGTCATCAGGTCCTGCACGGCGCCCGAGTAATGCAGCAGCGCGTCCGTCTCGGCCCCCATCGGGACGGTGGCTCGGAAGCCCATCACGTCCGCGACCCGGTTGATTGCCAACTTCTTCATGCGCAGCGTCCTGCCGGGGATGCGCGCCATGCTCCACGCCAGCTCACGGACGTTCTGCGTCAACTGGTCGGCAGGCACGGCGTAGTTGGCCCAACCCCAATCCGACGCGGTCCTGCCCGAGATCCTGCTCCCGGGCACGAATGACATCTGCTTGGCGCGCTTGGGACCAACCAGGTGGACCCAGAGGGGGGTGATGTAGCCACCGCCCGTGGGCATCATCGGCAGGCCGATCACCGCGTCCTCGGCGACCACGGTCATGTCGCAGAAGACGCAGAGCTGGGTGGCGCCGGCCAGGCAGTAGCCATGCACCGCGGCGATCACCGGCTTGGGGTGATCCCAGATCGCCAGGAAGCGGTTCAAGAAACCGGCGTGGATGTCGTAGTCGTCGACGATGTCGAGCCCCGGCCCATCCTCGGGATCGCTGCGCTCGATGTCGTACCCGGCGCTGAAGGCCCGTCCCGCGCCGCGGATGGCGATGACCCGGGTCTGCCGGTCGGCAGCGAGGAAGTCGAGGGCGGCACTCAACTCGCTGAGCAAAGTCGAGTTCATCGCGTTGAGCTTGTCGGGCCGGTTCAGCGTCAGCCAGGTCAGGGAGGCGTCGCGCTCCAGGGCGATCGCCTCGTAAGCCGGGAGGGCGCTGTCGACCAAGTCATCCACCTCCATGTGCCACTGATACCAGGCCCAAGTATATGGGACGTACCGTATTACGATACGACGTGAATTCTCAGCGAAGCGCGATCGCGTTCCCGGGGGAGCCGACCCCGCCGACCAGGTGAAGCGGTACCGACACCAGCATGAAGTCCCACCGGCCGTCGCGCTCCGATGCCGCCCTCAGCGCCTCGAAGTCGAACAACTCGCCCAGCGCGAACCCCAACAGGGGGAGCACGCGCCGATGCAGCGAGCCGATATTGCGGTCACCGGGGGAGACCTCGATCGCGGGGTTGTCCGCCACCACGGCGGCGAGGCGGTGGTTCCAGAGCCAGCGCGACATGTCCTCGCCGGCGCCCAGGCCTGCAAAGTCGTGCTCGCTCGCCGCGGTCTTGCCGCGGCCCGCGGCGTCCAGCTGCCGGTAGCGCCCAACCCAGCCAAATCGAAGGCAGAGAACGTCGCCCTCCTGCAACTCGACCGCCTGGCGAGCGGCGGTGGCCTCGAGGTCGGCGACGGTTACCGAGCGGCTGACGAACGGGTCGTAATGCGGGTCCTGGCTGGCCAGGTGGCCGGCGACATCGAGGAGCACGCCGCGGCCGACGATGCCGTGGCGGACCCAGTTCTCAATTCCCAGGGGGCCCCCGCCGGCCACCAGCTGGTCCGAATCGGTGACCCCGCCCCAGAACCCGAACTCGCGCGCCTGCACATGGCGCAGGGAGTCCCAGTGCGTCGACCCCTGGAGAAAAAAATTGTCCAGCCGGTCGTCGAAATAATTCCGGTCCAGCCGGAAGACCTCGTGGGCGAGTGGCTGGCGCGCATAGAAGGGAGGGTCGATGGCGTCCACCGGCAGGCTGAGACTGATCACCTCGCCGGTGGTCACCCGGGCCGCGGCCGCCGCCACCCGCTCCGGGGTCAGGAAGTTGATCGTGCCCAGTTGGTCGTCGGGACCGAAGACTCCCCATGCGTGCCGGAGCCCCAGCCCCTCCAGGATGGGAAGGTCGTCAAAGTCCGGCACGCGCTGGCTCACGACTTGGGAGGTTCGGTCTCCTCAGACGGGGGCGCCGGTGGCGGTGGGCCATCGACCAACGGCATCCAGCCACCCATGCGCTGGGCTCCGCCAAAGGGTTCGTCGCGCCAACTCACGGCCTCCCGGATGCCGTCGTTCTTGATCTTGTCCAGGAACTGCGAGGCGCGATCGCTGCTGTGGGCGAGGTGGTTGTAGACCATCGTCGACTTCATGATGGCCTCCATCCCGAGGATCTCGAATGCCGAGTTCACGGCCTCCTTCTGGATGGACAGGGTGTCGTACCCGTTGGTCGCGATCCGCGCTGCCAGCCACTCGACGTAACCCTCCAGTTCCTCCAGCGGAACCGCCTTGGTGACCATGCCGATCTCCGCGGCCGTCTTGCCGTCGATCGAGTCGCCGGTGAAGACCAGCATCTTGGCCCAGCGGGGCCCGAGGGTCATGGCCCAGAACCCCAGGAAGGGCTCGAACCCCAGGGCGCGAGCCTCGGGGCTGCCGATCCGGGCGCCCTCCTCGATGATCACGATGTCCGCCGCCCCCATCAGTGAGATGCCACCGCCGATGCAGTAGCCGTGGACCTGCAGGATGATGGGCTTGGGGAACTGCCAGACGGTGCGGTAGAGGAAGCGACCAATCCGCAGGCTGTTCTGGCGGTCGTCGAAGCGGCTGCCGCCGAAGAAGCTGTTCAGGGCCTGCAGGTCGCCGCCACTGCTCAGGCTCTTGCCGTTGCCCTTGATGATCACGACGGAGATGTCGTTGTCGCGCCGGAGCAGTTCGAGGGCGGCCTCGAGGTCCTCCCGCCACTCGTCGTTCATGGGGTTGTTCTGCTCGGGCCTGTTGAACACGATGCGCGCCACGGGCGCGGTCCGCTCAACGTAGATGCCGCCGTGAGGCATGTCTATCCGGTCGGGTTCCATGCGAGTCACCTCTTCAGCTGAGGGGGCGACCCGGCCGTGCCCGGCACCCACAGATTGTCATCTCATAATACCAGTTTGGCTCACAGCGGAGCGGTCGAGGTCGGCCACGTTGGGACGCCCCATCAACACCAGCACACTCTCCATTTCCGCCCGCAGCAACTCCAGGACCTGGGCCACCCCCGCCTCGCCGGCCACGGCGAGGCCCCACCACAATGGCCGCGCGATGAGACACGCGCGGGCGCCGAGGGAGATCGCCTTCACAGCGTCACCGCCGGTGCGGATGCCCCCGTCCACATAGACCTCCTTGCCCTGGCGCTCCGCCACTTCGACCAGGCGGGGAAGGGCCGCGAGCGATGCCGGTGCGCCATCCAGGATCCGGCCGCCGTGGTTGGAGCAGATGATGGCGTCGGCGCCGCAGTCAAACGCCTCCTGGGCATCGGCGGGCGTCAGCACACCCTTGACGACCAGGGGCCCGGGCCAGGTGGCTCGCAGCCAGCGCAGCTCCTCCCAGGTGGCGCTGGGGTCCATCCGCCGCTGGATCACGGCGGGGCTGCGGAACAGCGAAACCCCGATCTTGCTGTTGTCGTCGGTGAGGTGGACGGCCTGGATCGCCGGGCTCAGCAGGTACCCGCGCAGCCAGCGCAGCCGTCGCGCCGCGTCGAACGTCGAGCGCAGGTCGCGGCGTGGTGGGACCTGCGTCAGGCCGTTGCGCATGTCGCGGTACTTGCGAGCACCAGGTGACTTGGAGTCGATGGTGACGCACAGCGCGCTGTACCCCGCGGCCCCGGCGCGGTCCAGGAGCGCCTTGGTCCATGGCCGGTCATCCCAGAGGTAGATCTGGAACCAGAGCAGCGCGCCCCGGCCGGCGTCGGCCACCTCTTCCAGGGTGCGGCTGGCGCCAACGCTGAGGACGTACGCGGCCCCGGCGCGCGCCGCGGCGCGGACGGCGGCCAGCTCGCCGTCGGGGTGCACCAGGCGCTGCATCCCTGACGGGCCCAGCATTATCGGGAGCTCGACGCGCCGGCCCAGGACCATCGTCCCGAGGTCGCGTTTGGAGACATCGGTCAGAAGGCGGGGCTCGAAGGTGTAGCCATCGAACGCCGCCTCGTTGGCGCGCAGGGTCTTCTCGTGGCCGGCGCCGCCATCGATGAAGTCAAAGATCCCGCGCGGCAACCGGCGTCGGGCCTCGGTGCGGAAATCGTCGATGCAGACCAGGCGGTTCAGGGTGGTCAACGGGCGATCTCATCGAGCTGGTCGGCGACGACGCCGGGGTTGGCGAGGAAGGGCAGGTGACCGCCTGGAACCTCGATCGGGTCGACGCCGAATATCCGTTGGCCTGTCGCGCGCGCCGACTCCAGGCTGATGCAGCGGTCGTCCGTGGCATTGATCAGCGTCACCGGCAGCGACGGCCACTGCTGGAGCGGGGTGACCTCGCGCAGTGGCTTCCGGTACTGCGGACGCATTCGATCCAAGGCCCACTCCTGCAGCGCGGGCGGGCAGTCGTTGTAGAAGAGTTCGCGCGCGAGTTCGCGCGGGGTGAGGTGCCAGTCCCCGGGCTGTTCCCATACCGACTGCCCGGCCACGCCCTCGCCGGGCTCCTCCGCCTTGACCTGCATGTGGCTGCGCCCGGGCTCGGGGATGGCGCCACAGATGAAGACCAGCGACCGCACCGGCCGGAGCGCGGGGACCAGCGGAATCGTCAGCCCGCCCATGGAGTGCCCGACCACTATCACCGGCTCCGCCGCATGGGCCAGCGAGTCCGCGATCACGGTCGCGTACTCGGCCGCCCCGGCGTCCGGGTCGCCGGCGGGAAGGTCCACCGCGATCGCGATGTGACCACGGGCGCGAAGCTCGGTCACGAGTGGCTCGAAGCACCAGGCGCCATGCTGACCGCCGTGGACCAACGAGAAGGTCGCCACTCTACGCGGCGAGCTCACAGACCATAGTACGATAGTACGGGATGCCAAAGCCGTTCAGATTCGGACTGACCATGTTCCCCGTCAAGCCCACGCGCCAGGAGTGGATCGACGACGTCCGCCAGGCCGAGGCCGCGGGCTTCGACACGGTCACCGTCACCGACCACTTCCGCAGCTCGGGTGGAGTGTTCGGGTCGCTCATCGCGGCCTACGATGCGGCCCCCTCGCTGCGGATCGGCACCGCGGTGCTCAACAACGACTTCTGGCTGCCGTCGCTGCTGGCCCGCGAGGTCATCACCGCGGACGTGCTGTCGGACGGCCACATGGAACTGGGGCTCGGCGCGGGCTGGGATGAGCCGGACTACCTGGCCATGGGGCTCGAGCGGCAGCCCATAGGAGACCGCATCTCCAAGCTCGAGGAGGCGATCCAGATCCTGCGGATGGCGTTTGCCGGGGAGCCGGTCAAATTCCAGGGCACGTATTACAACGTTGACGGCGGCGCTCCCTGGCCCCGGCCCGTGCAGGAGCGCCTGCCCCTCCTGATCGGCGGGGGCGGCAAACGCATCCTCGAGCTGGCCGCCCGCTCGGCCGACATCGTCAGCATCCACCGCGTGCTCCAGGCTGGTGTGGCGGCGTCCTGGGTCGCCGATGCCGGGGAGCACGGCGAGCACCCCGATGCCATGTCGGAGCGGGTCAGCTGGGTTCGCGCGGCGGCCGGCGATCGCTTCGACAGCCTGCAGCTGCATGCCATCCTGCTCAAGGCCGTGGTCACGGACCGCCGCGAGGAGGTGGCGCTGGAGGTGGGCCCGCCCGGGTTCAGCGCCGAGGCCGTGCTGGCCTCGCCCCACTTCCTGATCGGCAGCGTGGACCAGATGGTCTCCGACCTGGTCGAGCGCCGCGAGCGCTACGGCATCAGCTACTGGACCCTGGTCTACGGGAACGACGTCAACGCGTTTGCCCCCGTCGTCCAGCGACTCGCGGGTACCTGACAGCAGCCTTCTAGCCGGCCAGGTACCCCCCGTCGGCCACGACCACGGTCCCGTTGATGAAGCTGGCACCGGGCCCGCAGAGAAAGGCCACAGCGGCCGCGACCTCCTCCGGCTGACCCAGCCGTTTGGCGATCGTACGTTGCGCGAAAAGCTGCTGGTCGGTGCCCAGGCTACGGGCCAGCCCGGTGCCCAGCGGGGTCTCGGTGGGACCCGGCGCGACGCTGTTGTACCGCGCCCCCGTCGACCCGGTCAGGGTCGCGAGAGAGCGTGTCAGGATCCGGCAGGCGGCCTTGGCGGCGCCGTAGGGTGGCGCCACCGACGACCCGGTGTCGGCTGCCGTGCTGTCCACCACCACGACCGCGGTGGCATCCTGGAGGACGCGGTCGTGCAGCGCGCACAGCACGTGCGCTGCCGCCATGAAATCGATCTCGATGATCCGCTGCCATCGCGGCCACTCCGCGCGAGTCGCCCTGGCGGGCTCGGCGATCCCGATCGAATAGACCAGCGCGCCGATGCGCGACGGCCACGCCAGCAGCTGGTCGATGACCCGGTCTCGCTCGCCTGGATTGCTCACGTCAGCGGTCAGGTGCAGCGCGGCGTCCGGGACGTCCCCGAGGTCGACGCTCACCAGTGCATCGTGCAGGCCGGAGCCCATCAGGGCCTGGGCGGACGCTCGGCCGATGCCGCTCGCGGCGCCAAAGACAACGGCCGTGCTGGGCCCAGTCACACCGACACCCGCGGCGCTGTCAGCCAATTGCTGACGGCGCCCCCGGTCACCAGCTCCATCTCCTTGCGCGACATGAAGTCGCCCTCGGTGAACGTCGTCAGGGACTCCCGGTAGGTGCATGGCAGGCGCATCTTGTCCGACCCCCAGAACACCCGCTCGGCCCCGAACGCATCAACGACCTCGCGCATTACCGGGCGCATGTCCGCGAAGGGGTAGCCATCGTTGGACACCGCCGGCAGCGCCGACGCCTTCACCGCCACCGCGGCGTGGTTGGCCAGTGAGCACAGGTCGGTCACCTCGTCGGTGGTGACCGGTGATGGCCCCATGCCCAGGTTGAGGTGGTCGATCACCAGTCGCAGTTGGGGGTGCGCACCGATCACCCGCTGCAGCTGTCGCAGGCGGCCGGGAGCCCACACCATGACCGGGGTGTCGGTCGACTCGGACAGGCTCCAGAGCCAGTCCGCGGCATCGCCGTCGAGCCACGAGGCCGCAACGCCCGGGGGCACGAAGGCCCGGAGCGCGGCCACCTCCGGCTGCGCCACCTGCTGACCCAGGTCGACTGCGTCAGTGGGCTGGGCGGGGTTCACCGCAAGGACCGCCCGGAAACGAGCAGGGTGAGCGGTTGCGGCATCCAGGACCAGCTCGTTACCCCTCACGTCCCAGGCTGCCGGCAGCAACAGGGCGCGGTCCACCCCCGCCGCGTCCATGTCCGCGATCGCGGACAGCGGGTCGTAGCTGGGCCCGTCCGCGAATTTCGCCCAACCTCGCCGCCACGGCGTCCTGTCCGTCTCGGCGTTCCAGACATGGAGATGGGTGTCGACGACGGTCATCAGCTAGGCCGGCGGGGTGCCGTGGATCTTCGCGTCCAGTGCCGTCAGGCCGTCGTGGGGCACGATCGGGTTCAGGTCGACGGACTCGACCCATGGCCGCTCCAGTAGCCACGACTGGAAGGCCATGATCAGTCCCACCAGCTCCTCGGTGTGGGCGGGGGCGTGCGCCCGGGTCAGCGACTCCGCCTCCGCGTGCGTCAGCGGTACCAGGCGCAGGTCGGCGCGCTCGGCCTCGTCGCCGCCACGGCCGAAGAGCATGACGAGGAGCGACCCGTCGCGGTGGGCGCCCAGGAAATATTCGTCGTCGTGAGCCACCTGCTCGGAGATCGACACGGGGCCCTGGAAGTGCTCGAGAAGGTAGGTCGCGGCGTTGCGCAGGTCCTGCTCGGACTCGATCCCGGTCAGGACGCCCCCGCCCCTGGCCCGGTGCGCCAGGCCCGCCTCGGTCTTGACCACCAGCGGGAATGGCGGGTGCGGCACGGAGGCAAGCTCGGCGGCGGACCTGACGGACACCTGCTCGGGCCAGCGCAGCGGAAGCGTGCTGAGGTGCTCTGTCGCGACCTCGCCGGAGAGCACGGACCCATGGTCCGCGCCGGCCGCCGCGGGGTTCGCAACGCCCGGCGCCGCCGCCCGTGCCGGCGCCGCATCGCGAGCCCAGGTGCTCAGCGCTTTGAGCTTGACGGCCGACTCGGTGGAGCCCCGGCCCAGCAGGGCCCTCGGTCCAAACGGCGCCGCCTCGTCGAGGTCGGTGAAGGGGAGCGGCGATGCCACGAAGCTCACCTTGCCCATCTCCTGGGCGGTGCGGTTGAAGTCGTCCAGCTGCCTGACATGCACCGAGAGCTCGCGCGTGGCCATGCCGATCGTCGAAGCGAATGCGAACACCCCGAACTCCGGGTTGGTGGCGGCTTCGCCCATCGTCTCGGCGTGCTCCTGGATGCGACCCATGCTGGCGCTGCCGAAGTCGAAGGGATTGGGCGCGACCAACTCCACGCCCTGCACCGCGAGGGCGTCGGCGATGACGATCCCACCGCCGCCCGAGTCCGAGAACACGGCCACCTGGCGGCCGCGCGGCCGCTCGTATCCGACGGCGTCGAGCGCCTCGACCGACCAGGCCAGCTCATCCAGGGTGCGCGCCAGGATGGCGCCGTACTGCGCCGCGATGCCCTCGAGGATTCGCCTGGGCGCGGCCGCCATGCCGCTGTGTGAACCTGCCGCCCGGCCGCCGGCCTCGGACACCCCCGCGAGCATCGCGACCACCGGCTTGTCCGCGGCGCGGGCCGCCTGCAGCATCGCCGCGAACTCCCCGATGGATCCCAGGCCGTCGGCGTAGAGCGCCAGGATGCGGACCTCGGGGCGCGCCAGCAGCGCGGTGCCCAGGGCCTCGGCACTGAGCTGGCAGGCTGTCCCGTACTCCAGCGCGGCGTGGATCCCGATGCCCCGTTGGGCCAGGTATTTGACGATGCCTCCCAGCACTCCGCCACTCTGGGCGAGGATCGCCACGGGGCCGTCGGAGAGGTCCTCGACGATGGGGATGAGCAGGCCGTTGACCCGTCCTGCCGTGCCAATCAGCCCATTGGATTGAGGCCCCAGGATGGCGACGCCGTTCTCGTCGCCCCAACGCGCCACGCCCTCCTCGTAGCCACCGGGACCGCCACTGCCATCAGGGAAGAGGATCACGCCATGCGGCTTTTGCGGCATCGCCTCAAGCGCTGGGAGACAGGCCTCCGGTCGCACCTGCAGGTAGACCAGGCCCGGGTCGCCGGAGACCTCCGCCACCGACCCAATGCATTCGCGGTCGAACAGCCGCCTGTACGCGGGGTTGACCAGGTTGATCCGCCCCCCAAACCGGCAGGAGCGGTTCTCCAGGTTGCGCAGCAGGTGGTTGGTGATGTGCCCGTTGGGCGATGCCCCGACGATCGTGATGGCGGGCGGGGCCAGCAGCCGGTCCAGCATCACGGGGTCCAACTCCGGGTTCACTCCGCCGGCGGCGTGGCTGACTGGTCGCGGATCCACTCCTGGACCTGGTCCTCCTTGCGCTTGGCGAACTCCTTGGCACCGATGCGTTCGATCTCCTGGTGGATGGCGGCGCTGTCGAAGCTGCCATGCCCAACCGCGTTGCTGATGGGCCCGGTCAGGAGCGCGGTGCGGAAACCCGCCGCCTCGAAGACCCGGTTGATGGCGGCCTTCTCCAGCTCCACCAGCCCGGGCGGCTCGACCGCGATCCTCATCGCCATCTCCGCCACGACCCCGGGGAGTTCGTCGAGGGGAACGGCGTGGTTCGCCCACCCCCACTCGGCCGCCGTCCTGCCGCTGATGGTGGTCCCCGCGGGCAGTCCGAATTCCTTGGCCTTCTTCGGGCCGATGGCCAGTGCCCAGGTGGGCGGGATCAGGCCGCCGCCGGCGCGCATCGCGGCGTACTGGATCCGCGTGTCGTCGGCGACGTACGTCAGGTCGCACAGGAATGCGAGCTGGGTCGCGCCGCCCATGCAGTAGCCGTGCACCTGCGCGATCACCGGCTTGGGGAAATCCCACACCCGGAGCCAGCGCTCGATGAGCTCGCGGCTGTGGCGGTACTCCACCATCGGGTCGCGGCGGCCGTCGGGCGACTCCACCTTGTCCATGTCATAGCCCGCGGAGAACCCCCGTCCGGCGCCGCGGATCACCACGACGCGGACGGTCTCGTCCGCACCGGCGGCGGCGAGCTCGCGGTCGAAGTCCGCCAGCATGGCGGGGTTCATGGAATTCGCCTTCTCAGTACGCTGCAGCGTCAGGTACGTGACCGGGCCCCTGGCCTCGCTCACGACCAGGCTGGCGGCGGGGGACTCAGCCATCGTTGCCAACCCGCAGCTGGTCGTACCAGCCGGTGGCCTCCAACCGGGCCTTGAACGCCGCCTTCGCGTCATCCGACAGGGGCTTAAGCGGCGGCCGCACGGTCCCCCCGCGCATCCCCATCAGGTCCATCCAGTACTTGATGGTGGCGATCGGGTGCATCGCCGCCTCCTTGTCCCACAGCACGGCGTAGATCGAGGTCCAGATGTCGCGCAGTGGTTTCAACGCGTAGTAGGCAGCCCATGCCTCAGCGACCTTCCCCTGTTCGATCAACTTCACGTAGTCGTTGATCGGCTGGAGTCGTGGGCTCTGCATGAGGAAGACGGACGTCGTCCCCAGCATCACCTGCTGGTTGGTGTACGTGAGCATCGCGGGCAGGTACTCCTCGAGCGGGTTGCTCACCAGGATCTGGTCGCCGACGGCGTCGAGGGCCGCGATGGTGTGGCCAAAATCGTTGACCGCATCCTTCAGCGCGACGATGTTCTCCACCGCCGCGAGCCGCCTGATGGCGTCCATGCTGAGGTTGATCCCGGAGTGGTAGGTGTTGTACGCGAAGATGGGCATCTGGACCTGGCTGGCGATGTATTCGTACCAGTCGAGTGCCATGCCCTCGGTCTTGGCGAACTCCATCGGCACCCAGATCATGACCGAGTCCGCCCCGATGTCACCGGCATATTTGATCAGCGCGACGGTCTCGGGAACGCTGTAGTCGACAGCGTGCACGTAGCACGGCACGCGTCCCGCGACGGATTCCACGAAGGTCTTGAAGGCCTCCCGCCGCTCGGCGATGGTCAGGTACCACGGCTCGGAGAAGCCGAAGCCCATCCCACCCACGCCGATGCCCAGCATGTACTCGACGTTGTGGCGGATGCCCTCGTGGTCGATCGACCCGTCGTCGAGCATGGGGATCATCGGCGTGGTCCACAGTCCGCGGACCTTCTCCCTGGCCCAGGCCTTGGCCTCCTGGTTGTTGACCGGCATTTGGTTCTCCTTGTCTGGCCTGGTCAGTCGCTCGCGCGCGCCAGGGAATCGACCCAATCGGAAATCTGCGAGGCGACCGTGGTTTCGGCGCCGATGTAGCCATGTGTGACCCCGGGGAGCAGGCTGTGCTCGAAGCTGCGCGCGGATGTCGCCCGCTCCGAGATGAAGTCCACCTCGGCCTGCCCGCCGATGTCGTCCGACGTCCCGTAATAGACGAATAGCGGGCATCGAATATCCGCGAACATCGTCTCTGGTCCGCTGACCAGCCGGGGCGCGACGCGGGCCCAGCTCACGTAGGTCTGGGCGCTCACCGTCCGGGTCCCAAAGCCGCGCTGCCAGCTGCCCTCGGGCAGGAGCTCCTGCCCCTGGCCCGCGGTCACCATCTTCTTGGCGACGGCGGCGACCTCGGCCTCGAGGTGTCGCAGGCCAAAGCTGGGTGAGGCCAGCACCAGCGCATC
The DNA here is from genome assembly GCA_034666405.1 of Chloroflexota bacterium. Lineage (GTDB taxonomy): Bacteria > Chloroflexota > Dormibacteria > DASZGP01 > DASZGP01 > JAXDLW01. The sequence goes on along the minus strand of JAXDLW010000010.1, from coordinate 159,411 downwards.
GACGCGCTCATCGCCCGACGTCGAGAGGTGGTGCACCGCGTGCAGCGCGCCGAAGCTGTGCCCGACCAGCACCAGCCGCGCGGCACCGAGCGTCTCGGCGTGGGTGATCCATGCCTGGACGTCCATGTCGGAGTCCTCGAACACCTCGTACCAGCCGCCGGTGCGGACCAGTCGAATCGAGTCACCCCGGTATCGCCAGCCCGTCCCCGCCCCGTCGTGACCGCGAAGGTTGCCGGCGACGAACGAGATGCCCCGCGCGGCCAGCTCCCGCCCGACCCTCACGCACTGGGGCAGGTCGTACGAGACCCCGAACCCGTGCAACCACACCACGCAGGCTCGCGCCGGGGCGGACGCCCTCATCTCCATGCCCGACAGCGAGAGCCCATCCGAGGCCCGAACGTCAAGCAGCCGCTCGATGGCCCTGGTTCGCGCGGGTCTGCTGCGGCGGTTCGTGGGTGGGGTGGGCAACGTGACCTTCGCGGAGGTCAAACGTCGAGCGCGTTATCGCCCGGCGGGACGGCTCCCTCGATGCCGGGGCTGGGCTCCAGCGGCGCGGCCCCCACGGCCTCTCGCCAGGCGTCCATCCCGCCCTGGAAGGCGACGACGCCGGCCTCCGGGAGGGCGATCTCGATCGCCTCCAGGATCTCGGCCGGCGACAGGCCCAGCTGCAGCGCCACTCGGATATGGCCGGTGATGTGCGACTTCTCCGCGCGCATCACCGTCAGGCTCAGGATAAACAGGAGCTCCTTGGTCTTGCGGTCCAGGAGGCGGGGCTTCAGGTACACCGCGTCGACCAGGCCGTTGGCCGCGACCAGCACGTCGTAGTCGGCCTTCGCCATGTACTTGTGGTAGTTGAGGACGTAGCCGCGCTTGCGCACCATGTCGTCGATGTAACGCTGGGGCGCGTCTCCGTTGACGTCCTGCACTCCGTCCACCTTGGCCATTACGGCCTCGCCGATCCCTGGCTGACCGCGGCGGCGCGCGGCATCAGGCCGATTCGGGTCTGGTCGGCGTCCGCGGGAAGCTCGGACGCCGCCCGCTCCCAGAGCGACAGACAGGCGTCGCCCAGGGGGATGGGTACACCCTGGTCGTGGGCCAGGTCCACCGCCGTGGCGATGTCCTTCAGCATCAGGCGCAGGGCGAAACCGGACGCGAAGGTGTCGCTCAACACGAACTGCTCGACCTTGGTCTCGGTGGCGTGGTTTCGCCCCGTCGAAGCGTTGATCGCCTTCAGCATCACGTGGGGATCCAGCCCGAACCGGCGCCCCACCTCGATGATCTCCGTCGCCGCGGCCAGGCCCTCGGCCGAGAGCAGGTTGTTGAGCGCCTTGATGGCGTGCCCCGACCCCACCGGGCCGACCTCGACGACCTGGTCGCCGATGGCGTCGAACAGCGGGCGACAACGCTCCAGCTGGGCGCTCTCGCCACCGAACATGATGGTGAGCCGGCCGGTCCGCGCGCCTGCCAGGCCTCCCGACACCGGGCCGTCGACGAAGCCGATGCCGGCGCTCGCCGTCCGCCGCGCCAAAGCGACGGTGCTGCGCGGATCCGAGGAGCCCATGTCGATGATCAGCGATCCCCGCCCCATGGCCGACAGGAGTCCGCCCGGTCCAGTCACCACGGCCTCGACGATGGCGGTGGACGGGAGCATCAGGATCACCAGGTCGAGCTCGCCGAGGTCGGAGAGTGCGGGTGCGACGGAAACGCCATCGAGAGCGGCCAGGGGGCGGAGGTGTTCCTGGTCGACGTCGTTGGCGACCACCTCAATGCCGGCCGCGGCAAGGCGCGCGATCATGTGCGCGCCCATGGTCCCCGCCCCGACGAAGCCGGTCCTCACACGATTGGCGGGCTCAGAGAGCCTCCTGGAGCTGGCCAGCGGATGCCCCCTCCGCCAGGCTCTTCATGGCAGCGGCAGCGGCGTTCTGGACATGCAGCAGAGCCAGCCTTCCAGCCTCGGTGCCGTCGCCCGTCTCGATGGCGGCAAAGACGCGCTCCAGCTCGGAGTAGGAGGCGTCGGTCCGGCCGGGAGACTTCAGCGAAAGCCCCCTGAGCATGTGGACGCGGGCCTGGATGGTGCGCAGGCTTGATTGGATCACCGGGTTACCGGTGCCCTCGCAGAGCACCCTGTAGAACTCATCCTTGGCAGTGAGTTGCTCGTCGAGGGAGCCCTTCTTGTAAGCGCTCTTGACCTGGGCCAGGACCCGCGCCAGCTGGCGTCGGTGGGCCGGCGTGGCACGCTCGGCGAAGCACTTCGCGGCCAGGCTCTCGAGAGCGCCGCGAACCTCGTAGAAGTTGGCGGCCTCCTCGGGGCTGGTCCTCGACACGATGGGGCCGCGGTGGGCGACCATCTCGACCATCCCCTCAGCCTCGAGGTGCCGGAGGGCCTCGCGGATCACGGTGCGGCTGACGTCGAAGCGCTCGCAGAGGGCACGCTCGACCAGCCGTTGCCCCGGCACGAACTCAGACGCCAGGATGTCGTCCCGCAGGAGTTCGATGACTTGCTTCCGGAGGGGGGCGGCGATGAGGGGGATGCGGCGTGGGGTAGAGCTGGCTTCGGGCACTAAATCACCACCTCGGTTGCCGGCCAGGGCGGGCCGGAAATCCATTGAATTGATAATACAGTGTTATCACCTGTTGGGATCAGACAACTCCGCCACCATCCGAACTGGTGATCCATCCGAACCCACGATGGGCAGGGGGAAGGCATAGGCGCGGAACCTGCGTCCCGCCACCCGGTCCAGGTTGTTGAGGTGCTCGGCGACCAGGGTGCCGGCGCCCAGGAGCTGGTGGTGCACCGGCCAGTTGAAGCCCTCGGGACGGACGGGTTCGGGCATGTCGGGGGTGGGCACGTCGAGGGCCACGAGCTTGACGCGGCGCTCGCGCAGCCAGCCCGCGGCGTCGTCGCCCAGGTACGGGTGGAACTGGTAACGCTCGGGGTCCTCCGAGAAGTACCGTCCCCAGCCCGTGTGGATGAAGACGATGTCGCCGGGCTCGACCGCCTGGTCCTGTCGCTCGAGGTCGGCCACCGTGATCGCCTCCCCGGCGGCGCGGTCCACGGACAGTCCAACCGCCGGGCCACACACGTCCTCGAGGGCGAGGTCCGCGACGGTGGCGCCCTCCGCGAAGAAGTGACGGGGGGCGTCGATGTGGGTTCCGTGGTGGACGCATACGTTAAGTGCGGTGACGTTGATGCCACGGTCCTCGATCCGGATGCAGCGCTCCACGTGCACCGCGGGAAACAGCTTTTGCGAGAACATCCCGTCGTGGTACGACTGGGTCAGGTCCACCAGCGTCACCGGCGGTCGTTTCCAATCGACTCGAGGGCCAGCGTGGTGAGGGCCACGCGCTCGCGAACCGCGCCGGCACCGACCGTCCACAGGCCATGTCCGGGGGCGATCGCCTGGACATCGCGCTCGTCGAAGATCGCCCTCAGTCGCGCCAGCGGCTCGCTCACGTCGGCGATGCCCAGCCAGTCGAACTTTGCCAGCATGTGGTTCCGGGCGTGCTCCATTTCGCCCTCATGTTGAGGCATCCAGTTGCCGTTGAGAACCTGCACGTCGCCGAAGAAATCGGACGTGAACATCACGCCCGTGCGCTTGTCGAAGAGCCATAGCGTCGGCAGCGTGCGCACCGGTGGCTGCACCACCTCCAGGCAGCGGTCGTCGGCGAGCCGGATCTCGTCGCCCGGCAGCAGGCCGTTGTTGATGACGACATCCGGGTAGTCCTGCGAATACGGCCCCAGGTAGTCCAATGGGATGACGTTCGACTGGCTCGATATCCGCGCCACGCCGACCTCGTCGCAGATCGCCTTGAGGTTGCCCAGGCAGTCCGGCTCGACGCGGGTCAGGGCCACGTCGAGGCGCTCCCCGGGGTGCACCAACCGGCGAACCTGGTCGAGCAATTCCGCCTGGTGGGTGCGGAAGCCGGTGTCCACCAGCAGCGGCCAGCCGTCGCCCAGGACCAGGTAGCAACTGGACGGGTCGAAGCCGGTTACGCCACCGGGAATCCAGCTCAGGGGCCGGCGCAGGTCCACCAGGTTGCCCAGGGCGAAGATGCCGTCGGCGATTTCCGCGGTCCGCGCGTGGCCCTCAGCCTCGGGCACGCTGGCGCGCCTCCCGGAACCCTCGGGGCAGCAGATCCAGCATGGTGGCGGGGTCAACGACAAAGGACCCGTGGGCGGGGGCGATCGCGTCGACCTGGTGGGTCGCCCGGAACGCCGTGATCCCCTCGAAGAGCGCGTCCGTGTTGTCCACGTACCGCGCCCAGTGGAGGGCCGAGCTGATGGTCATCGCCACGTCATCGAGGTTGGGCGGGAGCTCAGCCGACGTCAGCGCGCACTCCCCGGCGTTGTGCGCGTGCGAGTAGGCGAAGGCGTCAGAGCTGAACAGCGTCCGGCTGCCCGTGTCATAAGCCCAGAGCGTGTTCGGGATGTCGTGGATGATGGCGTCGACCAGCAGCACCTCGCGGTCGCCCAGCTTTATCGATTCTCCCGCGCTCATGGACCGGAACCGGCCGGTCAGCTGGGGGTGGTAGAGGTGGAAGTTGCGCATGTCGCCCACGGCCACGGCCCGGGGATATTTCTCCAGCCAGAAGGGCAGCAGCCCGTAGTGCACGAACTCCGGGTGAGTGGGGATGACGTAGTCCAGTTCCCGACCGCCCAGCGCCTGCTCCAGCTGGCGCTCGATCGCCGGCCAGTGCTGGGGCTGCCCGGTGTCGATGATCGCCGTCGCCCTGCTCCCGGTCACCAGGTAGAAGGACTGGTGGGCGTGGAGGATCGCGCTGCCCGCGTCCTTCAGGTAGGCACCCTGGATCCGCGGGCTGACCTCCAGGCAGGATCCCAGCCAGTGGAGCCCCGGGGCCATCTCGCGCGGCAGCTCCGGGCGGCCGGCGGCGCTCACCTGCGCAGGCACACGGTGCCCTGTTCCACGGTCACCTCATAGCTGGCGACGCGCACCCGCTGCGGGTCGGCCGGCGAGAGCCCGCTGTCGACGTCGAACTCGAACTGGTGGAGCGGGCAGCGCAGCACCTCCCGGCCGGGCGCATAGTGGAATTGGCCGGGCGCCGAGGCGTCCAGCATCGGCTCGAGGCGGCCGTCCGACAACTTGCCGCCCTGGTGCGAGCACCGGTTCCGGAGCGCCCGGAAGCTGCCATCAGCCTTGCGCAGCAACACGATGGACACTCCCTCGACCACCACCTCACGCAGGTCCCCCGGCCGCAGGTCACCCTCGGGGAAGAGCTCGAACTTCACCCGGGTGCTGCGGAGGCGAGCCTGGCCAGTCGCGGGTAGGCCGCGAGGGCGTTGAGGCCCATGACGCGCGCCCGGGTGTCGTCCGGGATGCCGTTCGGCAGGGCCTCGCTCAGGACGTCGGAGTCGTAGTGCGGGTAGTCGCTGGAGAACACCAGCATCTGGTCGCCGCCGATGTCGTCGACCAGGTTCATGAACTGGCGCGCGGTCAGGAATTCCATCGGCTGGGTGGTCAGCACGACGTTGCTCCGGAGGTGGTCGCTGGGCTTGCGCTTGACCCACGGCACCTGGTCGCGGAACGAGATGTACTGCTGGTCCAGGCGGCTCATGAAGTACGGCAGCCACGTGAACCCGGCCTCCATCGCGACCACCCGCAGCGCGGGGTACGCGTCGAACACACCGTTGAAGATCAGGCTGGACAGCTGGGACATCATGACGTGCGACGGCGCCAGGGCCTTCCATTCGATGTGCTGGCGCGGGAAGCCGAAGACGGTCTTGGTGCCATAGCCGTGGTGCAGGCCGAGGACCAGTTCGTTTCGCACGATCGCCTCCCAGATGGGCCGGAACCGAGGATCGCCCAGCTCGTGGGCCACGACGGTCGGCAGCGCCACCTGGATCATCTGCGGGTGGCCCCCCACGCGGTCGATCTCCCTCGCAGCGGCCGCGGGGTCGTCCAGGCTGACGATGATCGAGCCGCGCAGCCGCGGCTCGGGGTCCAGCCAGTTCTCGATGACCTGGTCGTTGTAGGCGGCCGCGAGGGCGACGCCGAATTCATATGACCCGTTCATGAAGGACACCGGCACCTGGAGGTTGTTGATGATGGCGATCTCCACCCCCCACTCGTCGAAGAGGTTGCGACGCATCACGCCCAGGTCCGAGCCGAGCTCGCCCTTCTCGGGCCGCCACTCCAGCCGGCTCTCATAGGTGCGCTTCACGGACCCGCTCACGTAGGGAAAGCCGACGTCGATCTTGTTGAAGCCCCACTCCGCGATGAGCGGCCTCCAGGGCTCGGCCAGGTACGGCAGCAGGGCCGCGTAGCCGTTGAAGTATTCGTGGACGTCGGTGTCCACGATCCGCAGCTTCGCGCTGTCCTTGCCGGCCGGGGGCGCCGCGCCGTTGGGCGGGTCCATGCCGTACTACTATATTACGCAGCCGCCCTCACGGCGGACCGCCATTTCGTAGCAGAGGTGACCTGGTTGACGGACGAAGACGTGGTCCTTTACGAGCGCAGGGACGCGGTCGCAGTGGTGACCATGAACCGTCCGCAGTACCGCAACGCCCAGAACTCGGCGATGCTCTACGCCCTCGACGACGCGCTGCACAGGGCGGCGATGGATGACGAGGTACGGGTCATCGTGCTGGCCGGTGCGGGGCCGTCGTTCTCCTCCGGCCACGACATGCGGAGCCCGGGCCGGGACCTTGACGTCTCCTACCCGCGCCGCACGATGTGGCCGGACCACGTGGGCAAGCCGGCAATCGACTCCCGCCTGAGCCGTGAGTCCGAGATGTATGTCGAGATGTGCCGCCGCTGGCGGGACCTGCCCAAACCCACTGTGGCCATGGTCCAGGGCGCCTGCATCGCCGGCGGGCTGATGCTGGCCTGGGTCTGCGATCTGATCATCGCGGCCGATGACGCGTTCTTCGCCGACCCCTCCGTGGGCCAGGGTGGCACCGGCGTCGAGTGGTTCGCCCATCCCTTCCAGATGACCCCGCGCATGGCCAAGGAGTTCCTCTTCCTGGGCGAACGCGTCGACGCCGCCCGGGCGCTGCAGATCGGCATGGTCAACCGGGTGGTGCCGCTGGCGGAGCTCGAGGAGCGAACCATGGAGGTGGCCAACAAGATCGCCACCGCGCCCGCGTTCGGCATCCGCCTGGCGAAGCGCAATATCAATTTCGCGGAGGACTCGGGTAGCCTGCGCGACAGTGTCGAGCACAGCTTCGGCTGGCACCAGGTTGTTCACGCCTATGGGGAATCGGTCGCCCCCGCGCCCGAGCCCGCTCCGGGAGGATCTTCCTAGATGGCAAGTCAGACCGCCAAGGCCCCCCAGCCCATCGCCGATTGCGACGTTCATGAGGGCATGAACGGCATCAGCCAGTTGAAGCCCTACCTGCCCAACCAATGGCACATGTACTTCAACCGGGACAGCCTGGGCCGGCTCCCCGCCAAGCACCCCTTCCTGCATCCCCAGGGAGGCACCCGGCTGGATGTCATCCACGAGGACAACACCAGCGACGACATGTTCCCGGACCGCGTCCGTGAGCAGCTGCTGGACAAGTACGGCATCAGCCACGCGATGCTCATCGGGACCTATGTCCACCAGTTCACCGCCATGCCCCAGAGCAAATTCGCAGCCGCCCTGGCCACGGCCTACAACGACTGGCTGATCGACACCTGGCTCTCGTTCGACTCGCGGTTCAAGGGCTCCGTCGCGGTCGCGGCGCAGGAGCCGCCGCTGGCGGCCCGGGAGATCGACCGTGTCGGCGGACACCCCAGCATGGTCCAGGTCAACCTGCCCATGCCCGCCCCCCAGCTGCCGTGGGGCGACGAGAAGTACTACCCCATCTGGGAGGCAGCAACGCGCAACAACCTGCGCGTGGCCTTCCATGTCTCGCCGCCAGCCGGCCTCTTCGGGCCGCCCAGCAGCAACGGCTGGCCCACGACGTACATGGAGCTGCGCGTGGCCTACGTCCTGCAGTTCCAGGCGGGGATGATGAGCCTCGTCTGCAACGGGGTCTTCGAGAAGTACCCGGAGCTGAAGGTCGTCCTGCTGGAGGGCGGGTTCTCCTGGGTCCCCGGCATGATGTGGCGGCTGGACCAGTCCTGGGGAGCCCTGCGCCGCGAGGTGCCCTGGCTCAAGCGCCCGCCCAGTGACTACATCCGCGACCATTTCCGTTTCGGGACCCAGCCGATCGAGGAGCCCCCGGACCAGAAATTCCTGCTGCAGCTGATCGACATGATGGGCAGCGACAAGATGCTGATGTTCGCCACCGACTATCCCCACTGGGATTTCGACGCGCCCGCCGCCGCCCTCCCGTCATCGCTGCCGGCCGACCTGCGGCGCAAGATCCTTTGGGACAACGCGCGCGACTTCTACGGGTTCCCCGAGCCTGCCGCCGTGGCGGAGCCCGTCCTCTCCCGCTGACGATGATGCAGAAGCTGCTGAACCGGCCCGAGGACTTCGCCGACGAAACCCTCGAGGGGGTCCTTGCCGCGCACTCGTCCCGCCTCCGCCGCAGCGACGAGGACCCCCGTGCCATCATCCGGGCGGACGCCCCGGTGAAGGACAGGGTCGCCATCGCCACCGGTGGTGGGTCCGGTCACCTGCCGCTGTTCCTGGGCTACGTCGGCCAGGGCCTGGCCCATGGCTGCGCCGTCGGCAACGTTTTCGCATCACCCAGTGCCGACCAGATGTTGGCGGTGATGAAGGCGATCGACGGCGGCCGCGGCGTCCTCCAGGTGTATGGCAACTACGGTGGCGACGTCATGAACTTCGGCCTCGCGGCCGAGCTTGCGGATGGCGAGGGCATCACGTCGGCGGTGGTGCTGGGCGCGGACGACGTGGCCTCGGCCCCGAAGGGTGAGGAGGCGCGCCGGCGCGGCATCGCCGGCATCTTCTTCCTCTACAAGGTCGCCGGGGCGCGGGCCGAGGAGGGCGCGTCGCTAGACGAGGTGCGCGCGGCTGCCGAGCTTGCCGCCAGCCGGGTTCGCAGCATGGGCGTGGCCCTGGCTCCCAGCACCGTACCCGCGGCGGGCAAGCCAACCTTCGAGCTACCAGCCGGGCAGATGGAGATCGGGATGGGCATCCACGGCGAGCCGGGGGTGCGCCGGGGTCCGCTGGAGACGGCGGACGCGGTTGCCAACGACCTGCTTGACGCCATCCTCGGGGACATGCCGATGGGCACCGGCGAGCGCGTCGACGTGCTGGTCAACGGCCTGGGCGCGACCCCCGTCGAGGAGCTGTACGTCCTCTACCGAGCAGCCGCCAGGCGGTTGTCAGCCGAGGGGATCACCATCCGGCGTCAGTGGATCGGCGAGTACGCCGCCTCCCTGGAGATGGCGGGCGCCTCGATTTCCCTCCTCCATGTCGACGACGAGATGGCCCGCCTGATGGATGCCCCCGCGAGCTCGCCGTTTTTCGACCGCCTGTGACCCGGCTGCTGGACGGGATCGCGGCGACCGCCGATGCCGTCAGGAACAGCGCCCCATTGCTGAATGAGCTCGACGCCAATGCCGGTGACGGTGACCTGGGCGTGACCATGGTGACCGCGGCGACCACCGTTCTCGACCTCATACCGGGGCTGGCGGGCGCCGCTCCTGCTGATGTCTTCAAGACCTGCGGAACCGCCATTGCGCGGGCCGCGCCATCGACCAGCGGGACGCTGGTCGCCACCGCGCTGCTGCGCGCCGGCCGGGTCGTCGCGGAGGACGAGGTTGCGACGGGTTCGACCGTGGCGAAGCTGCTGAGCGCGGCCCTCACCGGGATCCAGGAGCGGGGCAAGGCCGAGGTGGGCGCCAAGACCATGCTGGACGCCCTGGCCCCGGCGGCCGATGCCGCCGCCTCGACCGCCGCGGCGGGTTCCGGGGTGGACGCGGCCCTGTCGGCCGCGGCCGATGCGGCCGAGGTCGGCGCCCGCGCCACCGCCGGCATGACCGCTCGCCATGGCCGCGCCGGCTGGCTTGCGGACCGCGCCGCGGGGCATGAGGACGGGGGCGCCCGGTTGGTCGCGATCATCCTCGCCGCCGCGTCGGCCTCCGCCGCGCAGACCGCACCGGCCGGCAGCGCGTGACCGACGTGGCGCGCGTAATCGCCACCGTCAACGGCGCGGTCGCCGAGGTCCGGTTGAACCGCCCCGATGTCAGGAACGCCATGGACGACCAGATGCGGAACGAGCTGATGGTGGTGCTGGATGACCTCAACCAGGACGAGGCGGTCCGGGTGGTGGTGCTGACGGGGGAGGGCACCGCGTTCTGTTCCGGGGGCGACATCTCCGCCATGAAGAGCAGGCTCGACACTGGTGCCGGTCAATTGGGGCTGAACGGCTGGAAGCGGGTCCGGCGGGTGTCCGGCCTGATGAAGGCCCTGCACGACCTGGACAAGATCACGATCGCGGCGGTGAACGGCCCAGCCTTCGGGTTCGGCATGGACCTTGCCCTGTGCTGCGATTTCCTGGTCGCCGCGGACGCCGCCGTCTTCTCGATGAGCTACGTGTTGCGCGGCCTGATCCCGGACGGCGGTGGCATGTACTTCCTGCCACGGCGCGTGGGCCTGGCCAGGGCCAAGGAGCTGATCTTCTCCGGGCGCAGGGTCGATGCCGAGGAGGCACTGGCGCTGGGAATCGTCGACCGGGTGGTGCCGCTGGACCAGCTGTCGGCCAGCGCGGCGGCGTGGGCGCTCGAGCTGGCACCGCCGATGCCCACCGCGGTCAGTCTCACCAAGGCCATCCTCAACCGGACCTTCGAGCTCAGCGCCGATGAGGTGTTCGCGCTGGGGGCCCAGGCGACCGCGATCTGCTACACGAGCGACGAGCACCGCGACTCGGTCACCCAGTTCCTCGAAGCCACCAAGGCGCGCAAGGGGTCGAGCTAGCCCGCAACCTCGCGCATCAGCTGGACCATGCGCTCGGCCAGCGCCATGACGGTCACGTTGGTGTTGGCTCCCACGACCTCTGGGAACACCGATGCGTCGACCACGCGGAGGTTGCGGGTGCCCCGCACCCGACCGCGCTGGTCCACCACCGCCATCGGGTCCGAGTCCGGGCCCATGCGACAGCTGCAGCAGGAGTGGTGAGACGTGCGCACTGACCGCATCAGCCAGGCGTCGATCGCCGCGTCGCTGGTCACGTCATCCGCACCCGGCGTAACCCGCTCCCCCAGGATCCCGCGGTAGGCGGGATCGGCGGCCAGGTCGAGGCTGATCCTCACCGCCTCGCGCATCCTCAGGAGATCCTGCTGCTCCTCCAGGAGATGCAGCTCGATGCTGGGCGACATCGAGGGGTCGGCCGATTGCAGGCGGATCTCGCCGGCGCCGACCGCGCGCTCCAGGTTGGGTGCGAACGAGACGATGCCATCCGCGCCGGGCAGCCCCGCGGCCGCGGGCGGAAACGTGCGCGGGGTTATCTGCATGTCGTCAGCGAGCCCCGAGCCGGAGGCGGTGTAACGCAGCGCGACCTGCACGCGGGGCGCGGACGCGGACGGTAGCGGGTAGCTCGGGTCGGTGGCCCAGAGCAACTCGGCGACGTGGTGGTCCTGCAGGTGAGAACCGACACCAGGCAGGTCGACCTCCACGTGGATGCCCAACCCGGCGAGGTGCCCGGCCGGCCCGATCCCGGACAGCAGGAGCAGGTGCGGCGACCCCACCGAACCCCCACACAATATGTATTCGCCACCGACGATGGTCTCGGAGCCGCCCTCGGTTGCGACCTCCAGTCCCGTGACCTGGTCGCCGTTCATCGCCAGCCGGTTGGCCTGGACGCCGGCGCGAATCGTCAGGTTGGGGCGGCCGCGGGCCGCGGCAAGGTAGGTGACGGCGGTGCTGGCCCGGATGCCGTCGACGTTGTTGAACGGGATCGTTCCCACCCCGGTGGCATCCGGGAGGTTGGCGTCGGCGCACTCCTGGTAGCCCGCCGCCCGCGCGGCCTCCAGGAAGGCCGACTGGGGCCGGAGCAGTTCCTCGCGGGGGTACCGGCGTACCCTTAGCGGTCCGTCCGTCCCGTGCCACTGGTTGCGGAAGTTCAGGTCGTTCTCGATGCGGATGAAGGCCGGCAGCATGCTGTCGAAACCCCAGAGGTCATTGCCCATGGCCGCCCACGTCGCGAAGTCGTCGCGCAGGCCCCGCAGGAAGACCTGGCCGTTCACCGCGCTCGTGCCCCCGGTGACCTTGCCCCGGGGGAATGGCGTCAGCTGCTGGGTCCGGTTGGCGCGACCCTGGTGCGACCAGAGGTGGCCGTGGGTGACGACGTAGCCGGCGGTCGCGTACCCGTACTTCAGCTCATCCGGCAGCGTCTCGAAATCCGGGTAGTCAGGCCCGGCCTCGAGCAGCAGGACACTGATGCCGGGGTCCTCGGAAAGCCGGGCCGCAACGATGGCCCCGGCCGAGCCCGCGCCGATGACCACGTAGTCGAACATCACGCCACCCGGGCGTCGACGCACACCACCGCGCCCGTCGCCAGGTCCACCAGCAGCGGGTTGAGGTCGAGTCCGTCCAGCTGTGGATTGAGGGTGAACCACGCCGCGACCGACACCAGGATCCCGGCCAGGGTGGCGACTGTCTCGGGCGCGCGGTGGCCCAGGAAACTCCCCATGTGGGTGGAACGAACCACCGCCTCGGCCTCGGCCGCGTCCAGGTACCGGGCGATACCGAGCGCGCTGTCCTGGAAGAACTCGACCATGGTCCCGCCGCTGCCGAAGAGGACCGTGGGCCCGAGGTCGGGGTCGCGATGGGCCCCGATCATGACCTCCACCTGCCCGGCGCCGTACGCCTCGACCACGACGCCAGCGGCATCGAAGCCCCGGCCCGCGGCGGTCAGTTCCGCGAATGCCCGCTCCAGCCCCCGCTGGTCGCGGACGTCCAGGGCGATCAGGCCGTTGGCGAACTTGTGCACCGAGCTGGCGACATTGGCCTTCATGACACATGGGTAGCCGATCGACTCGCCGGCCAGCACGGCTTCGGCCACCGTGTGCGCAAGTGCCGCCGGCGTGAATTCGATTCCCAGCGAGGCCATCTGCGCGCGGACGTCGAAATATGCCGATCCCGGGAGCAGGGTCGACGCGCTGCCGTGGCGCTCCTGGACCTGCACCGAGCGCGCGCGCGCACCCGCCCGGCGATACTGCGCGATTGCCCGGACCGCCGAGCCGGAGCCCGAGAAGACCGGCTGCCCCGTCGCCGAGAGGATCTCCAGTTGCGTGCGCGTCAGGTCACCGGCAGCCCAGTACGAGAAGCAGAGGTGGGGGTGGGGGTCGGCCGCGATCTCACGGACCTCGCCCAGCTGCCGCTCGGCCTGCTCGGCGCGCAGGACGGGGGAGGCGATCAGCACCTCGGAGTAGTCGTTCAGCTCCATGAAGGCCCGCAGGGCCAGGCGCACCTTCTCGGGTTTGCCCACGATCTCCCCCGAGGGATCGAACGGGTTCGAGGCCATGGCGTACTGGAAGTTGGCGCTGATGAACGCGGCGAAAGCGTCGGAGGTTGGCGGCAGGTCCAGCCCGGCCCGGGCGCAGAGGTCCGCGATCAGGGCGCCCTCGCCACCGGACAGGGCGACGACTCCGAGCCGCCCGGGGCTCGCCGGCGGTGGACCCCAGGCCTCGATCAAGCCGGCCAGCCGCCAGAGGTCGTCAAGCTCTTCGACCTGGACGACGCCCAGCTCGCGCAGCGCCGCCGCCTGGACCGCCGAATCGCCCGCCAGCGAACCGGAGTGGGTCATCACCGCCTGGCGGCCGATGTCCGATTGGCCCAGCTTGAGGACGGCGACGACCTTGCCCGCCGCATGCGCCCGGACCGCGATGTGTTCCAGCCGGGCGGTGTCCCCCAGGGTCTCGGCGACGACCATCACGGTCTGGAAGCGCGGGTCGTCCATGGCGAAGTCGCAGAGCTCCCAGACGTCGATGTCCACCTGGTCACCGGTCGCGACCGACAGCCCGATCCCCACGCCGTGCGCCTGGGCGCGGTTGTAGATGATGTTTCCGCACGCGCCACTCTGGGTGAAGAGCGCCGCGGGCCCCGGCTTCACCCGGTCCGCCTCCCACTGGTTGTGCGCCGCCCGGGGGACGTAGCCGTCGACCAGGTTGGCCAGCCCGGCGGTGTTCGGCCCCAGCACGCGGATGCCGCTGGACTCGATCAGCTCCTCCAGTTCCGCCGCGCGCACCTGCCCCTCGGGGCCGGCGGCCGCCTCGCCGAAGCCCGACGAGACGACGGTCGCGGACCTGATGCCCAGCTGGACGGCCTGGCGAAGGGCCTCCATCACCGCGGCGGTGGGCACCGCGATCACCACCGTGTCGATGGTCCCGGGTACCTCGAGCAGGGACGGGTAGCACCTGATGCCCAGGATCTCTTCGCGTTTCGGGTTGACCGGGTAGATCTCACCCTTGAATCCATGCCCGAGGAGGTTGTGGATCGGGGCGCCCGAGAAGCCGCGGATCTCGTTGGAGGCGCCGACAACGGCCACCGACCGCGGCCGCAGCAGAGTCTCCAAGCCCGTCGTGGTCGTGTCGCTCACGCCGCGCTCCAGAGGAAGCTGTCGCCCTGGCGGCGCACCCGCGCCCAACCCGGGAAGGTCGCGTGGGCCCACAGCACCAGGGCGTTCGAGCCGGCTGCCATGCCCAGGATCCGCCGTCGCGAAGCCTCCATTGCCGCGGCGTCGCCGCCAGCCAGGACCCAGTCGAGGTGGTCCAGCTCGAGGCGGTGGTGGACCAGGTCGCCCAGCCAGAAGAAGTTCTTCCCCGCCGACTCGGCGCGCAGACAGAGATGCCCGGGTGTCTCACCGGGGGCTTTGAGGATGGTTAGCCCGGGCGCTATCTCGATGTCCCCCTCCACCAGGTCTAGCAGCCCCGCGGCATTCGCGGGCGCGGCCAGGCGGCGCAGCAGGTCATTGCCGGGCCCGGCCCCCTCCCAGTCGCGGCGGCTGACCAGGTGCCTGGCGTTGGGGTAGACCAGCGCGCCACCGTCGTCATCGGGCGCGATGCCCGTGAAATGGTCGGGGTGCGCGTGCGTGATGAGGACATGCGTGACGTCCGCCGGCTGGATCCCGACGCTGGTCATCCCCGCCTCCACTCCGGCGGTGAACTCGGCGCCGCCGTGGTTGGCCCGGTGGCTCGCGGTGAGCCGCCCGGCGTCGATGACCATCGAGACGTCGCCATGGCGGACATGACAGCTGCCGAACTCGATCACCACCCGGGCCTGGTCGTCGGCGTCGGGCGCCGCCGCCCGCAGCTCGTCATCGGACGCCGGGAAGGGCAGCCGGAAGCGCCAGCCACGGGTGTGCGCGACAAGCGTGATCACCGTTTCGCCCGACGTGACCTGGTCGACCCAGTCCATTTCAGGCCAGCATCCCGGGCCGCTGGGCGTAGGTCTGCATCCCCTCGGCCGCGCGGTAGGCCAGCGCGCAGATGGTGCCGGTGGGCCCCGGCGTCCCGTTCTGCGGGAACGCCGAGCCGCCCACCACCCAGAGGTTCTCGCAGTCCCACATCTGCTGCCAGCTGTTCACCACCGACGTGCGGGGCTCCGCGCCCATGATCGCGCCACCGGTGTTGTGCGTGCCCTGGTAGGGCACGGTGTCGAAGTGGCCGGAGTCCGCCGCGGTCACCAGGTGGTCCGGCTCCATCGCGGTGAGGATCTCACGGATCCTGGCCTCGGCGAAGGACGCGATGGCCAGCTCATTGGGCTGCCAGTCGAACGTGATGCGGAGCAGCGGGTCGCCGTGCGAGTCGGTGTACGTCGGGTCGAGGTCGAGGTGGTTCGCCCGGTAGGCGAGCACGTTTCCCAGGGCGCTCACGCTGAGCGACCGGTCGTACCACCTTCGGATCGCATCCTTCCACGCCGCTCCCCAGGACGGCGTCCCCGGTGGCACCGCGAGGCTGCCGATGGCCCCGCCACCCGAGGCGACCATGACCTGGGCGCCCCCGATGAACCCCGCGTCGCTGTGGTCGAAATTGTCGGCGGCGAAATCCGTGATCGCCTGGCCACCGCCGCCGGCACCCATGTACTTCTTGAAGGTGCGGTCGCTGAAGAAGGCCGTCCCCAGCGCGTGTACGTGGTAGGCATAGTTCTTGCCCACGACACCGTCACCCGAGGCGGCGTCGTACGGACGGCCCAACCCCGATGTGAGCAGCAGCCGCACGTTGTTAAAGGTGTAGGCGGCCAGCACCACCATCCCCGCCGGCTGCTCCTCCACAGTCCCGTCCTCGACCTGGTAGACGACGCCGTTCGCGCGGCGCCCGTCGTGCAGCACCCGGAGCACCTCGGCGTCGGCGCGAAGCTCGAACTTCGGGCTCCGGCGGGCAACCGGGAGGGAGACCACCCGCGCATCCCCCCGGGCATCGACCGCGCAGGTGAAATGGGCGCAGTCGCCACACTGGACACAGGCGCCCCGGCGCACCCCGTCGGGGTTCGTGTACTCCTCGGAGAGGATCGCGAGCGGCATCGGGAACGGGTGATGCCCAAGGCCGGCGCAGGCCTCACCAAACAGCGTTGAGGTCTCGGGGTCGGGATGGCAGCGCAGCGGAAAGTCCCGGCTGCGACGCCCCTCAAACGGGTTGGACCCGGCCCTGCCGGCCACCCCGGCCGCCCACTCGAAGCGGTCGTAATAGGGCTCGAGCTCGTCGTAGGTCAGGCCCCAGTCCTGGATCGTCGAGCCTGCCGGGATGGCATCCTCGCCATACCGCTCGACGGTGCGTGAGCGCATCTCGAACTCCCAGGGCGCGAACCGCGCCGTGTTGCCGCCGTAGTGGGTGCTGGATCCGCCCACGCCGGTGCCGGGGAGAAAAGCGCCGAGGTGGCGCATCGGCGTCGCCGCCTCACCGTCGTGGTGCCGGAACGTCCATGTCTCGCGACCGACATCCTGCATCAACCCATGCCTGACGCGGTACCGCAGTTCGTCGTGCTTGCGGGTGAATTCCTCACCATCGGCTGGACGGTCGGGGCCCCGCTCGAGGCCCACCACGCTGAGGCCGGCCTTGGCCAGCTCGGCGGCGATGATCCCGCCCGCCCAGCCCATGCCCACGACCACGACATCGACCTCGGGCAGGCGTCGGGTCGAGGTCACGGTGCGAAGGGCGGTCAACGCAGCGAGCTGGGTTCCGGGGCGTAGGGGACGCCGTGCCGCGCGACCTCGCGCTGGTAGTCGGCACCGTGTGCGCTGGCCACGCCCGGGTAGCCGATCCAGCGCCAGCCGCCCATGTCGCGGTTCCCGCCATGGACCGGGTCCGCGAACAATCCCTCGATGACGTTCTGGCGGAGCATTCCAAAAAACGCCGGCCCACCAACCTCTCGGAAATCCTCCAGCTCCCCACCCGCGAGCGCGGTCAGGACGGCATCGAGGTGGTCAGCGCCAAGGTCGGCGCAGGGGGCGCCGTGCAGGCGCCGCGCGGCATCATCCAGGCTGCGCAGGCACGACCTGTAGACCTCTGCCGGGGTCAGCGGGGACTGCCACCCGTGCCCCGCGTCCTGGGCCTGCACGAACGGCCCCTTGCGGTACATCTGGGCTCCCTGGCCCCAGGGACCGGCCAGCTGGGCGTCAATGTAACCCGCGACCCCCAGCTCGATCGCCCCCGGGCTACCGGGAGCGGCGGGGAAGATCCGTTCGGCCAGGGCCTCGACTGCCGCCGTCTCGGCGGGGGTGAAAAACGCAGCCAATCAACGGTCGACCAGGACCGCGCCATCCTGGACCGTCACCTGGTACGACTTGACCCGCGCGTGCTCCGGGTCCGCCGGGCACTGCCCATTGTCGATGTTGTACTCGTAGCCGTGCCAGGGGCACTGCAGCACGAACGTGTCCGCGGACAGGGCGTAGCTCCCGTGGGTATCGCCAACCACCATCTGCCGGAGGGTGCCGCGCGAGAGCTGGGCGCCGAAGTGGGAGCAGGTGTCGCGCAGGGCCCGGAGGCGACCGTCGGGGGCGTGGACCACGACGACGGCGACGTTGTCGATCATCACGGAGCGCATCTGGCCGACCGGGAGTTCGTCGAGCTTGCAGACCTCGTGCTTCATGTCGGCGGTTTGACGTGGGCCAGGCGCGGATAGCTCTCGAGGGCGTTCTCGTACATGATCTTGTTGCGCAGCGCCGTGGGGATGGACTCCGGCAACACGTTGCCCAGGGAGTCCGCGTCGTAGTGCGGGAAGTCGGTGGCGAAGACAAAGATGCGGTCGCTCTCGACCATGTTGACCAGGCTGACGAAGTCGCGCGTCTTGAGGTCTCCCATGGGCTGCGTCGAGACGCGGACGTTGTCGCGCATGTGCAGGCTGGGCAGGCGCTTCACCCAGGGGATCTCACGCCGGTATTCGCGGTACTGCTGATCCAGGCGCCACATCAGCCACGGCACCCACGCGACGCCGGTTTCGAGGAGCACCAGGTGCAGCTCGGGGAACTCGTCGAAGACGCCGTTGGTGATGATGCTGACGAGCTGGGCGATCGAGCCCTGGGGCGGCGCCAGCGTGTGCCACTCGACGAAGTACCGGGGATACCCCACCCCGGAGTGCGTCTCCTGACCGTGGTGGAACGCGATCGAAAGGCCGTGCTTGGCCGCCGCCTTGAAGATCGGTCGGTAGAAGGGGTCCCCGTACTCGCAATCCGACACCACGGGCAGGAAGACCTGCGCGATCTGCGGGTGCTCGGCCACGCGGTCGATCTCCCGGGCCGCCTGCTGGGGGTCGCGGGCCACGACGTGCACTGAGCCGAAGAGCCTGGGCTCCGGCACCAGCCACTTCTCGACCTGCCAGTCGTTGTAGGCGGACGCCAGCGCGGTCGCGAATTCGTAGTTCCCGCGCATCGCCGACACGTGGAAGAAACCGTTGAGGATGGCGTGGGTGACGTGCTCCTCACCGAAGAGCATCGTCCGCATCTGCTCGAGGTCGGTGCCCATCGTGCCGTCGGGCAGCAGCCATTCGGCGCGGGTGCCGTGGAACTGGGTGGGGGTCCCGTAGGCGTGCTGGCTGATGCGTGACTTGTCCCACCGGGTCTCGGTCATGTACTTCTGCCACACCGGGTCCAGGTAGGGGAGGAGCTCGGTTGCGGCGTGCAGGTACTCGTGCACGTCGGTGTCAATCAGCAGGGTGGAGACCGCGGCTTCAGAGGCCGCCTTCGATACAGGCTCGACCTTGATCATCGTCTACCTCTAACCCGGTTGCGAGCGAACCCGCTACTGTTTGGTCTCATGAGTCTAGCGGATGACCATAATACCGTCCGACGCCCCCTGGCGGAGCCGGTGGACGTTGGCCGCGTGGGCATCTGGAGCAACCCGCTGCGCCGTGGCGACGAGGCCGAAGCCGTCGCCGCGATCCGCGAGATCGAGGCCCTGGGATATGGGGCAGCGTGGCTACCGGGTGGTGAGGAGGGGCTGGGTGAGCGGCTCTCGGCGGTCCTCGGCGCGACGCGGCAGCTGCCGGTGGCGACCGGCATCGTCAACATCTGGACCCACCCGGCGGCCCGGACCGCGGCGATGTTCTCCGAGGTGGACGCCGCGCACCCTGGCCGCCTCGTCCTGGGCGTTGGCGTGGGGCACGCACCACTGGTGGACGCCGGCCACCCGGGCCGATACCGGGAGCCGCTCGCCAGCACCGCGCGGTACCTGGAGGAGCTCGATTCCGCCACCCCGCAGGTGCCTCGGTCGCGCCGGGTTCTGGCGGCCTTCGGCCCGAAGATGCTGGAGCTCGCCGGCCGCGAGGCGGTTGGCGCCCACCCCTACCTGACAGCCCCGTCACACACCGCCTGGGCGCGCTCCATCCTCGGCCCGGACGCGCTGCTGGCATGTGAGCAGCACGCGGTCCTCGAGCCGGACCCGGTGGTCGCGCGGGCGATCGCGCGCAGCTATATGACCACCTACTGGAGCCTGCCCAACTACCTCAACAACTTCCGTCGCATGGGGTTCGCCGACGCGGACTTCGAAGATGGCGGCAGCGACCGGCTCATCGACGGGTTGGTGGCGTGGGGGGACGAGGACGCGGTCCTGGCGCGGGCCCAGGAGCATTTCGACGCGGGCGCCGACCACGTCTGCATCCAGGTCCTGACGCCCGGGCGGATCGGCTTCCCGCTTGCCGAGTGGCGCCGGCTGGCCGTGGCGTTCGGCCTGCCCACCCGCGGATCCTGATGACCGCGCCATTGCACTTCGAGGAGGTGGGGCGTGGTGACCCACCGATAGTCCTGGTCCCCGGGTGGTGTTGTGACCTTTCAACGCTGGCCCCCACCGCGGAGCACCTCGCCGCCGGCCACCGGGTGGTCAGCGTGGACCTGCCGGGCCATGGCCGGTCGGCGTTTGGCGGCGGGGCGCTGTCGATGTCAGACATCGTCGCCGCGGTGCGTGCAACGACCACGGCCTTGGGCGTCGAAAAGCCGGTGCTCATCGGCCACAGCCTCGGCGGAAGATTGGTGCTGGCGATCGTCCAGGCCGATCCAGGCTTCGCCGCGGCGGCGGTCCTACTCGACTCGGTCATCGACGATCCTCCCGCGAACGTCGCGGCGCGGCGGGCGGAACTGGAGGGCCCCGACTGGGAGACGGCCCTGAGCCGGCGCTTCAGCGGCCTGGGATCGCCGCAGGCGCTGGTCGATTCGATGCTCGGCACCCCGCGGGACGCGGCGCTGGCGGTGTTGGTGGCCTCCGACGAGTTCGACGCCGCGGCGGCGGTGGCGGCATGTCGCGTGCCGCTGCTGTACATCGGCGCCCCCAACCCGAGGGCGGAAGAGGCGCGTCTGCAGGAGCTGAACCCCCGGCTGGTCTACCGGCAGGTCGCCGCCTCCGGGCATTTCGTCCAGCTGGACGCCGCGCCCGAGGTGAACGCCATAGTCGATACCTTCCTGGGTGGTCCGAGGTGACCATGCCGGCGACGCGTGTGGCCATCGTGACGGGCGCCGCCACCGGCCTCGGCCGGGCGATGACCATCGGGTTGCTCGGCGCGGGTTGGTCGGTCGCGGCGGTGGAGCATCGTCAGCCGAGTCCGCCGGCCGGACCGGGACTCGAGCCGCAGCTGTTCCGGGTCCCAGCGGACATCACTCGTGAGGCGGACTGCGAGCGCGTGGTGCACGCGACCCTGGAGCGGTTTGGCTCCATTGGAATGCTGGTGAACAATGCCGGGATATCGCACCAGGCGTTTCCCCAGCGCCACGCGACGGCCATGTCCGACGTCGACCCGGTCACGTGGCGGCAGATATTCGATGTCAACGTGCACGGGACATTCCTGATGACCCGGGCGACGTACTCGCACCTGGTCGGCCAGGGGTGGGGCCGCATCATCAACATCACCACCAGCAGGGCCACGATGCTGATGGGCAGCCCGCTGCCCTACGCGCCCTCCAAGGCGGCGGTCGAGGCGATGACCGCGGGCTGGGCAAAGATGCTTCGCGGCACGGGCGTCACGGTCAACGCGCTGCTGCCCGGTGGTCCCGCCGACACCCCGGCGCAGACCCCGGCGCTGAGGTCGACGGGGCTGCGGATGTGGCCGGCGGAGATCATGGTTCCGCCGCTCCTGTGGCTCGCCTCCAGCGCCGCGGATGATGTCACCGGCCGGCGCTACATTGCCCGCCTGTGGGACGCGAAGCTTCCACCCGCCCAGGCGGCGGAGGCTGCGGGGTTCCCGGCGGCATGGCCGTTGGAGGAGCACGACGAGGGCCTCGGGCCGCCGGCCTGAGTAGCGGCGACGGCGACCTGTAATACGGTATGCTGGCCTCTCCGTGATCACCACATGACTACGCACGCGCGCCCGGGATCCGACGGATGATCCGCAACCTGGTCGGTAAGGACTGGCGGACCGCGGACGTCGAATCGCTGCCGGTCTACGACCCCGCCACCGGAGAGGCGATCGACGAGGTTCCCATGTCGGGCGCCGAGGACGTGGACGGTGCGGTCCAGGCGGCGCTCGCAGCATTCGGGCCGTGGTCTCGGGTCTCGCTGATGGAGCGGGTCCGGTTGATGTTCGCCTTCCGCCAGCTAGTCGACAGTCACTCCGACGAGCTGGCGGCCACCGTCAGCCGCAGCCACGGCAAGACGCTGGACGAGGCCCGGGGTGAGGTCCGCCGCGGCCTCGAGGTGATCGAGTTCGCCTGCGGCGCCCCCACCCTGCTGCAGGGCCGGACGGTGCGCGGCGTCTCGGGCGACGTGGACCAGGACCTCTACCGCTACCCGGTGGGGGTCTGCGCGGGGATCCCGCCCTTCAACTTCCCGGTGATGATCCCGCTCTGGATGTTCCCGCTGGCGGTGGTCGCGGGCAACACCTTTGTGCTGAAGCCATCGGAACGGTCGCCCCTCGGCGCGGTGCGCCTGGCCGAGCTGTTCCTCGAGGCCGGCTTCCCGCCGGGTGTCCTCAACGTCGTCCACGGCGGTGCGCCCGCCGTGGACGCCCTCCTCGACCACCCTGACGTGCGCGCGATCTCGTTTGTCGGCTCGGCGCCGGTGGCGCGCCACGTGTACGAACGCGCGGCCGCCCACGGCAAGCGCGTCCAGGCGCTGGGCGGTGCCAAGAACCACATCGTGGTGATGCCCGATGCCGACCCCGGCCTGGCGGTGCCGGCGATCATGAACTCGGCGTTCGGGAACGCCGGCGAGCGCTGCCTCGCGGGCAGCGTGGCCGTCCTGGTGGGTGGCGCAGGCGCCGCCTTCCAGGACCCGCTCGCCGAGGCCACCCGGCGCCTGGTTGTCGGCCCCGGCGACCAGCCGGGGGTCGATGTCGGTCCGCTCATCCGCGCCGACCACCGCGACCGGGTGATCCGGATGATCGAAAGCGGCGTGGCCGAGGGTGCGAACCTGGTGGTCGACGGACGAGGCGAGGCGGAGCGGCCCGGCTTCTTCCTCGGCCCCACCCTGCTGGACAACGTCACCAACGGGATGGCCGTGGCCCGCGAGGAGATCTTCGGCCCGGTGCTGTCGATGGAACGGGTGGAGACCCTGGAGGAGGCGGTGCGGCAGGCGAACTCCATGGCACTCGGGAACATGGCGACGATCTTCACCACCAGCGGCCGCGCGGCCCGGACCTTCCGGGACGAGGTCGAGGTTGGGATGTGCGGGGTCAACGTGCCGATCGCCCAGCCCTTTGCCTTCTTCCCGTTCTCCGGGTGGAAGGGTTCCTTCTACGGCGACCTGCACGTGCACGGCACGGACGGCATCGAGTTCTACACGCGCAAGAAGGTAGTGGTCACCCGGTGGTGAGGAGGGCTTAGGCATGGAGTACGTCAACCTCGGTCGGACCGGCCTGCAGGTCTCGCGCATCTGCCTCGGCTGCATGACGTACGGCGAGCCGGCCCGCGGCCGGCAGCCCTGGTCCCTCGACGAGGAGGCCAGCCGCCCCCTCATCCAGCAGGCGCTGGAGCTGGGGATCAATTTCCTGGACACCGCCAACGTGTACTCGGACGGGAGCAGCGAGGAGATCACCGGCCGCGCCATCCGCGACTTCGCCCGCAGGGAGGACGTCGTCCTCGCCACCAAGGTGCACGGTGTCATGCGCGAGGGCCCCAACGGCGGCGGCCTGTCGCGGCGGGCGATCATGGGCGAGATCGACAACAGCCTGAGGCGCCTGGGCACGGACTACGTCGACCTCTACCAGATCCACCGGTGGGATCCCAAGACCCCGATCGAGGAGACGCTCGAGGCGCTGCACGACGTGGTCAAGGCCGGCAAGGCGCGGTACATCGGCGCCTCATCGATGTGGACATGGCAGTTCACCAAGGCGCTCTTCGTGTCCGACCTGCACGGGTGGACCCGGTTCGTGAGCATGCAGAACCACTACAGCCTGCTGAACCGCGAGGAGGAGCGCGAGATGCTCCCGCTCTGCGTGGACCAGGGCATCGGCGTCGTGCCGTGGAGCCCGCTGGCGCGCGGCCGGCTGACCCGCGATTGGGACGAGGAGACCTACCGGTCGGAGAAGGACGAGTTTGGCCGGAAGCTGTTCGGCAGTGATGGTGACCGCGAGATCGTCGATGTCGTGGGCGAGGTCGCCAATGACCATGGAGTCTCGCGAGCGCAGGTGGCACTGGCCTGGATCCTGAGCAAGCCCGTCGTGACGGCACCGATCATCGGGGCGAGCAAGCCGGGCCACCTCACCGACGCGGTTGGGGCGGTCGAGCTGAAGCTGAGTGAGGACGAGATCCGACGCCTAGAGGAGAAATACACCTCGCGATCGCCCGTCGGGCAGGTCTGATCTAACCGATCAAGGCACACGGTAAGCCTTGGACGGGCGCGCCGCATCACGGCTGATCCAGCAGGGTGGGAATGCCGCCAAACGGCTGCTCGACCTGCGCATCCCCAAGGGACGCCTCTCAGTCCGCTAGTCCAGGTCAGCCAGGGTCAAATGGTTCAATAGCCTTTTGGAAACTGTCGCTTCACCCAGTACGGAATCAGATCGTCCCGGCGGCATCTCAACCCTTGCCGGCCGGCCGGTGGGCCGCATCGGTTTCGGCGCCATGCAACTGCCGGGCCCGGGCGTCTGGGGTCCACCTCGCGACCGTGCAGCAGCCCTGGACGTGCTGCGAACGGCCGTCGAAATGGGTGTCAACCACATCGACACCGCGCAGTACTACGGGACCGGTGTCGCAAACGAGCTGATCCGAGCCGCGCTTCACCCCTACCCCGATGACCTGGTGCTGGTCAGCAAGGTCGGAGCTGACCGGGACGCCGGCGGGGGCTGGATTCACGCGCAGAGACCCGAACAGCTCCGCGCTGGCGTGGAGGCCAACCTCAGCACCCTTGCGGTCGGGCGGCTGGACGTCGTGAACCTGCGCCTGCTCCCGCCCGGTGAGGTCCATGATGTCGACCTTGACGACCAGCTTGCCGAGATGGTGGCCCTGCGCGACGAAGGGAAGATCGGCGCAATTGGGATCAGCAACATCACGGTCGACCAACTGCGCCGTGCCCTGCCCGTCGGGCTCGCCTGCGTCCAGAACCCCTACAGCGTCATCGACCGCTCGGGGGAATCGCTGCTCCAGCTGTGCCGTGAGCACGACCTCGCCTGGGTTCCGTTCTTCCCTCTCGGCTCGGCCTTCGCCCGCATTCGTAAGGTCACGGACCATCCGGCAGTGATCAGGGCCGCCAAAAGGGTGGGCGCCACGCCGGCACAGGTCGGCCTGGCCTGGCTGCTGGCCCACGACCCCCGGATACTGCTGATCCCGGGGACGTCGAGCCCCGAGCACCTGGCCGAGAACGTCGCCACACGCCACGTGCTGCTCGACGCCGACACGATGACCATGCTGGACGGCCTGGCGCCGCCGCCTGGGACCTGAGCCCCCGGCTACCTAGGTCGCGAGCTCTGCCAGGAACAGGCGGGCGGCATCGAATGACCTCCGGTCAGCCGCCTCGTCGTAGGCCACGCCCGGCGTCGCGCCGGCGACGGCGTCACGGTGGGTGAAACCGTGAAGGGCTCCGCCCAGGATGAGGACCTGGTGGTCGGCTGCCGCGGCGCCCATCTCGTCGACGAAGGCGGTCACGTCCGCCATGGGCACGTGCGGATCCGCGGAACCATGGCAGACCAGGATGCGGCTCCTGACTGCGCCTGGCTGGGCCGGGGCTGACGTGGCCAGGCTGCCGTGCATGCTGATCACCCCGGCGATGTCGACACCGGCGCGAGCCAGGGCCAGCACGACCATGCCACCGAAACAGAAGCCCACGGCCGCCCGGCAGCCGCTCGCTTCGGGGCATTGGGCCAGCGCGGACATGCCCGCGGTGGCACGGCGCACAATGAGCCCCGGGTTGTCGCGCAGCTCCATCAGGGTGGCCACGACCCGCTCGCGGTTGCCTGCGATTCCCGGGCCGAACATGTCGGCCGCCAGCACGGTGTAGCCCAGCTCCGCATAGCGCGCTGCCTGTCCCCGCGCGTGGTCGTCCAACCCGGCACCGCCGTGGACGAGGAGCAGCCCGGGCCGCGGTCCCTCCGCCGACTCAGTCCAGGCCAGGACGCCGTCGAGCTCGGTGGCCTCGTCGTGGTATTGGAATGGGCGCAGGAGTGTCATCGTTGATCAGGGTGAGGCTGGCAGCAGCTCGAACGCGCCGCCCTGCAGCGGGGAGATGGCCTGGAATCCACGGCGGTCCAGCGTAAGGATTCGGCGTGTCTGGAAATTCCTGGCGGCAACGACGAGCGACGCGTCGGCAAGTCCGAGCCGCAGGTCGGCGTATCGCTCCAAAACCTCCTGGGCATCGCCGAGGTCCGACTGGGAGAGACAGCTCGAGAGGTACGTACCATCCGTGAGGTCGCGAACGAACAAGGCTTCGGCTTCCGGTCCGAGGCGGTCCAGGATCAGGTGGTCCGCCTCGGCGGTGACGTATTCCGTGGTTACGAGCGCGTCGGTCGTCGCCCGCAGGAATTCACTGACCTCTTTGAAATGGGGGTCGCGGCGATCGGCCTGTGCGTAAAGGGCCCCTGCGTCGACAATGATCGTCAGTCGCGTTCCCCGAGAACCTTGCGACGGTAGAGCCTGTCGGATTCCCAGCCAACTTCTGGCCGCCCATCCCCGCTCCCGGATCCCATGCTGTGGAAGACCCGCCGATCGGCGCCTTCACGTTCGGCGACCAGCCGGACGCCTTCCCGGATCAGCTGCGACTGGGAACGCTTGGAACGCACGGCTGCGCGCCGAAGTCCCTCCGCCTCCGACTCGCTGAGGTACACCGTCGTCTTTGGCATGCCATATATGGTACCACCCACGCAGGCACCCGGACATGGGCCAGGGGCGGTCTACGCTGTCCTTACATGTCACGCGCCGACGCCATCTTCGCCCGCCCGCACGGGCTGACGGCCGTCGCCCTGGTGATCACCGGCGGCGTGTGGCTGCTGGTCGATCTGACGCGGAGCTTCCACCGCCGCAGCGACGCGGCGACTGTGGACCGCGGCAGCCGCCTCTTCCTCAGCGCGTCCTACTTCGTGGGTGTCCTGCTGGCGCCGGTGCTGGCGCGGTCCGTACCAGGCGCCGTCATCAGGCCGGACGGGCTCGCCTCGTGGCTCGGCTTTGTCTTCATATGGGCGGGGATCCTGCTACGGGCATGGAGCTTCCGGACCCTCGGCACGTACTTCACATTCCGTGTGCAGACAAGTGCCGACCAGCCGGTGATCAGCGCTGGCCCCTACCGATTTGTCCGACACCCCAGTTATGTCGGCATACTGCTGGCCTTCATCGGCTTCGCGCTGGCGGCGTTCGGGAATTGGATGTCGGTGGCGTCAATGGGGGTGGGGGCGCTGATCGGGGTGCTCTATAGGATTCGAGTCGAGGAGCGGGAGCTCCTGCTCGCACTGGGCGACCCGTACCGCGACTACGCCGCCACCCACAAGCGGCTCATACCGATGGTCTGGTAGTCGGCACGATCGAGCGGTCCCAAGAGGAGTACGTCGGCGTCCTGTCGGCGGGGTGGCCATCCTGCCCTACTTCTTCGCCGGCTCGCTGTTCCCGATCAGCACCCTGCCCGCATGGTTGACGACGGTGGCGAGTGCATCCCGCTGACCCACGCGCTGGCACTACTGCGCTACGGTCGGGTCGACCCCCACGGGTTCGGGCTGCACGAGATCTGGGGCGGCGATGTGTCGCTCCTGGCCGCGCGCTCCCTCGCCGTGCTGGCGGCCTTCGGGCTAGCGATGACGCAGCAGGCGATCAGGATGTTCGGCCGGTCGGCGTCTTGATGCCGGGTGTCAGCTGCCGGGGGGACCTCCTCAGCATCGCGTTCGAGGAGCCTGCGAGGTCAGTCCCGGGCGAGTCAGGGTGGGCGGCTAGGCAACGCCGTTACGGTGCCGAATGACTGCGAACTTGCCGCCGCAGATTCACTCATCAGGCCCACGTTACCAACCGCTCTCGTGGAGGGTCCACCCGGGCCCGAGGCCCGCCTCGCGCAGGACTCTCGCGCGGCGCTCGGCCAACAGCCCCGGCTCGTCGACCTTGCGCTGTGCATCCCAGGCAATGGAGGCCTCATCGTCAGAGAGAGGTGGCCCTGGGCGCCAGGAAAGAGATTTGGTAAGGGTGTAAAGGTCGCAGCCCAGCCGGTTGAGCGCCTCCACGGTCTGCTCCTGGTTCACGTAGATCTCCTTGAACTGATCTCCTGCCCGCACCCGATATCGGTCCCAGCCACCGTCGAGCGTCATGGTCAGGATCTCGTCGTACGTGTCCTCGAGATCGAAGAACCGCATCCGACGAAACCGACGGGCCAGCTTCGAAAAGACATCATCCGCCAGCTCACCGACGGCCAAATTGGGAAGGGCGTCGCCGTCGTAATGCGCGCCGCCATCGGACCTGAGCGTGAGCCGGAAGTATTGGCCGGGGAAGGTCCCGCTGCTCAGGCCCGCGAAGAACTCGTACCGGATCTCGTCGATCTCGTTCGCACTCGGGTGTGTGACGGTGCCCTTTGTCCGAGGATTGGAGGTTCCCGAATCGCCCGTCACAGAACACCACGATCGGCGTCAGTGACGGGCCGCGGGTTCCGAGGCGCTGTGGGGGTACGCAGCGCCTTCCAGCGCAGAATCGTCAGGCTCTCGAACAGGTCGGCGGCTGCGTCCTCAGCAGCGCAGCGCTGAAGACTTGCGGCACACTCCAATGCGGCATTGAATGGGCCGGCGGTCGCCAGGACGGAGAGGGCGAGGAGGGGCAGCAGCTCGTCCTGCTGAGGCTGCGACGACGAGTACGCGAACATGGTGCCCGGCGTGGGCCGCGAGCCAGTCCAGTGTCGAGCTGTCGGGCGCACCCGTCCCTGTCGGAGCATCGCCTCCGTCCGCTCGACGCGTGGTTCGTCAGTAGCGGGACCCGCGCGTCGCATGAGTCTGATAGGGGACGGTCAGACCGACTGGCTCAGTCGAGGATTTGCGGGTCGGAGGCAGCGACCGCGACCCGCCTCCTGCGCGCGATCTCTTCTTCATGCTCGGCCAACCCTTCCACGCCTGCTGCCGGTGGGTTGACGTCCGACCTGCCGGTCCGTCTGATGGCCGGCCTCACGCTGAGATGCCAGATGGCCGCGTAGATCACCCAGAGGAGAAGAGCGGATGCGACCAGGACGACGGCCACGCCCTACAGCTCGTAGACGCGGATCTGGTAGGGCGGTTTCGGATCGATGATGTGTCGGTAGTTGACCTCCCGGACCTGGCGATCATCGGCGAAGACGGCCACGGTGGTCAGGGCGCCAAGATGGGTCATCGGGTTGCGCTTGGGGTTCTTGGTCTGGAGCACGTCGCCGATGCCCCCGAGGTAGTTTGTGGCGTCTCCGAGGTCTCGGTCGTCAGGGGCCCACAGGGTGACCTCCAGGCCCACAGGCCCGCTGTAAGGCGCGAAGTCGGGACCAACCACCGCGAAGACCGCCTCGAGCAGGGCAAGAACCTGGGAAGCCTTCGGATGCTTCTCGTTCAGAAGTGAGTACGCCTCGCTCTTCTTCGGAGGTCGGCCGTCGAGAGCGATTGTGACCTCGGCCATCAAGGAGCCGCCGCAGTCGCCGCGGCAGGTGCTGCCTTGGCATCCAGGGTGAAGGTTCCGGTCAGCATCTCGTTTCGCACCTCCTGGAGATTGGGGAAGTCAGGATTCATCGCGGCCAGGCGGTCGCTGATACCGCGGCTGTGCTGGCCCAGCTGATAGTGCGCCAGGCCCCGCAGGAAAAGACAACGCTGCATCCCCTCGCCGAGGGTGTGTCGCTGGAGCGGCTCGCCTGGAACCAAGCTCCTGGTCCGGCGAAATCGAAGGTAGCCCATCAGCTGACTGCGGCCTCCGCGGGGGAAGGGGGACGGTTGCCCGGATCCTGCGGAGTCGTCAGGACCTTGTAGTGGATCAGGTGGATGCGGAGCACCCAACCGGCACGTTTGACGCGAAAGCCCCAACTGCGGGTCTTCGCCAGGGGTCTCTCGCGTCGGGCGACCGGCGTGGGTCGGGACTCGATGGCCTTCAGCGCGTTGGTGGTGGCCGCGCCTGCTCGCATCAGCCGGCGCGCGGCGGTGATGTGGTGCCCGTCCTCGAAAAGGGCATCGGCGTCGACCAGGGCGCTCCGCGCCCGCGCCAGGTTGAAGCGCGCCCGCGCCTCCCATTCCGTTGGTCGCCGCTTGCTCATCGGGCGCGACCGGCGGGGACGAGCAGCCGGAGGTTGAGGATGGCCCTGGCCTCGCGGACGTCCGCAGCGGCCTCCAAGGCTCCGCAGCGCTCGAGGCGGGACGCGCAGGTTTCGAGCAGCCTCTCCGCGGCCGCGACATTCCCAGAGGCCTCGAACGTGTCAGCCATGCGAATGGCCAAAGCACCGACCCGGGCCGCGCTGAATGGCCGGCGGCTGGCGAGGATCGACAGGGCCAGGAGCGGGACGAGCTCGTTGTCCGGTGGACCATCGAGGCACGAGTCGAGTATGGCGAGGGCATCCCGGTCGCTGGCTGTGTCCGGGGCGATCACGCCGCCACCTGCATCGGCGAGGGCGAGCGGTGGTGGCGGCTGTAACCGACCGGAACCTCCGACCACGCCGAGCGCTGCCGCCGGCTGGCGGCACACAGGTCGCGCGAGACCACACTGACCACGGCCTCGCGGGTGGCCAGGAGGCAGGCCTGGGGCTCGTCGGCTGAGTAGACGAACATCGTCCCCGGCGTGGGCCGCGATCCGGTCCAGCGACGCGCAGTCGGACGAGTCCTGCCGTGGTCCAGCATCGCGCGGATGCGGCTGGCCGCCTCGACCGGGGAAGCCGAACGGTCGACCCGTTCGATGAATCTCTGGATTGCGTGGCTGGTGATCCTGGGGTTTGGCATCGCTGTCTCCTTGATTGGTTTGACAGCGTCAGGATCTTCCTCTGCGGCGACAGCATAGGCTGTCGCGTTTTGCTAGGCGATTGCGTAGCGCTCCGCGGTCTCCTTGGCTCGCTGCGACACGACATCGCGCAGTTCGGTGGGCGCGACGACCTCGCAGTCAGGTCCCCAGCCCTGGATCCAGGGAAGTATCTCGACCGTGCCGCGAACCCGGAGTCGCAGTTCGACGACTCCGCCGGCCAGCCGGGTCAGCTCCTGAGAGGGGTGCCAGTTGGACTCGGCAACCCGCCGGGCGGCCGGAGCGCGGAAGCGCAAGACCACGTCCTGAGGGGCGTCGCTGCCCCAGATGCCCCAGGAGTCGTGGAGGTGGTCGGCGAGGCTGAAGTCCGGAGGCAGGCGGTACTGGGCAGAGAGGACCTTGACCCGGTTGATGCGTTCGAGCTTGAAGCTTCGGACCTGCTTGCTGGTCTCATCCTTGGCCATGAGGTACGTTCCGTGGCCAACCGCGCTGCCCGGTTCGATCGCGTAGGGGTGGATGACCCGGGTCGACGACTTGCCCTCAGCATTCGTGTAGTCGATCTCCACCTTGAAGCTGCCGATCCAGGCCCGCACCAACTCCTGGAGGTGCCCGGCCCTCTGGTCGGCCTCTGGCTTGGCCGTCAACTCGGCAACGGTCTCCTCGACGAATCGCCGCACGAGCTCCGCCTCGCGCGGGATTACGCCGTTGACCTTGGCCAGGGCGAGGCCCAGCACCCGGTCGTTGTAGTCGGCGTGGCGGACTGCCAGCCGGCAGGCCATCAGCAGCTCGACCGCCTCCGCTGCCTCGAATGCCACCGGCCGCATGATCGCTCCCTCCATCAGGGACCACCTGGTGCTCTCCTTGGACACCTTTAACTGTTTGAGGCGCTCGATCTCGACCATGTCCCGCTCGAGAGTCCTGCGGGACTGGCCCGTCCGGGCCGCCAGCTCCGAGGCCTTCACGCCGCGGGGAGAGGCCGCGAGAATCATCAGGATGTCCAGCCACCGCACCACCTTCTGGCCCTTGACGTATTCCTGTGCCATGGTTGCCTCCGTGGGAAATGCGCCAAGCTAGATGTCGCAAGGCCGGGGCGACAGTATGGGCCATGAATAGCGAACACGTAGCTCGAGACCTCGGCTGATGCAGATCCTCGAAGGGGAGATCGTCCTCAGCGCCACAGATCTGACCGGCTTCCTGGAGTGCGAGCACCTGACCCAGCTGGAGCTCAAGGCCGCGAAAGGTGAGCTGGTCCGTCCGGTCCGCGATGACCCGGAGCTGGATATCCTCACCCGCCGCGGTGGCGAGCACGAAGCGGCGCACCTGGCGCGACTGCGAGGCGAGGGGAGGAGCGTCGTCGAGATCAGCACCGCGAGCCGCACCCGTGCGGACCTCGATGCGCGGGAGGGCGAGACCCTTGCGGCAATGCGGGCTGGCGCCGAGGTCATCTACCAGGCCACGTTCTTCGACGGACGCTGGCGCGGTCATGCCGACTTCCTCCTCCGGGTCGAGCGGCCGAGCGATCTGGGCCCCTGGAGCTACGAAGTCGCGGACACCAAGCTGGCTCGCAAGGTCAAGACCGCCGCCCTGCTCCAGATGTCCAACTACTCGGAGCAACTCTTCCGGATCCAGGGCACCTATCCGCTCAAGATGCACGTGGTTCTGGGGACGGGCGTCACCGAGAGCTTCGCGGTCAACGACTTCGCCGCGTACTACCGGGCAGCCAAGGCGCGGTACGAGGCCGCGGTGATTGGTCCGGAGCGAGAGACCTACCCCGACCCCGTCGACCACTGCGGAGTCTGTCGCTGGCGGGACGTCTGCTCAGACCGGCGCCGGGCCGATGATCACCTGTCCTTGGTCGCGGGCATGCGCAGGGATGTCAATCGGAAGCTGGTCGATGGAGGCGTTAATACGGCCGCCGAACTCGTGGCGATGGAGCCCACGGCCGAGATCGATCGGGTTGGGCGGGCCGTCCTCGACCGCCTGCGCCAGCAGGCACGCATGCAGCTGGAGCAGCGCCACACGGGCAAGGTCCACCACGAGGTTCTGCCGCCCCGCCCGGGGCTGGGGCTGAGCCTGCTGCCGGCGCCGTCGCCTGGCGACCTCTTCTTCGACATGGAGGGGGATCCCTTCGCGGGCGCGCACGGGCTGGAGTACCTCTTCGGTGTCGTCGACCTGGTCGACGGCCAGCCGCGCTTCCACTCCTGGTGGGGGCACAACCCAGCCGAGGAGAAGCGGGCTTTCGAGGGGTTCATCGATTTCGCAATCGCCCGGCTGGATGCGTGCCCGGATCTGCACATCTACCACTACGCACCATACGAACCGACCCGGCTGAAGTCCCTAATGGGCCGCTACGGCACCCGCGAGGACGAAGTCGATCGACTGCTCCGTGGCGAGGTGCTCGTCGACCTCTACCAGGTCGTTCGGCAGTCGGTCATGGTGTCGCAGGACTCCTACTCGATCAAGAAGCTCGAGCCGCTGTATATGGGCAAGCGCCAAGCCGACATCGCCGACGCCGGCTCCAGCATCGTGGCCTACGAGAACTGGCTGGAATCGCGCGACCCGGCTCTCCTGGAATCGATTGAGCGCTACAACGAAGAGGACTGCGTGTCCACCTGGCTGCTCAGGAACTGGCTCGAGGAGCGGCGGGTGGAGGTCCTCGAGCGCTTCGGTGTCCCGACGGATGCGCCGGCGCCGGTCGCGGCGGTCGAGCCCAGTGCTGCCCAAGCCGCGATCAGGGCCGAAACCGCGGCCCTGGCCGGCGCGCTTACGGCCGGTCTTCCTCCGGAGCCTGCCCAACGCTCGCCGGACCAGCACGCACTCTGGCTTCTGGCCCAGCTGCTCGACTGGCACCGCCGCGAGGCCCGGTCGCAGTGGTGGGACTACTTCCGGCGCCACAAGCTCACCGACGAGGAGCTGGTCGCCGATAGCGAGGCCATCGGATCGCTGCGCTACGAGGGGGAGGTTGGCCTGGTACGCCGATCGGTACTGCATCGCTACCGGTTCGATCCCACCCAACTCCACAAGATCAGCGTCGGCCAGAGTCCCCACGACCCGCGGACCCTGAAACCTGCCGGCACCGTGGAGGCTATCGACAATCTCACGGGCACCATCGACCTCGCGAGGGCAGTCGGTTCACTGGTACCGCATCCAACTTCCCTGGTTCCCGAAGGGCCCCGGGCCACCAACGAGCAAAGGATGGCCATCGGCAGAGTGGCGAGGCGAGCTTTGGACGACGGACTGGATGACATGGGTCCTTGCCGCCATCTCGGCGACCTCCTCCGTCGGCAGGCACCGCGGGTGAGAGGCGGAGGAAGGGGTGAGCCCCTGGTGCGAGTCGGCGAGGCCAGCCTGACGGCCGCCAGGCGAATCGCCGTGGACCTGGACAGCAGTTACCTTCCGATCCAGGGTCCCCCCGGTTCAGGAAAGACCTGGATCGGCGCCCGGATGATCGTGGAACTCGTGCAGGCGGGTAAGCGGGTGGGCATCGCGGCGACCAGCCACAAGGCGATCTGCAATCTTCTGGACGCTGTCTGCGAATACGCGGCGGCCTCAGGGGTCACTGTCAGGGCCATTCAGCGGTCGCCGGAGGACCAGCGGTGTAGCTCCGAGATCGTCCGATGGGTGAAGGACAACCCGCCTGTGGAAGCGGCGCTGGCCGCCGGCGAAGTCGACGTGCTTGCCGGTACCGCGTGGATGTTCTCGCGCGAAGCCTTCGAGGGCGCCCTTGACGTGATGTTCATTGACGAGGCAGGGCAGATGTCGTTGGCGGACATGCTCGCCGTCGGCCAGGCCGCCCGCAATTTGGTGCTGCTCGGGGATCCACAGCAGCTCGCATACCCGTCGCAGGGCATCCACCTTGACGGCGCCGGTCACTCAGCCCTCGAGTACATCCTCGAAGAGCGCCAGACGATCCCGTCGGAGGCCGGCCTGTTCCTGGAGCGCACCTTCCGGATGCACCCGGACGTCTGCGGCTTCATATCGGAGGTCGCCTACGAGGGGCGCCTCGCCGCGGATCCGACCTGCGCCGTCCAGATGCTGGGGAACGGGAGCCCGATTGGGGGCACTGGAATTCGCCAGGTACCGGTCGAGCACTACAGCAACCGGACCATATCCCCAGAAGAGATTGCCGTCGTCGTAGACCTGGTGGAGGGGCTGATCGGCCGTGACTGGACGGATGCTCGGGGCGATATCCGGCCCTTGCGCGCTGAGGACATCCTGGTGGTTGCGCCATACAACGCCCAGGTGGATCGGCTTCAACTCGCAATGCCGCCCGGGTGTGCGGCCGGCACCGTCGATCGGTTTCAGGGCCAGGAGGCCCCCGTCGTCATCTACTCGCTCGCGTCGAGCAGTCCGGAGGACATGCCTCGTCAGATGGAGTTCCTATACAGCCTCAATCGCCTAAATGTTGCGATTTCGCGCGCCCGAGGGCTGGCGATCCTGGTGTGCTCGCCGCGGGTGCTGCGGGTACGCGCTCGCTCAGCCGAGCAGATGCGCCTGGCCAACGCCTTCTTGCGGCTCGCGGAAGTCGCCGGCGACCAAGCCCCGGGCGCGCCTGTGCCTGCCACAGCTGGCTCGCATGCCAGAATTCGACAGGGATGAAGGCAGGACAGACCACTCTGAAGCGGCTGATCGAGGGGGAAAGACAGTACCGGATCCCTCAATTTCAGCGCCCATACACATGGGAGGTGAAGCAGCTCAAACAGCTGTGGGACGACCTTCTAGCCCAATACGAGGTGCTCGGGCCGGAGTCAGTCGACGCCCACCCCGGCCGATCCACCCACTTCCTGGGCAGCTTTGTCCTCACGCCGATGCCGGGGCTGGCGTCGGGAGTCAGTGCCTTCCAGGTCGTCGACGGCCAGCAACGCCTGACCACTCTCTTCTTGGCTCTCGCCGCGCTCCGGGACGCTCTGAAGGGCCGAGACCCTGATGCTGCCGAACGGTACGAACGCATCTATTTGCGCAATCAGGACCGGTACGACAACGTTCTAGACCAGTACAAGCTCTTGCCCTCGCGCTCGGACCGCGAACCCTTCTTTGCTTGCATGGACGGCAGAGCCGGGGACGATGCCAGCAAGGTCACGGCCGCCTATCGGTACTTCGTCAGCCAATTGGCGAAGGAGGCCCCCGAAGGCAATGGATCAGCGCTCGACTTCGAGCTAATGAAGCAGGTGATCGTTGAACGCCTGTCGGTTGTGGACATTACGACCGAGGCGGACGACAACGCCCATCGGATCTTCGAGTCGCTTAACTACCGCGGCGTAAACCTGACCCAGGCCGACCTGCTTCGCAACTACATCTTCATGTTGCTGCCGACCAGAGCCGAGGAGGTCCACGACCAGATTTGGGTTCCGATGGAGAGGTCTCTGGGGGCTGAGAACCTCGAGGGCTTGGCCCGGGTGGATCTCCTGCGGCGCGGCGTGGACGCCACCAAAGACGATGTCTATCGGCTGCACCAGGAACGCTTGGAGCCCTTCGCGCGGGACGAGAGCCGTATCGTGGAGGAGGTGCGCGATCTGGCGCGTCAGGCTGGCTTCTACAAACGGCTGGTCGACCCGGGCGCGGAGCCCGATCTGGATGTCCGCGCCGGCCTTGCCCGCCTGAATCGCTGGGGAGCCCAGACCACATATCCCCTACTGATGCACATCTACGGATTGATAGATGCCGGCAAGGCCACGGCCGCGAATCTGTCCCAGACGCTGGCTTACATTGAGTCGTTCATTGTCCGCAGGCATCTGGCCCGAGTGCCGACGAACCAGTTGAACCGCCTATTCGCGGACATGATCAAGCAGCTGGACCCTTCCCTTGCCCTGCCGGATGCGGTGCGGAAGGAGCTATCCGGCGCGCGCCGGTACTGGCCTACTGACGATCAGATCCGCCAGGTCGTCCGGACGGAACCGTTTTATCTCATCGGGCGCTACCCGCAGCGGACCCTGATCCTGGAGCGGATCGAATCAAGCTACGGACATCGTGAGCCGGTCGACGTGGCCCACGCTAAGCTCTCGATCGAACACATCCTCCCGCAGACCCTGAGCGACGAGTGGCGCGAGCAGCTGGCGGCGGGTGGTTATGACCCAGACGAAATCCACAACGAGCTCCTCCACACGATCGGCAACCTGACGCTGACCGCGTACAACGGAGAACTAAGCAACAACCCCTTCGAACGCAAGCGCCAGATCTATTCGGATTCGAACTTGGCCCTGAATCGGTCCTTGCGGGAGACAGAGGTCTGGGGACGCCACGAGATCCTGGAACGGGCCGACGAATTGGCCGATCGGATCATAGAAATCTGGCCCGCTCCCGTCGAGGGCGCCCGTGGCGCCCCTATGGGATTTGATTGGGCCCGCATCGACGCGGCGGTTGCAGCCATCCCGGCGGGGCGTTGGACCACCTACGGCGAGCTCGCTGAACTCGGAGGCACTTCAGCGCAAGCAGTGGGCAATCGGATGGGCGGTACCGCGCGGCTGCCGAACGCATACCGGGTCCTTGACCGGACGGGCCGGATTAGTCCCACCTTCCACTGGAACGATGCTGATGACACTCGGGACGTCGGTGACGTGCTCAGAGGGGAAGGGATCGCTTTCGATGGTGATGGAGTCGCCGATCCGGCGCAGCGCCTGACCGCTTATGCGCTTGCGCTCCTGATCCCCTACGAATTCGAGGAGGAGGAGCTTGAGCAGCTCAAGCGTTCTGACACCGCAGGGAGCCGCAAGTCCCGATCTGTAGATAGTCGTGAAGAACCATGGCTGCTTGAGGGACGGGCCTGGCACTTGGAACAGCGATGCAGTCCGAAGACCCGAGCGATCGTAGAGACGCTCGTCGCGCTGGTTGCGCGCGCAGCCCCGCAGGCCCCGGAGCCCAATTGGGCGCAAAAGAACTACGTCAGTTGGCCAGTTGGTGCTGGGCGTCGAGCGTGGCTACGGAGCGAGACGCGGATGAGTTGGGCATGGCTCAGTTTCCGCCAGGCGCCCTGCTCGGCTGAGGAGGTGGCGCATCGCCTGGGGTTCCAGTTGATCCCGAAAGGAGCCAAAGCGAACTGGGCCAACGAAGGCCCCTCGCAGGTCTTCCCTGGCGATGACTGGGCAATCCACATCCAGTTCCGCAACCACGGAGACGTCATTGGGGAGATTGGCCAACGTCTGGAGCAGCTTCTGCGCGAGGGATGGCAGAACCTTCGCGGGTTGAGCGAAGATGACCGCCCTCGGTCCGTCAACTCCCCTTACGTAGGACAGGAGTCCGAGCACGAGGTGCCGTCATGACCGAGCTAATGTGGGATGGAAAGTACGACAAGGATGGGCAACGCGTAGCTCCAGTCCGTGTCGCCCTTCCGTTTCAGACCGTTGAGACGATTAACGAGTCGGCTCAGTCTCGGCAGGAAGCGCTGGATCTATTTGGCCGCGGAGGACGCGACACGGAGTGGCGTAACCGCCTGATTTGGGGCGACAGGAAGTACGTGCTCCCCGCGCTGCTCGGCGAGTTCGCTGGCAAAGTCGATCTGGTCTACATTGACCCGCCGTTCGCGACGGGATCGGATTTCTCTTTTCCTGTTCAGATTGGCGACTTGGGCTTCACGAAAGAGCCCAGCGTTATCGAGCAGAAGGCTTATCGCGACACTTGGGGAAAGGGCCTGGACTCGTATCTCCAGTGGTTCTATGAGACCGTGGTCGTCCTCCGGGATCTCCTGGCTCCGTCCGGAACCATGATTGTCCATTTGGACTACCGAGTGGGAGCGTATGCCAAGGCGGTCTTGGACGAGGTGTTTTCACCGGATCAGATGGTGGACGACCTTGTCTGGTACTACACCGGAGCCGGTGTGCCTAAGGATCGACCTGCCCGGCGTCACGACAGCTTGCTGTGGTACGCCAACGGCAAGGTTTGGACCTTCAATGCGGACGAGGTTCGCACGGCGTATGCAGCCGCGACGCAGGAGCGTTTTTCCCACTACATCGGCAACGTGCGTGGGTCAGCTGACTACGGCCAACAAGAGCTCAATCCGCTCGGCAAATGGCCGGATGACGTCCTGAACATATCGATTGAAGCACCTTCCTCGTTAGAAAGGACTGGATACCCGACTCAGAAGCCCTTGGCTCTGCTCGAGTGGGTAGTGAAGGCATGCTCGAATCCGGGGAACCTGGTGCTCGACTGTTTCTCGGGGAGCGGCACGACCGCGAAAGCCGCGGAGCTCCACGGCCGACGCTGGATAGCCGCTGATCTAAGCAGGTTCGGCGTGCATACAACGAGGAAGCGATTGTTGTCGGTCCCCAGCGTGACCCCGTTCGTAGTCCAGAATCTCGGTAAGTACGAACGCCAGTTATGGCAGGCCGCGGAGTTTGGTGATACTGCAGAGGTCCGTACCCGCGCGTACCACCATTTCCTGTTGGCGCTCTACAAGGCGAAACCGCTCGAGGGCTATGTATGGCTACACGGGGTGAAAGAGGGGCGCCTGGTCCACGTCGGGAGCGTCGATGCCCCGGTCACCGTGGGCGATGTGAAGCAGATCGCTGGCGAATTCGCCAAGACGGTCGGGACCGGTCGGGACGCGCCGACTACGAAAGCGGTTGACATCTTAGGGTGGGACTTCGCTTTCGAGTTGAACGAGACGGCCCGACAAACCGCCGGCAGGGCTGGGATAGACGTCCGGTTCTGGCGAATTCCACGCGAAGTCCTGGATAAACGAGCGATAGCGCAGGGGGATGTCAGGTTCTTCGAGTTGGCTGCTCTCGCCGTCGAGGTTAAGACCAAGGGACGTAAGGCGGCGCTCACCCTCAAGAACTTTGTCATCCCGCTGGATGACGTCCCAGAGGAGATTCAGCGAGCTATCACCGACTGGTCGCACTGGATCGACTACTGGTCAGTGGATTGGAACAACAAGGGCGACGCCTTCCATAACGAGTGGCAGACCTATCGGACGAAGAAGGCTCCGAGGCTCGAGAAGACCATCGAACACGAATACGAGGTGCCTGGCGAATACCAGGTCGTGGTGAAGGTGATCGACATCTTGGGCAATGACACCACGAAGACTGTTACGGTCATGGTGGGGTAGGGGATTGTCCCCGCGGCGAGCCAAGGCGTCGGCCGAGCAGCCCAGCCTCTTGGATGCGCGGGTCACGACGGCGGCGTGCGTCCCAGCCATAAGAGAGGCGCTAGCAGAGTGGCGTGACTCCAAGTACAAAGGCGCGACCCCTACGAGCCGGAAGCTGCTGAACTACTGGTTTGGCACCGACCATCGGATGCCGGGCGGCGGAGGCTTTCGATACCACAACTCCCAACGGGACGCCACCGAGACGCTGATTTACCTCTATGAAGTCGCGAAGGCTCGGACTCACCGGGACCTCCTGGAGCAGTTTGCGCCGAACGTTCCCGGCATCCACATTTTGCAATATGACGACTTCGCGCGGTATGCCATCAAGATGGCGACTGGCAGTGGCAAGACGAAGGTTATTGCTCTGGCGATGGCCTGGCAGTACTTCAACGCCGTCGCCGAGGGTCGCGACGACTACGCTCGCACGTTCCTACTCATAGCCCCGAATGTGATCGTGTTTGAGAGGCTGCGCACGGATTTCGCGGGCGGCCGGATCTTCCACGCAGATCCCATGATTCCGCCAGAGCTGGAGGTCTACTGGGACGTCGATTGCTATATGCGCGGTGAACCCGAAAGGGCCAGCTCACAAGGTGCAGTCTATGTAACCAACATCCACCAGTTTCACGATCGACCAGAGGCGTCGGACGACGACGAACCAGAGGAAATGCGGGCGATGCTCGGGCCGGTGGCCCCTCCAAGCACGGCGAAAGCAGATGAATTCGCCGCCCGCATCATCAAGCGCGGCGGCCCAATGCTAGTTGCGAACGACGAGGGACACCACACCCACGACGAGGACAGCGAATGGAACGGCGTCATCCGTCGGCTCCACTCCGAGATCGCCGGTGGATTGATCGCACAACTCGACTTTTCGGCGACTCCGCGTTACGCCAAGGGCGGCCTGTTCACCTGGACGGTGTACGACTACCCGCTAAAGCAGGCGATCATCGACAACGTCGTCAAGCGACCCACCAAAGGGGTGACGGCCGGGATGGGGGAGCAGCCGTCAGATGTCGCGAGCACGAAGTATCAAGCGTATCTGACGGCTGGCGTGGAGCGTTGGCGTGAGTATCGCAAGCTCCTGGCCCCTCTGGGAAAAAAGCCGATTCTGTTCGTGATGCTGAATGTGACGTCTGAAGCGGATGATGTCGGCGACTATCTCCGGGGTCAATACCCGGAAGACTTCGGTGGAGAGAGGCTGCTTGTAATCCACACAAACAAGAGCGGCGAGATTTCCAAAGGCAGTCTGGAGAGCGCGCGCGAGACCGCCCGCCAGGTCGACGAGGGGTCGAGCCCAGTCAATGCCATCGTGAGCGTGCTTATGTTGCGCGAGGGCTGGGACGTACAAAACGTAACGGTGATTGTCGGCTTGCGGCCATACACGTCGAAGGCGAACATTCTTCCCGAGCAGACGATCGGGCGTGGTTTGCGCCTGATGTTTGGCAATCTGGGCTCGGCGTATACCGAGCGGGTAGACATCATTGGCAATCCAGCCTTTCTGAAATTCGTCGACCAACTTGAGCGCGAGGAAGACATTACGCTCGATACCTTCGATCTCAAGGAGCCACTGGTCATTCAGACGGTGGTACCCGACCAGGCGAAGCTCGATCGTGATATCGCCATACCGGTGCTTGGTCCGATCCTGGCGCGGAAGAAGACATTAGCCGAGGAGATCGCGGCGCTAGACGTTCTGACCTTCGTCTGCCCGTCGTTGCCACGGAAGCCAAACGACAAGGCAGCCCAGTCCTTCCGCTATGAGGGCAAAGACATCATCACGTTGGAGCAGATCGTCGAGCGCGAGTACAAGGTACCCGAGCCGCGGACCGCCGAAGAGGTGATCTCCTACTACGCGAAGCGGATCGCGCAAGACGTCAAGCTACCTTCGCAATTTGCCGCATTGGTTCCCAAGGTGCGCGAGTTCTTGGAGGCCAAGGCTTTCGGGGAAGTGGTAGACCTGGCGAAACCAGAGATGGTGAAAGCCATATCTACGCCAGTAGCGGGGTACATGACGATCAGGACGTTCGCAGCGGCACTCCGCGGCCTGGTCGTGGAAGAGTTGACGCCTAGTCTGGAGGGGGCAGGCCGCAATCTGTCAGCGACCGAGGGCTTCCCATTCTCACGCCCGACCTTTGCCGCAAGCAAGACACTTTTCAACCTGGTCGCGGCCGACAACGAATTCGAGCGAGAGTTTGCGAGGTTTTTGCAGAGCAGCCCAGACGTCCACGCCTTCGCGAAGCTTCCGCCTACGTCTCGCTTTCCATTCGCTATTGAGTACACAGACAACGCCGTAAACCTGCGGTACTATGAACCAGATTTTGTCGTGATCGCTGGCGACGGAACGCACTGGCTCATCGAAACGAAAGGCCGTGAGGACCTGGACGTCGCACACAAGGACCGCGCCGCAAGGATCTGGTGCGACAACGCGACCCTGCTGACCGAAGTCGCTTGGCGATACGTAAAGGTGCCGCAGATGGAGTTCGTGAAGCTCCAGCCCGCGGAGTTCTCTGAGGTAGCCGTTGCGTTCGAGGAGCGCTAGGCGCCCTCGATAGAGCTATTTGTGACGTAATGCGGATCGTCTACAGCTGCTATTTGCGGTTTGGGGGGCCGGCTGTTGAGGCAAGCGCAACGGCTCGACAGTTGATCTCGTCGTGGGCAACGAGCCGCTATGGCGAGGGCCCTCCAATGGACAACAAGGGGGTTTGGGCCCCGGCTGATGGAGTGAGGCTAGCTTGGCAAACGTTCTCGGCGGACGACGCCGCGCTATCGCTATGGAAGCTCACTTTCAAGCACCCGCACGACTCGGATCAGACCGTGCTCTGGCGCACTGATGCTCGGGTGACAGTGCAAGATGGCCGAGCGACGGCGTCGATTCAGATCGCCTTGGAGCCCCAGGAGTTCCGATTGGTCCCGCTCCGCTATGAGCTCCGAGCTCCCCGCGTCGTTCGCGAACTTACCGAAGCACTTCGAGCGGAAGCTGACGATCTTCAGCTTTCTGCCCGGCCCAAGGGATTCAACATGACTAATGTTGGCCGCTTCGCTGGCTTGCTCACAAACCCGGCGCGGGTCTTGCCGGTTGTCGTTGCCACACGCGAGCGGGATGGCCTAGCCCCGGTTGCCCGAGTGCACGAGATCAGCGAAAGCCTGATCGGCCTTGCACATGTTTTTGTGGCCGCCGACGTCCAGACAACCTATGCGTTGGCAGGCCTCCTCGAGGAAAGGCTGTCGGTTTACGGCGGAGCCGTCCGGCTATATTGGCCAGACTTAGGGGCCGGAGGGGCGCCGCGGATGCACCCGCTGTGGATGGCTGACCGAGTTCGCGAGTTCGACGCCACTGACAGACACTTTGCGGGGCATGTCTTCCGGATCCTCGCCCCTGTCGCTGCAATGAGGACGCCGGTCTCCGAGGTCGAGCAGCGCCTCCGCCAGGCAGAGGACGCCCGGCTCGCTGGAGACCTCGCTCAACTCCAGGCGGACGCGGGCAATATCCCGGCCGAGTGGCAAAAGTATGTAGAAGAGGTCTTTGACCAGAACCGGAACCTGAGGGAATCGAACGAGGAACTCGGGCGCGAAGTCGAGGCCTTGCGGGCGAATTGGGCAACGCTCAATCAGAGTGCCAAACCGGAGCCCGAGGAGGACGGCGTCCTCGTGCCTGCTCAGCCGATCTCATCTATGGCCGACGCCGTCCTGCGAGCCGCCGACGACTGCGTGAACCTCCATTTCCATGAGCAAGCCTTCAGCAGCGCAGACGAAAGTCCGTTCATGCGTCCTCAGGAGGTCTATGACGCTTTACTCCGTTTTGACGGGATTCTGGGTGAAGAGGCCACCGCCGGACTGGGGAAGTCACGCGAAGCACGGTGCAAGGAGGAGGGTCTGGATTATGCGGCCGACATTTCAGGGACATCGGAAGGCAAGCATCATGCCCAGTATCGAATTAGATTGGAAGGGGTCGAGTATGTTCTGCGCCAACATCTACGGTTCGGTAAGGGGAACCCGGCTGAATGCGCTCGCGTCTATTTCTTCCGCTCCGAGGCGGGCGAGTGGTGGGTGGGGCATTTCGGCAAGCACTTGCGCGTGACAACCTCGTGAGCGGCTGAGTCCCTCGGGAGCTTGGTCAAAGGTTCAGATAGTCGGCAGCGTTCTCTTCGAAGAGCTGACCGCTGCGGATGTAGCGCCTGACCATCTCGACGTCCGTGTGTCCCGTCTGAGCCATGATCGCCCTCTCGGATGCGCCGCTGGCAGCGGCCTGGGTGGCCAGGCCGGCGCGAAGGGAGTGGCCGGCGAAGTCAGTAGGGGACAGCCCCGACACACGAAACCAGTGCTTCACGATCAAGGCGCCGTTCTCCGGGCTCATCCGCCACTCACGCCAGAAGCCGGTCTCAGCCCGATAGCCCATCCTGAGGTCGCCATTGCTGTTCGCAGGGCGGAAGACGGGCCCAGTCTCTAGGCCGGTCGCCCGGAGATAGACCTACAGCGCAGTGACGGGGCATGTTTCGGAGTGGCGCCGCTTATCGTCGACGGCTTGGCACCGGCCTCGGCGAGCCCGGCGTAGTACAGCGCCACGGTCGCGGGATCCGCCCGCAGCGCCTGGCGGCCGTGCCGGTCGCAGAAGTCCAGAATGTCGACCCAGCCCGACCGGCAGCCGCGCTCCGTGTTCTTGGCGATCGACCGCCGGGCGAACTCCCGGGTCTTGGCTTCCAGGGCGGTGCGGGCCAGCTGAATGTTCGAGGTGCCGTAGGTGTCGAGGCTAGTCTTTGACGGCCGGTCCTCCCCGGGACCAACCCGCATAA
Source organism: Chloroflexota bacterium (assembly GCA_034666405.1). Taxonomy (GTDB): domain Bacteria; phylum Chloroflexota; class Dormibacteria; order DASZGP01; family DASZGP01; genus JAXDLW01. The sequence continues at coordinate 114,926 of JAXDLW010000010.1, read as the reverse complement.
CTAGCGACAACTTTCTGGTTCTCATAAGCAAAGCGAGCGGGCGAGCATCGGTATGAGATGGCAAGATAGGCACGTGGCCACCTCCGTACACGACGACCGACCGTTGAGGTCGCCAAAGCTCCAGCCCGCTGCCCGACAAGCCATCAGCCCCGGAGCCAAGTACTACGCCGGCTACGACGCCGGCTTTGTGACCGACCTGCTGCCGATCCTCGGCGTGACAAAGGGCTCCCTTCTTCTCGACCCCTGGAATGGGGCTGGGACCACCACAACGGTAGCTCACGGAGCAGGTGTCCCGGCCATCGGTTTCGATATCAACCCTGTACTAGTCATCGTTGGAAAGGCCAAGCTTTTGTCGTTCGGGGTTGCCGAAAGCTTGAGAGCGATTCTTGATGGCGTGTTGGAGCGCGCACGCAACTCCTCACTCCCGCCCGCCGAGGGTGAGCCTCTATGCCAGTGGTTCACTAAGGGCACCGCCGCGTACCTTCGGGCTCTCGAGTCTGGCCTCCAGCAGAATCTGGTCTTGGCAAATGCCCATGTGGACTTGACGTCGTCTGAGGGCTTGGATCGAGTGTCAGCCTTGGCTGCATCCTTTTACGTAGCCCTCTTCGAGACCGTGCGCAGTTTTCTGCGCGAATACGGCACGTCGAACCCAACCTGGGTCAAGCGGCCCGGGAACATAAAGGAAAGAATCTCCCTTAGTCGCGACCGGATCGACAGCCGGTTCCGCGTAAGCGAGCAACGTTTGCACAAGCACCTGCTGACAATAAAAGGCGAACCCCATGACCGACCTCAAGCCCTGGAGGGCTCAAGAATCGCAGTTGGATCGTCCATGGCTCTGCCATTGCCAGCCGGAAGCATTGACGCTTGTATCTCATCGCCGCCGTATTGCACTCGAATTGACTATGCGGTGCTGACCCGCCCGGAACTCGCTGTCCTGGGAGTCGACGACAGTCATATGCGAACGCTGCGAGAAGCCACCATAGGCACGACAACAATGGCGAGCGCCGTGCCCGAACCGCGTGATGATTGGGGTTTGACAACTGCGGAATTTCTCGAGCGTGTGAGTAGCCACCACTCCAAAGCGTCGGCGACCTACTATCGTCGCTACTTTCTCCAGTACTTCGACATGATGCATCAGTCGATGCAAGAACTGCGGCGGTGCCTTCGCGACGACGGGAAGGCCGCCTTGGTCGTGCAGGATTCGTATTACAAGGATGTCCGACTGGACCTCGCTAAGGTGCTCCGCGAAATGGGCGCTGGTCTAGGCTGGGCCCACGCCACTCAAGCCGACTTCACTGTACCTCGGACGATGGCTACTATGCACCCGTTCTCCCATAAATACAGGAGTGATTTCCGTGCCACCGAAAGCCTCCTCATTCTCGCAGCGTAGCCACTAGGACGATTTAGCTACGTATGTTGGTACAGACGGGGCAGCGGTCCATCGCGCGCTTCTGCGCAGAGCTTGAGGACCACACCATAATGATCAATCGTGACTATCAGCGGATGCCTGGTGTGTGGCCATTGGAGGCTCAATCATTCCTGATAGAAACGATTCTTCTCGGCTATCCGATCCCGAAACTGACTCTGTACGAGCACACTGACCTCGGTAGTCGCAAGACGATCACGGAGCTCGTGGATGGCCAACAGCGGGCGACTGCTATACAAGCCTTCTTCAAGAACGAGCTTAGACTCAGCAAATCGCTCGAGGCTGTTCCTGAAGCCGCCGGTCAGACATACGAGAGCCTAGAGTCGGACCTGCAAAGTCGGTTCATCACCTACGGTCTGGGTTTCGATTCTCTAGTAGACACGAGTCCAACTCAGATCCGCGAAGTATTCCGGCGAATCAATTCATACGAGATGCCACTCAATTACGAAGAGCAGCGGCATGCTCGGTTCCAGGGTGCCTTCAAGTGGCTGGTGTACCGACTTGCCCGGAATGTCGGCGAGGATCTCAAGCGCTTCGGCACGTTTTCCGAAGCAAACCTCGTGCGTATGGCGGACATGAAGATCATCGCGGAGATCGCGCATGCAGTTCAGCACGGCATAACGACAACTAACAAGAAGAGCCTCGACGACCTGTACAAGGACTTCGAGAAGACATATCCAGATCGCGCGGCCGACTTCCCCTTCGGTGAGGAGCTGACGCGATATGTTCAGTCCAGCATCGACTATGTCGCCCAGCTCGACGCAATCTGGTCCACCACGCTCGCCAAGCAGTACTCGATGTACTCGCTGCTACTCGCCGTCGTCCACGCACGTTTCGACGTCCCGACCCTTCAGGCGATCGGGACGGGTGGTCGCGGCCTGGGCGAACGGCTGGCGACGGAGTCGAAGCTCGGCCAAATCGCGGCACTGCTTGAGTACCAGCGCGAAGACATCCCTGCGGGCGCCAACAAGCGCCTCTACGACGCGTTTGACTCAAGGACGAACGTCCGCGATCAGCGACTCACCCGGGCTACGGCTTTTCTATCGGCGGTCTCAGCCTAGTATTCCGGATGACACTCCGGTTGAGCGATGTGACGCGTCGTTCGTGGGTCCTCCTATCCAGCCTGCAGCAGGTCTCACAAGCGCTCCATCCGCCACTCATCGCATCTGATCGTATCGTCGCGACCCACCTATTAATAGAGGTTGCCAACACCTGGCACGTGTTCATGCGCCGCTATTATCTGGCGTCGGCGGTCGGGGGGTACTTGGTTTCGGGCGCTCGGGTCAGTGGAGGCGTCGCTGGCTCGATTGAGGGAGCGCTGGACAGTGCTGTCCTGTTTTTCCGACCGCATCTGTCCAAGTCGGGAGCTGAGTGGGGGCATCGTGAAGAACCTGATTGGCTCGACCCGGTGGTCGTTTCGCGGGCGCTCGCAAATCTCAGCCTGTCTAATTCACCGGGTTTCTCAGCTGCTATGAGCGCAGGCTCGGGCGTTCATGAGCGAGTCCTAACGTGTAGGAACTTCGTCGGCCACCGAAACCGGCGAACAGCGCTAAAGGTTCGAGGGATCGCGCGAGGTGCGGGGATCCTATCCAACGCTGATCCGGTCGAATTGCCACATCTTCCCGCGCCTGGGCGCCCGCAGTCCTTACTTGCGGACTGGATAGACGAGTTGATGGCAATCATCGAACTCGTCCCGCAGTAGAGTCATGGCACTCCGCTACCGCGGACTCGTCTTCATGCCGCAGCCCGTCGGTCGCCCTGGGATTTATTGGTTGCGTTGGTACCAGGGCGAGAAGACGACCTCCTGACGGCTTAATGGTACTTTGCGGGTTCTCTCTGATCAACACTTCCCGGATGGCGTTCTTGAGAATCTAAGAGGCGCCCTGCGGTCGTACGATTCGCGAGTGCTGCATGCTGGCCGTGTCCGCGTGTGGGGAATCGGGATTGCGCTGATATTGCTCAGCCTCTCCTTCTCCTTCGGCCCGGCGCCAGCGCTTGCCGCCCCAAGTACCCCCAGAGCCATCACAATCCTGCCCCCCGGCGAGGGCAACACCATCACCCTCCCCGCCTTCCTCGCCAACCAGGCCTCCGGGAACTGCGCCGACCTTGGCCCGCACACCTGCGACCAGCTCGACATGTACAAGAACTGGCAGTTCAAACCCGCCTCCCTCAGTCCTGACGCCGACCACGTCGCCAACGCCCAGTCCAGCGAGACCCCCATCGCCGGCGTCCGCATCGTCCGCGACAACTTCGGCGTCCCCCACATCTTCGCCAGTGGCCCCACCGAGCAGGCCATCGAGGAGAACATCGCCTTTGGCGTCGGGTATGCCCAGGCCGAGGAGCGGCTCTTCCAGATGGAGGTCCTGCGCCACGCGGCCGAGGGCACCCTCTCCGAGCTGGTGGGTCCCGGGCCCAACAACTCCTACGAAACCATGGACTTTGTCGTCCGCCGCGACTCCGAGACCAACGATGAGCGCCTCACCCAGATCGCCACCCACCTCAACGCCGGCCAGCGGGCCTCGCTCATGCGCTTCACCGACGGCATCAACGCCTACATCAACTACCTGACCCTCCACCCCGACCAGCTGCCCGCCGGCTTCGCCCTCACCGGCGACCTGCCCATCCCCCAGTGGGCCCCGACCGACGCGCTCGCCATCCAGATCCTCGAGGCCAAGCAGGTGGGTGAGTCGGCCGGCAACGAGCTGGGCTACGGCGCCCTGGCCCGCCGACTGAAGAACCAGTACGGCATCAACCAGGCCGTCGGCATCCTCAACGACCTGCAGTTCACGGACGACCCGCTCACCCCGGTCAGCGTTCCCCACAACCAGCCCGCGGCGCTCACCACCGACGGCCTCCACTACGACTACATCAACTACACCCCCGCCGACACCGCCGCGCGCATCAACGAGCTGCCGGCCTCGGTCGACGCCGCCAACGCCGCGGTGGTCAGCGGCACCGACGCGGCGCACTTCGCCGCCCGGTCGGTGGGCATTCCCCAGCCGGGCTCCAATGCATGGGCCATCTCGCCGTCGAAATCCAGCACCGGCGGGGCGCTGCTCTGGGGCGCGCCGCAGGTCAGCTACTACGTGCCCCAGGTCATCGACGAGATGGAGATCTCCGGCGGCCTGACCCACGTGCGCGGCATGTCCGTCCCGGGAGGTGGCCCGGCGGTGGTCATCGGCTACACGCCGCACATCAGCTGGAGCATCACAACCGCGCAGGACGACCAGGTCGACAGCTACATCGACCAAATTCGAACCCAGGACAACGGCGCCACCTACCAGTATTTCTGGCGCGGCGCGTGGCACCCGGTGGACCAGCGCATCGAGGTGATCAAGACCCGCACCAACGGCATCGGCCCGCTGCCCTCACTCCCGGCGATCTACACCACGCGCACCACCACCATGTACCGCACCATGCACGGGCCGCCGGGCAAGGAGACGCCGTGCACCGTGACCTACATCGATCGCGCGGGTGGCGTGGCGTACTGCAAGGCGCGCAGCTTCTGGGGCGCCGAGCTGGACACCGGCAAGGCGATCGTCGCCCTGGCTCAGGCCACCAACCTCGACCAGGCGGGCGCCGCGCTGCGCATGGGCGTGGTGGGCTCCAACTTCATGTACGCCGATGCCGACGGGCACATCGCCTGGTGGCACACCGGCCAGATCCCGGTCAGGGTCGCCGGCCACGATCCCCGCCTGCCCGCGCCGGGCGACGGCTCATTCGACTGGCGCGGCTTCCTCGACCCGATGCTCTGGCCGCACGTGGTCGACCCGGCGCAGGGCTGGATCGCGTCGTGGAACAACCGGCCGGCGGCCAACTGGCTGGACGGTGGCGACGGCTCGCTGTGGGGACCGACGCAGCGGGTGAACCAGCCGATGAGCCTGCTGCGCGCGTCCGGCAAGCTCGACCAAACCTCGCTCTGGCAGATCGCCAAACGCACCGGCGAGCTGGACCTGCGCGACACCCTGGGCTACCGCCCGTTCATCACCCAGCTGCCCGCGCGCGGTGACCTGACCGCGACGGAGCGCGCCGCGGTCGCCGAGGTGGCCGCGTGGGACGGCACTGCCTTTTACCCCGACGGCATGGAGCACGACTCCACCGGCGCCGAGACCGGCAAGACGAAGTACCCGGCGTTCGCCATCCTGTCGCTGTGGTTCCATGCGCTTGACGCCCAGGTGGCGAGCGGCGTCTTCGGCCCGGTCACCGGCAATACCGCCGACACCAAGGCCGCGGTCCTCACCTACACCAACCACTCCGCTGGCAGCCCGGAGTTCGAGTTCTTCGACGACTACGACTCCTTCCTCTACAACGTGCTGGCGGGGCGCACGAAGTCGGGCGTGGACTACCTGGGGGGCAAGAGCGTCTCCGACGTGTCGAAGGCGGCGCTGGACTCGGCGGTGGCGCAGCTGAGCCAGGCGCAGAGCGCGGATGTCAGTACGTGGCGGGCGGTAATGCCGGAGATCATGTTCCAGGCGGTGGATGTCTCGAATATCCCCAACATCCCGTGGGAGAACCGGGGCACCTGGGGCCAGGCGGTGGACTTCGGGGTGCAGGCGGCCACGGCGCCGGCCGCCACGGGTGGGATGCCGAACACCGCGACGGGCGGGCCGTGGTGGGTGGTGCTGGGGTTGGTCGGGGTGGGTGGGCTGACTGTCCGCCGGTTGTCCCGCGCCCGTCGTTTCAGACGCCGAGCAGTTGGGAGCTGAGCGTTTCAGCCAGCCACTGCTGGTAACGGTCCGGCTTCCAACCGGAGGCATCAACCAGCGAGGTGAACATCTCGGGGCCGGTCAACGCCCGCACCAGCGCGCTGGCGGTGCGCGGGTCCACCCCCGGTTGTAGCCGGTCACTGATGCGGCGCACCACCGCGCCCATCCCCTTCTCTCGCTCGCCCGCCCACTCCTTCAGCATCGCCGCGATCTCCCCGTCGGTGGCCGCCGCGGCGTTGAGCATCCGGACGATGTCGCGGCCCATGTCCCACTGCCGGCGGGCGGCCTGGGCGATCAGCGCAAGGGCCTGCACAGGGTCCGGCTCGTCCATGGCCTCGCGAACCAGCAGGATCGTCCGGGATTCCTCGAGCCAGGCCTCGCAGATGGCACCCAGGATCGCCTTCTTGGTGCCGAACGCGGCGTAGATCGTCCGCGGGGCGATCCCCACCTCGGCGGCGATGCTCTCGATTGACGTGCCCGCGTAGCCGCCCTCGGCAAACATCCGGCGGGCCGCGGCAGTGATGCGGCGTCGGGTCTCCTGGGCCTGCAGCTGGCGGTAGGGAACCCGGGGCTTGACGTCGGCCATCGCGAGGTCTACAGTAGCACGCATATCAATGCAGTAGCACTGCATCGAATGTCGTAAGACTGAAGAGGAGCATCAATGACAGGCAGGCGGATCCTCATCGTCCTCATCCCCGGCTCGGGACACCTCAACCCGATGGTGGCATTCGCGAAGGCGCTGACCGCTCGCGGCCACGAGGTTCGCGTGGCCTCGACCCGCGCGTTCGGTGGGGCAATCGCGGCGGCCGGCCTGGAGGCCGTGGCGGTGGGCGACGACTGGGACGGCCGCGAGCCGGCGATCGGGACACCGGGCGCGCCGGCCACCCCGGTCGACCAGCTCAACTGGCTCGTCGGCATGACGGCAACCCCAACAGCCGAGGGGATAGCCGCCCTGGCCGTAGAGTGGCGGCCCGATCTCATCATTCGTGACAACCTGAGCTTCGGAGGCTGGCTCGCCGGCGATGAGCTGAGGATTCCCGTGGTGGTCTTCGGCATCAGCAGCCCGATGCCCACGTTCGTGGCCCAGATGCTCGTTGGCGACAAACTGGCCTCGGCCCGTGCCACCCGTGGGCTGCCACCTGACCCCGACCTCATGACGCTCCAGGGTTTGTCCATGCTGGACACCACCCCGCCGTCACTGGCCGACGACGTGGCCGCGTTCGTTCCCAACCGTCGCCCGCTCCGGCCAGTCCAGGCGGCTGCGGCTGCCGAGGCGGAAACCCCCGCCTGGCTGGATGAGCTGGGGGCGCGGCCCCTGGTCTACGTGACGCTCGGCACCGTGCTCAGCCACAACGTGCTGGTCTTCCGCAAGGTGGCCGAGGCCGTCGCCGAGATGGACGTCGACGTGGTCATGACCATCGGCATCAACGGCGACCCGGCGGCGCTGGGCCAGCTGCCCGCCAACGTCCGAGTCGCGCGGTACATCGACCAGGACCTGCTCTTGGCGCGGGCGTCGGCGGTGGTCTGCCACGCTGGCCGGGGGACGGTCTACGGCTCGTTGTCCGCCGGGCTACCGCTCTGCCTGGTGCCGCTGGGTACCGACCAGCCCCTCGTGGCGCTGGCCTGCGAAAAGGCCGGGGTGGCCGCGGTCTGTGCCACCACCACCGCTCAGATGGGCCCGGTCGCCGCCCCGCTGGCAGTGCCCGAGGACCTAGAGGTCGAGCTGCTCCGCGCGGGAATCGAGCGCGCCCTCAACGACCCGGCGCTGCGCTCGCGGGCCCGCGAGCTCTCGGCGGAGATCGCCGCGATGCCCTCGCCCGACGACGTGGCCGCCGAGGTTGAGGCGATGCTCGCAGAGCCGATCCCGGTGAGCTGATCGGACCGCCGGGCCGCTCAAAATCGTCAACCGCTCAGCTCAGTCCAGGCGCATGACGTAGACCCACACCTTCCACGTCGTACCCTGGCGCTCGGAGTGGCGGACGAATCCCATGCGCTCGTACATCGCCCGTGCCACAGGCATTCCCTCGGTCGTGTGAAGCGACAGCGCCGCGGCGCCTTCGCTGCGGGCCCGGGCGATGCACGCCATCGTCAGTGCCCGTCCGACCCCGCGCCCGCGGTACGCCGGTAGTACCGCGAGGGCCCGAAAGTAGGCCCAGTCTCGCGGCAGCCAGTCCGACTCGATCCGGCCCGCGGGGAAGTACGCCAGTGCTCCCGCAATGGCTCCGTCCACCTCGGCGACCAGGATCACGCCCCGGGCCGCCCGCCCGCTGACATCGGACAGGTCGATCTCGTACTCCGCCCACGCATCGGGCGCCATCTGGCCGGCGTACTCCCGGTAGCCCTCGACGGTTACGCGGGCGACCTCCGCATGCTCCGCGGGCGCGGCTTCACGCGTGAGGACCTTTGCGGATTGGACGTCTTCCACCAGCAGATTCTCGCTGCTACCAGGCGGTATACCGTTGTGCCGTGGGACTCGCTGAAGAACTGCGCCGCCGTGGCCACCCCCGCCTTCGCGAGTACCAGGTCCATGTCCAGCTTCGCGACATCGAACCCCCGATCTGGCGGCGCCTGGTCCTCCCCGATGACCTGCCCCTGCCGGCTCTCCATGGCGCCCTCCAGTACGCCTTCAACTGGTCTGGCGGAAACCTCCACGAGTTCGCGGTAGGACCGGTGTGTTTTGGTGAGCCGGACCCGGGGGAGGGGCGAGAGCCCATCGACGAAAAGGGGGTCAGGCTCAACCAGCTGGCCCCCGACGTGGGCGACCGCATCCTCTATCGCTACGACTTTGGCGACGGCTGGCAGGTGGACCTGGTCGTGGAGAACCTGTGGGGCGCCGAGGGCAAGCGTGTGCCCCGGTGTGTTGAGGGAGAGCGCGCTGGTCCGCTCGACGACTGCGGCGGCCCGGGGGGATATGAGGAAATGCTGCAGGCACTGGCCGACCCAGCGCACCCCGACCACCACTCAATGAAGGTCTGGACCGGCGCCTGGAAGCCGGAGCACTTTGACATCCGCGCGCTCAACGTTCGGCTGGCACCCATTGGCGGGAACCGCGGCCGTCCGCCACGGCGTCGGGGCTGACCGGGGCCCGCGTCGCCTGAGGCTGCGCAACACTTGTCCATCGTTTGTCCGCGGATGGACGCGAGCATCAACGGATGCCCGACACGACGATCCTCACCGGCAGCCAGCTCCGACGGCGGTACGTCGCGGAATTGCGATCGATGCAGCGCCGCCCAAGGGCGCGCGCGGCGATGCTTTTCGCCGCCAGTCTCCTCTGCCTTTTCGTGGCCCCCGCGCTCGCCGACGGCCCGCACACATTCCACCTGCAGGGCACCGGCATCGACACGGAGTTCGTCAACCACCCCTATGCGATGGCGCCGGGCACCATCGCCGGGCGTCATTACAACCTGCAGGCGGGTCTGCTCGGGTTCACTGACGGCCACGGTCCCGCCGGCACTGGCTACTGCATCGACGCGCGCACGCATCGGCGGCATGACGCGGCGTACACCGACGGCCCGAGAGTCGACGCGGGCACGGTAACCAACTCCGCGGCGGTCCGGTGGCTGCTGCGCCATGGATACCCCAATGGGAAACCGTTGCTGGGCGATGGCCTTGGGGGCCTGGCCCGGAGCTCAAGCGTGGTGCAGGCCGCGATCTGGCACTTCAGCGATGGGTTTGACCTCGACCTTGCCGGCCGGCCGTTTGTCGATGCTGCTTATCGCGCGGCGTACGACGGCCTGCTCCAGGCGGCAACTGGCGCCGCCCCCGTCGGGCGCCCGCTACTCACTCTGAAAGCGCCTCTCGGGAACTCTGTGCCGGCGGACCTGTCGCATCCGCGCTTCCAGGTTTCGGTCCGCGTGTCGTCTGACGATGGGTCGCCGGCGCCGGATGGGACCGAGGTGCTGGTCAGCAGCGATGCGACCGGCCTCGCCGCGCTACGTGGAGCGCCGTCACCTCACCCGGCGAGCGCCCCTCTCAAAGTCGTGACTTCGGGCGGGCGCGCGGTCGTTATTGTGGCCTACGACCCGAGGTCTGCTGCCGAGATATCGGTGACGGCGCGCGCCGACCTGGCGACGCCACCCGGCCGGGTCCTCGTGTCCAGTGTGCCGACCCAGCGCCTGGTCGAGACGACCTGGGGCCGCGAGACCGTCGAGGCCACCACGCATGTCCGGGTGATCCCGCGGCCGAGCCCCACGCCCACCGTCACGCCGAGCCCCACACCCAACGCCACCCCGAGCCCTACGGCAACGCCGAGGGTGTTCAACTCCCCGCCTCCGACCCCGACGCCACCGGCGGCCCCTACTCCCGAGTCGACCCCGCCACCCGTGCACCCGCCGACTCCCCCGCTCCCAACCACCGGGCACGACGCCCGGTTGTCGGTCGGCGTCAGCGCCCTCTTGGCGTTCGCGGGGATCGGGGTCCTGTGGCGCGCGCGCCGGTCTGGTGTCGGTCCGTAGTCAGCGCGCGCCGGGCTGGGGGGTCGTCAGGGGCGCGTCCTCGGTCCGGGCGATCTCGAGCGTCGTTGCCAGGCGGCCGCCCAGTCCGCGCTCGACCAGCCGGGTGACAACCCCGCCGAGCGGCAGTGCGACCGCGACCCAGGCCGGCGAGACGATGCGCCGGGAACGGCGGGCGATGCCGCGCTCCAGAGCGTCGATGGCCGGGCCCACCGGCGCCGCGGCGCGTCGACCACGGCCGCCGATCGGCATCCGCGCCGCGGCCTTGGTGGCAAAGCCGCGGGAGGTCATGTCGGTGTCCAGCTCCGCGTAATAGGCGACCCCGACCTTCGCGCCGGTGTGCCGCAGCTCGATCCGCAGCGCGTTGCCCAGGGCCTCGACCGCGGCCTTCGACGCGCAGTAGGGGCTCATGAGTGGCAGGTGCACAGTGGCGGCAAGCGACGCGGTCACCAGCACGTACCCGCCCGGGTGGGAGACATGCGGCCCGGCCGCGCGGATGAGGTTGTACGTTCCGGTGACGTTCACCGCCATGGTGGCGTCGAACACCCGCGAATCGCCGCCCACCAGGGGCATCTGCCCGCCGATGCCGGCGTTGGCGATGGCGACGTCCAGGCCGCCGAGAGCCTCGACCGCCGCGTTCACCGACGCCGATACCGCCTCCCGGTCGGTGACGTCGCACTCGTACCAGGGCGCACCGCCACATTTCGCCGACACCTCGGCGAGGTGCTCTGGCTCCAGCCCCAGCAGCGCCACGCGCGCGCCGCGCTCGTGCAGTCTCTGCGCGATCAGCGCACCGATCCCGCGGGCCGCCCCGGTGACCAGGGCGCGCCGGCCGGCAAGGCTCGGTTCCGTGCGGCTCACGACGCGCTTCGCCTCGCCGTAGTGCCGCGACTGGTGAGGCGGCCGACCGCGCGCATGAGCCCCGTGCGGCGGGACGGTGCGGCATCCGTCTGGACCCCAAGAGCGTTGAGTGTCATGGCCAGCATCTCGTAATGGCCGACCAGCATGCAGAGCTCGATCAGCTCGACCTCCGAGAGGAACCCGGCGAGCCGCGACCACGTCGCGTCGGAGATCGTGCGGGTCTCGTGCAGCTCGTCGGCAGCGGTCAGCATCGCAGCCCGCCGTGGCGACCAGCCGGTCCCGTCCGGACCCTGGCGGACGCGTTCTATCTCCTCGCTGGTCACCCCGGTCGTCGCGGCCATCCGCGCGTGCTGCTGCCACTCGTAATCGCTGCCGCAGTTGTGGGCCACGCGCAGGATCAGCAGTTCGGACTCGTCGCGCGGCAGCACGCCACCCGGCATCAGCGCACCCGCGAAGCGCAGCCACTTTCGGAAGAGCCGCCGATGACGCCCCATGGTGGTGAAGACGTTCGGCGGCCCGCCGCCCGTCGCCGCCCCCAGCAGCCGGGCGATTGCGAAGTTCACCCGCCCCAGGTCCTCGCGTTTTCCCGGCGCAATCCTTGGGCCCTCAGGCATCGGCACCCCGACACACTAGCAAGCTCCGGCGGCACCCTCACATCGTCCGCGGTCCCGTACCATGAGCGCCGATGGCTGAGCGCTTTGACGTGGTGGTGATCGGCGCCGGCCAGGCCGGCCTGTCGATCAGCCACGAGCTGACGCACGCGGGCGTCGACCACGTGGTCCTGGAGCGCCGTCGCGTCGCCGAGAGCTGGCGCGGTCGATGGGACAGCTTCTGCCTGGTCACCCCCAACTGGATGGTGAACCTCGCCGGCCAGCCCTACTCCGGGTCCGATCCCGACGGCTTCATGCCGCGCGACGAGCTGGTCGACTACATCGCGGCCTACGCCGCCAGCTTCAAAGCGCCGGTGCGCGAGGGCGTCCAGGTCACCGAGTTGACGCCGCGTGAGGAAGGCGGCTTCCTGGTCCGCACCTCCGCCGGCGACTTCGAGGCCCGCGACGTGGTGGTCGCCTCCGGCGGCTACCAGAAACCATTCCGGCCCCCCGGCGCGTCGGAGCTGCCGCCCGGGCTCCACGTCATCGATGTCGAGGAATACACCAACCCCGGCGCCCTGCCCGAGGGCCGGGTCCTGGTGATGGGCAGCGGCCAGACCGGCTGCCAGCTGGCCGAGGAGCTCTTCGAGGCAGGTCGCGATGTCTCCCTGGCCTGCGGGCGCGCCCCCTGGATTCACCGCCGCACCGAGGGCCGGGACACTCTCGCCGTGCTGGTGAAGGAGACCCGGTTCATGGAGATGACGCTCGCGGACCTGCCCGGCCCGATGGCGCGCCTCGGCGCCAACCCCCAGGCCAGCGGGCACGACGGGGGACACGACCTCAACTACCGCACCCTGCAGGCGATGGGGGTACACCTGCTGGGGCGGTTCACCGGGGCTGACGAGACCACCGCTCATTTCGCCGATGACCTCGCCGCGTCGGTGGCGTTCGGCGATGCCCGCTACCTCGACCTGTGCGGGCTGGTCCTCAACAGCTGCGCGGCCCGGGGCATCGCGCCCCCGGAGATGCCGCCGCCCGGACCGTTCGACGCCGAGGCGCCCACCACCCTCGACCTCGAGGACTTCGCCGCCGGGATCTTCACCTCCGGTTTCCGCCCCGACTACAGCTGGGTGAAGGCCGCCGGCGCCTTCGACGCGATGGGGTTCCCGGTGCAGGTGGACGGGTCCAGCACCGTGGTCCCCGGGCTCCACTTCATGGGGGTGCACTTCCAGCGGAAGCGCAAGAGCGCAGTGCTCTGGGGAGTGGGGGAGGACGCCACCGTCCTCGCGGAGCGGATCCTCGCTAAAGCCTGACCCGCCCGCCAGGCATGTCGCCTTTGTCCGCAACATCATGGTCGGTCGCCGGGGCCTGACCCGCGATGTCCTGCTCGACATATTCGAGGCGTCCGGCGCCCAGGACACGCGCTCCTATATCGCCACCGGGAATTTCGCCTTCACCGCGCCTGCCGCCTCGGTCAAGCAGGTCGCGGCCGGAGTCGAAGCCCGGATCGAATCGGTCCTTGGTCACCGTGAGGAGCTCTTTCTCCGTACCGTCGACGAGCTCCGCGAGCTGGACCAGGCCGGGTACTTCGTGGCCGCGGGCATCCTCGCCGACCATGTCCGCGCCGTGACGTTCCTCCCGGATGGCGCGACCTGGGCCGTCCCGCTTCCCTACGCCACGCCCCGCGGCGACCTGACGATAATCGCCGCGCCCGGCCCGAACGTGCTCTCCCTGCTGCGCCCAGTCGACGGGGTCGCCACCCAACCCCACGGGCTTGTCGAGCGGATGCTCAGGGTGCGCGCCTCCACCCGCAACTGGAACACGGTCGAGCGGATCCTCAGAGCTGAGGGATGACGCCGGTCGCGGCTAACCCGGTGGCGGCTTGAGGGGCACCAGCTCGGTGGACTCGAAATGGCACGTCGCCGGCGGACAGGAGCTGCCGGTCTCGTTGGCCTGCGGGCCGTACGGCGTGGAGCACGTGGGCTGCGGCGCGACCACCAGCGCGAAGGGTTCGTAGCCCATGATGTTGTTGGTGAGGTCGACACTGGCCCCGCCGGCGCCCTCCTCGCACCCCACGAGCCACACGCCCGACAGGGCGTTGTAGCTCAGTGTCGAATCGCTAACCTTCACGCCCGTCGACGCGGACACCATCAGCCCCACCCCATAGTGCTCGTCGACCTTGGTCGTGTTGACCATGCTGCTCGTCGAGATCATCGCGCCATCCGCGCTCTCCAGGCTGATTCCCGCGTAGCCGTTGTGCTGGCAGTCGCAGTGTTCGATCGTGATCGGGGTGGCGTGGCTGTAGACCCAGATGCCGCCGCGGGCCGCATCGTGCACCGTCATGTTGGCCAGGTGCACATCACCTCCCGCCGAAGTGTCGTTGTCAAAGACGCGGATGCCGGCCCCACCTGACCGGGTCACCTCGACATTCGAGAACATCGCCGACCCCGTGTTGACGTTGAAACCGTCGGTCACGCTGTCATGCGCCGCGCCACCGGCGACGACCAGGCTGAAGAAGGTCCCCGCAACGCCGGTGCCGTTGGACTCGAGCCGGACATTGCGCATCGTCAAGGAGCCCGGCCTGACGCGGTCGCGGTACGAGCCGGCTACGCCGAAGCCGCCATCGCGAATCGTGAGGTCGTCCAGCTCACCGCCCCCACAGCCGGCGAACGTGACGACCGCCTGGCCCTTGGCCGCGGTCAGGATGGCGGCGCTCGACCCGGCATTACCGCTGATGCGGATCCGCTTGCCCTCCACCACGAGCTGTCCGATGTAGGAACCGGCGCCAAGCCGGATCGTGGTCCGGTCCGGGGAATCGTCGATCGCCTGCTGGAGCGTGGAGTACTTCGCTGACGGAAGCAGCACGACCTGGGACGCGGGCCACGTCGCCGGTCTTCGGTCGCAGGGCGGCGGAACATGGGCCTGGAATCTGACTAACGCGGTCCCACCCAGGCCGGCGCCGACGATGACCAGCCCGGCGGCCACGGCGAAACTGCGGCGAACCCCGAGGAACCCTGGCCGCAGGGCGGCGACGCCGGCCCCGACAGCCAGCACCACCAACGCGGCGGCCGCCAGCGCGACCGGGAAGGTGCCGGCGGCCGGAGGCGGCGTGGGCGGTGAGATTCGCGCGGAGGCAGCGCCTGGTGGAGGAGGTTGGGGCGAGACCAAAACGGCGGGCGCCGCCGTCGGCGAGGCATGGGGAGCGGGCGTTGGCGACGCAGAGGCGCTCGGGGATGGCGTGGGCGACGGCGCCGGACTGGGCCGCGGGCTCGGTGCGACGGTGGGCTGTGGCGAGGGCGGCGGCGTCGGGCAGTTAATGGTGTAGGTCGCCGGTGGCTGGCTGACCTCGGCGTTCTGGCCTCCCGCGTCGATGAACGCATAGACCTGGTGCGCCCCGCAGGCGACCTGCCCGGTCTGGGGATACAGGCCCTGGGCCGTCGCGGTGCACGTCTGCGGGTCGAGTGGTGCAGTCCCCAGCGCCTGGGCGTCAGGCTGGTTACCGGGATAGTTCCGGTAGCCGTCCCACCAGAAATCGACGGTGGCGATGGAGCACGACGGGCCGGTGTTGTAGGTCGCGCTGAAGACCTGGTGGGGGGGCCCGGATCCGGGGCTGACCTGCACGGTCGCCGCGGCCAGCGCAACCGTCGCGAAGGACAACGCGAACGCCACAGACGCGATCGCCACCAGCGCGACGCGCGCCCCGCCGATCTTCATGGCGACCAGCGTATCCTGCAGCAGCGGCACATTTTGAAAACGGCAGACAACCTGGCTGAACATTCACACCCCACCCTGCGCGGCGACCGCATCACGCTCCGGCCCGCGACGGCCCCAGACCTCCCATCGCTAAAGGACATCCTTCTGAGTCCTGAGGTGGTGGCCTGGTGGGGTGCCGCGTCGGCCGCCGACCTGGACGATGAGCTGGTCAGCGACGACGTCCAGTTGATGGTGGTCGAGGTCGACGGTGAGACTGCCGGGCTCATCTCGTACAGCGAGATCGACGACCCCATGTACCACTCGGCGTCGGTGGACATCGCGCTGGCGGCGGCGCACCAGGGCCGCGGCCTTGGCGCCGATTCAGTGCGCACCCTGTGCCGCCACCTCTTCGAGTCCCGCGGCCATCACCGCATCACCATCGACCCCGCCGCGCACAACCTGCGCGCCATCAAGAGCTACAGTGCGGTCGGCTTCAGGCCCGTTGGGGTGATGCGCCAGTACGAGCGTGGCACCGATGGCACTTTCCACGATGGACTCCTGATGGACCTGCTGAGGGACGAGCTCCTCCCACCCGGGTGAGGGCGGCCAAGCGTCACCATGGCCCGGGACGCGCCGATTTCTTTGCAACTCTTTGTTGAACCGGCGCAGGCGCCTCGACATACTGAGGCCGCTTTGGACGACTGGATCATCGTCAAGGTCCCGACCCGGCCGTGGGCGCTGTGCGCCATCGACGACCTCGCTGCCGAGGGCCTCAAGGCCGAACTCCTGGACTGCACCGATGAGGCCGGGCTCTACCAGCTGCGGGTGAGCGGCTGCGCGGAGAGCATCAACCTGATCCGCTACGAGCTCCACGCCCCCGAGAACCGCATCTGCTGGGAGACCTTCGTCAACGCCACGATCGCGCATTGACCGGTAACCGATAGGGGCCAATTGCCGAGCATCAGCGCCGGCCTGGGAGTTGCCTTTCTGTCAAAGCTTTTTGTCCGTCGCCGGCGCCACGACATCTGACGGGTCGCCAAACCTGTCGAGGGTGATCCCGCAGGGCTTACCGTCCGGGCCCGGGATCTCCGTTTCAAGCCAGCGCACCGGGTAGTGCACTCCGCTCGTCAGCACGTCGTAGATATCGGTCGCGTTGGCCAGCTCCAAGACCTCCTGGCCGTTCAGCTTTTTGGTTCCGCGGTTCGACAGGCCCGGTTGACGACCGAACACCACGCCGGGAACCCGGGTCTGGAGATCGTGCAGAGGGCCGGCAAACCCGAACGCGGCCGAGGGGTCTGAGACCAGCACCCAGTCGTCTCCGAGGGCATCGGCCTGCGCCGCCGGGAGGGTCGCGTTCCACAATGCCCGGCCCCTGAACCACGTCCGGGTATCGACCCCGATCTCGTCCCAGGTGACGCCGTGGCTGGTGACCCGCCCGGTGGAGCCGTGCCGGCTGACGACGATGTCGATGCTCAGCCCGGGATCGAGCATCCCGCTCACGTGGTAGGACCTCGTGCCGCGGAGGGCCTGGGCCGCCTCGGCCAGCACGCTGGCTGCCGGCCTGGCTGACTGATCGGACGGACCCCCGGGCGAGGCACCGCAGCCGGCAAGGACGCACCCCGCGGCCACCATGGCGGCCGCGGGGCGCAGTCGGAGGAGGAAGGCTGCTGCTAAGCCCGGAGCCGTGCGAGCACGAAGACACCACCCAGCAGGAGGGTGCCCAGTGCGACCACCGCTGCCCAGGCGAGGGGCGCGGGGCCTCCAGTTGCACCAGCCGCGCCCGCGAGGGGCAGCGTCACCGCGGTGGGCGACGGGCTTGGTGACGGGCTGGCAGTGGGGCTCGCCGTCGGGCTGGGGCTGGCTGAGGCGCAGCCGGTCACTGTGACGGTGTCGGTCGACGTGTTGTTGCCCCCGACCGTCGAGTCACCGAGGGCGGAGACCGTTGCGGTGTTGCTGACGGAGCACGGCGCGCTCTGCGCGACCGCGACCGTGAGGGTGAAAGCGGTGCTCCCGTTCGGGCTCATATCGGGCGCGGCTGTGCACGTCACGGTCTGACCGCTCGCGCTACAGGTCCAGCCGTCGCCGCCGTTGGTGTTGCTGACGAAGGTCAGGCTTGCGGGCAGGACGTCGGTGACGGTGATGGTGTCGCTGCCCGTCCCGTTCGAGGACTGGGCGGTCTCGCCAACAGTGATGGTGAATGTGCCGTTCTGGCCGGCCGTGAAGTTACCCGTGTGGCTCTTCTGGATCGTCAGGTCATAGGTTGACCCCGCGAGGGCGGTCATTGGGGCGAGTAGAAGCGTTGCCAGTCCGAGCACCCCGGCGGCAACCAATTTCGTATCGAATTTCTGCATCGTTCCTTCCTCTGAGCGCCCGATGGGCAGGGCAACCGGGGCGATCGTAACAGAGCGATCTCGGCGGTCTAGTGGTGTTCCAGGGCCCCCGGGCGCACCTGGTGCAGCAGCCCAACCTCGTTGCCCGCCGGGGCTCGCAGCACCATGACCGGCCCGTCCGGGACCTCCACCGTGGTGCCCAGGTCGCTGAACCCGGCCGCCTGCAGCTCCCTGGCGGTGGCATCGAGGTCGTCCACCGCGATGATCGGCAACAGGCTCCCCGCCGGGCGGTGGTTGGCCACGATGTACATGGGCCCGTCGCCCATCCGGACCCCGGCGACGTCGGCGTCGAACTCGTGGAACCGCCAGGCCTGCTCGCCGCCGAGTCCATCCACGAAGAACTTCAAGTCCGCGTCGACGTCCTCCGAGCCCACGTAGAGGTAGACGACCCTGATCGCAGCCACCATCCAAGTATCCGCCGACGGGGTCGCCGCGATAGGCGTAGCATGAGGCCTCCCGTGTCTGACGGAGGGGAGATGGAGGACAGACATGGAGAGAACGGCACTCCCGTTCCCAGTGCTTCCCGGCGCGGACGCCGAAGCGATCAGCCGCCGATTCATGGCGGATCCCGCCAAGTACGCCGAGTCACGCAAGGCCCTTGGTATCACCCTCGAGCGGGCATACCTGCAGAAGACCCCGATGGGTGACTTCGTCATCGGCTACATCGAGTCGGAGCGGTCCTTTGGCGAGACCACGGCGCAGATGCTCAGTTCGGACCTCGAGCTGGACAAATTCTTCATCGCGACCGTCAAGGAGGCACATGGGATCGACCTGACCCAGCCCCCACAGGGACCACCGCCCGAGACCCTGGCTGTGTGGTCCGATCCCGCAACCACCAGCCGTGGTCGCGGGTGGGCCTTCACCGCACCGACACTCCCGGACAAGCGGGACGCCGGGCGGGTCTTTGCCCAGGATGCTTTCTCACGAGAGGACATGACCCGGACCCGGCGAGCGCTGGGTCAGTCGCTCGAGTTGGTGACCCTGGTCGCCACACCCATGGGCGACTACGTGGCCGTCTACCTCGAGGGCCGCGACCCCGAGGCGAGCAACGTCAGTTTCGCGGCGTCCGATGACGAATTCGACGTGTGGTTCCGGGCCGAGTGCCGGAAGCTGTTCCCGGAATTCGTCGATTTCTCAGTGCCGATCGCGGGCGTGTCGGAGATCTTCGACTCGTCGGCGCTCTTGGCGCATATCTAAGGCCACCAAAACGGGGGCGCTCCTCGGGGGCGTCCCCTGGACCACCCGGTCAGCCCTGGAGGCTGACCTCGCTTCGGCGCCGCGTCACCAGCACGGCGACAACCACGGACATCACGGCGATCCCGACGTACACGAGGTTCACCGACTGGATCCCGTGGGCCACGAGGTCCCGTCCGGTTGCTGTCTGCGTTGACAGCCGCAGCGGGTCGGCGACCTTGGCCGGGTCGAGCCCCCGGGCCAGCGCTCCGCTGGTGATCTGGGACGCCAGCAGTATCCCCATCAGGGCCACGCCAACCGCCCCCCCGATCGTGCGCGAGAACTGGTTCATCGCGGTGATCGAGCCGCGGTCGCCCCATTCCACCAGCGTCTGCAACACCACCAGCAGCGGGCTGAGGAGGGTGCCGAGGCCGACCCCGATCACCATCGTCGAGACCCCGACCCAGGCGAGAGGTGTTATTGGCGGGGGCGCGGCAAGCAAGAGGGTGCCGGCCAGGATGATCAGCGTGCCCGTGAGCACGAGGCGCTGGTAGCCCAGTCGCAGCATCAGGCGGCCCGAGACGGCGGAGGCGATGGGCCAGCCGATCGTCAGTGGCGCCAGCGCCGCGCCGGCGGACGTGGCGCTCCCGCCCAACCCCGCCTGCACGTACAGCGGCACGTAGCTGGTCAGGCCGAAGAAGAGCGTCCCGCCCAGGATCGAGAGCAGCAGCGCGGGCCCGATCACCGAGTCGGTCAGGAAGCGCAGCGGGACGGTGGGACTCGGGGCTCGCCGTTCGACGAGCACGAACGCCGCGAGGACAGCGACGGCAAAGCCGATGAGTGGCCACTGCACGTGGGTGCCCACTCCGCCACTACCGAAGCCGAACAGCAGGAGGCCGACGCCCGCGGTCAGCAGCAATGCGCCGAGGTAGTCGATGCTCACCTTGCCACCGCGCACGCGGTCGCTGAACGACCACAGGAGAACCGCGGACACCACGCCGATCGGCACGTTGACGATGAAGATCCAGCGCCAGCCCACGGTCGATACGAGCACCGCCCCGAGCAGCGGCCCGGTCACCGCGGCCAGCGCCCACATCCCGCCGAACAGTCCCTGGATCTTCGCCCGCTGGGGCATCGGGAAGAGGTCGCCCACCAGCGTCGTGGTCACCGGTTGGAGGGACCCGGCCCCGAGCCCCTGCAGCGCGCGGAACAAGACCAGTGCCAGCATGCTGTGCGCCGACGCGCACAGGACCGAGGCACCCACGAAGATGGCGAGCCCTGCGTAGAGCACGAGCTTGCGACCGTAGAGGTCGGCCAACTTGCCCCATAGCGGCACCGTCGTCGTCGCGGTGAGCAGGTAGCCGGAGAAGACCCAGGGGTAGAGCGAGAAGTTGCCCAGCTCGCCGCCGATGGTGGGCAGCGCCGTCCCGACGATGGTGCTGTCCATCGCCGCGACCAGCATCGCCAGCATCAGTCCACCGGTCCACCGGATCCGCTCGGAGGTCCACGGCACGCTTCCGGGCGCGACGTCAGTCTTGAGGGCTACCTCGGCCATGGGTCAATTAACGCGGAGGAGGGCAAGCCCTATTCCGGGCTCGCGGCAGAGATACCTACGGTGGAAGGAGGTCGTCCGCTTGGTGGGTTGTCTCGGTGATCGTTACGTCGCCATTCGCATCGGTCACGGTGGTCTGAACCGTGACCAGGCCATCCCGACCCACACTGGTGACGACACTGCCGTCGGCGCTGCTGTGCA
This sequence comes from Chloroflexota bacterium, assembly GCA_034666405.1. Lineage (GTDB taxonomy): Bacteria > Chloroflexota > Dormibacteria > DASZGP01 > DASZGP01 > JAXDLW01. The sequence goes on along the minus strand of JAXDLW010000010.1, from coordinate 93,883 downwards.
TTGTCGACTCGGTACCGTCGGGGAAGGTGGTGGTCTGAATTGCTTGCCCGTCAGGCAGCCGCTGGACGTCGGTCACCACGCCATCGGGCGCCACGGCATGGGTGTCGCCATTCGGGAACGTCACCGAGGTCGAATGCGCGCCCGTGCTCGAGGTCACGTCCGTGACGACCGTGCCGTCCGGGGCGGTGGTCGTCACGCTAGTTGTCACGGTGCCGTCGGGCGCCACCGCCTGGGCGGTCGACCCGTCGGCGGAGAGGGTCGAGCTCGAGTGGGTGAGCCGCTGGCCATCGGGTCCGAAAGTATCCGAGCTGCTCGTGGTCGAACCGTCGGGATTGCGCACCGTGGACGACGTTTCGCTGCTGCCGTCGGAGTGGTGGATGGAGCTTGACCCGTCTGGCCGGCCCACCATGACGTCCTGGCTGCCGTCCGGGTGGGTGACCGTCTGCTGGATGCTGCCATCCGGCTGATGGACCGTGGTTATCGAGGAGCCGTCGGTGCTGGTGACCGCGGTGTCGCCATTGGGCTGCTCCACCGAGGTGGTGGTTACGCCGTGATCGGTGGTGGTGGTGACCGTGGTGTCGCCATCCCGCGTGATCGAGCTGCTGCTCACCGTGCCGTCAGGGTGGTGGACCTCCGTCGAACCGTCAGGATGCTGGACCGCAGTGGTGACATGGCCCTGGGCGTCGGTGTCGACCGACGTGATGGACCCGTCGGGGTTGTGGGTGAGGGTGTGAGTCGAGGTGACGGTGACGGGGCCGCCGCCCTCATGGCCTGCCGCCCCGGGGTCAGGACCCGCGGCCACGTCGTGCGCCGGTAGCGGCTGGTGTTCCGGGGGCGGAGCAGCCTGGTCGCCTGGAGGCGCGGATGTATCGCTTAGCGCGGCGGGATGCTCAGACGGCGCGATGACGTGGTCCGGAGGCGTCGCGACGTGGTCCGTGACCGATGCGAACTCTGCCCCTCCGTGCGGCCGATCGATGATCCCCGCCACGAGGTGGGGATCGATGTGCGGCGCCACCGTGGTGCCCCCGTCCGCGGTGTCCTGGATGATGCCGGCATGCCGCAGGATCGACGCGTCGATCACGAAATGCGCGTCCGGGCCGACCGGCGCATCCACCGGAACGAAGGTGTCCACGTGCGGCACGGGCGGAGCCTCCGCCTGGGCCATCGGCTCCAGGTGCGGGACCGGCCCAATATGCGGCCCTGTTTCCATGCGCATGGCACCCGGGTCGATTTCGTGCCGGAGGGGCACCTCGAGTTGAGCCGCCGCCGCACCCCCGGCCGCCCCATGAACGCCACCCGCGGGCCCGGCCAACCCGCCAGACGCGCCCCCCGCCGCGTGCGCCGAACCGCTCCCCATGCCGGCGCCTGCGCCATCCCCGGGACCACCGGCCGGGTGAACCGGACCATCCCCGCCGCTGGGCGGTCCGCCGCCAGACGCGCCCCCTGCCGCGTGCGCCGAACCGCTTCCGAGGCCGGCGCCCGCGCCGTCCCCGGGGCCACCGGCTGGATGTACCGGGCCATCACCGCTGCTGGGCGGTCCGCCGCCCGCCGCGCCGCCGGCATGGGCCGCACCGCTCCCGAGGCCGGCGCTCGCGCCAGCTCCCGGGCCACTCGCGGCGTGTCCCGCGCCATCACCGGCGCTAGCCGCCTGGCCACCCGCGGCGCCGCCGGCGTGCACCGCACCGCTCCCAAGACCGGTCGCGGCGCCCGCTGCCGCGCCACCCGCAGCGTGTCCCGCGCCATCACCGGCGCCTGCTGCCGCGCTGCCCGCGGCGTGTCCCGCGCCACCCGCAGCCGCGCTGCCCGCGGCCGCGCCAGCCCCCGCTCCGGCCGCGGCATGTCCCGCCGCGTCTCCCACATGGCTCGCCGCGGCGCCACCCGCGGCCTGTGCAGCGGCATCACCCGCATGGCTGGCTGCCGCGCCGCCGGCGGCTTGACTCGCTGAGCCGGCCAACCCGGCGGCCGCCGCGTGCCCCGCGGCAGCTGATGCGCCACCCGCGGCGTTGAGCGGCGCGTCGTGCACGGTCAGCGCCCCCGGGTTGATCGCGTGCGTCGGCATTTGGCCGACGACCGGCGTACCGCCGACCCCAGGATCGCCCAGCTTCGGGTCGACGCCAGAGCCGTCCCACCCGGTGGCTCCCTTGGGATCCGCGCCGGTGCCGTCCCACCCGGTGGCGCCCTTGGGATCCGCGCCGCTGCCGTCCCAGCCACTCTTGGCTTCGTTCATCTGCTCGCCCTTGTCGGCGCCCACGGACTCGGTCTTCGAGTCACCCATGCCCTCGTGGGCGCTCTTGTCGGCCCCCATCTCCTCGGTCTTCGAAGTCGGGATGCCGTCATGTGCGCTCTTGTCGGCGCCCACGGACTCGGTCTTCGAGTCACCCATGCCCTCGTGGGCGCCCTTGTCGGCCCCCATCTCCTCGGTCTTCGAAGTCGCCATGCCGTCATGTGCGCCCTTGTCGGCGTCCATGCCATCGTGCGTCGTGCTCTTGCCGGAATCCGTGCCGTCCTGCGCCGCCGCACCCCCCGTGTGTGCGGTGCTCTTGCCCGCATCCATGGAACCGTCGTGGGCCGCCGCCCCATCTGTATGGGCGGTGCTCCTGCCAGGATCCGTGCCCTCCTGCGCCGCCGCCCCACCTGTGTGAGCCGTGCTCTTCCCGGGGTCCAGGTTGTGGTCGGGCGCGGTGGCCTTCTCGGCGCCAATGCCGTCGTGCGCGGTGGCTTTCTCGGCGCCAATCCCGTGGTCCTGGGCCGGTGCGTCATGGTGAACCACCAGCGGCGATGTGTGCACCTCGGCGGCCATGGGATGGAGGGGCGACGGTGGGTGGGCCTCGGGGGGGCCGGCGATGTCGACATGGTGCACGGGCGCGGCGTGCGACCCAAGGTCGACGTGGCTGCTCACCTCGTGGGGGTGGGCCATGCCCATGAAGAGCAGCGAGGATTTCGACTGCCGGGTCCCCAGGGCGGACGGGGGATCCCCGACGTCCGCGGTCAGACCGCTTAGGGTCGCGCGCTCCTCGGAGGTGAGGTCGTAAGCCGCCAGGACCGTTGGATCTGATCCCACCTGCGCGGCAAAACCCTCGTCGGTGGCGAGGCGGCTGACCAGGTCGCTGAAGACAGCATCGGACAAGGTCGCCTCATCCTATTCCTCGCATCACTTCCGCGCTACTGCCACCAGCAGTGAAGCCTCCGGTCCGTAGGCGTTTCCCTCGAGGTCGCCATGGACCTCGACCGACGAGAACCCCGCGTCGCGCAACATCGAGGCCATCTCCAGCGCCGAGTAGAGCCGGATCAGCAGCCGCGCTTCAGACCGGGTCCCGTCCGGCCGCACCACTATCCAATGCAGCTCGACCCGCTCCCACGCTCCGAGGATCGTGTTCTCCACCAGGAACAGCGTCCCCGGCTTGTCGGCGGGCGAGTACCAGTGCCGCCGCCGCAGGTTGCGGGCCACCGTCTCCTTGCCCATGGTCTCGATCAGCAGCCGCCCCCCGGGCTTCAACGACTCCGCCACGTTGCGAAGGACCCGCCGATCGTCGTGCAGCTCGTCGAAATAACCGAATGAGCTGAACATGCTGATCGCGCCATCGAACGCACCGGGACGCTGGAACTCGCGGACATCGGCCTCCACGAACTCCGCCGACAGCCCCTCGTCGGTGGCCTTCCGGCGCGCCTCCTCGACATACCCGCGGGTGATGTCGACGCCCGTCACTGCGAATCCCCGCCGCGACAGCTCCAGCGAGTGCCGGCCCGGCCCGCAACACAGGTCCAGCATCGCGCCGGAGGCGATCCCGGTTCGTGCCAATACCTTGTCGATCTCCGACGGCGTGTTGCGGATGCGGTAGCCGTCGAACAGCAGCGGACCAAAGTCCTCCCAGAACTCGTTGTCCTGGAACCAGGGGCGCGCGTCGTCCGGCACGACGGCAATTGTGACGTGCCGATTCGGTAGGCTCGAACCAGTGAAGGGGATCCTGTCAGGGCTCACGGGGGGCAAGCGGCGTTCCGCGAACGCCGCCGAGCGGGAGCGCATGCTGCTGCTGGCCGGCCAGATGCACATGGAGTTGGAGCCGTACCAGGACGTACAGGCAACCCTCGAGGCGAACGGCATGTCGGCCGCGGACGCCGCGGTCATCAATGCCGAGGCGCTGACGTTGGCGGAGGACGAGATCGAGGCCACCGTGAGCCTTCCCGACTCTGCGAAGCTGCCCTTCAACTACTACTTCCTGTTGGGCGTCACCCCACGGGCCAGCGCGGAGCGCATCCGCCGGGCCTACCGCCGCAAGGCCAAGGACGTCCACCCCGACACCCACGCCCAGGACTTCAGCGAGGGCCAGTGGCAACAGTTCATGGTGGTGCTGACCGAGGCCAGCCAGGTCCTGATGGACCCCATGAAGCGGCGCGCGTACGACATCTTCTGGCGCCGCCGCAGCCTCCAGACGGCGGCCATGTACCGGCGCACCGGTGAGCGGCGCGGCGACTGGGAGACGCGCTACCTCTGGGACATCGCCGAGATGGGCGAGCGCGAGGAGGGCATGGTCCCGCTGATCGAGACCCTCAAGACGGCTTCGATCGGCACCCACGAGCGCATCAACGCGCTGGGAGCGCTGCGCCAGAGCTTCGAGCGGTACGAGGGCGCGATGATCGAGGTTCGCACCCAGACCCGCGTGCTGCCCGAGCACCTGACCTACTTCTCCGAGCGCGCGCGCATCGAGATGCAGCGCAAGGAGCGCCTGGTCAAGGCCCTGAGGGAGCTGGTCCAGGCCGCGCGCGAGGCCTCGATCCCAGCGGACGGGCCGCGGGTGGCGCTACTGGCGGACGCGGCGCTGGCGGTGCTGCACGAGATTCGCCAGGCTCAGCACTTCTTCGACCTGGTGCACGCCCGCTCCCATATCTAGGAGCGCAGCGGGGGCGCTACGCCCGGGCCGCGGCCAGCCGTTCCTGGCGGACGGCGCGGGCCTTGGTCAGAGCCTGGCGGCGCTTCTCCAGCACCGCGGGGTCGGTGATCTTCTTGCGCTCCCGGACCGGCGCCTCGGGGTTCTTCCGCGGCCGGCCGCGCCGCCGGGGCGCGGTGCCGTCGACGGGAGCGGGCCGGTCGGCCCGCACGTTGAGCGACCTGCTGATGTCGTCGACCAGCTGGCGCAGGCGCCGGTTCTCGGCCTCCAGCTCGGCGTTGCGCTCGACCAGGCCGCGAACGCCCTGGAGCAGGCGGCGGTCGGTGTCGGCGCTGACGGCGGTGCGTCGTGGGCGGGCCATGGCCTCTCATCGTACCCGAGGGCGGGTCGACGCCTTTGGGTGGGACAGCCGCCGGGCCCCTCACAAGCCCGGCGGCAGTACCCCTGTTGCCGTCCGCGGTAGGAGTCGGCGGGACTCCAACCACGACCGGCAACCAGCCGGCACGCCCTACCATCTCCCGGCCGGCTCAAAATCACCTCAAAATGAGCCTCCCAGCGGGCGGACAGCCCGGTATCGTGCGGGAGAGGATGGCAAACCTGCGATTTCGACTGCTCGGACCCCTGGAACTGGAGGTGGACGGCCGGCCCGCCGACCTGGGCGGACCGCGCCCGCGCGCCATCCTCGCGCTCCTCCTCCTGCAGCGGAATCTGCCCCTGGACCGGATGGACATCGTCGACCGGGTCTGGGGCAACGACGCGCCCGCCACCGCCGAGCACGCCGTCGAGGTCTACATCTCCAAGCTCCGCCGCTGGACGGACCCGGGCGCCCGCCGGGGGACCCACCGCGTTCTCTGCAACGCCCCCGGCGGATACCTGCTGCGCGTGGCCACCGAGGAGGTGGACGCGCCGTTGTTCGTGGACGTGGCGCGCCGGGCGCAGGCGGCGGCGCGCCGGCAGGACATCCAGGGCGCCGGGGAGCTGGCGGCGCAGGCGCTTGCCCTGTGGCGGGGGCCCGCGCTGGCGGGCCTGCGCGATTTCGACTTCACCGCCGGGGCCGCCGAACAGCTCGAGGAGCTGCGGGCGGGCGCCGCGGAACTCCGTGCCCGGGCCCTGGTGGACCTCGGCATGGAGGGCGAGGCGGTGAACGAGATCGAGCGATTGGCGCACGCCAGCCCACTGCGGGAGGGCCTGGTCGAGCAGCTGATGCTGGTGCGCAACCGCGCCGGCGACATCCATGGCGCCATGGCCGCCTATCACCGCGTTCGCCGCGGGCTGCGGGCCGAGCTCGGGGTTGAGCCCTCGGAGCGCCTGCAGGCGCTGGCGGCGGAGATCACCAACGCCGGCCTGGTCAGCGGCTCGGGCGCCCATCAACTGGTCGCGCGCGAGTCCAAGGTGGTGGTTGGGCGCCGCGACGAGCTCGACGAGATCATCCGTCTGCTGCGCGGACGGCGGCTGGTCACCATCACCGGGTTCCCGGGTATGGGCAAGACCACCCTGGCAGCCGAGGTCTGCCGGCGGTTGGACCGGGAGCTCGAGTCCGCGATCCACGTTGTCGACCTCTCGGCTGTGCACGATGCCGGCGATGTACCGGACCTGGTGGCCCGGGCGCTGGGCTTGCAGGACCAGACGGTACGGCGCACCACGGAGGTGCTCCGGAACTTCCTCGCCGGCCGCGAGGTCCTGCTGGTACTGGACAACTGCGAGCACCTCCTGCCCGCGATGCGGGTGACGGTTGCGGACCTCACAGCAGCCACCGGGGTTCGCATCCTCGCGACGAGCATCGTCCCCCTGGGCTTGCCGGGCGAGGCGGCGGTGAACATCGGGCCTCTCAGCCTGCCCGCCAGCAGTGACCCGGCCGACATGGGCAGGTCTGGAGCCGTGGCGCTGATGCGCGACAGGCTGCTGATGGCCGACCCCGGTTTCCGGCCAGGCGCGCTGGACCTCGAGGCGATGTACCGGATCTGCCACCGGCTGGACGGGCTACCCCTGGCGATCGAGCTTGCGGCGGCCCGGAGTTCCATGCTCCCGCTCCACCAGCTGGCCGACCTGCTGGACCGGGACCTCAGCCTGGTGAGCATGCGCGCCGGGTCCAACCAGGCCCGCCGTTCCCTGCAGTCCGCGCTGGAATCGGCAACCGCCAACCTGACCCCGACCGAGAAGCGCCTCCTTGCCGCCGCGGCCTGCTTCCACGGTCCCATCGAGATCGACCTCGTGCTGCGGGTCGCCGGGATCACGTCGCTGTCGCCGGCGCGCGAGGCTGAGCTGGTCGAGGGCCTGATCTCCCGGGCGCTGCTCGCCCGCGCCCGGGTGGGCTCCGAGCAGCAGCTGCGGCTGCTCCAGGCCACCCGCGACTACACCCTTCGCACTCTTCGACCCGCCATCGTCGAGGCCTGCCGTGTGAGTTACATCGAGTGTTTCGCGGCGGAGTGTGAGGCACGAATCGCCTCGCTCGAGGGAGACGGCCAGGTCGGGGCCCTCGACTGGTTGGACAGCCACCTCGACAACATCCGCGCCGCCCTGCGTGGGCTGTTGGACCGGGGCGACGGCGAACGCGCCCAGGCGATCGCGGGCGGCCTCGGGCGCTTCTGGTGGGCGCGCGGCCACCTCACCGAGGGGCGGGGGCGCCTTGAAGAGGCCCTGGCCGCGAGCGGGGAGGTATCGACCGCGCGGGCCGAGGCGCTGCGCATCCTGGCCTACCTCGAATGGAGCCAGGGCGAGTACGACGCCGCGCAACAGCACTGCCTCCAGGCCCTTGACCTGGCCGTCGAGCTTGACGACGCCCGGTCGATCGCGCGCTCCCACTACTACCTCGGCGTTTCCCTCCACACCCTGGGTCGCCTGGACGAGGCGCGGGCGACGTTCCGTAAGGCGCTGTCCGCCGTCAGGGCTCTGCCCGACCAGCTGCTGGAGGGGCTGGTGCTCGACATGCTGGCCCGGTCGATGATCTCGGCCGGCTTCCAGCGCCAGGCCCGGGGCGCCCACGAGCGGGCGCTGAAGCTCCTCCAGGAAGTGGGCGATGCCTTCGGCATCGCGGTCTGTCTGATCAACGTGGGGGAGGCACGGGAACGCGACGCCGAGCACGACGGCGCCCGGTCCGCGTACCTCGAAGCGCTCGAACAATTTCGCGCCCTGCGCTGCGTCGTGGGCGAGGGCTACGCGCTCCAGGGCCTGGCGTGGATCGCCGGTGTCACCGGGGACCGCGTCGAGGCACGTCGCCTGCTGGAGGCGATGCGGGGCAGTTGGGACCGCACCGGCTATGTCCCGACCGCAGAGGACATCGTCCGCAACGCGGAGATCCTTGGCGAGCCCGGCGCGGCCTGAACCGGGGTGGCCGGTGAACTCCCGGCCCCGGACTTGCCGCCCTCTATCCTTGTGCCGGAAATGAAGCTGGGAAAGAGTGCGGCGGCCCTGGCGATCGCCGGCCTCTGCGCGCTGGCCCTGGGTTCCGTCGCGCTTGCGGCCACGAGTCTCACCCTGTCCCAGTCGAGTGGGCCGCCCGGTGCCGGGTTCGACGCCCAGTACCGCAACACCACCAACTGCAGCGCCAATACCCCGAGCGCGCAGCAGGTTCGCTTCTACTTTGACGGCTACCCGGGTAGCGGCACCCCTGGCACCGCGTTCAACCCTGGCACCTCGGCGGTGAGCGGACCCGGCTGTCAGACGCCGCAGGTCCCGCTGAAATTTCCCGCCGCCGCCAGGTGTGGGACCCACACCGTGTACGGGTTCATCCCCAACGGCAACGGTGGCGTTGTCACCGGGTCGGTGGCGTCCGCCGCGTACGACCTGACCTGCCCGCAATCGCCCGGACCCGCTGGGTCGAAGAAGCCGACCCCAACGCCCAAACCGGTCCCGACACCCGTGCCCACGAAGACCGCGCGTGTGGTGCCGACTCCCTCGCCCCTGCCCACTCCCTTCACGATCGCTGGTACTCCGCCGGTCTGTGCCGCGGGGGTCGAGAGGGGCGCACCCGCGACCCTGGGCGGCGCCGGGGCGAGCACCAAACTACCGGTCGTCCTGTACGCCCTGGCGGCAGCGGTGATGGCGGGTTGGGGCGTGCTGTTCGCCCTCAGGTTGCGCCACCGTCGCGTCACGACCGCGGTTCGCTGGGGCTCGTTCGGCGGGGCCGTGCTGCTGGCCGGGGTGCTGGTGCTGGCAGGAGGGCTGACCCGGGCGCACGCCGACTCGCCCACCCAGGGCTACTACCTCGTGGCCGCCGACGGCGGCATCTTCCCGTTCGGTACAGCCACCGGCGCTTCGTTCGGCAGCGCGGCAACATCCAAGTTGCCCCAGCCGGTGGTCGGCATGAAGTCCACACCGGATGGCGCCGGCTACTGGCTGGTGGGCGCCGACGGGGCGATCTACCCGTTCGGCAGCGCCGTGTCCCACGTCTATGGCAGCTCGTCCGCGACCCGCCTGGATGCCTCGATCGTCGGGATGGAGTCGACTCCCAACGGGCTGGGCTACTGGCTGGTCGGGACGGATGGCGCGGTCCAGGGCTTTGGCGAAGCGGTGGACCAGACGTACGGTGACACCGCCCACACCCGGCTCAAGAACCCCATCGTCGGAATGGAGGCGACCTGCACCGGGCATGGCTACTGGCTGGTGGCCAGTGACGGCGCGATCTATGCGTTCGGGGACGCGCTGACCCACAAGTACGGCGGCACCGCCGGGCGGAAGCTGAGTTCGCCGATCGTGGCGATGGAGGCCACCCGCAACGGTGCCGGCTACTGGCTGGTGTCGGCGGACGGCGGGGTCTTCCCGTTCGGCAACGCGGTCACCCACAGCTACGGCAGCGCCGCCGGCACCCACCTGGCGAAGCCCATTGTGGACATGGAGGTGACCCCGTCGGGCAAGGGCTACTGGCTGGTGGCGGCCGACGGCGCGGTCTTCCCGTTCGGTGACGCCGAGGGCGCGGGCAGCGCCGCGGGGACGACCCTGGCTCAGCCGGTGGTGGGCATCGAGGCCAAACCCTGACCTAGGAGCTGCGCCAGGTTGACGTAGACCCGGGTGTTCACGCCCATCCCCACGTGGCTGCCGCCGACCTCGATCGCATCCACGTCGGAGCGCAGGCAGGCCTTCCAGTGGACGATGCCGTCCGTGCGCGAGTACATCGACGTCACCGGGACCGGGACCCGGTCGGTGATCTCCCGGTCGAACCGTGCGTCCATGTCCCGCGGCCCGCGCCGCAGTGTGTGGACGAAGCGTGCCATGTGCACCGCCGCCATCGTCGACGGGTGCACGTCGAGCGGGTCGCCGATGGGGCTGCCCAGAGTGATGACCTGCTCCACCAGCTGCGGGAAGCGCCGCGCCACGCCAATGCCCAGCACGCCGCCGCGGCTCTGGCCCACGATGGTCACCTTGCGACCGTTGCGCCGGTACTCGGTGCCAATTCGCGAGGCGATGCGCTGCAGCAGCAACTCCGACGAATGGACATTGACGTTGATCCCGGATCGCAGCGGCCGGTAGCCGCTCCGCTTGAGCCACGCGCGCATCACGTCGAGCGACGCGTCGCCGGCGAGAAACCCCGGGATCAGCATCACCGGGCGGCCGTCGCCGTGCGGGGTGGCGCCCTTGCGGAAGACCTCGGAGCGCGAGAGTTGCGCGTACTCCAGCCAGAACCGCCCCTCGAGCCATACCGGGGGCAGGGGATACCACCTGCCGATGAGCTGGTTGCGTCCGGGCACGCCGAAGGCTACGCCCTCACGGCGCGCTTCTCAGCCCGGCCGCGTCCTCAGGTGCGGCGGAGAACAGCGGCGTAGACTCAGCAACTCGCGAGAGAGGTGTGGAATGGACCGGATGAACCCGCTCGATGCGTCATTTTTGGCGATCGAGGATGACAACAACCCGATGCATATCGGCAATGTCTCGATATTCGAAGGACCCGCCCCGTCGTACGGCGACGTGGTCCGAATGGTGGCCAGCAAGCTGCCGCTGGTGCCCCGCTACAGGCAGAAGGTCAGGATGCTGCCGCTGCAGCTGGGGCGTCCCATCTGGGTGGACGACCCCCACTTCCAGATCCTCTACCACATCCGCCGCACCGCGGTCCCGGCGCCCGGCGACAACGAGGAGTTGCGCAACCTCGCCGGCCGGGTGTTCGCCCAGAACCTGGACCGCAGCAAGCCGCTCTGGGAGATGTGGATCGTCGAGGGCCTCAAGGGAGGCCGCTGGGCGCTGATCTCCAAGGTCCACCACTCCATGGTGGACGGCGTCAGCGGGACCGACCTGATGACCGTGTTGCTGGACAGCAGCGCGGCGGTGGAGCAGCCGGTGGTCGAGGATTGGAACCCGCCCGCCGAGCCGGCCCTCGCCGAGGTCATCGCGCGGACCCTGCTGGACGGCGCCACCAAGCCCGTCGAGGCTCTCCGCGGCCTGCCGGCGCTGGCCCGCTCCCCGTTGCCCGGCGGCATGGGCGTGACCGACGTCCGCCGCACCGCCGCCACCTACTGGTCGATGCTGCGCAACCGCACGGTCGACCTCAACGGCCCGATTGGTCCGCACCGTCGCTGGAGCTGGGCGAAGTCCTCGCTCGCCGACGTCAAGGAGATCCGCACCGCGTTACCCGGCACGGTCAATGACGTGGTCCTGGCGGTGATCACGCGGGGCTTCCGCGACCTGCTGCTGGGCCGCGGCGCCGACCTGGAAGGCCGGATCGTGCGAACCATGGTCCCGGTCTCGGTGCGCAGCGAGGCGGAGAAGGGCACCTTCAACAACCGCGTCTCGGCGATGTTCCCGGACCTGCCCGTGGGCATCGATGACCCGGTCGAACGGCTGGAGGAGATCCAGCGCCAGATGACCGGGCTCAAGGAGTCGAAGATGGCGGCCGGCGCCGACAGCATCATGCAGCTCGCCGGCTTCGCGCCCCCGACCCTTCTGGCACTGGGCACTCGACTCGCCAGCCGGCTGCCCCAGCGCACGCTCAACACCATCACCACCAACGTCCCCGGGCCGCGCTTCCCGCTCTACATCGCGGGGCGGCAGATGCTCGAGGCGTACCCGTTCGTCCCGATCCAGGGCAACGTGCGGATTGCGGTCGCGATCTTCTCCTACCTGGGCGGGCTGAACTACGGCGTCACCGGCGACTACGACGGCGCCCCCGACATCGAGGTCCTGACCAACGGGATCGAGGACGGCATGGCGGAATACCTGAAGATCGCCCGCCGGCAGACGGCCACCATCGGCCGCAACTCCGCCGCCCGCAACGGCATCGCGGCCAGGACCGGCGCGGTCAAGGTCGCGGCGACCGGCAACAACGGCGGCACGCGGGCGCGGGCGGCGTCGCGCCGGGCCGTCTCGCCAGGTGGCAAGCGGGCGAAGTCCGCAACCCCGGGCAGCGGCACCCTGATGGAGGTGGTCACGACCAGGGGGCCAGGCCGCGCGTCGGCCAATGGCAGCAAGGCCGTCAAGCGCAAGCCCGTGGCGGCCAAACCGGCAGGGCCAACCAAGAGCCGCTAGCCCGCCGCCTCCCGTCAGGCGGCGGGGAGCGTGAACCAGAAGACCGATCCCCCGCCGGGGCGCTCCTCCAGGCCGAACTGGCCCTGCTGCATCTGCGTGAGTCGCCGGGCCACCGCCAGGCCGACGCCCATCCCGCCGTGGCGGCGCGTGAGCGATTGGTCGCCCTGGGTGAAGCCCTGGAAGATCCGCTGGGCGGCCTCCTCGGGCACCCCGGGGCCCGTGTCGGCGACCGATACCCTGACGATGCGGTCCTCGGTCGTGATCGAGACCACCACCTCACCTGTGCGGGTGAACTTGATGGCGTTGTCCACCAGGTGGCGCACGGTTGCCTCCACCGCCTCCTCGTCGGCCAGGGCCGGCGCCGACTTGGGAGCCTCGAGACGCAGTTCGAGCCCGTTGAGAGCCGCCAGCGCCTGGTGGAAGTCGACGACCCGCTTGGCCGGCGTCACGACCTGGATCGGGCCGATATCGAGCTTCAGCGTCCCGGACTCGGCCTGCGCCAGCATGATCATGTCGTCGACGATGTCGAGGAGCCGCCGGCCGTTGCGGCGGATGATCTCCAACTCCATCCGATGGCCCATGTCCGGCTCGCTGGAGAGCAGGTCGGAGAAACCCAGGATCGCGGTCAGCGGGGTGCGCAGTTCGTGGCTGATCGTCTGGAGGAACTCCTGCTTCAGCCGCTCCGCGTTCTGCAGGTCCTGGTACTGGTCCTCGAGGAGCTGGATCAGGCGGTCGCGTTCCTTCTCCACCGCCGCGAGGCGATCCTGAAGCGCGTCCAGCTCCGGTCCGGGTTGGTCGGACGAGCCCATGAACCTAGCTTGAGGCCTTTGTCAGCCGCTTGGTAGGATGGCCGAAGCGTCCCTGGCTGTGAGGACGGCCTCCAGGGGATGGATACGGGCGCTACCCCACCACTTCAAGAGGGCCAACACCCTGCGATTCAAACCCGCAGTCATCGCTGCCATGCTCGCCGTGACGACGGCCGCCCTGGCGCCGACGGCGACTGCCGACAGCAACCTCCAGCTGCTGATCAAGCAACGGACGGCATTGCAGGCCCAGGTGAGCAAGCTCGGGGCCGACCAGTCCGGCGCCCTGCAGAAGCTGATCGACGTCCAGGATCGGCTCGCCAACCTGCGCGGGCAGGTGGCGAGGAACCAGTCGGACCTGGCGACGCTGGAGAGCCGCCGGACCTCGCTGGAGGCCGGCATCGCGGCTGCCCGGACGCATATCACAGCGCAGCAGCACGCGCTCGGCCTGCTGGTCCGGCAGCAGTACAAGTCGCGGGCCCAGACCAGTGCCGACCAGGTGCTCTTCGGCTCCTCCAACTTCAGCGACGCGGTGAACCGCATCGTGGCGGCGCGTGCGGTCAGCGACCGCGAGCACCTGCTGCTGTCGGAGCTGCGGACGGTGGAGAGCTCGCTGGTCTCGGAGACCGCCGACCTCACCCAGCGGGAGGCCGAGATCGGCCGGCTCCAGGGCGAGCTGGCGGCGCGCAAGGCATCCCTGCAGACCGCTGCCGCCGACTACCACGCGCAGATCAACGCGCTGAGCGCCTCCTCCACGGACCTGCTGGCGCAGATCAACAGCCTCAACGCCCAGATCCTGGCGCTGACCCGGCCGCCGGCCGGCAACTACACGCAGAGCCAGCAGCAGATCATCGCCATCATCCGCACCGCCGCCGCCCGCTACAACCAGGATGGCGACCGGCTGGTGCGCGTGGCCAAATGCGAGTCGGGACTGAACCCGCGCGCGCAGTCGTCGTCAGGCGCGTCGGGCCTGTTCCAGTTCATGCCGGGGACGTTCTACGGCAATGGCGGGCACGATATCTGGGATCCCACCGACCAGTCCAACATCGCCGCGAAGATGTTCAGCCAGGGCCGCTCCGGCGACTGGAGCTGCCAGTAGGCAACAGCTGGGCCTGTAGTGTCGCGGCCCACCACGCCGCGAATCGCCGGGGCGACCAGCCCCGCTGGTGCACCAGCCGGACATAGAGACTCGGCTCCATCAGGGTCCAGACCACGTCGATCGCGTCGCTGGTGCGCAATCCGGGTCTGAGCCCGCCCTTGGCCTCGACGTCGCCGACGATGTGGCGCGCACCGACCAGGCGCTCCTGTTGCATCTTCTCGTACAGGGCCCGCGCCTCGGGGTCGGCGCCGGCGGCCTCCCGAACCACCTCGCTGACCCGGGCGACGCGGCCGTAGGACTCCGCCGCCAGCTCCGCATAGAGGTCGAGGTAGCGCCGGGCGTCGGGCTCCTGGCGAATGGCGATCGAGCGCTCGCGCTCGACCAGCGGCACCGGCAGGTCATCACCCACCAGCGCCAGGTCGTAGGCGGCCTTCAGGAGCGCGGGCTTGCCCCCGACCGCGGTGAACACCGTCGCCCGGCTCACACCTGCGGCGGCGGCGATCTCCTCGACCGACGTCGCGCTGTAACCGCGGTCCGCGAAGAGCTGGGTGGCGGCCTCCAGGAGGGCGCGGCGGGTGCCGCGGGCCTGGTCCGAACGCAGGGTCGAGCGATACGGGCGCTTGACGTTCCCTTCTGATTTCACTAGACTCACAGTCTAATCAAAAGAGGAGGAGTCCAAGCATGGCAACCGAGATTCAAGCACCGGTCGGCCCGCTGCATGCGGTGCACCGGCTGCGGTCGGCGATCAACTCCCACGACATCGAGGCAATGGTGTCCTGCTTCAGCCCCGGCGTGCGCAGCCGGCAGCCGGTGCACCCCGCCCGGCAGTTCGAGGGCAGCGAGAACGTGCGCCGGAACTGGAGCCAGATCTTCGGTGGTGTCCCTGACATCCACGCCGAACTGCTCCGTGCATCGACCTCCGGCAAAACCGCCTGGGCCGAGTGGCACTGGTTTGGCAACAGCCGCGACGGGAAGGCGTTCGAGATGCGGGGTGTGACGATCCAGGAGGTCGTCGACGGCACGTTCGCCGATGTCGTCCTGTACATGGAGCCGGTCGAGGCCGGCAGCGCGGGCAATGCGGAGGCCATCCGCGCGGCCCTCGAGGGCGCGAAGTGATCCTGGTTGCCGGGGGCACCGGCACGACCGGGACGCACCTCGTGCGGCTGCTTCGGGCGCGTGGCGAGAACGTGCGCGTGCTGACGCGCAAGCCGTCGCGAGCCAGTCACCTGGAGGGGGTCGAAGTGGTGGTCGGCGATGTGCGTGATGCGGACGTCGTCCGTCGCGCCGCCACCGGCGTCGGCACCGTGGTCTCCCTGGTCCAGGGATTCGCCGGGCCCGGAGAAATCAGCCTGGAGTCGATCGACCGGGACGGCAACCGCAACCTCTTCAATGCCGCGAGCGAAGCCGGGGTGGAGCACGGGATCCTGGCCTCGATCGCGTGGGCCGCGCCCGACAGCCGGATGGACCTGGCGCAAATGAAGTTCGCCGCCGAGGAGCACCTGAAGTCCACCGGCATGGCGTGGACGATCCTGCGGCCGTCGTGCCTGATGGAGACCTGGACGAACATGATCGGGGAGCCGCTCCTGAAGACCGGCAAGACCACGGTCTACGGGCACGGCCGGCGGGCGACCAACTTCGTCTCGGCGCTGGACCTGGCGCGCTTCGCCGACCTGGCGGTGGTCGACCCGGCGCTCCGTGGGCAGACGATCCAGGTCGGGGGCCCCAACATGACCTTCAACCAGTTCGTCGAAGAGTTTGCGGTGGCTGCGGGGGTGGAACCGAAGGCGGCGCACCTCCCGCTGCCGGTGATGCGGGTCATGCAGTACGCGATGCGCCCCTTCAACCTGGTGATGGCACGGCACGTCCAGATGGGGGTGGTGATCCACACCCGGGACACGTCATTCGACGCCGGACCCACCCGCAGCCGCTTTCCCGGCATCCCGGTCACCTCCTTGCGGGAGGTCGTGGCCGCGGAGCTCGCGGTTCGAGACGCGCCGGCTCTGGCGCAAGGGCCGCGTAATTTGGCAGAAAACTCAGCGGTGGCCGGCGCCCCCCGCGGCTAAGCTGCAACCGTGGCGAAGGACAACCGGACGGATCTCATCGCGCAGTACCGCGAGGGGGCGGCGGTGCTCGCCGCCGCCGTGGCCGGGCTGAGCGACGAGGAGTTGGACAACCGCCCCGCGGACGGGGGCTGGTCGGCGCGCGAGGTCGTGCACCACACGGCCGACAGCGAGATGACCTCTGCCGTCCGGCTGCGCCGCCTGGTTGCCGAGGATAGCCCGGCGATTGCGGGGTACGACGCCGATGTCTACGCTGCCGCGCTGCATTACCGCACGCGCCCGATCCAGCCATCGCTGGAGGCCATTCGCTACGCGCGTGGAACGACCGCCGACATCCTCGATGCCCTCAGCGACGACGCCTGGGAGCGGGCCGGCACCCACAGTGAAATGGGCCCGTATTCCATCGACACCTGGCTCGAGATCTACGCGCGCCACTGCCACGACCATGCCGAGCAGGCGAAGCGCGCGGTCGCGGAGCGCCAGCCGGCCTGACGCGCCGCCCCCGGTTTGGGGCGATGTCCACGAGCTGTCCTTCGGATCGTGGGACACTGGAGCCCGGGACAGACAGACCAGGGGAGGACACACATGGCGGTCGCCACGGCGCATTTTTCGCCCGCGCTTTTTGATTTCCTGCGCCAGCTGAAGAAGAACAACAACCGCGACTGGTTCCTGAAGAACAAGGCCCGCTACGAGGCCGATGTCAAAGGGCCGGCGCTGCGCTTCATCGAGGATGCGGGGCCGGGTCTGCGGAAGATCAGCAAGCACCTCGTCGCCGACCCCAGGCCCGTGGGGGGATCGCTCTTCCGGGTCAACCGCGACATCCGGTTCTCCAATGACAAAAGCCCCTACAAGACCGCGGTGGGGATGTCGTTCGGGCACGACATGGGGCGCGAGATGGCGGCCCCCGGCTTCTACCTGCACCTCGACACCGACGACGCCTTCGCGGGGGGCGGTGTCCACATGCCCGACACCCCCACGCTGAACCGCGTGCGCGACGCGATCGTCGGTGACACCGCGACCTGGAAGCGCGTGGTGAACAACGCCAGGTTTGCGCCGATGGCCGTGAACATGGGGGAGGCCCTGAAGCGCCCGCCTCAGGGCTACGACCCCAACCACCCGTTTGTCGAAGACCTCAAGCGCAAGTCCTACACCTGGCACGCGCGGTACACCCAGGCGGACGTGGTGGCGCCGGACTTCATGCAGCGCTACCTCGAGGCCTGCCGGACGGCGGCGCCGTACACGGCGTTCCTGGCGAAGGCGCTGGGCGTTCCCTGGTGAACCTTCGGGGTTAGTGGGGCGCCGGTTCCGGGAGCCGCTCGTAGGCGTAGTACACAGCGGTCAGGCCCAGGACGAAGACGACCGCGATGGGGCTGACCTGGGCCAGTGGCAGGCACAGCACGTACATCACGAATCCCAGTGAGAAGCGCGGCGCCATCTTCAGCGCCAGGTCGCGGTCGATGCCCGGGACCATCACCGCCGGGTGGGTCAGCGTGTACAGCCAGATGCTCGTGAAGCACAACGAAATGACCACCGCGAGCCCGGCGTAGACCGTTGCGGCGGCGCGGGCGTCGGCGCCGCCGGCGGGCACGTACTGACCCATCAGTGAGGTTGGAAACGGCACCAGTACGATCACCATCAACAGCAGCAGGTTGAGGATCAGCAGGGGGCGGTCGACATGCGAGATGCGCATGAACATCGCGTGGTGGTTGATCCACATGATGCCGACCGTCATGAAGCTCGCGACGTAGGCGGCGTAGGTCGGCCACTGCTCGCCGAGCGCGTGCCACAGCTGGCCCGAGGCCACCTTTGGCGGAATGACGTTGAAGACCAGGATGGTGATCGCCACTGCGAACACCCCGTCGCTGAAGGCCTCTACGCGACCCTTGCTCACTTCGCCGAGGGAGCCGTCGCGGCGGCGCGGGCGGCCACCTCGCGGGCCAGGGCGGTGGCTTCCTCAGTTGTCATCGCGAGCCCCTCCTCGACCGCATCCTTCTCCTCTGGCGTGGCGGGCTCTCCCTGACGCGCGCGCTGGTTGTACGTGTCGCCCATGGTGCCCTCCAGCCCCGCCCCCGTCCGCTCCTGGATGGCCGCGGACGCCCCGCGCAACCGCATCCCGTCCAGGTCGTCGCCGAGGCCGAACGCCAGGTCGCTGAAATCGCCCAGGACGATGGTGATGCCGGCCTGGTCCTTGACCTCGGCCAGCATGTCGAGTGACGCCAGCAGGTTCGGGGCAGCGTCAGCCAGGCGTCCAAGTTTGATCTGGGCCAGGCCGGCGGTGTGCAGCAACCAGGCGAGGTCGAACCGCAGGCCGAGCTCCCGCAATAGGGGTATGGCGCGGTTGGCCAGCTCCAGGGCCTCCTCGTAGCGACCCATGATCCCCAGTGACCCGGCCACCGAGAAGGCCGCGCGGGCAGCACCGACCCGGTCGCCAAGCTCCTCGAAGAGGGCCAGCGCCTCGCGCGCGGCCGCGAGTCCACCGCTGGCGTCCATCTCGCCGAGTGGAAAGGAGAGGTTGTACAGCGCCAGCGCCAGCTCAGCCTTGTCGTCGAGACTGCGGGCAAGCTCCGTACAGCGGTCGTAGTAACCCCTGCACGCTTCGCGATCGCCGGCCCACCAGCACAACCCCCCGGCGGCCTCCAACCCCCTGAGCAGGTTCCGCTCATGCCCTTCCGGGAACTCCATCGCCAGCACCTGCTCGAGGCGCTCGCGCCCCTCACGAACGTGTCCGCGCATCTGCCAGAAGCGCCAGAGCACCGACCCCATCCGGGTCGCCGCCGCGTCGTCCCCACGCCCGACGAACCAGGCCAGCGCCGCCCGCAGGTTGTCCTGCTCAGCCTCCAGCCGTTCCAGCCAGGGTCCGACGTCGTCGCCCAGGAGGTGACCTCCGGCGGCCTCCGCGAAGTCCAGGAAGACCATCGCGTGCCGCTCCCGTAGCTCGTCCTCCTCGCCGGACTCCTGCAGCCGGTCCAGGGCGAACTCACGGATCACGTGCAGCATCAAGAAGCGAGGTTCGGCATCCCCTTCCAGGGTCCGCAGCAGGCTCTGCTCGATCAGCTGCTCCAGGCCGCCCAGGACGTCGGCGCCCAGCTCGTTCGAGGTCCCGCAGACCATCTCCGCGTGCTCCAGCGTCGCCCCTCGCGCGAACACCCCGAAGCGCTGCATCAGCCGGCGGGTGGGCTCCTCCAGCATGTCGTAGCTCCAGGCGATCGCCCCTCTCAACGTCTGCTGTCGCGCCGGCAGGTCGCGGGCCCCGCCGCCCAGGTCCCCCAGGCTGTTCTCCAGGCGGGCCAGCATCTGCCGCGGTGGCAGCAGCCGGATCCTGGCCGCCGCCAGCTCGACCGCCAGGGGCAGGCCGTCGACCAGCTCGGTGATCGCCGCAACCGACGGCGCGTTCTCGTTGTCGATCTTGAAGTCGGGCTTGATCGACGTGGCCCGGTCGATGAACAGCTTCACCGCGGCGTACTGCGACAGCGACTCGAGTGACGGCAGGTGGTGGAGGTCGGGCACGCCCAGCGGCGGCACCGGGTACTCCTGCTCGCCGTAGACCCGCAGGGGGGCCCGGCTGCTGGCGATGATCTTGACCCCGGGCGCGCCCTTGAGGATCTCCCCGATCGCCGGGGCGGCGGCGGTGACCTGCTCGAAATTGTCGAGCACCAGCAGCACCTTCCGGGTCCTGAGGTTCTCGATGACCATCTCCTGCGGTGTCTTCTGCCCGCTCTCCTGGAGGCCCAGCACGGATGCGATGGTCGTCGTCACCAGTTCGGGGTCGTCTATCGGCGCCAGAGGCACCCAGTAGACGCCGTCGAACTCCTGCGCGAGGTCTGCCGCCACCTGGACGCTGAGGCGGGTCTTGCCGGTGCCGCCCGGGCCGGTCAGGGTGAGCAGGCGCACCGTGTGGAGCAGCTGGTGCGTCTCCTCCAGCTCCTTCTCGCGACCGATGAACGTCGTCATCTGGGTGGGCAGGTTGTTGGGGGTGGCGTCCAGGGTCTTGAGCGGTGGGAACTCCGACGGCAGGCCCGGCATGACGAGCTGGTAGATGTGCTCCGCCCGCGCCAGGTCCTTCAGGCGATGCTCGCCGAGGTCTACGAGGGTGACGCCGTCGGGCAGGCTGTCGATGACCAGCGACCGGGTGCTCTCCGACACCAGCACCTGGCCGCCATGCCCGGCGGACGCGATCCGCGCCGCGCGGTGGATGTCGATCCCGAGGTAGTCGGCAGCCTCGGTGAGCTGGGCCTCGCCGGTGTGCAGCCCCATGCGCACCCGGATCTCATGCCCCTCGGGCCATTCGTGCTCGGTCAGCGCATGTTGCGCCGCGGCGCAGGCGGCCACCGCGCTGGGCGCGCCGGCGAATGCCACGAAGAAGGCGTCCCCCTCGGTGTTCACCTCCTGCCCGCCATGCTCCTCCCATTGCCGGCGCAGCAGCGCGTGGTGGTCCTCGAGGATTCCCCGCCAGGCCTGGGTTCCCAGCGCCTGCACCAGCTTGGTCGAGCCCTCGATGTCGGTGAACACAAACGTCGCCGTGCCAGTCGGCAGCGATGTGGCGCGGGGGACTGCGGTCATGGAAGCCCCATTCTCCATCGAATCGACGCCCGCGAGGGCTTCCCGGCGCTCAGCGCGTGTCGTACATTGCGCTCAGTCAACCGAGGGAGGAGAAGCTGATGACCGAGACGACGTTCGCCCGCCAGCGCGAGACCCGGATGCTCTTCCGCGTGGCGCTGGTGATCTTCACCGTCACCGTGGCGATCGGCATCGTCAACGGCTTCCACCTCGTGACCCTGTCGAGGGCCGTCATCCTGACCCACGTGCATGCCGGGACGCTGGGCTGGATAACGCTGTGCGCCACCGGCGCGGCGTACTGGCTCTACTCGACGAGCGCGAATGACAGCCTTGCCGGGCACGCCCGCGGCGTCGCCATGGGCATGGCCATCTGCGTCCCGCTGTACATTGCGGCATTCCTCAGCGGCAACTTCATCCTGCGCGCCATCTTCGGCGTGCCCGTGCTCGGCAGTGATCGTGGGTGTGGTCGTCTACCTGGTACGCGCTCGCGCAGGAATCGCGATGACGGTGCCGCGCCTGGGCTTCATGCTGGCGTTCGTCACCCTGATCGTCGGCTCCACGATCGGGGTTTTGATCCAGGTGCAGCTTGCCGCCAGCCATCAGTTTCTCCCGGATGCCGCCGTCGGCGGTCACGCCAGTGCGCAGGTCGGCGGCTATCTCGTGCTGTTTGCGCTCTCGGCCATCGAATGGCGTCTGAAGGGCGCCGAGGGAGTCGGCGTGGCCGGGCGCGTCCAGGTGGCACTGCTCTTCATCGGCGGGATCCTCCTATCGATCGGGGTCCTGCTCAACATTCAGCCACTGCTGGCGAGCTTCATCCCGCTGGACCTGGTCGCCCTCGGCATCTTCCTCGCGCGGGTCGGCCCACAGGTCCTCGGCGCCGCCTGGTTGGAGGCGGGCAGCTCGCGCCATTTCGCGATCGCTGCCGCGTGGGCCATCGTCAACCTGGTCCTGACGATCATCTTCGTCGTCGCGCTCATCGGCGCGCAGGGCGACTTCAACAAGGTCAACACGGGCGTTCTCACCGCCGCCGACCACGCAATATTCCTGGGTGTCATGACCAACATGTTCTTCGGCCTGATGCACGACCTGACCCCGGACCAACGGCACGTCATGGCTTACACGGAGAACATTATTTTCTGGGTGATGAACGTCGCCCTCGCAGGATTTGTCATCACCCTCATCGTCCAGCAGCAGTGGGGCGAGAAGTTCTTCACGCCCTTCCAGGGTGCCGCCATCCTGGTGGGGATCGTGGCGTTCAGCATCCGGCTGAGCCGGCCTCAGACGCCCGCGACTGTGACCTCGTCCATGGCCTCGCCGGTATAGGCACTGGCCTGCATCCGGAACAGCCGCGCGTAGCGGCCGTCCAGCCTGATCAGCTCCTCGTGCGTGCCCTTCTCGACCAGCTCGCCGGTCTCGAGGAACAGGATCCGATCCGCGCGGCGAACCGTCGAGAAGCGGTGCGAGATGTAGACGGCGGTGCGGCCGCGGGTGAGCTCCCGAAGGCGCTCGAACAGCTCGTACTCGGCCTGGGCGTCGAGCGCCGAGGTGGGCTCGTCCAGCACCAGGATCGGGACGTCGCGCATGAACGCCCGCGACAGGGCCACCTTCTGCCACTCGCCGCCTGACAGGTTGACGCCCTCGTCGAACCACTTGCCCAGCATCGTCTCCCACGCCCCGGGCAGGCCCTTCACCAGGTCCTGGGCGCCTCCGCGCTCGGCCGCCAGCTCGACGGCACCGGCGTCCTCGAGGTCGGTGAGGGATCCCAGCCCGATGTTCTCCCTGGCCGTCGCCTGGTAGGTCACATAGTCCTGGAACATCGCGCCGACCTGGGCGCGCAGCTCGTCGGGGTCGAGGTCGCGGATGTCGATGCCGTCCAGCAGGATGCGCCCCTCGGTGGGGTCGTACAGCCGGCACAGCAGCTTGATCAGCGTGGTCTTGCCGGCGCCGTTGCGGCCGACGATCGCGACCGTCTCGCCCGGCGCGATGTGGAAGCTCAGGTTGTGGATGGCCTGGCCCTTCTGGCCGGGGTAGTGGAACGTGACGTCATCGAACTCGATGTCGCCGCGCACCGGGTTGGGCAGAGGCGTGGGGTGCTCCGAGCGCGTCACCGCCGTGGGCGTCTCGATCAGGTTGAACAGGTTGCTGAGGTAGAGGTTGTGCTCGTACATCGTCGAGAAGCCGCCCAGCAGGTTGGAGATCGAGTTCTGCACCGCGGTCGCCGCGCTGGTGTAGAGCGTCAGGTCGCCCAGCGTGAGGCGGCCGGCCACCGCGAGCAGCGCGACATATAGATAGGTGATGGAGCCGGCGATCGTCGTCAGCACGCCCCACGCGTACCCGGCGACGTAGCGGCGCACGATCTGCCCGCGCTGTCGCTCGTAGTAGGTGTCGGACAGCAGGCGGTAGCGGCCGGTGAAGTAGGTGCCCAGCCCGAAGACCTTGACCTCCTTGGCGAAGGTGTCGGTTGTGACCAATTGCACCAGGTAATTCATCCGGCGCAGCAGGCGCGAATTCCAGCGGGCGATGCGGTAGCCCCACCAGCTGTAGCGGGTGTCGGCGATGAACGCGGGGATCGGGGAGAGCAGCGCGATCAGCGCCAGCAGCGGGCTCACGCCGAGCAGCAGGGCGATCATCGACACGAAGGTGATGGCGGTCTGCAAAAGGCCGAAGGTGCTGGAGATCATCTGCACCGGCCGGTTGCGGGAATCCTCCTGGGCGCGCCGCAGCAGGTCGTACGACGCGGGGTCCTCGAAGAACGGCAGGTCCAATGCCGCCGCGTGGTCCATGACCATGAGCTGGATGCGGATCTGCACGCGCTCCTGCAGCAACTGCTGGCTGATGTTGCGCATGGTGCTCATCAGCGACGCGACCGCCGCGATCACCAGCGACACCACCGCCAGGCCGATCACGATCCCGACCGAGGTGGAATATGGAGAGTGGAGCCCCAGCGGCAGGTCGAGCCGGACGTTGTCGGGCTTGTGCTGGGAACGAATGACGATCGCCCCCACGACGGCGTTGACCAGGAGCTTGCTCATATAGGCGGTCAGCGCAGGCAGGATGCCCGTGACGACGGTGACGATCGCCAGCGTCAGGGTGGCTTTCGGGCTGGCCTCCCAGACCAGGCGGAAGACCCGCGGCATGGCGAGCAGGGTCCCGCGCACCGAGTCGCGGATGACCTTGTATCGCTCGCCGAGGTTCTTGGGCGCCTCCTTGGCAGGCGCCTCCTCGACGTTGGGCGAGCCACTGAGCCCGGATTTGGATGTCGGCTGCTTGCCGTTGGTACCCGCCATGTTCAGTCCAGAACTACCGCACAGCGAGCTGTATTGCGCAACACCCGATCGGGTGGGCGCCGTGGGTCACTGCCGCGGCAGGCTGAACGTGAGCGTGGTGCCCTCGCCTGGTGCGCTGGTCACGTCGATGTGGCCGCCGTGGGCGAGCACCAGGTCGCGGGCGATCGCCAGCCCGAGGCCGCTCCCCGATGAATCGCCGCCCTTGACGAAGCGATCGAAGACGTGGGGCAGCAGCTCGGCCGGGATGCCGGCCCCGGTGTCGGCCACCGCGACGCGCAGTTGGTCGCCATCGCCATCCACCCGGACATCCACATGCCCACCGGTGGGGGTGTGGCGCAGGGCATTGCTGATGAGGTTGCTGATGACCGACTGGATGCGCGCGGGGTCCGCCTGTGCCGGCGGCAGGTCGGGTGCCGCCGTGGCCGCCAGCGTCACCCCGGCCAGTCGAGCCTGGTCCGCGAAGGTCCCGGCAGTCTCGGCCGCCAGGAGCCCGATATCGACGCTCTCACGGCGCAGCGTCAGGCCGCCGGCCTCGGCCAGGGCGAGGGTGCGCAGGTCTTCGATCAGCAGCTCTAGCGTCCGGGCAGATTCCAGGATGGGCGCCACGTGCTCGCGGTCCCCGGGATACACGCCCTCGAGGATGCCCTCCGCCCGGCCCCGGATGACCGACAGCGGCGTGCGCAGTTCGTGCGTGACGTCGGCGAGGAAGGTGCGGCGGCGCGCATCGGTTGCCTGGAGTTGCTCCGACATCGAGTTGAACGCGCGCGCCACCGACCTCACCTCGCCCGGCCCGTGCTCTCGCACGCGGGTGGAGAGGTCGCCCGACTCGATGCGGTTGGCGGCCTCGACCAGGTCACCGACGGGCGTGGTGATCCGCCGGAAGAGGCGACCGCTGAAGACCAGGAAGAGGAACGCGATGAGCAGGATCGCGAGCGAGCCGAGCCGCAGGCCGCCGCTGACGTGGCTGCCGACGACGTTCTCGGCCAGGTGGAATGCCAGCGTCCCGAGCCCGGTCGCCACGAAGAAGAAGGCGACGAATACCAGGCCGGCGCGGCGCATGAACCGTTGGCGACCATGGCGGCCGTAGCCCCTGCCGCGAGCCCAGGGAGGTGGTCCCTGCGGTGGGAAGGGCTCGCCCTCCGGCCACCATGGTGGTCGCCGGCCGGGGGGCTCGTGCCGCTGCCCGGTCATGCGCGTCCGTCGGCAAAGCGGTAGCCAACCCCATAGACCGTCAGCAGGTAGCGCGGGGAGCGCGGGTCGGGCTCGAGCTTGCGGCGGATGTTCTTGACGTGGGCATCGATCGCCCGCTCGTAGGACTCGAACGCCACCCCGTGGAGCGCGTCGAGCAGCTGCGCCCGGGTGAAGACCCGCCCCGGCTGCCGCGCCAGGGCGGTGAGCAGCTGGAACTCGGTCGCTGTCAGCTCAACCCGCCTCCCGGCGACCCGCGCCTCCATCCGCGGCAGGTCCAGCTCAACGTCGTCGCCCGCCCGGATCACCTCAGGTGCCTGCGCAGCCGCCTCGGTCCGCCGCAGCACCGCGCGGACCCGGGCCACCAGCTCCTTGGGGCTGAAGGGTTTGGTGACGTAATCGTCCGCCCCCAGCTCCAGGCCGACGAGCTTGTCCGACTCGTCGCTCCGCGCCGTGAGCATGATGACCGGGACCGGGTTTGCGCGGCGGAGGTTGCGCGTCACGTCCAGGCCGTCGAGACCCGGCAGGCCGAGGTCCAGGATCACCAGGTCGGGGTGCTCGGATGCCGCCAGGCGCAGCGCGGTGGCGCCGTCGGCCGCCTGCAGGACGCTGAAGCCCGCGTGCACCAGGTGGTCGCTGACCAGCCGGACGATCTGGGCCTCGTCGTCGACCACGAGGATGGTTGGCATGGCGTGATGGTAGAGCGCACAGGGGCCGGGGACTCCGCGTCCCCGGCCCTGTTGGCAGGCTCAGCCCTGCGGGTCGGGACCCGCGGTCGGCTGACCGTGGGCCTTCTCATGCCAGGCGTGCAGCCTCTCCTCCATTCCTGGCGGAACATCGGGCCCGGGGCCCTGTGTCCCACCCGGCTGACCCGGTCCGTACCCGGGGCCGTACCCCGGGCCGTGGCCCCAGCCCGGGCCGTAGCCCCAGCCGCCGTAGCCCCACGGCCGGTGCCAGCGGCGTCCGCGGAAGAGCAGAACGATCAGCAGGATGAAGAAGAAGAGGGGGAAGATGCCGAAGCCGAAGCCGGCTCCGTAGTGGTAGTAGGCGGGGTACGCGGCTCCCGGGTCGTGTCCCGAGGTGATGACGGTTGTCTCGACGCCCGCGTGGTAGGCGAACCAGGCGACAGCGCCGATGATGGTGACGGTGACCAGGGCCCAGAGCAGGCCCAGTCCGCGACGTGGGTTCATTTTGACGTCCTCCGTGGAGTGGTTCATGACCTCATCCTCGAAGGGACCTGTGAACTGGGTGTGAACGCCCGGCGCAGAGGTTGTGACCGTTCCCGAGGTCAGTCGATCCGGTAGACCACCCCGCCTGTTCCCGTGCCGGTGTGAGCGCCGATGACCGGGCCGATCTGGAGCCGCGTGATGGGGCCGTCGGCGAACTCCTTGACCCGCGCTTCGAGGTCCTCGAGCTGGAGCTCGTCGTTCGCCGCGGCCACGAAGACCCGCGCCTTCTTTCCCGCCGCCTCGACCTGGCTGCGCAGGCGATCGACGATGGCCTCGCGGGCCTTGGCATTGGTGCGCACCCGCGACTGCACCGCCACCTCGCCGTCCTTCATGGTGAGGATGGGCCGGATCTGCAGGAACCCGCCCAGCATCGCCGCCGCCGGCCCGATGCGCCCGCCCGCGCGCAGGGCCACGAGGTCGGGGACGGTGAACAGCAGCTCCTGGTGGGTGCGAACCCGGTCGGCTTCGGCAGCCGCCTCGTCCCGCGAGCCGCCCCCTTCGAGCACGGCGGCCGCGGACATCACCTGGTCCGCCAGCAGCGCCGACATCGCCTCCGAGTCCTGCACCTTCACGTCGGCCTTGGACATCTCCGCGGCAGTGGTGGCCGAGCCGTGGGTGCCGCTCATGCGCGCCGACATGGTGAGGCAGAGCACGTCCTTGCCGTCTGCCAGCGCCCTGTCGAACACCTCGACGAAGGCCCCCGGCGGGGGCTGCGAGGTGGTGGGTGGCTTGTCGGCCTGGGCCAGCTTCTCGAAGAACTTCTGGTTGTCGATGTCCCTGCGGTCGGTGAAGGAATCCATGCCGAAGCTCACGCCCAGGGGAACCAGCGTCACGCCATGCTCCTTGAGCCAGGAATCAGGTAGGTCGCAGCCGGAGTCGGTGACGATCAGGGTGCCGTTTGTCGAATTCACGCCGCTGAGTATGCCAGCGATGCCCGCGGGGCGAGGTTGCGGCGGCCCAGCCTCCGCCGCGGCTAGAGAATCTTGGACAGGAACTGCTGGGTGCGCTGGTGCTGGGGATCGTTGAAGAAGCGGTCCGGCGGGGCGTCTTCGACGATCACCCCGCCGTCGATCAGCACGGCGCGGTCCGCGACCTCGCGGGCAAACCCCACCTCGTGCGTGACGCACACCATCGTCATGTGGTTCTCGGTAGCGAGGCGCTTCATGGTCTCGAGCACCTCACCCACCAGCTCGGGGTCGAGCGCCGACGTGGGCTCGTCGAAGAGCATCACCGTGGGGTCCATCGCCAGTGCCCGCGCGATGGCGACGCGCTGCTGCTGACCGCCTGAAAGCCGCGCCGGGTACTCCTCCGCCTTCTGGGGCAGCCCGACCGACTCGAGCAGCTCCATCGCCCGCTTCCTGGCGTCGTCCCGGCCGGTTCCCCGCACCATCATCGGCGCCAGGGTGATGTTGTCCAGCACCGTCATGTGGGGGAACAGGTTGAAGCGCTGGAAGACCATGCCGATGTCGGCCCGCTGGCGCGCCACCACCTTCGCGGACTCCTCCACCAGCCTCCCCCCGGAGGTGGTGCGGTAGCCGATAGCGTGGCCGTTGACCTCGATGGTGCCGCTCTCGATCTTCTCGAGGTGGTTGAGGCAGCGAAGAAAGGTGGATTTGCCGCCACCCGACGGCCCCATGATCACCACCACCTGGCCGCGGGTCACGTCCATCGACACCCCCTTCAGCACCTCCAGGTGGCCGAAGCGCTTGTGCACGTCCACCGCGTGGACGATGGGGTTCTCCTGCGCCATCAGTGGGCCTCGGTTCCCGCCCCGCCGCCGCCCCGGAAGCCGGTGAACATGCGGCGCGCGAAGTTGGGCCGTACGGCCGCCTCCTGGCGCTCACCAAACCGCCTCTCCACCTGCTTCTGCAGCAACGTCAGGATCGTGGTGATCAGGAGGTACCAGAGGGCCGCGACGGACAGGATCTCGAAGACCCGGTAGTTGGCGGAATACTGGCGCCCGGCCGTCGCCAGGATCTCGTTGACCGAGATGACTGTGAGCAACGAGGTGTTCTTGCTCATGTTGATGTATTCGTTGACCGTCGGCGGAAGCGCGATTCGCATGGTCTGGGGGATGATGATCCTGCGGTTGATCTGCCATGGCGTCATGCCCAGGGCGCGCGCGGCGTCGATCTGCCCCGGGTCGATCGCCTCGAGCCCGGAGCGAATGATCTCGGTCATGTACGCGGCCTCGTTCAGGGTGAGGGCCAGGGTCCCGGCGATCACGGCGTTGTGCGAGATCGGGTCGAGGATCACGGGGTTGTTGAACAACAGCGCGAGGCCGTCGGACAGGAACAGGACCTGGAGCAGCAACGGGGTGCCCCGGAAGACGTACAGGTAGGCGTCGACCGGCAGGCGGATCAGCCGGTTCTTGGAAATCCGCCCCAGCGCCAGGGGGAAGCCCAGGATGATCCCGGTGGTCTGCGCGATAAGGGTGATCGCGATGACCAGCAGCGTGGGCTGGATGAACAGGTCGCTGAAGAGCGAACGGAAGAAGACATCGGAGTCGAAGTCCGCAAGGACCCCGGGTGGGATCAAGAGCAGCGAGCCGGTCATGCCCTGTGTACTATGACCGGCTCGCTGAGGTCGGCGGGTTGCGCGGCTAGGAGGAAGGCTTGGTGATGTCCCCGCCCTCGAGCTTCCACTTCTTCAGCAGGCTGGCGTAGGTCCCGTCCGCCTTGATGGCGTCGAACGCCGTCCCGACCGCGGTGGCCATCGCGGCATCGTCCTTGCGAACCGCGATCCCCTCCGGGGCGGTGGCCTGGACCACCTTGTTGCTGATCTTGAAGCCGGTGTTCTTGAGGAGCTCGTAGCTTGCAACCGGGGAGTCGGTGAAGTGCACGTCGACGGTGCCCTTCTTGAGCGCCGCCAGCGCCTGGGTGTCCTTGTCGAAGTCGCTGTTCTTGAAGTCGATGGGGTTCTTGGCGCACACGCCGTTCTTGGAGGCGTCGTTCGCGTCGGTCGCGTCGGTCTCCTCGGTGGTGCCCTTTTCGACGGCCACCTTCAGGCCGCACAGGTCCTTGAGCGTCTGGGGGCTCTTGCTGGAGCCGCTGGTGGTGACGAATGACTCACCCGCGGAGAAGTAGGGAATGAAGGTAACGGCCTTCTTGCGCTCATCGGTCACCGTCATGCCCGACATCAGGACGTCGAATTTCTTCGTGGTGAGAGCCGGAATAATGCCGTCGAATTTCGTGTCGACGACGACCGTCTTGAGGCCCATCCGGGCGGCGATCGCCTTGGCGAGGTCGATGTCGAAGCCGTCTGGGTCCTTGCCGTTGCAGCCCTCAGGGTAGAACTCCTGGGGCGGATATGAGACATCGGAGCCCACCGTCAGGGTGCCGGCCGTCAGCAGGTCGGAGCTGGGTGGCGCTGCAGTCTTGCTGGCAGGTGCGGTCGCATTGGTGGGACAGCTGGCCGCGGCGCCGCCGCTGCTGCTGCTACCGCCGCAGGCGGACAGGAGCAGCGAGCCCCCCAACGTCATCGAGATGACCAGTCGTTTCGACACAGACCCCCCTCCTTGGTGGCGAATTCGGAAACCGACGGTCATTCTAGGGGGCGGCGGGACCGGGCTCAGCGTCCGCCTGACACTCCCGTCACCTTGATGAGCAGCACATGGCCGTGGCTGGCGAAGGTCGTGTCGTCCTCGAGCATCCCGGTCGCGACCTCGAAGCTGACGACGTCCGAGCCCGGCTGCTCGTGGACTCCGCCCGCATCGCCACCCGTCGGGCTGCGCTGCCGGACGTAGGTTGCGCCCTCGGCGACCTGGCCGATCAGCGAGAACACCTGCCCGCGCACGCTGCGCATGTCCCGCGGCCTCCCGGTCCAGCGCAGTTCCACCTCGAAGCTGCCGTCTGTTCCCAGCGCCGTGCTCACGATCTCGAGGTTGTTGCTGATGGCCGAGATCCAGGCCGACAGGTTCGGCAGCAGGTGGGACTCGGGCTGCTCGGCCACCCACCCCGGCCGGCTCAGCGCCTCCGTGAGCTGCATGGCACCCTCGAGCAGGCGCCGCGCATCGCCCACGCCCGTGCCGCGCTCGTCAGAGTCCCAGCGCTTCGCCACCTCGTCCGTCACGGCCCGAATTGTGCGCTTTTGATCCCCTGCTTCCCCGACGGACGAAACGCTCAGCCGCGCGCCATCAGGATGCGCTGTCGCACCCCAAAAATGGCCAGGTCCGCGCAGCCCCCGGCCAGCAGCAGCAGGACCAGTGCGGCGAGGACCCACGCCGCCTGGCCGCCCGCGGTGGCCAGCGCCACCCCCAGGATCGCCAGCACCAGGCCCACCACCGCAACCGCGATGGCCAGGTAGATGGTCACGATCGTCACCTTGGTGTCGCGCAGCGTGCCCGATGCCGGGCGCGAGAGCATCAGCACCATCACCCTGTCGGCCACCGGCAACAGGCGCTCCTGCAGGGCGTCGACCGGGATGGATTTCTGCGCCGTAACGTCGGGCTCCACGCCGACAGCGTACGACGTCCCGGGGTCCTAGGCTCTTGCGTCATGGATTACCAGCTCGAACAGTGGATCAACGGCGCCGCCGGCACGATCCCCTTTGTCGATGGGCTCATGGTCGGCCTGGCGCAGTGGTCAGAGTTGGCGTTCCTCATCCTGGTCGCCGGTTGGCTCATCTTCGGGGTGGTCCGGCGAGTCCAGGTTGAGCGGGTCGGCGCCCTCACCGCGCTGCTGGCGGCCGGCCTGGCATTCGGCACCAACCAGGTGATCAGCCACTTCTGGGCCAGGCCCCGCCCCTTCACCAGCCACCCCGGCGTGCACGTCCTGCTGGCCCATCCCGCTGACGCCTCGTTCCCGAGCGACCATGTCGCGGCGGCGATCGCGATCTCGATGGTCCTGCTGTCGATCCACCGCCGGCTCGGCATCGTCGCGGTGGGCATGTCGCTGCTGGTGGGGTACGCCCGCGTCTATGCCGGCGACCACTACCCGGGTGACGTGCTGGGCGGAGTGGTGGTGGGGGGCCTGGCGGCCGCTGTCGTGGGCGCGCTCAGGGTCCCGGAGTTGCTCGCCCGGCGCCTATGACGCGGGCTGGGGGACGCCTGCGGGGAACCCTCTTCGCGCTCAGCGCAGGGGTCCTATGGGGTCTTTCGGGCACGGCGGCACAGGTGCTGTTCCAGCGCCACGGTATCCAGCCGCAGTGGTTGGTCAGCGTGCGCATGCTGGGCAGTGCCCTGATCCTGCTCGTGGTCCTTCGCCCATCGTGGCCACGGGGCAACGTGGTGCGGCTGATGGTCTTCGGGATCGCGGGCCTGGCGGCGGTGCAGTTCACGTACTTCGCCGCGATATCGCTGATGGGTGTCGCGCTGGCAACCTTCGTGCAGTACCTCTCCCTGCCGATGATCGCGATCTGGGAGGCTGTCGCGGGCAGCACCCGCCCGGGCGCTCGCACCATCGCGGCCGTGGGCCTGGCGATGGTGGGGACCGCCCTGCTCCTCCTGGCCTCACCGCACGGGGGCGGCGGGATGCGCGTGTCACCGGTCGGCCTGGCGTTCGGGCTCCTCAGCGCGGTCACCGCGGCCTTCTACACCATCTATTCGGTGCGCATCGTCGCGGACATCGGGGCGTCCCGCAGCACCGCATGGGGCTTCCTGATGGGAGGCCTGGCGATGGCGCTGGTGGCGCCGCCGTGGTCCGCGCACCCCACCGGCGACGGCTTCAGCGTCGCCTGGCTCACGCTCTTCGTGATCGTGCCCGGGACGCTGGTCCCCTTCACCCTCTACCTCGGCAGCCTGCGCCACATCACTCCGACCGAAGCCGGGACCGCGGTCACCATCGAGCCGGTCTCGGCCGCGATGGCCTCGGCCCTATTGCTCAGTGCGGCGCTGGTTCCGCTGCAATACGTAGGTGGCGCCGCCATCGTCATCGCGGTGCTCCTGGTCCGGGCGGCCGGCGGACGGGCGGCAAACTCGGTCCCTGAGGCCGCCTAGGGCCGGGCTCACACAGCCGGGGACCCAACAGTTAGACTGTCATGTTATATGAGAGGCCTACTGCTTGGTCTGGCGGTCGCCGGGATCCTCTGGATCATCACCGGCGGTCATCTCCTGTTCCTGCCGCTGTTCTTCATCCTGCCGCTCGGGGGCCTCTTCGCCCACCGGCGACGGTACCGGTAGGTCCGATGGTCGGGATCCTGGCGAAGCTCACGCGGCGCAACTCCCTGTCGCCGGCTGACCGCGGCCGCCTGCTGAACGAGGCCATCTCCATGCACCGGGAAATGACGTCTGACGCTGTCGTCACCGCCCGCATCGAACGCCTTGGCGCCACGGCCGACGACGCCCGGGCCATCAATGCCGACGCCGCCGCCCGGGTCGACCGCGAGGTCTCGGTGAGCGTCGCCCTGCCCCGGTCGGCCAAGCGCGAGATCAACTATTACTTCCTGCTGGGGGTCACGCCCAAGGCCGCGCCGGACCAGATCCGCCGGGCCTACCGGCGCAAGGCCAAGGAGGTTCATCCCGACCTCCACGCCCAGGAGTTCACCCACGACCAGTGGGAGGACCTGATGACCGTGGTGGCCGATGCCTCTGACGTCCTGACCGACCCTCGCAAGCGCCGCGCGTATGACGTCTTCTGGCGCAAGCGCAGCCAGTCGATCGCCATGGCCTATCGCAAGAAGGGAGAGATGCGTGGCGACCTGGAGACCCGTTACCTGTGGGAGGTGGCGGAGATGGCCGAGATGGAGGAAGCCCTGGCGACACTGCTGGCCGAGGCCCAGCGCTCGGTCGAAGGCGGGTCCGCGCCAGTTGCCGTGGTGCGCGCCCTGGCCCACGCCCTGGACCAGTACGAGGGCGCGATGATCGAGATCCGGACATCGGCGCGGTCACTGCCGGACCGCCTGGAACACTTCTCCGAGCGGGTGCGCCAGGAGATGCAGCGCAAGGAGCGACTCGTTCGCTGCCTGCGCCAACTCGTCCCAGGCTCGCCCGAGGACATGACGTCCGCCGACGTGCACGCGATGTCCGGCCGGGTGCGACCTTGCATCGACGTCCTGGCGGAGATCCGCCAGGCGCAGAACCAGTTCGAGCTGGGCACGGCCAGGCCGTTCATCTAACGCGCTTATAGCGCGCCCCCTCGGCCGTTGACGCGGGTTGTCAGCACAATGTCGAGCCTCATCTGGCATTAGTCTGTGGGCTTGACCACCCCGCAGTCGCGCGCAGTCCTGGTCACCGGGTGCTCGTCGGGTATCGGCAGGGCCACCGGGATGCGGCTGGCCCGCGGCGGCTGGAAGGTTTACGCCACGGCGCGGCGGCCGGAGACGCTCCAGGAGTTGAGGGCCGCGGGATGCGAGGTGCTCGCGCTCGACGTCAACGACGAGCAGTCGATGCGCGACGCGGTCAGCGCGGTGGAGAAGGCCGAGGGCGCGGTCGGGGTTCTCATCAACAACGCCGGGTATGAACAGGCCGGGGCGATCGAGGAGGTTCCCCTCGACCTGGTCCGCAGGGAGTTCGAGACCAACGTCTTCGGGCTGGTCCAACTCACCCAGTTGGTGCTGCCCGGGATGCGGGCGCAGCGCTGGGGGCGGGTAGTCAACCTCAGCTCGGTGGGGGGCCGCCTCACGTTCCCGGCCGGCGGCTTCTACCACGCTTCGAAGTTCGCGCTGGAGGCCATCAGCGACGCGCTGCGGTTCGAGGTGCGCGGGTTCGGCATCAAGGTGATCGTGGTCGAACCAGGGATCATCCGCACCCGGTTCGGCGAGACCGCAACGGCCACAGCGGGGGATGTCGGTGCCGCGCCGGAAGGGCCCTACGCGAGCCTGAACGACGCCGCCAAGAAGGCCATCGAGCAGGCCTACGAAGGTTGGATGTCGCGTTTCTCCGGCGATGCGGACAAGGTTGCCCGGGTCATCGAGAAGGCCGTCTCATCGCCCCGGCCGCGCACGCGCTACGTGGTGACGATGGGCGCTCGCAGCATGATCCTGGCCCGGCGGCTCCTGCCCGACCGGGCGTTTGACGCCCTGCTCGGGGTCCAGTTCCCGACCCCTCGGTAGCCTGGCCGCAGACAGCTTGACCTTTGCCCGACGTGGGTCTATAGTGAACCGTATGGTTCAGTATCAATCGTTGGATCGGACCTTCTCCGCCCTGTCCGACCCCACCCGTCGGGTGATCCTCGACCGGCTGGGACGGGGGCCCGCCTCGATCAGCGACCTGGCGGAACCCCTGGACATGACGCTGACGGGAATGAAGAAGCACGTGCGCATCCTCGAGGACGCCCACTTCGTCACCACCGAGAAGGTGGGCCGGACCCGCGTGTGCCGGCTCGGCCCGGCCCAGCATGAAGGGTTGCCCAGCGGAGGGCGCGAACCCCTCGGTGAGCTGGAAGCCTGGATGGAGTCCTTCCGCCAGATGTGGGAGGAGCGCCTCGACCGCCTGGATGACCTCCTGCAGGACATCAAGCACCAGTCCCCCGACAACCGCCACGACAGTTGAGTAAGGAGGAATCACTCATGTCGAGCAGCACTCTCGTAGCCGAACCCGGAACCCAGGAAATCGTGATGACCCGCGTCTTCGACGCCCCCCGTGACCTCGTCTTCAGGACCATGCTGGACCCCCAGCTGATCCCCAAGTGGTGGGGGCCCCGTCGCCTCGCCACCGTCGTTGAGACGATGGACGTGCGCCCGGGTGGAAAGTGGCGCTACCTCCAGAAGGACGAGGCCGGCAATGAGTTCGCCTTCAACGGTGAGTACCGCGAGGTGTCACCGCCCGACCGGGTGGTCTCCACGTTCGAGTTCGAGGGCGTCCCGGGCCACATCGCGGTGGACAACGTGACGCTCGAGGAGCACGACGGCCAGACGACCCTGACGATCCGGACCGTCTTCGCGTCCGTCGAGGATCGCGACGGGATGCTCAATTCCGGGATGGAAGGCGGAGCCACCGAGTCCCACGACCGCCTGGCCGAGCTCCTCGCAGAGATCTCCGGGAAGTAATTCTTCAACGGCACCGGGTGGCTCACGCTGCCCGGTGCCTCCCATTTAATCCGGCGGGTACCGGTATCAACCGCATGACACTCAACCGGCGCCGCGTTGGTCACAATAGCCGGGTGCAACCCCGCATCGAGTTCAGCGCCCGGCAAGCAGATCCAACCGTTGGCTGAATCCATCCCCGGGTACGGGATCATCGGGCTGATCGGGCAGGGCGCCACAGGCCGCGTTTACCTCGCCATGCAGTTGGAATTGGAGCGGCGGGTGGCGATCAAGGAGCTCTCCGCCGAGCT
This sequence comes from Chloroflexota bacterium, assembly GCA_034666405.1. Lineage (GTDB taxonomy): Bacteria > Chloroflexota > Dormibacteria > DASZGP01 > DASZGP01 > JAXDLW01. The sequence continues at coordinate 58,110 of JAXDLW010000010.1, read as the reverse complement.
CGTGGCGGTGCCGGGCTTCATCGAACGCTTCCGCGAGGAGGCTCGGGTCATGGGACGTCTGGAGAGCCCCCACTGCGTGCGTGCCCTTGACCTGATCGAGAACCCCACGGGCGCCTACCTGGTCCAGGAGCTCGTCCTTGGCAGCTCGCTGGAGGCGGTCATCGCCGACGCGGGCAAGCTCGCCGGCGAGCAGGCCCTGGGCGTGGTCCACGGTTCGCTGACAGGCCTGGCCTACGCTCACTCGCTGGGCCTGGTGCACCGCGATATCAAGCCCGCGAACATCCTGGTCGACCTTGACGGGCGGTCGCGGCTGGCAGACTTCGGCCTGGCCGCGCCGGCCGGCCAGGCTGCTGCCGCCGGCCTGTCGCTCGGAACGGCGGCGTACATGAGCCCCGAGCAGGTCGAGGGCGGCGCGGTGGGACCGGCGGCCGACATCTACTCGGCAGGCGTACTGCTCTATGAGCTCCTGGCCGGGCGCCGGCCCTTCGCCGCCACCGACCCGCTGGTGCTGATGCGGCTGCACGTGACACAGGCGCCGCCGGCCCCGGGAGGGATTGCCGGCGGGATGGCCGACCTCGTCATGCAATGCCTGGCGAAGGACCCCGGGGCACGACCCTCGAGTGTCGACGCGCTGCTTGCCGAGCTGGAGGCACGCGCGGCGGAGGACTACGGGGCCGACTGGGCGGCTCGCGCATCCGTCGCGACGCTGGCGGCTGCGGCGTTCGCGGGGAGCACTCTCGCCCTGGTGTCCGGGGCCGGGGCGGCGGCGGCCGGGGCGGCCCAGGTCGGCAGCGCCACGGTTGCTTCCGCGACGACGGCTGGGTCGACGACGGCCAGTTCGGCGGCAACCGCCGGTTCCGCCACCACAGCCGGGTCCACAAGCGCCGCTGCCGCGACGGGTGCGTCCGCTGCCGCCGCGGCAGCGGCCGACGCTGCGCCAGTTGTCAGCGCCTCAACGACGGCAGCCACGACGGCAACTCCTGCGGCCGCTGCCCCGGCACTCGCGCACGCCGCCAGGACGGTCGCCCGCCGTTTCGCCCGACTGACCGTGCCCGCCAAGGCCGCGGTCGTGGGGGTTGCCGTCGTCGCAGTGGCCGCCGCCGTCGTCGCGGCCAGGCCGAGCAATGTCCTTGCCAATTCCGGCTTCGAGACGGCAGGACTTGCCAGTCAACTGCGGACGATCCCCGTGGCCCAGTCCCAGGGTGCCTGGTTGGCAGCAGGCCAGACCCAGGTGCCGGTGAGGACGACTGCCCAACCGGTGCACAGCGGCACAGCGAGCGGCGAGGTTCACACTCCCGCCGGCGGTGGCAGCGGCTATTTCCTGCAGGACGTGCCCTCCCTCACCGCCACCTCCAACTACGAGCTGGCGGCGTGGGTTTACCCGGTGGTGGGGAAGCAGGCTGTGGAAGTGCTGTACGGCTGGGACCGGACGGGGTCGGCCAGCAGCGCCAGCTACATCATTGTCGAGCCGGGGCGCACGTCATTCGGGGCATTCGGGGCCACGGCGACTGGTCCCGCGATCAGCTACCGTGCCTGGCACGAGCTCCGGCTCAAAGTGGATGCCGGCCGTCATGTTGCCACCCTGCTGATCGATGGCAAGGAGGTCGGTACCAGCCCGGCGGTGGGGGCGGCGCAAGCCACCGGTGCGCTCACCGTAATCGTTGGCCAGGGGACCGGCGGAAGCAATCCCGAGGATCACTTCTACTACGACGACGTCAGCCTGACCCCGACTTATGTGGGTATTGGATCACCCTGACCGCGTTATCGGCTCGGGACGCCTAGCCGTTGAACTCGCCGGCGCTTTTAGGTTATCGCCTAAATGCGTCCGGACCCGTGCGTCTATGGGTTCAATGAGTCCGCAATTGGCTGACGCAATGATCCGTGTTGCCGCCCAACTGACGTCAACGTGGCATGCCCGGCAGTTTGCCGTTAGAGCAATCCGTCGTTCTCCGGGTCCATGGCACAGGGTGGCTGACCTGGCGGAACTCGGACTAGCTCCAAGACTTCGCCGGGGACCCGGCGATAGTCGCCCTGGTGTCATTCCGGCTGGCGTGGAACACTGCGGTCCCCCCGACATTGACGATCCTGTCAGGACAGCAGCATCCGTCCGCTACGTGATGCTCTCCACTCGGAACGAGGCCACTTTCGTTACGCCTCCTTCGTACAGATCGAACTCGGAGCCGACACGGAGGTCGAGGGCGATTGCCCATTCGGCGTGGAACCATCGTACCCACGCCTTAAGCGTTTCTCCAGGCCGAATCTCATCTGACCCACGAAGGGCAATGCCACAGTCGACTACCACCGGCCCATGATCGCTGGTCCACCCCGTGTTGAAATGCGGACGCCATAGCCAGGGATCGAGTTCGGGACTCCGCCTGGGGCTCTTGACGCTGGCAAGCAGGGTCAACGACCCGTACATGTCCCAGCCCCCCCAACCGGGCACGACACCACCCGGGCCCGCCCCGGCCTTGCCGCGAAGAAACGCACCCCTCTTCTTGGCCAGCCAACCAGCAAAGGCGAGGGCGGTATCCGGTCCTACTGTGATGAAGCCGGCAGCGAATCGCTCGCCGGAGAACTCCGTCCAGAGATCGAGGAGTTCGTCGTCCGCCTCGTTCATGGGGGAGTAGCGCGAAACGCGACAGGGGCACAGCCCGACAAGATCAGAAGGGACCCCTCCCGGCCCGCCGTCGCGAGAAGCGCGAGTGGCCGGAAGGGACGGTTTGCATCCGGTGACTGGCTGCACCGACTGAGGATTGCCTGGGGTCTACTCTCCACCCTTCTTCGCTCCACCACCAGCCGCAGCTTTGTACGCCGCCTTCTCGAAGTCCGATAGTTCGAAGGTCACGGCCTTCGCGCTTGTAGCCCAGGCGATCTCTGGCCGCCCACCCGCTGCCTCCCGGCAGTAAACGACGAGAGTTGGGTTGCCCGGGTCGGGTTCAGCTAGAACGCTGGCGATATCCGCATTGGGAGGGATACCGATGAGGGCCATCCGACCCGTGTCTTCCCACACTCGCCGGCCGGCGATAGCGGCCTGCCGAGCGACCCCTTTCGCTCTGCCACTGACGTAAGCGAGTTCGGGCAGCGAAAGGTCGAGGCACACACCGGCGGCTTCCCGCCAGCCAACTGGCCTCCGTGCGGCCATGCGATCGACGAATGCTCGAACCGGTTCAGGCAGGAACTTCCTTGGTGCCTTCACCTTGGGCCCGTGGCCGGCCAATCCGTTGTAGTAATTGTCGAAGTCGGTGCTCGCGTTGCCAACGAGGACGTTGCCGGTTTCCTCGGCGAGCATCCCGAATCGTTCGCAGAAGAAGTAACTGCCCCACAGGTCGATCTCGTCACTGACAGTCACGCGGTCACCGAGAGGCAACCGGTTACGCCACTGGAGGTAATGCAACAAGATGGCTGGATTCTCACAGGTCTCGGCGATGACTCGCAGATCGTTGATGTAGACGGACCATGGGAACTCACCGCCTGGGAAGAGGCCAAGAGCGCGCAAGCGACGGAGTTGCGTGGCGTGGCCACCAAGGTCATGAAGGGTGGGATTGACGATGATGACCTCGCGTACTGACCCGGCTGGGATCGAGATCTCGCCTCCGTGCTCGTCTCGAAAAATGGTGTCGCCCTCTCTGAGGATGAATTCTCGCGCGCGGGCGCCCTGTATCCAAGCGTCCTCTACAGCTTTGCCTACATCCCTTTTCAGCCGCTCAACGTCGCCACGTCGGGCCTGAACGCTTAACGCCGTTGCTTTGCCCTCAACGACGAATGCTGTGTCCTCAAGAAGCACCAAGCCATCGAGTTCAGTTCCTTCGTAGAAGAGGTTTGTGTAGGCCGTCGAGCCCGGCAACATGGTGCCCAGATAAGTGACTGCCAGTCGGTCAAGGGTCTTCGCGCGCGCCCTCGAAAAGTTGGGCTTCCCTTGCAGCAGGCGGTCCTCCAGCAGGGCGATAGGGTCTCGGAGCACCATGCCTGGGATCACCAGCAGATAGCGTCCGCCGAACTCCAGTAATGGCCGTTCGATGAATGGACTTTCGTCATACAGGCCGGTGTATGCGGACGGATCCAAACTGCCGGCTCCGATTGACAGTTCCTGGAGCGCTGCTTCGAACCGAGCGCGCCGGATGCCATCGTTAGGTGGGCAGAGGTCGTCTACCGAAAATGTCAGCGCCCATCGGACTCCAGCCTGCAGCACGTCGAAGAAGGCACGACCGCCAAGCAGCAAACGTCCCTCTGCAGTGCTCAGCTGCGTCCTGATGTCGGCTGGTAGTCGGATCGCGTCTGTCTGAAGGTGCCTTACCACTTCGTCGCCGAACGTCCTTGCTTGCTCCAACAGCTCGTTGACCCGTGCGTTAAGAAGGGACTCCGCCTTCAGGCCGAGATCTATGACATCGTCGATGGTGAACCCGTACGTCGCCAACATCCAGTCGCTGTGCGGGCCGTACACGGCGCGGGCGAGATCTTGGCCGTGGTTCGCGTAAGAGTTGCCCCTCATCGTCATCCAACGCATCGCGCCCGTGGCCTGGAGCATGGCTATGTCGTCGTCACTTCGCGGCTTCGAAACGTTGTACACGAACAGCACTCCCATGATGTGGTCAACTTCTTCATAGATGTGCTGGAGTTCTTCGTCGGTCGGCCCTTCCAGGGACCCGGCAATGGGCTGCGTGGCAAGTAGGCCGACTACCAACTCGACCTTGGCCTCGCTTCCTTGATGCGTTGGCTCGTAATAGGTGCCCCACTCTCCATAAAGGTTGGACAGTTGAAGCATCGTGGCTATATAGAGCGGGTCGCCCACGGCAAGAAGCCGCCGAAGGCGCTGGATCGCCTCCGAAAGCTCGGCGCGGAATCCGGCGTGTGCCTGCGCAGCTGACGCTCGCATCTCGGCCCATTCGTCTGCGGATAGGCCCGACCTGGTTACGACGTACTGCCCTGTTGGTTCATCCTTCAGAAGACGCCCCAGCAGTTGTGAGAAGCGGTCGGGGCGCGCGACCAGCATCTGCGCTTGCTTGCTGTGAATCAACGCCACGGCCTGTACTGGCGTCGGGCGCTCGGGCTTCTGGGGCTTCCTGAAGGCGCGGCTCAATTGTTTTTTCTGAGCCCTGCGCTTCCGTTGTCGTTTGGTCCCCACCCCGAAATAATGGCTCACTCGCTTCGGCCAGGGGGTCCGCGCCGTCCGCGGCGTTTCACCACGTGCCATGAGCAAGGCCCCGCCAGCGGTCGATTGCCAGGCGTCGGGCGCCCTGCGCGACGACGCCGGCCTCGCGCAAGTAGTTCGGCGTTCGTTGTCTACAGCTTCTCCAACTGGGTCCAGACGTCGACCTCTCTCTCAACGCTGGCCACGTGCAAGGAGTCCAGACCGACCGCGCCAGCAATGGTCGGTGCGGCTCTCAGCATCGTTGGCATCCTGGATGCTGACGCGGACGCCATGGCGCTTCAGTTCGTCGCTGATGGAACAGCGCGAGTTGCTCGGCTTCGTCGTGTCGGGTGCAACGCTGGAGGACGGTCGGCTAACCGTAGGACTGCGGCCACCCTTGAATCTGATCCCCGAGGCCAACTAAGGAGCCGTTCACCTCGAACCGCAGGCGAGTGGTTCCGCCGTCGCCGCCACGCACGCGGCAACTGGCGCCGGGCGAGGGGGGCCGAGCTTGCGGCTGATCCAGGGCGGGCCTGACGCCGGGTTCAGTCGAACTGATCGGGTGACCCTCGTCCGGTGACCAAGCATCTACCCAAACCAGATTCAGTGCTTCTGCCAGTTACACAGCGCGTCTTCGAGAGCTGGATAGGTGACCCTCAACTCAGACGCGAGCTCAACAGTTTCACGCTCCAGCTCACCGATCGCGAGGCTGCTGCCAAAGACCCGCCGGGCTCCTCTCAGCGGTCCGGTCGCTCCGTCGAGGTGCACTCCGTCGGGGACCAGGTCGAAAAGATCCAGCGACCACAGGAGCGTTAGAAAGTCGTAACGCGCAAGTCGTCCGAACCTGGAGACAGCGCCTAGGTCTGCCATGAGGCGACTGAACCGGGCAGGGTCGCCCAGATGAGATTCGGCGAGCCACGCCCGTTGGCTGCCGTGTTCACGTACCGCCTCCGCATACGTCACCAACGTCTTCACGAGGCGCTCGGGCGACTCGAATTTCCTGTGGTTGCCGAACATCAGTTCAGCCCGGGTCCAATTGGAGCGGGTGATTGATTCGATGATTGGCTGTTGATCGTCTCGAACCGCGCTCCACCTCAGAGGATGGAGGCCGAAGCCCGAGTACGTGAACCGGACCGCTCGCCAGGGATCCTGGCCCCCGCGCCCACCGATGGCGACTGTGAGGAAGGCCAGCCAGGTCGCCTCCTCCAGATCGCCCCCCTGTTTCTGGGCCACGATCGCTGAATGCGCGTTCCACCCCAGGGCGCTCGGTTCGTGGACCAACTGGGGCCTACTGGCTAGAGTTCGCCACCGGGCGTAGCCGATCTCTGACCTCGAGATCTCGCTCGCTAACCGCTCACGGTCGCCCTGGTCAGCCAGATGCCCGGTGCGTTTTGCGAATACGGCCAACCGCTCCCGCACCTCCGAGATCGGCGCCAGCTTTACTGGCTGCATTGGGCCTAGCGACGCTGGCGCCCCTGGGCTGCCCGCACCCGTGCCTTCGTCGCAGGGCTTAGCTCGGCGTGCATGACCTCGATCCCGAATTCTCTGAAGAACGCCGACCTCCAAGCGCTGCTCGCCAAGCTCTTCTCGGCGGCCGCATCCGACAAGAGCAGGATCAGCCTGGCATTGGGCAGCGCAATCCTCCGGGCCAGCACGAGCTTGGCTGCGTCGGCAATCACTTTGTGCCAACCGCTTCCTTTTAGCGCACCTTGGTGAGCGTAGACCTCGCACAAGACCGGCGGCTCGAGGCAAACTCCGTCCACTTGCAATCTCGGCAGTCCCTCGCCACGGAGTGTCGCTGGGATGAGCGGGACGTCAAGTTCGGCGCCAAGGAACTGAATCATCTCCGCTTCTGCTTCTCGCTGCTCAGTGCTGTCGCCCGCCGGCAGGCCTTCAACTCTGATGGTAGAAGTCATGACCGCAACCGTACGCGAATCGGCCTTGCCCGTTGCTGCCCCACTCCTGGGCGCCCTCTGATGCAGCCCCACCCACCGCGGTAATCAGGCGCCTGGATGATCTCGTCGACCCTGACAACTGCCTGCTGCGCACTGGCCAGATCTGTGGTCGCGCCGCCGTGGCTGGCTCGCCGTACGCCCGCAGCAGCCGGTCGAAGGGGCACGGGGTGGTGGAGCTCACCTAAGCGCGAACAGCGATACGCAATGCACGGTACGAATCGTGGTCGTGCTCAGGGTTACCGCGCTCGGGTTCGCTGAGGGCGAAGGTCATTCGGCGTCGGATCCGAGGCCGCCATTAGGCGGCCTCTCTGGCGCTGGAGGCGAGTAGCGCGGGCGGCTGCCGAACCGCGGTACGATGGAGGCAATGAACGTCGAGGCTACTCGTTCAACGACCAAGGCCGGACGTGGCATCACCAAGGGAGCGGCCACCGGAATTGCCACGGACCCTAACCCGGTGGCTCAGGGTGCGAAGATCGGCCGCGCGAGCACGTCTCGCAGTAGTGCGGCCAGTGTTCAGGCGGAGCTTCGTGCCCAAGTTCGCGAGGCGACCAGGGCCGCGGTCGCTAAAGCGGCCAAGAAGATGATCACCTCACTCGGCTGAACGGGTAGCCGCCGCGCCCAAACGGCGCCAGTCGTGATCCAGTCGAACCCATAGTCCACGCGGGAGGCGCCGTCGTTGTTAGGAGCGGAGAGCGACGCGCCGTGCCTTGTAGTAGCGCGGAGATCTGGCCGACATACCGGCGTTCACCAGGCGACCGCCGGGCGGCTCACGACCTAGCGATCGTCCCCACTGCCGAGATCGTCTATTCGTGAATCGAGGAGGCCGATCAACGGGATGGGGCGATAGTCGGTCTGTTCCACCGAGACGTTGATATGGTGATCGGACGGAGCCGGTTTCTGGTGGATGTGACCGTGAACGTTGAGCGTCTGGCCGACCAGTGGCTCACCGATCGGCTCATGGGTGAGCCGGACCTGCCAGCCACGATAGAACAGGGAAGGCGGGCTGATGACCTGGAATCCAGCCTCACGTATGCCGGCTAGTCGCGCCGGTTTGTCGTGGTTGCCTCGCACCAGCCATCGCGGCCTCCCTGGCAGCGTACGGATCTTGGCCCACAACGCGGGATCCTGCGGCCCCATGACCAAGTCACCCAAGTGGAGGAGGGGCGCGTCCCAAGGCACAGCATCGCGCCAACGTCGAGCGAGTTCCCTGCTCTGCTCCGGTTCTCCGGCGAAGGGCCGCCCACAATACCGAATGATGTTCACATGGCCGAAGTGGTGGTCCGACGTAATCCACAGGTCGGAGAGGAAGGGAGCCAGGTCGACCTCGGTGTCGGCGTTGAGGACGTCGTGGTCGGCGGCGTCAAGGTGGCTGCCCGATTCGTCCCCGGACGGTCCGGCGTCGACGCGAACTTCAGAAGTCAACGTAGCCGGTTTTGCGACGTGCTGTTGTGATCAGCTGCGCCCATATGATCGAAATAAACGGAAACATGGGTTCATCGGTTCATCCGACGCCGGCTCCGCTCGTCTTTCAACGTCCAGTAAGGCCTGCACCTACCGAGCCGCCAGGACACGCGTGACGGGCTCATGTGCCGCCGAAGCCATGGGCGTTGGGGTGTGGCGCCGTACCCCAACCGGAGTGACACCTCGGTCAAGGAGGAGAGATTTCCAAACGCTGATCAAAGCCGGATCGCGTAGGCGGCCGGGCGACGTCAACCGCTCAGCGACGAGGCGGCGGGAGGGGTAGACGCCTACCGCCAGGAGGTCGTCAACCGCGTCCATGAGCTCGGCCACCTCGCGCTTCCAGGTCGAATGACTCTGACTCAGCAGGGCAGCTCGACGGGCTCGCTCAACCGAGAGACGGACCAGTGGCAGATGTTTGTGGATGAGGCGACGGTCGGTATTGCAGAGGGCAGCGAACTGGCTCAACGTGGGCTGATTTGCTTCAGCCAAATACTGTTGTAGGCGGTCGAGGATTTGCTGTCGAGGAAATGTATGCCGCGGCCGCGCCGCCGGTTTCGGGAACATCTCGAGTTGAAGCACAGGATCTATTGCTTCCGCCCACAGCGCCTGCGACAAAGTCAAACCGCTGAGGCGGGTAAGACGCAGCAGACTCTCCAAACTAGGCACCCGCCTCCCGGATAACCACTCGCTCACCTGACCCGGGCTGAACGGAGATGATTTTGCGAATGCCTTCCGGCTTCCTTGGAACAGCGTCTCGCAGACATAGGTAACCAGCCACTGAACACGAGCTTGAACGAGCGCGGGTCGGGCCACGGCCCCCTCGATGAGATCAACGCCCTGGATAGCCAGCCAGGCTTCCCACTCAGTGGGTGCCGGTGAGTCCAGTATGCGGCCGCCGCTACCAAGCCACGCGAAACATTTGGGGCACTGGCCCGGACGCCCCTTCCAACTCACATAGGGCACCGCGCGTCCGCAATCGGGGCATCTGTTCTCGAGGCAGACGTTGTGTGTGGGGCAGCAGCGGACGAAGGTGAGCGACCACAACAGGTGCTCGTACACTCTGCCGCTGCTCTGGGCGTCATCCAGGCAGAGCGGACACCAAGCCCTCGTTGGCCGCGTGAGTCGGTAGACCGGCACCACGATTCCGCGCCCGTAAAGGGTGGTCAGCCTGATGTCGCTCCGGCCGGTCAGCGCCTCTAGGCGCCGAGTGATGAACTCCTCTTGTCCGCCCCCCACGTTGAATTTTGCCCGTAGATAGAACTCACTCTCCGTGCCTCGTGACCCCTCGAATATGCCCACCGTGAGCAGCCTGGATGGGTGGACGTTCACGCGCTCGGCCAGGGCAAGAATGTAACTCGCCTGAGACTCGACCCGCCACGTCTGCGTGTGCATCGGAGCGAGCGACGGGTAGGCACTTCTTTTGGGCGAGTGCATCAGTAGGGGAGTTCACCCGCGGCTGTCGGCCCGAGGGAGTTGTTTGAGCGAGCGGGATCCCAAGGCGACGGCAGTGAGCCTCCCGGAGCGCGCTCCCGGAGCGCTCCCTTTATCGCAGCGAGGCCATCCTCCGAAGGGGTGCACCTCGCCTCCCCAGCGCGTGCGCTCAGCAGCATGTCGATGACCGGCTTCTCAGCCAGGGCTGTAGATCGCATGTCATCCAGGGTCAGGCAGGTGCGGTCGGTCGACAAGACGAGTTTGGCCGCGGCCAGAAACCATTCCTTGAGGACACCAGGCGAACCGGCTGACCAATACATCAGGTACTCAGGGGCACTCCGAACGTCGCTGGCTACGTCGGTTGGGAAGCTCTCGATCAGCTTGACGATGATGCGTTTGAACTCCAGGACGTGCCCTTCCTTCTCCGGGTCATATGACGGGATGTGCACGACCTTCTCGCGCCGCGGAAGGGTACCGTCAGGATCGCTCAGGTCGAGAAGCGGATATGTCCCGCCCAGGACATGGGGTCTATTCGACTTCGACGCGAGTGACGCGACGGTGCAGACCTGCGAGAGCAGAACTCTGCGGCTGCCGACCCGAGTAATGACATGTGCGTCATCCAGAAGCACGGCGGCAACGCCCCTGTCTTCGATTGCCTGTTGCATGCTCGTTCGCAGCCTTTCGTTGACCTGTCTCACGGGAGATAAGAGGGGGACGCCACGGCGACGCAATTCCGGGATGTTTGCCTTGTGTTCTGTCAGCGGATCGTTCAACTGCTTTAGCGCGTCCAAGTAGAGGCCGCCACGCCAGTTGAAATGTCCTGTTTCCGCCGGCGCCAGTTCGACCAACAGGACCGGGATCAAGCCAGGGTCCTCGATCATTAGTTCCCTATAGGCGTTTTCATACGCAATTGCCGTTGCCTTTAGGACAGTGGATTTGCCAGTGCCGGGCGGTCCCACAAGCTTGATGACGACCTCGCCCGTTGCGTACTGCAGCAGCCCGATCAGAGCCTCCAGGGCATGCACATAGTGGACGTGCATTAGGTTCGTTCGGTTCAGCGCCTCAACGCGCGGAGCCCAGGGAGGCACGCGCTGCCACTGCAACGGCTTCGGTGGAACCACCTTCGGGGCAGATAGTTCGAGTGGAAACGCGGACATCGTCATACCGCTGTCACCCCCTCAAGAGTCCAAGAAATGGTCGATTTGGCGACCGCCAGGCGGGCATCCGGGGCAGTCGGTGCGGCTGGAGGCTGGTGCGCGAGAGAGCCGTCCTTTCCCTCCCAAAGAGCGAACAGTTCCTCGTCCTTCAGGCGCTGCATGCATTGGTTGGCAGGCAGCGAGTTGAACATGCGAGCGTGATCTCGAACCCAGCGGCCGACCAACTTGTGTTCGTGCGGGACGAATTCGTGAGCGATCTTGAGCCTTCGGGTGAACTCGGCTGAGGCCGTGCGGTACTCCTTCTCGGTGCGCGCTCTAAAGGGCACCGGCGTCTGCAGGGTGGTCGGCCAGAGTCTCCCGTCGAACTCGATGTAGAGGACCTGCGTGTTCCAAGGATCACAGAAGATCCGCACCGCACGCCGGCCCTCGGACCGAGCGGCCGCAAAGTACGGGAATTCAAAGACCGGACCCATGTATTGTCCATTCCGGAAGCTGACGCCTTGGTCGCCGACCAGGCGCTTACCGGCAGGTTGGAGAGTGGTCCTGCGGAACTCGTCGTCATATTTAACGCGGCGATGCGGGCGCTCGCCCAGGATGGCTTTTCCTTCGGCGAACAGCACTTTGGGCTCGATTGCCAGAGTGCTGTGGCGCGTCGATGCGTACAACTTGAAGAGGCGGCCTTCTAGATAGGAGTCGAGGTGATGCAGGCTCAGCGCGGCGTGAAGTCGAGGGTCAGCATCCTTGAGAACGGAGCGGGGCTCCTTCAGCAACGCTGAATATCCAGGGAGGCCAGCCAGCATCGATTCAACCGTTCCGAACATGCGTTCCTGAATGGTGCCGGCGCGGGGGTGGCGCTTGGGCCTCCAGAAGAGTTCGATGCCCCAGCACCACGCGAAGGCGCGGAGCCACAGCGATTTGAATTCGCGTCCATGATCGACAATCAGTCGCTGTGGGAGCCTCTCATGGCGCCGCACCATATCGCGGAGCACCATCATCACCGAGCGCCAGCTGGGCTTGTCAAAGCTGAGGTACATGCCCAAGGGCATCCGCGAGTACGCGTCGACGGCCAAGGTGATCCAGACCTTGCCTAGCAGGATCGGCAGCAATGGGTGCCGGAGAAATATGGATAACTCGGTATGGTCGATATGGACCATGTGGAACGAGAAGTCGCCGTGTCTTGGCACCCCTTGCTCGAGATACCAATGCTTGACCTCGAACTTGTAAGAGCCGCCCGCCCCCTTTCTCGCGCGGACGATCTTCTTCTTGCCCGGCTGCTGGCAAAATCCCCAGAAGGTCGAGTAGGAGACGGTTCGATCCTTTCCCAGGGCATCCAGACACTGGTTCCATGCGTCGGCAATGGTGGTCAGCTTCTTGTCCAGGAACTTCTGCGCGTACTCCTCGACGATTGGACGGCGGTCGCCGAGGCGGTCTCCCTGGCTCCCGCCTCGCTTACCCGGTTGAAGCGCGCGGATCACATCGCCCCCGAAGACCAACGCCGGACCAATTAGCTCCTTCCAGCGACGGTGCTGCCGTTCGCCCCGGGGCGGCCGTCCCAACTCGCGGTGGTCGGTCACCCCATCCAATTCGGCCTTACGACGGGCGGCCTCGATGTAGGCGTCGGGGTGCATCGTCTCCAGGACGTCATCTGCGATCACCGCCGCCAGATCCCCCTCCGGGTCAACGGAGACCATCCGGCCTGTGGACTCAAGATGCTCGAATTGGGCCGCCGTGAACGTCTGCAGTTCGCCGAAGTCGTCGCTTAGCAGGATCCCATCAGGGCCGACCACCTCGATTTTCATCGGAGTGCCGAGGATGGTCACTTGTGTGCCCTTTCGGCGCCGGATGAATTGGCGAACGAGCCCAGGCAGGGCTCCGTTGACTGCTGTTGCGATCGCGGTCGCCGCCTCCAGGTCCCGGTACACCCGAACCCGGTCAATCTCGGGAAGCCGCTCGGAGGCGAGGTCCACCCAGAGCGCGCCGTCGCTGATCAGCTGGTACGTCGCGTCTGCTGGCAGATCCTTGATCGCGAGCAGTTCGCGCAGAGTGACGCAAAGCCGATCATCAAAGACCTCCAAGGCCGTCCGTCGTTCTAGCTCGCTGACCGGGTAGGTCGGAGGAGCCAAGTACTCCTTGAGAATCTCCAGGTTCTCGGCCAACACGGGGTTGATCTCTGCTGGCGTCCTCACCTGGTAGGTAAGGCCCAGTTCGGCGGCCGCCGCCTCGAACGCGAGGCACCGGTATCTGCCTCCCTCGCAGATCCACTCGGTCGGCCATAGCCTCATCAGTCGCTCCAGGTCATGGGGTGCCTTGACCTCAATTAGCGTGGGGCCAACCCGGTATAAGGCGAGAAAGTCGACGATTGTCACCATCTTCCGGCGCCGACCGGACTTGGCGCGTCCCCGCCCGGTAAGTTGAACCGCTTGACTCCTGTAGGAGAGCACCTGATGGTCTGCCTCCAACTCGCGTTGAACCGCGAGTTCATCGAGACTTTCGACCTCGACGGGAACGCCGGCCTTCCAGGAGCGAATGACCCCAGTCCAGTTGGCTCGGCCGCTGCCGACTCTTCGGAGAGGAGGCCCGCTCATCGCCCGGCCGATGGCGGCAATCCCCGCAGGGGTTACGCCGCACTGATCCATATAGCGGCTGAGCTCGGTCGTGGTTAGGGCCATCAGGACGCAATTGCCAGCGCGATGGACGTCGCGCTGTGGGTGGCTGCGAGGCAGGAGGCCAAGCCGAATGGGGAGCGCGTGATGCTCGAGGCCCTCGTTTGGCAACTCACTGCACACAAAGTGTCCACTCACTGGACAGAGGTGTCAAGTCCCTGGACAACCATCAGACGCCTCCGCGGTAGCTAAGATGCGGCGGTGAGTCCTCGACAGGCAAGAGCCGTGTCCACCGACAGTCCACCGGCGCGTTCACTTCCGGAGGTGCTCAAGAACCTGCGAGCACTCGCCGGTGAGGCCTTGCGACCCGTCGCTGCGCGAGCTGGGATCTCGCACAGCTACCTGGAGCAGCTTGAGAAGGGCGAGGTCTCGAAGCCGTCTCGCGAGGTGTTGGAGAGGCTGGCTGAGGCCCTCGGGGCACCACCCCGCGTTCTGCTGGCCTCTGCTGGCCACACAGTCGAGCCGGAAGCCCCTCCGTCCGGAAAGCCATTGGTGTCTGACCCGCCCTGGGCTTTGCGTGCTCGATACCGGGAGGCAGCTACGGCGCTGGTCGCCTTGGTGCGCGCCCGAGGGCTACCGTGCGTCGTATTGCCCGAGATCCTCATTGACGCGGACACGACCCAAGCCCCCCTCTTTCTGGTTGGACAGAGCCAGCGGCTGGAGCGCCTCGCGGCGATCGTGCTCGTGGAGTCCGATCTCCTGATCCACGCTTCACTGCGGCCAGGATTCGCCCTGCGGGCCCTCGGGATGCCCGTTCTGCTTGTCGATGTGGGCTCCGCAGCCGATCACCCGGCGGAGGTGCTCGATCTCATAGTTGACCGGGTGGACGCGGACGATCTCTGGGCGGATATACGGTTTGACCGTCCGGAGCCCATAATAGGAGCCAGTTGACGCCAGTAGAAGTTCAGCGTATATCCGGCAGTGCGCGAAGGGTGGACACAGCTGCGGAGTGGCCTGGGTTAGGGCGAGGCGAGTAGCGAATAGCTTGGTCGTGACCGTACCGCGGTCGGCGCGTGAGCGACTCCGAATTGATTCAGGGCACCGCCTCTGGGTGGATTACCTGGGCGCCGGCCACGGCGCAGAATACTGCGACTTGCTGCCCCGTCTCGCGCATTGGGTCGGTTCCGGCTACTTCAGCCTTGAGGCTTCGTACGACGAGGCGTTCGAGTATGTCCAGGAGCGCCATCGCCAGATGCGCCTGCACTACCTCGGCGAACCGATACGGTTTCCAGCCCGACAGCTCCGGCGTGCCTCCCGGGTGACCCCGCTGCCCGCCGCCACCCGATTGGGGAGCGTCGCGACCGTAAGACGGGTCGGCAACAGTCTTGTCGTCACTTGCCCCGCCTGGATCGCCAGTCAGCAGGACATCGCAGCCAACGACGTTGTCTGGGCCGAGTTCCTGCCGGCCCCTTACGGCCCGGATCTGGAGGGCAAGCATTGCTTGGATGTCTCACGCGAGCTGATTGCAATGGGCATACTCGTTGGCGGTCCCAATCTGGCTTCGATCAGTACGACGGAGCAGTGATGGGCGTTTTGGCGAGGTAAGAATGGGCGGCGAATGGGGCGGTCGAGACTACGGGCACATGGCGCAGAAGAAGAAGCTCGACGACGAGGCGCGCCAGGCAAGAGCGGATCTGAGAGCGAGGGACGATGAGATCGCTGAGCTGAGAGACAAGGTGGTCGCGCTGGAGGGTGAACTGCAGCGCCTTAAGGCCAAGCCGAACCGGACTCCATAAAGGAGGGATTCTCCGAAAGGGTCCCTGGGTGGGACCCCCTCGCGCGGAACGTCACGCCTGGCGGCGTAACGCCTCGAAGCGTGATGCAACGCGATCGGCCGGCGACAGCCTGGAGCTACGACTCAGCTGTCCTGCTCATGTCCATGCCGCGGCGCGACCATCGGATGGAATCCCCTGCCATGCCGACTTTCGACTACGGTGCGCCCATGACAAAACAAAACATCTGTTCGCGTTGCCGGCTTCGGCCGGCGTCAAACGGTGGGTACTGTCGCGAATGTCGGATTCTCTACCAGCGCGAGCGGCGCGCGAGCCAACGCCAGGAGTTGGATTACCTCAAACGCAGGTGCAGCGAACTCGAGATCGCGCTTCGAGTCGTTCTGGCCTCAATCGGCCAGACCAATCTCCCACCATTCGTCGACACGGCCCCGAAGCTGCGCGGCGCGAGCGATGACCGCAAGAAATCGAGCCGGCCAGCCGACGGCCTGGTCCCCGGCGGCCCAGAAGGCTAGCCTGCTAGGGCGAGAAACTCGGCACGCAGTGCGGGATCAGAGCGGAAGCCTCCGCTGTAGCTGGTGTTGGCCATTCTGGCCGCTGACCGCGGGCCTCGCGCCTCGAGGCACAGGTGCCTCCCGCGCCCGAGTACGGCGACGTCATCACACTGGGTGAGGCTCTGGATTTCGGCATTGAACTCCGCAACCAAGCGTTCCTGGAGTTGCAGTTTATGAGCGACCTTGCGGGCCGCCCGTGCGAACTTCGACAGCCCCAGGACTCGGGGCCCGGGCAGGTATCCAACCGCCAGCTTTGTCTCGAACGGGAGCAAATGATGCTCGCAGACGGACCAGGTGCGGATGCCGCTGACGACTATCAACTGGCCCGTCTGTTCAGCGTGAAAAGATGTCTCGAGCCTGGCCTCCTCGTGATCGAGGAACTCCATCCACCAACGAGACCACCGCTGGGGCGTCTCTAAAAGGTCCGGGCTTGTCGGCGAGTAGCCGATCGTCTCAAGCAATTCCCGGCACAACGCCTCCAGGTGCTCAGCCCGGGAGATCTCCTGGTCAGCCTGTTCCCACGGAAATACGAGTGCCTGATCCGTGAGACCGTCTCGACTGCGATCGAAGAGCCCCCACACCGGTTTCTCGAGTGGGACCGCGATACCAGCGGCCGTCTGCCCAGTATCAATGACATCATCTACGATCCAGTCGGCCTCGACTGGGTCATCGACTGCCCGCCCGGTCAGCCCGGCGATAATTGCTCCGCCGCGAGGGATGCCGAACAGGCGACCAGCTGGGGCCTGCTCTAAACGGCGGTACACCTCTGACCAGTTCACAACCCTCTTAGACACCGCGGCGGTTCCCATAGAGCAGCACGTGAAGACGAGTGGTGATGTTCCAGCCTCGTTCGAGGACGGGCACAGCCAGCTCTCGACTGCGGGCGAGAATCGCATCGGCGGTTGTGCCTTCGGGCATGATGAAGATCGGGGACAACCCGTAATTTCGTTCGAAATTGGCAACCTCGTCGAGTTCGCTCGCCGATTGGACCACGAACTTCCAGTTCGCCTTCCCGGTGGCTAACAACGCCGCGATCGCTGGGGCGCTTTCCCGGCGCCCGCGGACATTGCCCGAGTTTGTCAGCTTGAGGGAGACATTGAATGCGTCAACGAGCTCGGCCAGTTCTCCTGTCGGGGCCAAAGTCCCGGCGGTTTCCACCTCGATTCGCCAGCCAGCCGCTCTTGCGGCAGACACCACTGGATACACCTGGCGCTGCTGTAACAACGGCTCACCGCCCGTCAACACGAGCATCTCCGTACCGAGTGCCCGGAGTTCATCCCAGACATCCGAGTTGCTGCGTTGCCGAACTTCCACCTTGGGGTCGAACTGGAGGCCATTTGCCCCCGTCCAGTCCCAGGAATAAGGCGTATCGCACCACCGGCACGCCAGGTTGCATCCGGCCAGGCGGAGAAACGCACACCGTCGACCAACCGATGGCCCCTCGCCCTGAAAAGTCGGCCCAAAGATCTCAGATACGGCCAGCACGGTGACCGGCGCCTGGGTAAGGGTGCTCACGCTACGCGCGATACGAACAAATGCTGGTGCATGTTTCGGCGATGGTGATCGATGAAACTGGCACGTCCGACTCGACCAGCCGGTCGAATACCCACTTCGCCACCGCCTCTGACGTGGGAGACTCGATACCGAGCGTGTCGTTCAGGCAGTAGTGGTCGAGGTACTCATCTAGCAAAGGCTGGAGCGCGCGCGATAGCTCGCCGAAATCAACGACCATTCCCGCCTGAGGACCGCTGACCTGGATCTGCTCACCCTCGACCTCCACCCAGCCTTCCCATGAATGGCCATGAAGGCGCCGGCATTTGCCATCGTGGTGAGGGAGGAAGTGCGCCGCCTCGAATGTGAAGCGTTTCTTGAGCGTGTACATCGGGCTAGGCGGCCTCGTACGTTGTCGGATCCGGAACACCAGCGAGATCAAACGCTTCGCGCCTCTCGAAGCACGTCCCGCAGAGCCCGCAGTGGAGTTCACCGCCTTTGTAGCAGGACCAGGTCTCGCCGAACGGAACGCCGAGTTGCGTCCCGATGGTGACCAGGTCCGCCTTGGTCTTCGTCGAAAACGGGGCGAGGAGTTCGATCGTGGGCTCCTTACCGATGGCGAGGCGCTCCATCTCCTGGAAGGCGGCCACAAACTCGGGCCGGCAGTCCGGGTAGATGAAGTGATCGCCCCCGTGCACGGCTAACGCGACTGCGTCGGCGCCCCATGAGTCAGCCGCCGCGTAGGCAACCGCGAGCATGACCGCGTTTCTGTTCGGGACGACCGTGATTGCCATGCTGGGTGCGGCATAGTGCCCATCGGGCACCTCAACCGTCGGGTCTGTCAGTGCCGACCCGGCGAGCAGCGCCTGGATCCCTGCCGCCGCTAGGTCGATGAGGTGCCAGGAGGCCCCGACCCGCTTGGCGGTTGCCTCGGCATACGCAAGTTCCCGTCGATGCCGCTGGCCATAGTCGAAGGACAGGAGGTCGAGCGCAAAACCCTCCCGGGCGAGGTGATGGGCGAGCGTGACCGAATCCATCCCGCCCGAGACGATCGCTACCGCCCTCACCGCCACCGGACCGGCCCGGGAACACTTATCCACAGCTGTGGATTACTCTCCAGACGCAGTTTCTCCACACCATAAGTTTGCATATTGCCGCAGTTTTGGCAACACTTGCCCCATGTTGCCCACGATTTCCACAGGCGCCGATTCCGTACCTGCGGAATCGTCCTCCCGACGCCCTATCCGGGCCGTCCTATCCTGCTCCAGCCGGAAGAGCGCGGTGCCCCCGGATCGACTTCGCCTGCGCGACCTTAGAACCGGCGGAGGCGACCCGAGCCCGGTCGATTGGATCCCCCGCCTACAGGATGAGGAGGTTGATGAGGTTCCAGCCCACCACCTCTACCAAGGCGACCACGCGTCAATCGCCCGTTCACTGCCAGCGTGCGTCGCTGACCCGGACCGACCCGTCGAGGTGTTCATTTCCTCGGCTGGCTACGGTCTGGTGGGCTTGGAGACGCTACTCAAGCCTTACAGTGCCACGTTCCGCGCTGGGCATCCGGACGCCGTCCACGCTGGAAGCGACCCGTCGTCGGCCCGACGAGACTGGTGGGCCGCTTTGAGCGGGTGGCGCCAGGAGACCCACGCCCAAGGCAGTCTACTGGCCCTCGTGGATCAGGAGCACTTCGATGGGCATCTGATCATCGCCTGCTCCGCGCCCTACCTCGACGCGATGGCGGATGACCTCGACCGAGCACGGTCGCGGATGACGGTCGACCCCCTCATCATCACATCGGGAGCGGCGCCCCTGGGGTTCGCGGACTGCACACTGATCGTCGATGCATCGCTTCAGCAGGAGCTGGGGGGCCCCCTGTTGAGTCTGCAGGCGCGTGTCCTACGCTATCTGCTGCTCACGCTCCAGGAGCATGAACTCGACCTAACTGAATGCCGCCGGGTTCTCGCGACCAAGTCCAGGCCCCGGCCTCCATTCCGGCAGAGGGAACGGATGTCAGACGAAGCCCTGCGGGCTGTCATTCGGAACCAACTCGCGGTTCATGCGGGTGACTCTGCCAACAAGATGCTGCGTCGACTGCGAGATGCTGGCTTTGCGTGCGAGCAGGGCCGCTTCGCTCGTCTCTTCCGAGAGGTATCGCGCTGATGGCTGGTCGCCAGCGGAGGCCGGCGGTTCTCAAGTGTCGGGCCCTCGAGGTGGTTCAGGCAGGAGGCCGCCTGTACCTGTTCAGCCTGGCTGCCGACGAGATTCTCAACCTCGGTGCGATCGCCCGAGTCAGTCGGACTGAGGAAGGGGAGCTGATCGGCTACCAGCGGCCCGAGGTGAAGCGACACATCGACGACATCGTCGAGTATCTCGACGGGACCGAGCCGCTGTTCCCGAATGCCATCATCCTTGCACTTCCCCCCTCCGTGAGGTTCACCAAGAGCCGGGGTCCGAAACCGGCCGGGACCCGGGCGAACACGGTCGCGGGCGTCCTCGAGATTCCCCTTGGCTCTCCTGCCGACAGGCCTGCGTGGATCGTCGACGGTCAGCAGCGGGCTCTGGCTCTAGCTAGAACCAAGAACCGCGACCTCTTCGTGCCGATCTCTGGATTTGTTGCTGACAGTCTCGAGATCCACCGGGACCAGTTCCTCCGAATCAACAACACACGGCCATTGCCGCGAGGGCTCGTTTCGGAGCTCCTCCCGGAGGTCTCGATCGCAATCAACCCCCGGTTGAACCAACGGAGGCTCGCAGCCGCGCTGTGCGACCTGCTCAATCGGGATGAGAAGTCCCCCTTCTTCGGCCTGATCAAGCGCACCTCATCAACCCAGGAGCAGCGCCGGCACGCCGTCGTCCAGGACACGGCGGTCATCAAGGCGCTCGAGTATGGACTCGGCCATGGTCTGCTCTTCTCCTACAGAAACATCGCGACCAACGATGCCGACGTAACGGCCATCTGGGAGGTGCTCGTCTGCTACTGGAGGGGGGTCAAAGAGGTGTTTCCGGAGGCTTGGGGCAAGCCGCCGACCAAGTCCCGCCTGATGCACAGCGTCGGGATCCTGAGCATGTCGCGTCTTATGGATCGGGTAATGGCTGACATCGATCCTCACTCCAAGACGGCCCTCCGCCGAGTCAAGGCTGACCTACAGCGGATTGCTCCGAGCTGCCACTGGACGGGAGGTGAGTGGCAGGGTCTCTATGGGCTGGCCTGGAACGAGGTTCAGAACGTCAACCGGCATGTCAACCTTCTGTCGAACTACCTGGTCCGTTTGCATGCCGGATCCGCCGACTAGCCGTGAGGTTCTACTTTCCCGACAGTCAGGATCAGATCGACCCGGCGTATGACTTTGGCCGGGAGGAATACGGCTCTCAGCGCGTGCGACAGCAAGACGACCTGTATGCCCACGAAGCCCTCTCTCCGACTCCATATGACGGCGTGCTCGTATCCAAGGCCATCGTCGACGGGACCAGGACGGCCGCCGGCAAGTACTCCATGTCGCAACGGCAGCGGCTATACCGGGTCGGGGTTCGCAAGTTCTTTCGGCTCGACCGGTCCGGAGTTCCGCCGCTCTCAGCGATGGGGGACTGCGGTGCCTTCACGTACATCCGCGAGGAGAGGCCGGCCTATACGCCCGACGAGGTTGTTGAGTTCTACGAGACGTGCGGATTCGATCGCGGACTCTCTGTGGACCACGTCATTCCGACGTTCAGAGCCGTGCCGGATGCCGATGCCAGCGCAATTTGGTCCGGGCGGCGCGAGCTAACCCTCCAGTTGGCAGACGAGTTTCTCCGAGCATCGCGGACCTCCAGCTTCGTCCCGGTTGGCGTGGCCCAGGGCTGGGACCCGACATCGATGGCGGCGTCCGTATCAGCGTTGCAGGACATGGGGTATCGCTGGATCGCCCTGGGCGGTCTGGCCCTGTCGAAGACAGCAGACATCCTCGCAGGCGTACGCGCCGCCTCGGAGCGACGGCTGCCAGACACGCAGTTCCATCTCCTAGGCGTGACCCGTCCAGACAGCATTGTCGAGTTCGAATCTCTTGGGGTCACGAGCTTCGACAGCACGTCCCCATTCCGGCAGGCATTCAAGGATGACCGCGACAACTACCACATGATGTCCGACACATTTACGGCCTTGCGCGTTCCTCAGGTGGCAGGCAACCCCCTTCTAAAGCGGCTCATCCTCGCAGGGGAGGTAGATCACCGGGGAGCAGTAGAAAAGGAGAAGATCTGCCTCGCCGTTCTGAGGGCATTCGGTCGAGGCGACTGCGACGTCGACGCGGCCTTGGAGGCACTCGCCGACTATGAGGTGCTCCACGAACCAAGGACGCGGCGAGTCCAGCAGTACGAGAAGACCTTGAGAGCGGCGCCATGGAGATCTTGCTCCTGCGCGATCTGCAGGGAGGTTGGCATTGAGGTCGTCATCTTCCGGGGAACCGAGCGCAACAAGCGTCGAGGGTTCCACAATCTTGCCGTCTTTCGAGCGCGGCTGGAGTACGAGTTAGGTGCAGGCAGAAAGATGGAGGTTGCGAGTTGAGTGACGTGATGGCTGTCGCCGCAATCGAGGCAATTCAGGGAGAGAGGCGTCTCTACGGCTTCGCGGTCAACGGCTGCGACGTCGGCAGATTCGCCGACATCTCCCGGCTCCGCCGGGGAGAGCGGAATGATCTCCGGGGCTATCAGCGGCCAGAGGTTAGCTCCCACATCAACGAAATCCGGCGCTACCTCGAATCTCCGGGCGCCTTGCTCCCCAATGCCATCGTGGTCGCCTTCGACAGCACCGTCCGGTTTCTGCCCGGGGCCGGGCCTGACACCGGCCCCACTCGAGCGGGAACCCTACTCATTCCGGTCACTGACGACAAGGAGGTCGAGCGGGCGGGCTGGATCGTTGATGGTCAGCAAAGGACGGCAGCCTTACGGGACGCAGACCTGCACGCTTTCCCGGTGTTCGTGACGGCCTTTGTCGCCTCAGATCAGCATGAGCAACGGTCGCAGTTCATTTTGGTGAACTCCACAAAACCCCTCCCGAAGGGCCTGATCTACGAACTGTTGCCGTCGACCGAAGGCGTGCTTCCCACGTACCTCGAACGCCGTCGGCTGCCGGCTGCGCTGCTTGAGCGTCTCAACCAGGACGCGGACTCCCCGCTCCTCGGCAAGATACAAACCCCAACTTCGCCGAATGGCGTCATCCGCGACAACTCCATGCTGAAGGCGCTGGAGCACAGCATCTCGGACGGATCACTAAGCGTGTACCGGTCCGGCCATGAGACCAGCATCGAGGGAGTGGACGCAATGCTTTCGCTGCTGAAATCCTTCTGGGGAGCTGTAGCCGTGGTCTTCCCGGATGCGTGGCAGTTGCCACCAAGGCGATCTCGCCTGGTCCATGGTGTTGGCGTCGTCAGCATGGGCTTCGTCATGGACGCGGTCGTAGAACGTGCTGGGGGTAGTTCCGTGGTCCCGCGGGATGTATTCGAGGCGGAGTTGTCTCGCCTGCGGCCTTACTGCCACTGGACGAGCGGCGCATGGGACCTGGGCGGAGGAGTCGTCCGAGCGTGGGACGACGTGCAGAATACGAGCCGAGACATTCAGTTGGTGACCAACCACCTGCTCCAGAAATACCGCCAACTGAACCGGGCGCTGGCCGGCTAACGTCGGGCAGGACGTCCGCCCTGCCGCTTCCAGGACCTCAGGTAACCGGTAATGGTGTCTTCCAACCAGACCGGACCGGCCCGAAGTTGCGTGATCGGTGGGGGGAATGAAGGCGTGCGCCGCAACTCTGATACCCGCTGTTTCGACACTTCGAGCACATTGGCGACCTCGGCCACTCCGAGGAGTGTCGGGAAGTTGCGTTGACGCAGTGACGCCTCAAGCGCCTCCTCTTTCATGATTTCGAGCTTGGCCACCTCGGAGGGCTGAACAGAGGGATCTTCGGCGGCGGTCACGACCAGGCCCACCGCCTGGTCGGCAGCGGTCACCGCGCTTGTCGCCTCTACCGACAGCCGCACAGCTACCGAGGCTGCGGAATAAGACGCTACGGCGCTGTGAGCTTCGAGTCGATCGGCCAGGCGATCAGCCAGTTCACCGGCTCGAAGATCCTGGCGGCCGGCCCCCGCGGGCATCTGCAACTCAACGAGTGCGCTCCACCTCCTCTTTGTCATGAGTTCTCCTCTCTGGCGGCCATAACAGGCCCTGCCGCTTCAGCTCGGCGAGAAAGTTCTTCAGCGCCCGCTGGTCGTGGACGGTATTGGGCTGCCGGACCTCGCGCTTCGTCTTTCCGGGGGGCCTCCAGTAGACCTTCCCGTTCCTGGTCTCGATGACCCAGGCCTGGTCCTGGGCAGCCCTCTTGATCTTTTTCAGATCCATCCTATTCCTAACCCTTGGGTTTTGTCAAGGGTTTTCAAACGACGACTGCTACGGTTGCGCCAGGTCTTTGCCATCTTCGAAAAATCGTAGAATGAACGAAAAGCCTACGAACCTTGACGAGATGATAGATCTAGGTATGCCGTGAGGTCAACCGGGGTAGGCACCCAGTACGCGAGCGATCGCGTTTCATGACCCCCCGACCACCCACCAGACCAACTCTAAAGGTTCCGGAGGGACCACTTCGGGGTGGCCCCGGCCTGCGTAGTTCGGGCATCGACCTGCTTCCGTCCACTGACCCAATGACCCAATTGTGTTGCGAAAAGGGGCTTGACAGCGCTGGCGCCCATGGTGCTACATTACCGGTACGTAACGAAAACTGAAGTTTGAACTTCGAAAATTGGGAGGTACGTAACGAAAGATATGACACCAGGACATCGGGAAGCCCAGGAGATGTTCGCGGCGGTCGGAGAGCGCCTCGGCTTCTCCGTGCGTCGGACGTGGGCCCAGAACAGGCCCACGGATGGCGTATGGGTGATCGAGTCCAAAGGGGCCGTCCGCCCACTGCCGGTAGTTGCCCTCGAGGTCATCGTGTCCGAGGGACTCAAATCAGCCAGGGGATCTGTCCAGACGTTGGCAGCTGTTTCGCCGGCCCTTGGGGTCTTGCTCCTCCAGGAGGAGGAGATCGCCCGCCGCTTGATGCGGAGAGGGCTGAGCCGGTCAGGTGCCGAATACCGAGTTGCACAGCAGCGCGATGCCCTGGGCGTGGAGCTGGGGACGCAGCGTCAGCGCCTCGAAATCTGGAGCTTCGAATACCTCAGACGGGTGTATGCAACGGCCACCCTTCGCGAAACCATCTACTCCGCCGTGCAATCCGCTAACTATTAGGAGGTCATGAAAATGGCATTCAGCAAGGCAATCACCCTCGAGGATGTCCACCGCATCAAGCGACCCGGCCTCGGGTACATCTACCGCGGCAAGATCACTGTAGGCGACCTCTTCGGGGCCCTCAACGAGGGCGATGTCCGCTACGCGCCACGCTACCAGCGCGGCTACAAGCCTGGAGCCGAGGTGAGCGAGGCTGAGTACGACCAGTTGGTCGACATCAAGACCAAGGATCTCAACATCGAGCGTCCCCGTGCCCAGGCAATCGCAGCCAAGTACCTGATGGCGATCGCCGGCGAGGGCAACAAGGTCCTCTACAACCCCGACGTGATCTGGAACGCGAGAAGGGATCCGCACCGTCGCGATCCGCAGTACGAGCCCGATCAGCGGGTTCTGCAGATCTACTCTGCCATCACCATTCCCGACTCGGGCCATAGGCATTTCGCCTACTACCTGATCGGCGCGTGGCACGCGGGCGTGGAACCGGTGCCGGACGCTGTAGTCATCGAGCCCACCTCAGGCGAATCCGTCCCCGGCGAGAAGCTTCGCGAGTGGCTCAATGCCTTCAATCCGTATGACGTTGAAGACAGCTCGATTCTGGTCGAGGTGTTCAACCTCGACAAGGAGCAGGAGGGACGCCTCTTCGACGAGTACAACGACGAAAGCAAACCGGCTTCCAACGCAGCCTCGATCGATCTGTACGATGACAAGACGCCGAGCCGGAGGTTTGTATCGAAGCTGATGGCCTCGTGTCGGATCTTTTCTCGCGCGGAGATCGAGACGCGCAGCAATACCATCGGATCGAAGTCTCGGAAGCTCACGACCAACGCGACGATGGAGGCAGCAATCCGTCCGTTCAGCAAGAAATTGCTCGAACTGGAGCGCCAGGAGGGCTTCGACGACCTCGTCAGCTTCTTCTGTGCCTTCTATGAGGAGTGGGGTGCTCACTACCCGGTCTACCTTCCAGAGTCGACGGCGGAGGCTCGCCAGGCGCTGCGGACAAAGTCTTTTGCGCTCTCAAACGTGATCTTCTTCCCTATGTTCCGCCTGGCCTTCGACCTGTGGTGGAAGAAGTACAAGGGTGCCAAGGCCGAATGGCGCCGCGACAACTCCTGGAAAGACGCCTTGGCCAAGCTTGCGGGCGAGGTTGAGATCGAGGTGGAATCCGGGGCCGAGGGTGCCAAGACCAAGAGGACAGTGAAGGTTCCCGTCATGGCGCGCGATGTTGACGGGGACGAGGAGAACCCCGGGAACCCCGCGTGGCGCGAGCGCGTACTCGTGCCCAAGTTCGATCGCCAGGGAAAGCTCTCCGGGTGGACGCTCTCGAGCACGCGGGTCACACGCGACGCCGCATATTCATATCTGCGGGACGTGAGCGGCCTCAGGGACGTCCTGGACTAGGGCGGCGTGGGTGGGGCGGAAGCGTCCCACCCTTCCTCGCACCACTCGGACCTCGACCAAATCGACAAGAGGAGACAGCAACATGGCCATCGACGACGGTCCCACGCAGCTCCTGTACGGGCAGCAGCGCATCCAGGACAACCAACTGGAGGCGCTGCCTAACCCGACCGCAAACAGGCCTTATCTCATCTCGCATGAGTGCCCAGAGTTCACCTGCTTGTGCCCGCGCTCAGGGTTTCCGGACTTCGCGACCATTCGGATCCAGTACGTGCCAGCCGGCCATATCATCGAACTGAAGTCACTGAAGCTCTACATCAACGGTTTTCGTGACCGCCACCTCTTCCACGAGGCTGCGGTCAACACGATCCTGGACGACCTGGTGACAGCGGCGGCACCTGCCTGGATGGAGGTCGTTGGCGACTTTGCAGTCCGGGGCAATATCAAGACCGAGGTTGCAGCTCGGCACGGAGTTCGTCCGAAGGGCGCCTGACCGAGCGAAGGTACGGCTGGCCGTCGCGGTGGCGCAAGGCCGGGAGGTTGAAGCCCGGCGACCACTTCAGAGCCTGCTATCGGCTCAAAGAGTCCGGAATCGGACACGTTGATCCGATAACCATAACTTAGTTATGAATTCGCAAGAGATTTCGGTTGGTGCCCGCAGAGGGATTCGAACCCCCGGCCAATTGATTAAGAGTCAACTGCTCTACCGCTGAGCTATGCGGGCACGCAGAGGTAGATAGGTTACCAATGGAGGGCCGACGAGCCCCGCGCTGACAGGAAGGGCGGCGCCGGCTTCTCACCGGCGCCGCGGGCTTCCTTGGATCAGGACTAGTGGTCACCGCCCCCATCGCTGCTCGAGGCGGGGATGTGGGTGATGAAGGTGCCCCAGTTGGCCAGCAGGGTGCGCGGGGCGTCCGGGATGTACTCGCTGGCCATCCAGATCGACCCGTCCGGTGCCGCCACCGCGGCCGAGTAATCGCCCCAACGACCCACGGTCGAGGGGCTGCCGGTCTCTGCCGGGTAACCGGTGAAGCCGTCATCGGGACCGATACCCGCCCCCGAGATGACGATGTTGCCGCGGACCTGGCCGTCAGTGATCCGGACGTACGCCGCACTGGGGTAGTAGTCCGGGCCGACGACACTGAAGCCGATCGCTCCATTGCCGCTTGCGTTGATGCCCATCGAGGGGAACAGCGTGCTGTTGCCGGCGACGCTGACGTATCCCTGGTTGGCCATCTCCGCGCGGAGCCGGCCGTCCTCACTGTTGGGTATCACGACGAAGTACGCGATGGCCGACCGCATCGGTCCGCCCGGCGCGCTCAGGACCGCGGTGTTGAACGCACCCCAGAGCTTGCCGCGCGCGTAGACCACCTGGTTCATGCGCACGTCGTTGGCGTTCACCTGCTCGAGCCCGGTCGGAGCACCGAGTGTCGTCAGCAGGTCTGCCAGCGGCTTGCTGCCGTCCTTCTGGTCCACCACGATGGTGCCCAGCCCTGGCGTCTTGAACGGCGCGTCATACCCGTAGGACTCACTCCGGATCGCGGTCCGCTGCAGGTCCAGGTCGGGGTGGGAGCGGCCCAGCGTGTTGGTCCCGGTCAGGGCCCACACGTTGATCGCATGGGATATCGCGGGGTTGTTGGTGAACGAACTCATGAGGTACTCGACGCCGCGGCTCTGGCTGTCAGGCGTTGGCGACGCGGCCGGCTGCAACGAGTCGAATGGCGCGCAGCACTCGCCGCTGTGCATCGGCAGGGCGCCGGCGTTGATGTGCACCACGTTCGGTAGGCTGCCGCTGCTGGCGTGGACCAGCGCCAACTTCGACAGGGCATAGACCTGGCCGCCCGTCTCCGGGTTGGCCGGGTTGGTGCTACCCGCGAGGGCAGTGCCGTATTCGTTGGTGGTGATGACCACCGCGTCGGCGTTGAGCCCGAGGAGGGGCTGGTCGCCGAAGCATGGGCAGCCGATCGCCGGGGTGCTGTTGTTCGGGGTACCCAGGGTGCCGTCATCGGTGGTGTCGATGCTGAAGATGTTCCAGCCCAACGTCGGGTTCGGCGACTGGCTAACGGCGACGAGGACACTGGACCGCCCGCAGGGCACGACGGAGTCAAATGGCCCGTTCAGGCAGAGGCCCGGGGCGTCGGCCTGGAGGATTGTCATGATCCACCGCTGGGTGGCCACGTCGAAGTCGCACTTCGGGTCGCTGAGGAAGTCGCCGACGTCACCGGTGACCCGGTTGAACTCGGGCACCAGGTTGAAGAACTGGTTGTACGCCTGCGGCGCGGTCAACTGCGCCCCATGAGTGTTGTAGACAGCAAACGCCACGTTGACGCTCTCGAGCACGTACCCGTTGCCGACGCAGAGTCCCTGGTCGGGTGGTTCGAGGCTGAACTGGGTGTTGGCGTACTTGCCGGTCCCGGCGAGCCGCTGGTCGAGGTGGGTCAGGCCAAGGAACCCGCTGAAGTTACCGGTGGTCGACACCGGGCGTCCCGCCGGGTTGGGCGCGGTGTTGCCCGATCCCGCGTGGGTGGCCGTGGCATTGCCGACATCGCCGGATGTGGCGTCGTGGATGCTGTCCACGAAGGTGTTCGAGCCCGCGCCCGAGAGGCTTCCCGTCCCGACGAAGCGGGTGTGCTGAATGGCCTGGGGCACCGCCGCCTGGGCGGTGATCGTGGTCAAAGGTCCGGTGGCGAATGTCGCGCCGATGGCCAGCGTTGCCGCCAACCACGGCGTGACGACACGCCTCCACTGTGGCTCTGTACGCATCTCCCTGACAAACCTCCCTGGAAACTTCGTTTCGCAGGCGGCTTGTCTCCACGCACGCTCCCAGCCGAGCCACTGGTGGGAACGCGCGGTAAAGGCCCCCGCCTCTCACCTCGCACTATAGGTTGCCTGCCACCCCGCGTGCGGGGCCGGGGTGGCGGGGAGCGTCAGTCGATGAGCCGGATCACCACGTCGCGGCCGAAGTAGGGGTCGCCAGGCGAGAGGAATGTTGAGTCGGTGGAGGGTCGCTCGACCATCTGCCCCGAGATCGCATAGTCGCCGCCGGCTCCCGGGACGACGACATCGATGCAGAACACCAGGGTCTCGCTGACCTTGAACGCCTGCGTCCCGCTGCCCGCCGGTTGGGCTGCGGCGTAGGACACAGGCAGGCGGATCAGCCGCGGGTTGTCGGCGGTGAGCGGGGTGCTGGGGTCGTCGGGCACGGCACATTTCTGGGCTGACCACCGCGGGTCGCCGGTGGCCGCGCTGAGCCGCCCGGCGATCCCCGACAAAACCGGGTCCACCGCCGGCGGGGAGGTGTCCGCGAAGACCAGGTGAGTGGCGTCGTCGCAGGGGGCGGGCGCGGCCGGGCAGGTCGGCAGGAACGACGGCAGCCCGTTCGATACCGACGCGGCAACCGCGGTCGCGCCCGCGGGTTGGTTGGGCGGGTCGTGCAGCAGGTAGAAGTACGCGACGGGCGCGCCGCCGGGGTCAGTCGTGTTCCAGACCGGCTCGAGGTTCAGGTGCTGGGGCCAGGGACCGCCGGTTGTCGGACGGCAGTCGGTTGGGACCAGCGGGTAGCGAACGCCATCGCCGGGTGCCTGGGCGCACGAGGCGTACTGCCGCGGCACGTTGTGACCGGCGTCCGTGAAGTTCTGCAGCAGCAGAGGGGTCTCGTGGAGAGCACCGGTGTTGGGCCCGATCATCGCCGTCGCCTGGGCGCTGATCGTGGGATTGCCGGCGCCCAGGGCGCCCAGCAGCTGGTTGGGCAGGACGCGCTGCAGTTGCACTCTGACGCGCCGCACACCCGGGCCGGTCGCCGCCAGGACCGGCGCATCCGCGACGTCCGCGAACGTGACCGCCGGCGGGGATGCGTCGGCCGGGTAGGCGTTGGCGCGCAGGGTCGCGTCGACCGCGTCCCGCGCCGCCGTCTCGCCCGTGGCGACCGCAACGCCGAACCCGTTATCGCCCTGGTAATTGCTGTGGTAGTAAGCCCAGGCGCCGCTGAGCGCGGCAAGGTCGGCGCTGCGCTGGAGACTGCGCTGCTCGAGGTATGCGCGCCCGCCGTCGAGGACCAGGCCGAGGAACCCTAAAAAGGCGGCCATCCCGATGGCGACCAGGACGATCGCCTGGCCGCCGCGGGCGGACCTACTGCTCAATTACGCTGGCGGCGCTGCTGTTGATGGTGAACCCGGCCGGCAGCACGTTCTGGATCAGGGAGGTCTCGGCGCTCCAGGGCAGGTGGGACTTCACCTGCACCATGTCCCCGGGGCTGGGCGAGTCGCAGGTCAGCCGGGGGCAGGCGCCCGTGAAACCGCAGCCGTTACCGGGGCCGGTGGGGGAGTAGGCGCCGGCGGAGTCATCGGCGGTGAACGGCCAGCACCCGATCACGTCCGTCCCGTTGGCGTCCAGGTAGAGGACATCGACCTCGTCGTGGGTGATCGTGACGCTGGACCGCGCGGCCTCCTGGATCACGCGGTCGCGCATGCTGCCGGGGCCGTTCGCGGACCGCCAGTTGACGCTTCCGTACCGCGCGGCATCGCCGGTCGCATGGGTCAGGACGTTGGCGGCCACGAACACCCGCCCGAAATCCACGATCCCGAGCACCAGCAACAGCAGGATCGGCAGGGTCAGGGCCAGCTCGACAGCGGACTGCCCGCGGTCCCGCTTATTCACGGACACGTCTCCACGGTACGCCCGCGGTACCGGCATGACTACCTCGGGCCGCTCACTGTCCCCAGGGCAGAGATCAGGGCCGGGGTCATGATCACCAGGAACAGCGTCGGGAAGATCAGGAACACGAGCGGGAACAGCATCTTGACGGTGGCGCTGTTCGCCTTCTCCTCTGCCCGCTCGCGGAATCGGCGCCGGATGTCGGCCGCCTGCACCCGCATCACGTCGGTGATCCTGGTGCCCTGGCGGAAGGACCGGGTGACCGCGTTGACGAAGCCGGTCACCTCCTCCACCGCCACCCGCTCGGCCATCAGGTGCAGGGCCTCAGAGCGCCCGGTGCCCAGCTCATAACTGCGGATCACGGTCTCCAGCTCGTCGATCAGCGGTCCCGCCATGAACGGGGAGGCGACCAGCCGCTCCAGGGCGAGGTCGAACGGGGCGCCGGCATCGACGAAGACGCTGATCAGGTCGCAGACGTCCGGGAGCTGCCGGCGGATGGCCTCGCGCCGGTCGCGCGATGCCTGGATCAGCCAGATGTCGGGCGCGAAGTAACCGACCAGGCCGAACAGCACGGCCAGGATGATGGCCGAGATCTCGGGCGGGAAGACCAGGAACTGCGTCCCCGCCTGCAGCAACAGGATGGCCATCGCCAGCGTGACGACGCCACCGACCAGCGCCTTGAGCGCCAGCAGGCGCGGGACGGTCAGGTTGTACGGGCGCCCGGCGGCGCCCAGGCGCATCTGCAGCCCGCGTACGCGCTGCTGCTCGGTGCGACCGCTGAGGTAACTCCCCAGCGGGTGGAGGAGCCGCTCCCCCAGCGGCCGCCCCAGGCGCGTGGGCGTGGTGCCCTGGGCCGCCCGCCGCAGCCGCTGGTGCATCAATCCCTGGGCCTGTGCCCTCTGCGAGAGCCCGATGAACGTCATGAACAGGCCCGCGGCGAAGAAGGCGGCGACGAGGACTGTCAGCGCCATGTGGGCCTCAAAGCTCGATGTTGGTGATGCGGCCCATCACCACCCAGGCCAGGCTGAACAGGAGCAGTGCCAGCAGGATGGCGGCGTACCCGATCGGGTTGGTGAACATCGGCGCCATGTACCCCGGGGCGATCACCAGCAGGATCACCGCCACGCCGAATGGCAATCCACTCACGATGTAGGCCGACGCCCGCGACTGCGCTGTGAGCACCCGGATCCGATCGGCCAGCCTGACGCGGTCGCGCAGCGTCTCGATGATGCTCTTGAGGACTTCGGCAAGGGATCCACCCATCTGCCGGTTCAGCTGCACAGCGCTCACCACGATGGCGAAGTCCTTGCTCTCGAACCGGCTCGCGATGTGGCCGAGTGCCTCGTCCGCAGGCACCCCGAGGCTGACCTCGCGGGTCACGCGTACGAACTCGTCACCCATCGGGGCGGTCATGGTCTCGGCCACGACCTCCAGCGCCTGGAGCACGGTCGAACCACTCTCCAGGGAGTTGGTCATGATCACCAGCGCCTCCGGTAGCTGACGCACCAGCGCCGCCCGCCGGCTGTGGCGGCGGGCCCGCAGGAGCAGGCCTGGCACCAGGTACATGAGCATGCCGATGGCAATGGCGATGGGCAGGATGCCATTCAGGAGGAAGACCCACAGGCCGGCCAGCATCGGCACCAGGACCCGGAACGCATACCACTCCTGGGGACGCAGGTTGATGTCAGCGCGGAGCAACTGATCGGCCGTGCGCGTCGCCCGGCCGCCGGCGACCAGCGGCGCCGTGAACTGGTCGATGAGGCGCTCGATGCGGGTTCCGATCTCCTCGAAGTCGGCCTCCAGCGCCGCCCCGTCGGCGGGCGGCGCCAAGCGCGCGCCAAGCCCGAGGGTGAGGATCAACAGCCCTCCTCCCACCATCAGCGCGGCCAGCAACCCAGCCATCAGTTACCCCCGGGTCAGTGGATGTTGAAGGCGCTGTTGAACTCGTTGCGACCGACGGCCGGCGCAGAGCTGTCAGGCGCGGTGTCGGCCCTGGAGCGCACCACGAAGGAATACTGAGAGTTGTTGAGCAGGTAGACCAACTGGGTCGCCTGCGGCAGCGGCAGGTAGACCACCCACTGGCCGGAGACGGACCCTCCCGGGCCGCCCGCCGACAACACCTGCACCGTCAGGTTGGTGAACGTGGTGGCGACCTGGCCCGCGCCCTGGCCGGGCAGCCCGCGCGCCAGGATGTCGACGTGGTCGCCGTTCTGGACCAGCGGCGCAACCAGGGAACGGGCGTCGCTGGGTGGAATGACCACGGCGACGAGGCCCGTCGGCGGGCCGGCCCCGGCGTTGGTTGCCGCCTGGGGGGTGCCTGCCACGTTGTCCGCGGTGATCGGCTGTCCCTTGGAGACGGGCGCCACGGTGAACCGGCCATCAGCCTGGCCGGTGGTCGTGAAGGTCCGGTCCGGGACTAGGTCCGTGGGGTACTGCACCACCTTGAGGTCCGCCGAACCGATCTGGGTGTGGGCGCCGATGTCCCGTGCCGCCACCACCACCCCGCGGGTCGTGCCGGGGACCGTGATGTTGCTGGGCCGCGACACGAGGACGATGACGATGATCGCGCCCAGGAGCGAGACCACGATCCCGGCGATGATCAGGTAGGTCGGGTTGCGGTTGGGCGGTGGAGGGGCGGTGCTCACCGCGTCAGTATGCCCATCAGACCGCGCCGGTCGTCGGCGGGGGCCCCGGAATCCCTGTCAATGGAGGCTGCGAGGCGCCTCACTCCCGCGGCGAGGCCGGAACGTGGTCGGGTGTATACGAACGGCTCACCGCTGTCGATCGCCACGACCGCGGTTTTCGAATCGTGGGGCAGGCTGCCGGCCAGGTGGTGCGAGAGGTTGGCCGCCACCTCCTCATCGGAGAAATCGGCATGGTCGTCCGGGTGGTTCAGGACCACCTGCATCTTCGACTCGGCCATGCCCAGGCGCCGGAGCAGCTCCATCGCCAGGCGGAGGCTCTTGAGCGCAGGAGTCGTGGCCGATGTGAGCAGGAGCACGGTGTCGGCCATGTCCATCACCGCGGCGGTGGGGTCTGCGAGGTGCGCCCCACAGTCCACCAGCACGATCTCGAAGCGTTGCTTCAGGATCGTCAGGATCTGGGTGACATGGGCCGCGGTGACCAGCTCGGAGAGCTCCGGGCGTGGGGGGCAGGCGATGACCTTGAACCCCCCGGGCCCCTCGATCATGCCGGTGGCGACGAAGTCCGCGTCGAGGTCGTCCACGGGGGCGGCGACCAGGTCGCCGAGCGAGGGGTGTTCCTCAGGGCTGGGGATCATGGAGGCGAGGTCCCCATACTGCAGGTCCATGTCCAGCGCGACCACCCGCCGGTGGTGATCGGTCGCCAGCACCGAGGCGAGGTTCACACACAGGGTGGTGCGACCCACGCCGCCCTTGCCCGAGTACACCGCGACCACGCGTCCCGGACCGGGGTCAGCTTCGACCATCAGGCCATCGTAACAGCCCTGGGTTGGGGCCCCGTCAGTCCTCCGAGCCGCGCCGACGCAGGGCCATCGCGATCCCCAGCAGCGCCGGGCAGACCCCTGCCAGCGGCACCACGTAGGTCCATACCTGTGACCTGTTGGGGGTGCCGGTGCCCCTCTCGGAATCGAACCAGGGCAGAAATCCACGCGGCAGGCCCAAAAGCCGCAAGAACCCGCCCAGCCCGGCGTTACACATCCACAGACCGGCCGCGGGGCGGGAACCTCGCGCGGCACTACCGATCATGTGGGGAACAATTGCCAAATTCTCTCGCGCACCTGCGCGCGCTCGCGCGCGAGGCCAAGATCCTGGTTCGACACCGGGCCAAACTCGCCGCCCTCAGCGTGACCATGGGCGTGGCCGCCCCGCTGTGCGCCACGGTGCTGACGGCCTCGCCGGCGCGCTCCGCCATCGGCCAGCACGGCCAGGTGGCCGTCGCCCAGCCGGTCTTCGCCGCAGCGCCGACTGACGCGCCCTCGCCGTTCCCCGCCGCCGGCAACAACGCGATCACCGGCCCCGTCCACCTGCCGCTGTTCGGCGGCGCGGAGCCCAGCGGGCCGGCGCCGGCGCCCCGGCCGGGTTCGCGCCTGCTTGTGCCATCGGTGGGACTGCAGGTGGGACTCGTCGATTACACGGACTGCAGCGGCAACGCCCCGATGACCCGGGTGAGTGCCGTCCATTACACCTGCACCCCCGCTGCGGTGACCCAGTTCGTGGGGCACAACCCGGGGGTCTTCACCCCAATGCTCAACACCCACGCCGGGGATCGGCTGGTCTATCAGCACGACGGTGTCGAGGTCGACTACATCCTGGGCGCCGAGCGGCGGGTCTCCCCGGCCGAAGCGGCGGCCGCGAGCCAGGACGGCTCCTACACCCACGCGGTCATCGCCACCTGCGCGGAGCCCGACTCGTCGGCCTACTGGATCTTCACGGCCACGCCCGTCGGTGGGTCGTCGGGAGGCACCACGGCGTCCCGGCCGGGGCAGCCGTCCAGTTCCGGCAGCGGATCGAGGCCCGCACCTGCGCCCAGCCCGTCCCCCAAGGGCGGCGGAGCCCCCGCGGGGAACCTGCCCCCGGTCGCCCTGCCCTCCCCGCCGCCGCCCCCGATCTGAGGCTTCACATACCTTAACCGGGTTTTACACACCGGGGGGGATCGGTCTGCCATGCTGCGTCGGCACGCATGAACGCCGTCGAAACAGCTCCTCAACAGCAGCGCCGCCGCGAGTCGGATCGCCCCAAGACGACCCGCGACCTCGAGGCGATGCAGCTGTATGCCATGCCGCCGGGGGACAGTCTCCAGCGCCTGCGCAGTGACTTCGTGGCCCTCGAGAAAATGCTCGCCACGATGGAGTCCGACCGCTTCACCGGCTATCTCCGGGTGCATGCGACCGGGCTCAACGGCGTGGTCCTCCTGGTCGACGGCGGCGTGGTCGAGACGCTCTACGACATCCCCCCTGTGGTGGTGACCGGGGAGCGCGCGCTGGGACTGGTGGCCGCGACCGTGGCCCAGGGTGAGGGGGAGCTCGACATCGTCGCCCTGGAGGCCGAGGTGGTCATGGGGCTCTACCAGCTGCTGACCGCGCCGAGCCTCTACGAGAACCTCTTCGCCCGGTTCGTCGACGTCCCCGCGCTGCTGGAGTACCTGAGCGAGATGGCGACCAATGGCAGCGTGATAGTCACCAACGGCGAGGAGCAGGGGGTGATCCTGATGCGCGGCGGTGACCTGCTCACCGCCTACACCAGTCGCTCGAAGGACCCCGAGAACGCTCCCGAGATGCTGATGAAGCTCTGCCAGTCCCCGACGACCGAGATCGAAGTGCGATCCGGGGAGCTCCCCGAGAACGCCCCCCGGCTGCAGCTGGCCTCTGCTCTCACGGCGGCGTCGGGGCGTGACCTGCGCGCGGAAGTCGAGGAGATCGCGCGCGAGCAGGCGGCTTCAGGCATCCCGCGCCGGGTGACCGACGCGGACTTCAAGGCTCCCGGCAAGCGCCGGTAGGCCACTAACCGGCTCAGCCGGTGGTGATCCGCTCCTCGGCCGAGTAGACGTTGAAGCGACTGCCCCGGAGGAAGCCGACCAGCGTCACCCCGAAGTCCCGGGCCACGTCCACCGCGAGGCTGCTGGGCGCCGAGATAGCGCAGACCACCGGGATGCCCGCGGCCACCGCCTTCTGCAGGATCTCGTAGCTGGTCCGGCCGCTGACCACCAGGATGCTTTCGCGGAACGGCAGGCGCCGGTTCAGCAGGCCCCAGCCCACCACCTTGTCGACCGCGTTGTGGCGCCCGACGTCCTCCCGCAACACCTCGAGCTCGCCGGTCGCGGTGAAGAGCGCCGCCGCGTGCAGCCCACCCGTGGCGTCGAAGAGACCCTGGCCGGAGCGCAGCTTGTCGGGCAGGCCGCGCACCACCGACGCCGGGACCGTCGGCGTCCCGACCGTCAACGCCGGCAGGTCGCGCATTCGCACCGCCTCCAGGCTGGCCTTGCCGCAGACCCCGCAGGCGGTGCTGGTGTAGAAGTGGCGATCCAGCCCCCGGACGTCGATCTCGAAGTCGCCGCGCACCTCGACGTTCACGATGTTGTAGCGCTGGTCGGAGGCGACGTCGCGGTCCACGCAGTAGGTGATCCTTGCGACCTGCTCTCGCCGGCTGACGACGCCCTCGCCGTACAGGAACCCGGCGGCCAGCTCGAAGTCCGCGCCAGGGGTGCGCATCGTGACGGCGATGGTGTGGGAGGCCCCGCCCGCGAGCACTCGCGTTTCCATCGGTTCCTCGGTCGCCAGGCTGTCGGTGCGATGGACGGCGCGGCCGTCGTCGACCACCCGCACGTTCGCGCGAGTCCGGCTCGAACGCCTTGCCGCCGCCTCGGTCATTCTTAGGCGATGTTACGCGCGGGTGGCTCCGCGTCCCAACCGCTCACCGGCGTCGTGCTGTGTGGCGGCGAGAGCTCGCGGATGGGCTTCGAGAAGGCCTTCCTGGAGGTCGACGGCAGGCCGATCGTGCTGGCGCTGGCGGAGCGGCTGGCGGAGGTCTGCGGGACTGTCCTGCTGGCCACCGGCTGGCCCGGCCGGCTGGGTGATCTGGGTTACCCGGAGGTCGAGGACGTCCTCGAGTACTCCGGGCCGCTGGCCGGGATCGTCGCGGCGCTGCAGGCGTCGCCCACCGAGATGCTGGCGGTGGTCGCGGTGGACATGCCCCGGGCCAACCCCGAGCTCCTGCGCTACCTCGCCGATCGCCTGGATGACCACCACGTGGCCGTGCCTGAGGGTCCCCGCGGGCTGGAGCCAACGCATGCGGTCTACTCTCGCCGGGCCCTGGCGCCGCTTACCGAGCGGCTCCACAGCCGCCGGCTGAGCCTGCGGGGTGCGCTCGAGGACCTCGACGTGCACGTGGCTCGCGAGCCGGAGTTGCTCCACGCGGGGTTCGGCATCGCCTTCGCGGCCAACATCAACGAGCCGGACG
Source organism: Chloroflexota bacterium (assembly GCA_034666405.1). Lineage (GTDB taxonomy): Bacteria > Chloroflexota > Dormibacteria > DASZGP01 > DASZGP01 > JAXDLW01. The sequence continues at coordinate 20,309 of JAXDLW010000010.1, read as the reverse complement.
ACCTCTGGATGCTGCAGCAGCCCGGAGTCCGGGACCGCTAGACCCCGGCGCGCTCCAGGCGCTGCTTCAACTTCTTCAAATCCCCGTCGATCTGGCGCTCCACGAAGAACCCCAGGATCGACTCGCCGATGGCAAACAGGCGCGGTGCCTGGGCCCGCCCCCAACCCTCCAGGACGGTGTCCTTGCCGTCGGTCTTGAGCTCGAACCCGGCCTCGAAGTAGAAGCGGCCGCCGACCGATCGCGCGGCGAATCGTGTTGGCGGGGCGTGCTCCACGCACTCGGCGCGCTGGCTGAAGGTGATGCCCAGGAAGTGGACGTCGACGGTGATCCGGGTCCCAACCCGCAGCTCGTCCGTGCTGGAGTCGTGGAAGCGGCGGATGGGCCCGATGTAGTCGCCGATGTTGTCGAAACTGGCGAGGTAGTCGAAGACCTCGACGCGGGGCCGGGCGATCGGCAGGGTGCGCTCCATCTCGATCACGGGCGCAACACTAGCGGGTGTCACGTGATCGTCACCCCCGCTTTCAGGCTCCTCTAAGGAAGACCGGCTAGGCTTGATGGTGATGCGACCCACACGCTTGGTTCTCGCGCTCGGGCTGGCCGCCGTGATCCTTGGCGCCGGGGCCTTCACCGCGATCGCGTCGCCGGCGTTCCACCTCGCCACGACGCCCAGTCCCAGTGCCAGCCCGAAGCCGGGCGCGGCCAAGGCGAAGGCCGCCTGCGACGCGTTCGTCGCCGACCTCGCGCACCGGCTGGGGGTCACGACTGACAAGCTCACGACCTCGGTCAAGGACTCCCTGAAGAAGGCCATTGACGACGCCGTCGCCCGGGGCGACATGACCGCCGACCAGGCCACCAAGGCCAAGGCCAGGATCGACGCGTCCCAGGGCTGCCAGGGCCTTGGTAACTTCCACGGTTTTGCCGGTCCCAAGGGTCCCGGAGGTGGGTTCGGCGGGCCCCGGGTGCAGGTCTTCGAGCAGGTGGTGACCGCGGCCGCAGCAGCGCTTCAGCAGCCCGCCGCTGATGTCAAGAAGGACATCATGTCCGGCCAGAGCCTGCACGATGTCGCCAACCTGAAGAACATCAGCAAGGCGCAATTCGACACCGCATTCAAGGCCGCGCTGAAGAGCCAGACGGACCCCCTCGTCACCGCGAAGACGATCACCGCGGAGCAGCAGACCAAGCTGATCGACGAGGCGTCGACAATGGCGGGCAAGCTCTGGGACAGTAGCCTGAAGGACCTCGGCGGCCCGTTCGGCAAGAAGAGCGGCTCGGGCCCAGCCGGCACGAAGCCCTCAACCACCACCATCCAGTAGGCCCCCTGCCGGCCAGCCCGGCCGCCGGTTCCGCGCCCACCGGACTACCATCCCTCAGACGATCCATGCCACGCTCGAGGCACACATGAGCCAGGAATTTGACCTTGCCGTGATCGGCTCGGGCCCGGCCGGCGAGAAGGCCGCCGCCCATGCCGCTTACTTCGGCCGCTCCGTGGTGCTCGTCGAGCGCGCCCAACGCCTCGGCGGGGTGGTGGTGAGCAGCGCCGGGATTCCCACCAAGACCCTGCGCGAGTCCGCGCTCTACGTCACCGGCTTCCGCAAACGCGACGTCTACGGCGTCAGCGTCCAGCTGCTGCCCGAGATGACCCTCGACCTCCTGCGCCACCGAACCTACGACGTCGTCCAGACCATGGGCGAGCAGGTTCGCCACAACATGGAGCGCCATGGCGTCGTGGTCATCGAGGGCACCGCGCGCCTCACCGCGCCCACCTCGCTGGTGGTCACAGGCGCCGGGGGCACGACCGAGGTGAGGGCTGGGGCCATCCTGGTTGCCACGGGTTCGCGGCCCTTCCACCCTGACGGGCTGCCCTTCGACGACCCCGACGTCCACGACTCGAAGACCATCCTCTCCGTCGACCGGCCGTTCAATTCGATCGTGGTGATCGGCAGCGGCGCGGTGGGCAGCGAGTACGCCTCGATCATGGCCGCACTGGGCCTCCGGGTGACCATCATCGAGGGCGGCCCGCGCATCCTCGGGATCGCCGACGCGGAGATGTCGCAGGTGCTGGCGGATTGCCTTTCGCGGGACGGCGTCGAGATTCGCACCGGAACCCGGACCACGGCCATCGCGCGGGAGGACGGGCGCCTGACGGTGACCCTCGAGAGCGGGGAGAAGCTTCACCCCGACAAGGTGCTGTTCGCCGTGGGGCGGGTGAGCAACTCGGACAACCTGGGCCTCGAGGAGCTGGGCGTGAAGCTCGTCGGTCGGGGGGCCATCGATGTCGACGCCGATTTCCGGACCAGCGTGCCCACGATCTACGCCGCCGGCGACGTGGTCGGCCCGCCCGGGCTGGCGTCCGTCTCGATGGAGCAGGGGCGCACCGCCGCGTCGGCCGCCCTCGGCACGCACTACGCCAGCAGCTGCCGGTGGGTCTCGCCAAGCGGGGTCTACACCATCCCGGAGGTGGCCTGGGTGGGCCTGACGGAGGAGCAGGCAACGGCCCAGGGCGTGAGCTATGAGACGGGGCGCTCCTACTTCACCGGCAACTCGCGGGCCAACATCGGCGGGTTCACCGAGGGCATGGTCAAGATCATGTTCGACCCCCATGACCGGCGGATCGTCGGCGCCCACGCGGTGGGCGAGGTGGCGGCCGAGATCATCCACGTCGCCCAGGCCGTGATGCAGTTGCAGGGCGACCTCGACTACTTCGTCCATGCGACCTTCAATGTCCCCACCTGGAGCGACGCCTTCAAGATGGCCGCGTTCGACGGGCTCGGCAAGCTGGTGCCATCGCGCCTGGTTCGCGCGGCGGAGCCCACCCCCGTGGTGGGCCGGTGAACACGTTGCCGCGGCCGGCGGCGCGCGACAAGGCGCGGATCCTTGTCTACTCCACTCCCTGGTGCGCCGACTGCCACCTCGCCAAGCGCGTCCTGGCGGAGGCGGGAATCGAGTACGACGAGATCGACATCGACAGCGTCCCGGGTGCGGCCGAGGAGGTCCTCAAGCTGAACCACGGGATGCGCAGCGTCCCGACGATCATCTTCCCCGACGGGTCGGTGCTGGTCGAGCCGTCCCGCCGTGAGCTGCTGGCCCGCCTGCAATAAGCGTGCGGCTCGCGATCGGGGGTAGCCGCGACGAGCTGGGTCGGGTGCTCTCCACCCAGGCCCGGGAGGCCGGGCACGAGCTGGTGACCACCGGTGCGCTCGACGCGTACATCGACGTCGCGGGCCAGGCCCCCAATTCGCTGCTCCACGACGGTCACGGGTGGAAGGGATATGTAGATGGCGCTCTGGGCCGGAGCCAGCGACGGCTGCAGGAGGCGCGGGCGCGCGGAGCGGGCATCTTCGTCCACGCCGGGTTCGCCTTCCTCCGGGGGGTCGAGCAACCGGAACGGGTCGACGAGCCCCTGCGATCCATCGGGCACACCGCGCTGGCGATCGAGGAGATGGTGCTGGCCGCGCCAATCCCCGCGTGCGTGGTGCGGCTGGGTTACCTGTACGGCCCGTGGATGAAGGACCTGCGCAGCTACCGCACCGCCTTCCGCCTGGGCCGCCCCTACTGGTCAGGCCCCGCGTCGCGCCCGCAGTACCACCTGCACCAATCAGATGCCTGCAGCGCGCTGCTCGCCGCGGCGGCACCGCGGCGAACCCGCGCGTTCTACGCGACCGACGGAAACCCCGTGGCGTTCCGACAGCTCATGGATGACTTCGCCCGCCTTTGTGGCAACCCGCTCCCGCTCCACATGGGGGGGCCGTTCAAGCTCACCGCCCGCCTGATCATCGCGCCGGAACACATGCAGGCCGTGAAGTTGAAGGTCCCGCAGGACACCCCGGGTCCCACGCCCCCGGGCTGGAAACCGCGCTACCTCGACCACCGCCGAGGGCTGGCCCAGGTCATCGATGAGTGGTCGCGAAAATGAGCCCCGCCGGCCCCATCGTGGGCGGGATCTAGGCCTGGCCGAGGGCGCGTAGGACCCGGGCCAACTCGGCCACGAACTGGGATGAGTTGTTCCAGTAGTCGTGCGCCTGCATCCCCCCGCCGCTGCTGTTGGCAACGTTGTCGACGGCCCGGTCGGCGACGTGGGCCTGGTCCACGAACCCGCCCCCGCGGCGCAACCGGAACAGCCCGGCGTCGCCCGCGTGCACCGTGGGGTTGCTCATCGGGCGCCACTCCTGCGGCGGCGCCAGGGGGTCTCCAACGAGGTCGAGCTCATCCCAGAAGTTCAACCAGGGAACCTCGCCCACCCCGGACAGCTCGCGGGTGTGCCCGAAGAAGTCGACGTACTTGCGCAGTGGACTGCCCGCGGTGATGAACGCGCCGACCCGGTGCAACTGTTGCGTGGACAGTGGTTGCAGGGCGTCGAAGCAGACGACCGAACCCTGGCTGTGGGCGTTCACCACGACTGCGGCAACATCGTCCCGCCCGAGGAGCCGGTCGAGTGATTCCGCCACGAATCCCAGCACCCGGTCGTGGAGGCGCTTGTCGAAGATGTACCCCGCGACGTCGTCCTCGAGCTGCGCGAGGGTGTCTCCGGTGGTCGAGCCGGCAGGCAGACTGCGGTTCTTGCGGGGGTGCGGCAGCATGCGGCGATGGGGGATGTCCTCGCGGACCCGGTTGGTGGGCGATGGTGCGGTGCGCATCGGGCCGATCGCCTGCATGTCCCGTTTGACCAGCCGCCACAGGGTCAGTGGTGATGCATAGCGCCCGAGATGGAGAAGGGCCGTCCACAGCGCCCGGATCCCCAGCCACAGGCGCGGCCGGGTGGATTCCAGCCCCGAGTAGACCAGCGCCACGTGGGCGAACGCGCTGCCGGGCGGGGCCAGCGGACGGTCGTGCCAGTCGAGGCGACCATCCTCGCCGCGCGCCGCGATCCGGTCCAGGCCCAGCTCGATATCACCGCTTCGCGGCGGCCACTCGCTCGAGACGTAGACCGCCCCGGACTCGCCGGGCTCGTTGCGCTCGCGCCGGGGATCGTCCCCGAGGCGGGACCCGAGCTCGGCGCGCAGTGACGTGTGCAGGCTGTCGGCGTACCCGGGCAGGTCAGGTTCCCTGGGGAACTGCTGAAAGCCGATGCCGTGGACGGTGAGGAGGCAGATCAGGCCGGGCTGGCGGGGGCTGTCGGGCACGGGCCGCATTATGGCGCGCCATTCCCAATTCCCACCGGCGCCTATACAATGGCGCCGCCAGCCGTACAGCCGGCGGGCACCGGAGGAGCACGTGGCACGCGTTTTGCAAAAACCCCCGGGGGATGGCGGCCAGGACCTCGCGGCGCGCCCCGACCGGCTCAGGGCGGTTCTCGACAATGCCCCGCTGGTGCTCTTCGCGCTCGACCCCTCCGGGATCGTGACGGTGTGTGAGGGCAGTGGCCTGGCCGGCGTCAGCTCGCAGACCGCGGCGGACGTGGTCGGGCGCTCGGTTTACGACGTCTTCGCCAACGTCCCCGACGTCAGGGCGCTGGTGCACGGGGCGCTGGCCGGCCACGAACGCGAGATGGTGATCGAGGTTGATGGCCGCTATTTCGACACCCGGGTGACGCCGGTCTTCGACGAGACCGGCGGAGTGGCCGAGGTGATCGCGGTCGGGACCGACATCACAGACCGCCGGCGCACCGAGGAGGCCCTCCTGCACCAGGCGATGCACGACGCGTTGACGGGGCTGGCCAACCGCAGTCTCTTCGAGCGCTGGCTGGCCGACGAGGTGGTACGCGCCGCCGACGAGCGGATGATGGTCGGGGCGCTCCTGCTGGACCTCGTCGACTTCCGCCACGTCAACAATTGCTACGGCCACGCCGTGGGGGACGAGCTGCTGAGGCAGGCGGCCGCGCGGATCAAGGCGACGGTCCCCGAGGCGGCCCTGGTGGCGCGGTTCGGCGGCGACGACTTCGCGGTCCTGCTCCCCGGGCTGAGTCAGAAGGACGCGCCAGTGGTGCTGGCGCGCCTGATCGTCGAGGCCCTGCAGGAGCCCTTCTCGATCACCGGCAACGTTGTCAGCCTGATGTGCTCGGTCGGGGTTGCCTCGTTCCCGCGCCACGCCGCCGACGCCGACACCCTGCTCCGGCGCGCGGAATCGGCGCTGGAGACCGCCGGCCGGTCGGCCGTGGGCGTTGCCGTCTACTCGCGCGAGGAGGACGAGTTCAACCCCCGCCGGCTCACCCTGCTGGGCCAGCTGCGGAGGGCGATCACCGAGGGCGAGCTGGTCCAGCACTACCAGCCCAAACTGTCCCTCCGCACCGGCCGCGTCGAGAGCGTCGAAGCCCTCGTCCGTTGGCCCCACCCCGAGCACGGCCTGATTCCCCCGGGTGACTTCATCGCGCTGGCCGAGCAGACCGGCCTGATCCGGCCCCTGACCGTCTGGGCCATCGGTGAGGCCCTGCGGCAGGCCCGCCGGTTCAGCGACGCCGGCGAGGAGATCCGGGTGGCCCTGAACCTCTCCGCCCGCGACCTGCAGGACCCGCACCTGCCCCTGGCCATCGAGAAGCAGGTGGGGGAGCACGGGCTGGGGTCCTCCAGCCTCGAGTTCGAGCTGACCGAGAGCGCGGTCATGGCCGACCCGGTGCGGGGAATGGACACCCTGAAGCGCCTGAGCGAGATGGGGTTCGCCCTGTCGATCGACGACTTCGGCACGGGCTACTCGTCACTCAGCTACCTCCAGCGCCTGCCTGCCGACGAGGTCAAGATCGACCAGTCCTTCGTGAAGGACATGGTCCATGACGAGTACGACCGAGCCATCGTCAGGGCGACAATCGACCTCGGCCACAAGCTCCACATGTCAGTTGTCGCGGAGGGGGTGGAGGATTCCGCCACCCGCGAGCTCCTCGCGGGGATGGGCTGCGACGTGCTCCAGGGGTACCAGGTCTGCCGGCCACTGCCGGCACCGGACCTCACCTCCTGGCTGGAACAGCGCCGGAACTGACCCGCGCTCCGCGCTAGGCTAGGCCCCCGATGGAGCCCGTGAAGGCGTACGTGGACCTCGCCTCCCTGCGCGAGGTCGTGTCGCACCTTGCTGCCATCCGCCGACCGTCGGCATCTCTCGGCGAGCGCGAGGCCGCGGAGTGGATTGCCGCGCGGTTGCGCGATGAGGGCTGCATCGCCGGGGTCGAGAGGGAGCAGGCCCACGGCGGCTACTGGTGGCCGGTCGGGATCATCTCGCTCGTCGCCGCGCTGGCCGGGATGCTCTCGCTGCTGGGATCGCGGCTCATCGGCCTGGTCGGGGGCTCGCTGGCAGCGGCCGCGATCGCCGATGACATCGACTCCGGCCACCACGTCGTGCGCCACGCCTTCCTGCCCTACCGGCCCACCTGGACGGTCCTCGCCGAGACCGGCGATCCCGATGCGGAGCGCACCCTGGTCATCCTCGCCCACCATGACGCGGCCCACTCCGGGCTGGTGTTCCACCCGGGGCCGCTGAATTTCATCTATTCGCACTTCCCCGACTACATCGAGAAGTCGAACGAGGGAGTGCCCTTCTGGTTCCCGGTCTTTGGCGGGCCGCTGCTCGTGGCCGTCGGGTCGCTGCTGCGGCTGCGCTTCCTGGTCCGGCTGGGCACGTTCCTGAGCCTCGGCAGCGCCGCCGCGATGCTGGACATCGGGCGGCGGGAGGTGGTCCCCGGGGCCAACGACAACCTCAGCGCCGTGGCGGTTCAGATCGAGGTCGCGCGCGCCCTGAGGGCCCGTACCGTCAAGGGCCTGCGGGTCCTGCTGGTCTCAGCGGGCTCCGAGGAGTCGCTCCAGGAGGGGATCCTGGCCTTCGGCCGGCGGCATTTCCACGAGTTGCCCCTGGACCGGACGTGGTTCCTGAACCTCGACACCGTGGGCTCGCCCATCCTCTACATGGTCGAGGGCGAGGGAGTCCTGAAGATGCGCGACTACGACGCCGACTTCAAGGATCTGGTCATGGCCGCGGCCGCCGACGCCGGTGTCGCGCTAAGACGTGGCGTGCGCGCCCGGGCCAGCACCGACACCGTCGTGCCGGTCAAGGCCGGCTATCCCTCGGCACTGCTCGTCTCGCTGACGAAGTCCAAGGCCCTGGCCAACTACCACTGGCCCACCGACACCGCCGCCAACGTCGACTACGACACCGTCGGCGACGCCGCCCGGGTCACCGAAGCCGTCGTCCGGAGGCTCGCCGCCCGCCCCACCTGACGCCGCGATGCCGCCTACTGGGGGAAACGGACCCTGAGGACCTTCTTGTCGAACTTCCCGACGGTGGTGCGGGGGACGGCTTCGATGATCTCGATCCGGTCGGGCAGCTGCCACTTGGCGAAGCCGTGCTTGGTGAGGTGGGCGTGCACCTGGTCGAGGGTGATCTCGGTGCCGTTGCGCGGGACCACGCAGGCCAGCGGGCGTTCGGCCCACTTGGGATCCGGGATGGCGATGACCGCGGCCTCGGCCACCTCCGGCATGGCCATGATCGCGCCCTCCATGTCGACCGACGAGATCCACTCGCCGCCGGACTTGATCAGGTCCTTATTGCGGTCGGAGATCACGAAATAGCCGTTCGGTGAGCCCACCGCGACGTCGCCGGTGCGGAACCAGCCGTCGTCCGTGAACTGCTCCCGGCCGTCGCCATGCAGGTAGCTGTCGACCACCCAGGGGCCGCGGACCAGCAGGTCGCCCATGCTGTCGCCATCCCACGGCACGTCCTGGCCCTGGTCGTCGCGGATCGCGACGTCGATCCCGGTGAGCGGGAGGCCGGCCTGGCAGCGCACCTCGGTGGTGAGCTGTTCCTCGGGCAAATCGACGGTGGTGCTCTTGGGCCAGGCCATCGTGGCCAGCGGCGAGGTCTCGGTCATACCCCACGCCTGGATCAGGTTGACCCCCACCCCGAGCATCCCCTCGATGAGCGCGCGCGGCGGTTGCGACCCGCCGCACGCCACGTGGCGCAGCTTGGGCAGCCGTTTCCCGGTCTTCTTCATCTCCTCTAGCAGGCCCAGCCAGATGGTCGGGACCCCACCGCTGACCGTGACGCCCTCGGATTCCATCAGGTCGAGTACGCTCGGCCCGTCCATCTGCGCACCGGTGAAGACCAGCTTGGTGCCGCAGGCGACCCCCGCGTGGGCCATGCCCCAGGCGTTGGCGTGGAACATCGGGACGATCGGCAGGATGGTGTCCGACGGGCCGATGGCCATCCCCGACATTGTCTGCACGGCCATCGAGTGCAGGAACGTGGAACGGTGGGTGTAGACGGCGCCCTTCGGCCGGCCCGTGGTCCCCGACGTGTAGCACAGGCCGAAGGGGGTGTTCTCGGGGATCTCGACCGGGTCGTAGTGGTCGGGCTCGCCTCCGATCAGCTCCTCGTAGTCGAGCAGGTTGGGGATCGAGCTCTCCCCGTGCTCGCCCATGACCACGATGTGCTTCACCCCGGCCAGGCCGTCACCGATCTTCTCCAGGATCGGGAGGAGGTCGGCGTCGACGAAGATGGCGCGGTCCTCGGCGTGGCCGATGATGTAGGTCAGGTCCTCGGTCGAGAGCCGCAGGTTGAGGGTGTGCAGCACCCGGGCCGTCGACGGGACCGCGAAGTACAGCTCGAGGTGGCGGTACCCGTTCCACGCCATCGTCGCCACCCGCTCGCCGCGGTCGATGCCCAGCTTGTCCAGGGCGTGCATCAGCTGCTGGGTGCGCCGTGAATATTCGGCGTACGTGTACCGGTGCTTCTGGCCCGGTGCCACCTGGGACACGATCTCGATATCGCCGTAGTGCTTGCCGGCATGCCCGAACAGCAGCCAGGAGTTGAGTTGCGTCTGCATCATCGCCATGCGCGGATTATCCCCCCGGGGCGGTGCGCGCAGCCTGTCCTCCAGCCGTCATTGCGCAGCGCCGAGAATTGCGGACGTGCCCATTCCCTCCGACCCCATCTTCGAGGGCCTGAACCCAGAGCAGGCCGAGGCCGTGGCGAAGGTCCGCGGGCCGGTCGTGATCCTGGCGGGGGCCGGCAGCGGCAAGACCACGACGGTGACCCGTCGCATCGCCAACCAGGTGCTCTCGGACACCTTCCGGCCGGCCGAGATCCTGGCCGTGACGTTCACCCAGCGGGCCGCCCGCGAGATGGGTGAGAGGCTCGACCGGCTGGGAGTCAGCGGGGTGCGGGCCCGGACCTTCCACTCCGCCGCCCTCGGGCTCTTCCGCCAGTACCTGGGCGACGAGCGCGAGATCCTGCCCAGTAAGGCGCGGATCCTCGCGCCCCTGGCCTCCCGGCTGCCGCCACCGCACAAGTTCGTGCCGGTCAGCGACATCGCCGGCGAGATCGAGCGCGCCAAGAACCGGCGGGTCGGCCCGGACCGCTACATCGAGACCCTGGAGGGCCACGAGCCGGTGATCGCGCCGCACTACATGGCGCGGGTCTATGCCGACTACGAGCGCCAGCGGGAGCGGCTCGGGATGATCGATTTCGAAGACCTGCTGGCCGAGACCGCGCGGCTCTTCCGCGAGGCGCCCGACCAGCTGGACAGGTTCCGCGAGCGGGTGCGCGCTTTCACGGTCGACGAGTACCAGGACGTCAACCTGCTGCAACAGGAACTGCTGGACGTCTGGGGGGGGGATCGCGACGACATCTGCGTGGTGGGGGACGACTACCAGTCGATCTACAGCTTCACGGGCGCGACCCCACGCTACCTGCTGGATTTCCAGGCACGGCACCCGGGTGCGGCCGTGGTGAAACTGGTGCGCAACTACCGCTCTTCCCCCCAGGTCATCGAGGTCGCCAACCGCCTGACCCCCAACCTCGGGGGCACCGAGAAGCAACTGCTGGCGACCCGGCCGGCCGGCCCCGAGGTCGTCATGCAGCGACTGATGACCCCGCCGGGCGAGGTGGACTGGATCCTGCAGCAGGTCCGCACCCTGCTCACAGCAGGAGTGGCGCCCGAGGAGATCGCCGTGCTCTATCGGTTGAACGCGATGTCCGAGGAACTTGAGGAAGAGCTGTCTGCCGGGCACATCCCATACCAGGTGAAGGGAGGTGCATTTCTGCGCCGGCCGGCGGCCCGCGACCTGCTGGCGCGCCTTCGCCGTCCCCGTTCCGAGGAGGTCGCCGCCGCCGTCGAGGTTGCGGCCCGCGAGGTGGGCTGGAACCCGCGCGCCACGGGCACGGCGGACAGCGAGGAGGCGACCCGCCAGCAGGACCTCACCCGGCTGGTGCGCCTGGCCGAGGACCACAGGGGCGACGGCGGGGTGCGCGGGTTCCTGGACGACCTGCAGCGCAGGTTCTCGGCGGACGACGCCGGGCACGGCATCCAGTTGCTGACCTACCACCGCGCCAAGGGCCTGGAGTTTGACGCCGTCTTCCTGCCCCGGCTCAACAGCAGCGAGATGCCGGACCGGCGGGCGAAGTCGGCTGAAGCCCTGACCGAGGAGCGGCGCCTGTTCTACGTCGGGCTGACACGGGCGCGCAAGTACCTCTTCTTGAGCTGGGCGCCCAAGAACTCGCGGGGGCGCCGGTCGGTGTTCCTGGACGAGGTGGGGGCGCGGGGCTCGTCGGTGGCGCTGGGCACCCGGGACCCGGCGGCCTTTGGACGCGCGCCGGGCGGCAACCTGTCGCCAGAGGCCGAGGAGCTCGTCAAACAGCTGCGCAGCTGGCGGCTCGACCGCTCCCGCGCGGATGCCCTACCGGCGTACGTGATCCTGCATGACTCCGCGCTGGAGGCGATCGCCCGTTCGATGCCCAGCTCCGAGGGCGACCTGCTGGATGTACCCGGCGTGGGACCGCGCAAATATGAGCGCTACGGCGAGGACATCCTGGCCATCGTCGCCGCGTCGCGGGGTTAGCCAGGCCGGGTTAGCACGTCCAGGACCCATCGAGGGCCAACGCCCGCCCGGCGTCCGTGCGCGCCGGCGCGAGGCTCGCCGTGACCCGGCCTCCTCGCGCGCCCGCGGCGACGTCCAGGCGCCCCGACGTCGAGGTCCAGAGGTCGCCCCGGGCGTACGTTCGCAGGGCCACCTTCACCGGGCCGCCGTGGTCGCCGAGGGTGCCCTCCGGCCAGGGCTGGAGGACATAGGAGCCCGGGCCGTGGTAATCCGTCCCGCCGTCGACGTACAGGATGTAACGGCTGACGCCGTCGCTGATGACGCTGACCGCGACCAGCGATTTCCCCGACACGGTGCAGGCGGACGCGGGGTCCGACACCTGGTGGGCGCAGACCAGGAACGCACCCGCCATGGCAAGCTCGTTGTCATTGCATGGTGGCCTGCGCGGCCCCGTGGCGGTTACCGGCGGGTGAGACTGCGCGGCCGGGTTGCTGCGGGTCGACACCAGCCAGAACGAGACGGCCGCGCCGGCCAGCACGACCACGACGATCGCGAACGCCGTCCTCAGGTCGAAGGTGCGTGGCGGGCTCTCCCATTCCTCGGGCTCCTCGGGGTCCTCGGCGTTCACCTCACCCGCGGCGCCGCCGCGCGAACCCCGTGACGCCGGCGGCGAACACCACCACGAAGGCCACGATCAACGCCGCCGCCGGGGAGACGGTCGCGGTGTTGGGCATCCCGGCCGCGGTCGGCGCGCCACAGGCGCCGGTCCCGACCGTCAGCGTGCTCGTCCCCGCCGCGGCGTTCACCGTGCGGTCACCGAGGTTGATGGCCAGCCCGTGGTCGGCCGTCACGTCCAGCGTCAGGGTGCAGTCGTCGCGCAGGCCCATCCGGCCAAGATCGAGGGCCAGGGCCTCGGTGTTGGTGGTCTTGAGAGTCGCCGCGTTCCGCACCGCCTGCTGCGGGCCGTAGGCGGGCGCGGTACTGAAGACCTCGGCGAGAGTCCGCGGCAGCCCGGTCTGCCCACCTGCCTCAGCAGCGGTGACGTCGGTCTTCACCGCCGCTGCCGGGTCGAGCGCGGCATGGGCAATCCCGAAGGTCTCCACCTCGTTATCCGATCGCTTCGTGGCGTCGGCCGACCGCAGGCCGGAGAGCCAATAGGCATGGTCGTAGACCAGGCCTATCGCCGGCTGGTCCTCTCCGGGCAGACGCGAGTAGCTCACCGCCGGGGGATTGGGATTGCGGGTGTGGGCCGCGAAGAAATCGAATATCCGCGGCAGAGTGTCGTAGATCGAGGAGTACTCGTGGATCTTGAACTTCCAATCCACCAGCGTCGCGTCGTAGCCGTCGCCGCTGAGGTTGCCGTAGAGCTTCTTGGCGTTGGTGCCCATCGTGTCCAGGTCCTCCTCGGCCGTCATCTCCAGCCAGGGGACGTTGCGGAGGTTCTGGTGCAGGTCGATCGAGTCGGTGCCCTCCGCCGGCGCGACCGCGGCAAAGAGGTCGGGGTTGTGGATCGCCATGTTGTTGGTCCCGTAGCCGCCCATCGAATGGCCCATCAGGTAGATGCGGTTGGGGTCCACGTCGTAATGCCTTTCGACATCCGCGATGACCTCCTTGACATCGATGTCGCCCGGCCCCCGGTAGGAATAGTCCCCGCGCCCCAGGGCACTGGCCAACAGGTAGCCCTTCTGGTCGGCGGTATCGACCAGTCCGATCGGGTTGTAGAAGGGCTCGTCCGGCAGGCCGGTGAACCCGTGCAGGTAGACGATCAGCGGATACGCGACGGTGTGCCCAGGGTACGCCGCGGGGATGTGCATGTAGTAGGGCTGGAGTCCGCCGGTGTAGTGGAAGGTGACGTCGAAGTCGTCGGTGGGCAGTGGCGGAAGGGTGCCCTGGGGAGCGCCGAAGGGAACGATCCCCACGCTCCTGTCGATGCCGTCCGCGGTGGCGACCCGGCTCTGGAAGAAGCGGGAGATGTCGCCTGTCCTCATCCCCGCGGGTTGGCTGGCGCCCGCGGTCATGAGCGCCGGGCTCACCGCCTGGCTGTCGTTGCTCACATCCCCGCCGAGCAGGTCATCGGCCTGCTTCCGCTCATCGAAGGTCCAGGTGGTGTCCCTTGCGAAAAGCAGGTCCCAGACGTTGGACCCCGGGGCGGTCAGGAAACCGGAGCCGGGTTGGGTCGCCGTGGCGGTGCCGGCGGGGACGGTCCAGTAATTGCCACTGGACGCGGGGTCATTCAGCCCGCTGCCCCCGGTCAGTGTCCATGGCCCGGGCGGCAGTGCCGCGAGGGGAACTCGCGCTTCGTAGACATGGTCGGCGGTGCGAAAGGCGCCGCCTGCGGCGACCAGGGTCTGCGGGGTGGTCGGCGTGTCCAGGGTGGCGCCTGTGCCTGACAGGGTCAGAGCCGCCGACCACGGGCTGCGTACACCGGCGTTGTGCGGCCAGGGCAGCACGGCCGGGAGGCCGGCCGACGATGCGAAGGTCAGGGTTGCCACCTGGGCATCGGGCCGCGGGAACGACGTGAACTGCACCCGCACATACAGGTCTGTGGATGTCGCGGCCAGTCGCAGCTCGGCAAGGTCCGCGGTGAATTCCGGGAACCGGGTGCGGTCGGTCGGGAGCTGGAAGTCGCCGTTGTGGGTGGCGCGGTGGGCCCCGAAGAAGTCGTAGGTGAGGGCGCGGTAGAGGTCGTTGGGCGGCGAGTAGATGGGAGCCGCGGTCCCGGGGAAGTACTCGGTGCGGTGCAGGGTGTCGGAGTTCGCGCCGAGCGCCTGGAAGATGCCGTTGCTGTAGATGAACTCACCGCGGTCGTAGGTCGCGTCGCGAAACACATTGGTCGGGCGGCCGGTCCAGTCGTGCCACCCCGTCGACGCCGCGGCGACGCGGGCCCCTGCCAGCGGCGCCGCCGCGCACAGGAACATCGCCATCCCGATGACCAGGGCCCTCGACCTGCCACGCACCTCGACAGACTACCCGCCGGGAAGCGGTCAGGCGCCGATGTTCTTGAGCGCCTCCCGCCGGCTCAGGCCGCTTAGGCGCGCCTCGTTTTCCCCGACATACGACCGCACCCATACGGGCTCCGCCCAGGCATACGAGCGCAGCGCCCAACCGATCGCCTTGCGAATGAAGAACTCCCGGTCGGCCAGGTTGGGATCGATGCACGCGCGCAGCAGGTCGGTGTCGACAGCCCGCTTCAGTCCCACCTGGGCGATGATCGAAGCCCGCCTGCGCCACATGTCGGGCACGCTGCTCCAGGTCAGCAGCATCGGCCGCAGGGTACCGCGATGGGTCAGCAGGAGCGGCCCGATTCGATTTACGGCGACCTCGTCGACATGGTCCCACCAGGCGCCGTCGACGATGAACTCCTCGTACATCGGCAGGGCCGCGGGACCCTGGTGCTCGCGGTATCGGCGGTCACCGGTCAGGGCGATGGCGGCGTAGCGCTCCTCCCTGAAGGCCGCGCCGCGCCAGAGCTCCAGGCAGGTCGCGTGCCAGGAGTCGAACCCGGCGAGGGGGTGAGCCGCGAACGCCGCCCGGCAGACCGCCCCGACTCCCGCCGAGGCCACGCCCCGGTAGGGCATCGAGCTCTTCATGTATGCCTGCATCCGCGGGGCCCTGTCGGGATCGGCGGCTGCGGCGAGGCCCGCGCGGATCGCGGCCACCAGGTCGTGGTCTACCATCGGCCGGCACCGGCTCCCGGGGTTACCCCGCGTGGGTGATGACGGGCGGGATGTAGAAGGGGCTGTCCACGACCTTCCTCTCGCCGATCCAGACGATGGGATGCGTCTGCAGCCCGCCGTAGACCAGCCTGTTACCGCCGAGGGTGGGCACTCCGTACGTGCAGATGATCACCGCCGGGTAGGCCATGACGACCTCGTTGACCTTGCTCTCGAACTCCAGCAGCGTGCGGTCGTCGGGCCAGCCCGGCTCGCCCCAGGCGATGAATCCCAGGAAGCGGATCAGCTTATAGCCGGCGGCGATGCCCTCGTCGAGCCGGCCCCCGATCTGGGCCACCAGTTGGTCCATGGTGGGGGCGCCACCGATCATGGCCAGCTTGCCCGCCGTCTCCACGGCCTCGACGCTGCCGGCGTAGTCCTCCTGCAGCCAGCCCTTCAGCTGGTCGAAGCGGCTGCTGTCCGAGAAGATGACGCAGAGGTCCTCGGGCACGTCGAGGCCCTGCCGGACGAATCCCAGGCTGCTGCGCAGGGTCGCCTCGTCGCTGTAGTAGTAGCAGGCGTGGGTGTGCAGGGGCACGGTGTCATCGTTCCAGCCCAGTGACACCTCGGTTTCGGCCACGAGGGAGATTACGCCGAAGGACCCGCCAAAGGTAGGGTGAGGCTGAACTCGCTGCCCTCGCCGACAACTGATTTGACCGTGATGTCCCCGCCATGCATCCGGGCAATCTCGCGCGACAGGTAGAGCCCGAGCCCGGTACCCGGGATGTGGCTGTTCTCGGCGGTGACGAGGCGCCCGAACCTCTGGAAGAGCTTGGGGATGTCCTCCTCGGCGATGCCGATGCCCCGGTCCTGCACCCTGACCCTGGCCGCCTGCTTGTCCGCGGCAACGTGGACCCGCACCCCACCGCCGCCCGGCGAGTACTTGAGGGCGTTGTCCAGCAGGTTGACGATGATCGTCTCGACGCGCCCGGCGTCAGCGACCAGCAGGATCTCCTTGCCCGAGCCCTCCATGAGAATCGACTGCCCCGGGGCGGTGAGCTGACCCATGGTGTCGACTGCCTGGCGTACCAGCCGGCGCATCTCGGCCGGCTCCAACTTCAGCTGCAGCTGGCTGTCCTCGAGCCGCGCGGCCTCGAGCATCTGGGTGATCAGGAGCGCCATCTGGCTGGCTTTCGCGTTGAGCGCGGGCAGCACCGAGCGCACGCGCGGCGGCAGCTCGCCAAGGGAGCCATCGGACAGCATGGCGAGGTACCCGCGAAGGACCGCGAGTGGCCCCCGGAGCTCGTGCGACGCCAGGTTCAGGAAGTCCGATTTCACCTTCTCGAGGGAGGACATGCTGGCGGCGGTCGCGCGAAGGGCCTCGGCCTGCTCCTCCCTCTCGGCCTCTGCCATGCGGCGGGCGTTGACGGCCGCAGTCACGTCGATTCCCATCACCAGCACGTATGACGGGTGGCCGCTGCCGCTGATCGGGTAGATGTCCGCCTCCCAGATCCGGTGATCCCCGGTCTCGTACTCCGAGACGTGGATGGCCTGGCCTTCGGCGGCGGCCTCGCGCACCCAGCGCTCCTGGTCCGGCCCGCTTTTCGGAAAGACCTCCTTGGCCAGCCGGCCGGTTACGACGGCGGGTACGTCGAGTCCCACCGGGCGGGCGGCCTGGTTCAGGTACACCAGCTCGGGGTCGCCACCGGAGATGTCGTAGAGGATGACGGCCATCGGCAGGTCTTCCAGCGTGCGCAGCAGGAAGGTCAACCCGTCATCCGACGTGATGAAGTTGCGGAAGAGCTCGACGAACGCCGATGACGTGGGGATCACGACTTCAGATTAGCGGGGCTACAGCGCCTTCTGGTGCCTCCGTCGCGCCTCGATGATCTCGCGTTCAGCCCGCTGTCGCCCGGACCAGCCCTCGACGCGGCTGAACTTCCCGGGGTCGAGGTCCTTGTAGACGGAGAAGAAGTGCTCTATCTCCGCCAGCCGCTCGCGGGGAACGTCCTTGACGTCCGCCCATCGCCTCTCGGTCTCAAATGTCGGCAGCGCCAGCACCTTCGAGTCGCGCCCGTTCTGGTCCCGGGTGCGCAGCACCCCGACAGCCCGGCAGCGCACCCGGCACCCAGGGAACGTCGGTTCCTCGACGATCACCAGCGCGTCCAGGGGGTCGCCGTCGCCGCCCAGGGTCTCGGGGATGAACCCGTAGTCGCTGGGGTAGCGAACCGACGCATAGAGCACTCGGTCGATGTGGATATGGCCGGTGAGGACGTCCATTTCGTACTTGTTCCGGCTGCCCTTTGGCACCTCGACGACGACGTCGAACTCGAGCTGGTCCACCGGGCCATGGTAGACCGATACTCCTCTGGCGATTCGATGTGCATGGAGGCTTTATGACTGTTTTTTCCGATTTCAACTCCCAGCGGCCGAAGCAGGTCTGGCCGGGCATCCAGGCGAGGGCTATCAACGGCGAGCGCATGACGGTGGCGCTCGTGGACCTGGACCCCGACCAGCCGGTGCAGGAGCACCACCATGAGAACGAGCAGATGGGGTTCATCGTCCAGGGCGAGTTGACCTTCAACATCGGGGGCGAGTCGCGGACCCTTCACGCCGGCGACACGTACGTCATCCCGAGCAACGTGCCCCACGACGCGGTGACCGGGCCCCAGGGATGCGTGGTGATCGACGTCTTTGCCCCGGTGCGCGCGGACTGGGAAAGCGTCGAGCAGGTCGACCCCGCTCCCAGCGCCTGGAAGATGGACCGGTGATCCGGGGGCGGCCCGCAGGCGAACAGGGAATCAGCGGCCCCGGCGTGGGGTTGCTCACGACGATGACCATTCCCGGTAGAGAGGACTCATGAGCGAGAAGGCGACGTTTGCAGCAGGCTGTTTCTGGGGCGTGGAGGCGGAGTTTCGCCAGCTGCCCGGGGTACTCGGCACCCGGGTCGGTTACGTGGGCGGGCGGGGCGAACACCCCACCTACGAGCAGGTGTGCTCACACACCACCGGGCATGCGGAGGCCGTTGAGGTCGACTTCGACCCGGCCCAGGTTAGCTACGAGGACCTCACGCGCAAGTTCTTCAGCCTCCACGACCCGACCCAGCTGAATCGCCAGGGCCCGGACGTCGGCGACCAGTATCGGTCGGCGGTCTTCGTGCACTCTCCCGAGCAGCGGGCCGTCGCCGAGCGCGTCAAGGTCGACGAGCAGCCGCGCCACCGCAAGCCCATCGTCACCGAGGTCACGGACACGGCGACATTCTGGGAGGCCGAGGACTACCACCAGCGCTATCTCGAGAAGCGCGGCCTCGCCAGTTGCGCCATCCCCGGCCAGGAGGTCGAACCGGCAATGCCCGGCTGGATCCGCAAGGCCCTGGGCGGCCACTGACGGCCTGAGTGCCCTGGCGGCCTGGGCCGCCGGGGCGATCTCTCCCCGGGCGCGCCGGGGCCGCGGCCGTACCATAGAACCGATGAGCCAGGCGGAGGGGGCCAAGCAGCAGTCCCCTGCGCGGACGGTACGGTGGGAGTCAGTCCCCCAGCCGATCCGGATCCTCGTGTACCTGCTGATCGCGCTGGTCGCGATTGAGGTTTACCACGCGGAGAACTTCCTGTTTTCGCGGATCTTCAACGTGGTCCTGCTGTTCGTCTTTGCCTCGATCATCGCGCTGCTCCTGACCCCCGTCATCGACTGGCTGGAGCACACGGCCTCCCTGCAGGGAAAGCGCGGGATGGCGGTCCTGGTCGTCAATGTCGCGTTGGTGTCGCTGGTCAGCATCGGCGTCGCCCTGCTGGTACCCGTGGTCGGTCAGCAGGGCAATGACTTCACGCGTGAGGCGCCTCGCCTGTACGCTCGCGGGCTCGAGTTCCTGAGCAATTTCCAGCTGATCGCCGCGCGTTTTGGGATCTCGATGGATCTCCGTGGCGGGGGCACATCGGCAATCAGCAGCAAGCTCATCGGCAACGCCTTTGGCGCGGTGCAGAGCGCCATCAGCGCCGTCATCAACATCCTGCTCGTTGCCGTCATCTCGATCTACCTCGAGTCCCAGGGGCGGGAGTTGATCGCTGCCGTTCGCCGCCTTTTCCACGGCCACCAGGAGCACGTGGACTTCTTCCTTGTCGCCACCGGCAGCACGGTCATGGCCTACGTGCGCGGCCAGCTGGTCATGGCCCTGGTCATGAGCGTGTACACCGGCCTGACCCTGACGCTCATAGGCGTGCATTACGCGTTTGTGATCGCGGTCGCGGTGTTCTTCCTGGAGTTCCTGCCCCTGGTCGGTGCGCCGGTGGGGATGGCGCTCGGCGTCGTCTTCGCCCTGTTCCAGAGCCCGCTGCTCGGCCTGCTCGCGGCGGTCATCGGCGTGGGTGGCCACGCCATCGAGGCCTACATCGTCGGCCCCCGGGTCACGGGCAACGCCACCCGCCTGCACCCTCTGGCGGCGATGGCTGCACTGTTGATCGGCGCGGACGTGGGCGGCATTCTGGGGGCCCTCTTCGCCGTCCCGATCGCGGGGGTGATCAATGTCTACCTGGGTGCGCTGTACAAGTCGAGTCGCGGGCATGACGACGCCTTTGCCCTCCCCGACCATCGCGACGCCACGATCGAGGACCTGCCCCGCCTCGGGGAGGAGATATCTGAACTCAAGGCGGAGGGGATGGAGGCCGAACCCGTGCCGCGAGCGGTGGCCGACCGGGCGCCGCGCCGCCGCCGCACCTCCAAGCCCGCCTAGCTGCGGCGGGCCCTTAGGTGTAGGTGAAGCTGCCGGGCACCGCCGTGTACTGCTGGTCAGGATTGGTCACGGTCACCGCGGCCGAGCCCGCGGCATGCGCAGGCATCGTGCCGGTGATGTGGGTCCCATCGGGGCTGACCACGACACCGGCCAGCGGCACGCCGTTCACCGTGGCCTTCGCGCCCTGCTGGAACAGCG
>JAXDLW010000009.1:0-34284 GCA_034666405.1 Chloroflexota bacterium | reverse complement strand
GCTCGCCGATCTGCGCCGCCGTGAACAGCTGCTCACCGCGAGTGGCAAAGGCCTCGACCGCACCGTGCAGAGCATCGTATTCCGGGCCGATTTCCAGCACCGGAGCCCCATTGGCAACGCCCGCCCCCACCCCCCCGGACATGTCCCAATTATGCCAAACACATGTTCGCTATGTCAAGCGCAACACCACAACTAGAGATAGGTCGGAGCAGCAGGTCCAGACTGCGGTGAACGGCCCCGCAGATGCCGGCGGGAGCCCATAAACGCGTGACGTTTGGCGATTCGAACTGGCGCGGCTCCCAGCCCCCGGGCACCGGCATCGTTGCTGATAATCAACGCACGCGAACGACCAACGCCGGACCGCGACGTACATCGTCCATTGCCGCAAACCGCGACACCCAGCCCCCTCCCCTACCCGTCCCGGTTGGCCTCCAACCCGTTCTGCACCTGCATCAGGTGCCGCCCGTGGTGCCCGGCCACCGTGGCCAGCACGCCCGCAATGCTCCCGTCGCCCCAGGGCGCGCCCGGGACCGGGGAGGCCAGCTGCTCGTCCGTACAGGCCTCCATCAGCTGCAGCGTTTGAGCCCGCGCCGCCCGCAGGCGCGCCAGCAACTCCGGCAGGCCATGTGCCCGGCCCTCGACGACGGTCTGCGCGTTGACATGGTTCTGCCGGGAGATCGCCTCCTGGGCGCTCTTGACCTGCCCCATCTCGGCCGGGTCGGGGTCACCGGCGAGCGCCCGCTCGACCACCCCCCGGAACGTCGTCTCGACCTGGGCGAGGTGAGCAAGGTGGTCCTTGGCGGACCAGTCCTGTTCGCCCTCGACCGCGCTCTCGGTGATCGGGCGCAGCAGGTCGTCCTCGGGCAGGTCGCGGTAAAACGCCTCGACGTCGGACATGGTCGTGCTCAGCTGGTCGAGGACGTCTGCGCGGCCGGGCACGGGCCAAGTCTATTCGGCCCCCTGCGCCACTAGACTCGCGCCGATGACCGCCGCAATCCCCCGCCCCGCCAGCGACGCGGACGTCGCCGGGTGGGTCTACGACCTGGGCCTCCCCGGCATCTTCGACATCCACGTCCATTTCATGCCCGATCGCATGCAGCAGGCCGTGTGGCGCCATTTCGACGGCCTTCCCAGCTGGGGCATTCGGTACCGCACCGACGACCGGGCACGCCTCGACACGCTCAAGCAGTTGGGTGTCCTGCACCACACCGCCCTGGCCTACGCCCACAAGCCGGACATGGCGGCCTGGCTCAACGACTTCACCCTGGGCCTGCAGGCGGACACCGTCATCCCCTCGTTCACCTTCTACCCCGAGCCCTCGGCCGCGGACTATGTACGAGATGCCCTCGACCGCGGCGGGCGGGTGGCCAAGGTCCACCTCCAGGTGAGCAAGTTCGATCCCCTGGACCCTCACCTCGAGCCGGTGTGGGAGACCCTGGCGACGGCCCGCACCCCGATCGTCATTCATGCCGGCGCGGTACAGGACGGCTCTGGCGGCGAGGCGTGGTGCGGGATGGACCCGGTCCGCCGCCTGCTCACCCGTCATCCCGGGCTGGTGCTGGTGCTGGCCCACATGGGGGCCCCGGACTTCGACGACGCCGTTCGCCTGGCCACCGATTTCCCGCAGCTGCTGATGGACACGGCGATGGTCCTGGTCGGCGCGAGCTCGTTCGGCTACCCCACGGACCTGATGACGTGGCTGGCGCAGTCGCCGGAGCGGGTGCTCTTCGGCTCAGACTTCCCGAGCTTCCCCCACCACTATGCCGACCAGGTCAGCGGCCTGGTGAGGGCCGGGTTTGGAGACGACTGGCTGCGCCGGGTGATGTGGCATAACGCCGCCGCCCTGCTGGGAGGCGACCAGAGCAGGTTCAGGGTATGAGCTGCTTGGCGCAGGCCGCCGCGGGCTTCCGAGCCGCGGTGTCACTGATCGAGGGCGGCGCCTTGTCCGGGCTGATCGCCCACGCCTGGTTGGCCGTCGCGCCCAGCTGGTAGGTCACCGTCCCACCGGCGAGCAGCTCGCAGTGCGTGAGGTAGGTGCGCTCAAAGCTCCTGCTCCCCAGGGTCGCGCCCTGGATGTACTTGTTGGTCAGCGACGCGCCGGGCGAGAGCTCGGTGAAAACGTGTCCCCCGCCGACGTTCACGCGCACCACGGGGAAGCTCGGGCTGTTGACCTCGAAGGCCGCAACCCCGGGGGTGGTGGCGTACAGCCCGAGGGCTGACAGCACGAACCAGGAGGCCATCGTGCCGGTGTCGTCGTTGCCGGGCATCCCGTCGGGCCGGCTGTTGTAGACCTCCATCGCCGACCGCACGATCTTCTGGGTTTTCCACGGCTGTCCCATCCAGTTGTAAAACCAGGGTGCCTGCAGGTCCACCTCGTTGGCCGGGGTGAACTGGTTGCCGATGTAATAGATGCCGAAGAAGCTGCTGTACTGCTGCGACATCGGCAGGGCGTAAGGCGCGTCCGCCAGGGCCTCGCTGAAGAACTGGTCGAGCTTCGAGGACATCGCCGCGCTGCCGCCGAGGACCCTGGCCAGGCCGCCCACGTCGTGCGGCTCCAGCCACGTCTGCTGCCAGCCGGTGGCCTCCTGGTAGCCATCCTGGAACTCAGGGCGCCAGACGGCCATCGGCCCATCCGGGAAGACCCCCTGGCTGAGGGCGCTGGTGTTCGTGGGGTTGGCCCACGACCCATCGCCGTTGCGGGGACGGATGAAGCCGCTGGGGTCCATCAGGTTCTGCCAGTGGCCGGCGTGCTCGCGCAGCGCGGCGACGTCGGCGGCAGTCCCCAGCCGCTGAGCCAGCTGCAGCACGGCGCCGTCGGTCAGCGCGTACTCCTGGGTCTCGGCCGTGGAGCGGCCGCCGGCGCTCTCGTAGGGGATGTAACCCAGGCGGACGTCCTCGTCGAGGTGCTCGCGCGCCGGCGCCGGCGGGTTGGTGGTCAGTGCCTGGTGCAGGAGCGCGGCGTACGCACGCCTGGCCTCCGGCCCCTTGAGCACGCCGCGGGCCACGCCGTCGGCGATCTCGGCGCTGCCGCCGTCGCCGCCCATGATCTGGTAATCCAGGTTGGCGTCGGTCCACTTGGGGATGGCCTGGTGGTTCTGGTCGTAGTCGTCCAGCAGGGAGAGCAGCACGTCGTGCTGGACCTTCGGCTCGATCAGCTCGAGCAGCGGGTTCTGGGTCCGGTAGGTGTCCCAGAGGGACAGCTTGGTGTAGTGGTGCTCGCCGCTGCGGACCTGGTGGATGACGTGGTCGAACCCGAGGTACCGGCCATCGACGTCATCGAAGAGCGACGGCAGGCTCATCGCGCGGTACAGGTTGCTGTAGAAGGTCTTCGTCAACTCGGAATCACCGCCGTCCACCTCGATCCCGTGGAGGTGCGCATTCCAGGCGTCGTGGGCGGCCTGCCGCACCGCGTCCAGCGTGCGCGACGGCGGGATCTCGCGGGCCAGGTTGCTCCGCGCCCCCTTCAGGTCGACAAAGCTGATCCCCAACCGCATGGTGACGTCCGGGTTCGTGGTGGTGTCGAACGTGAGGTAGGCGCCGGCGCCCTCGGCCGTCGCGGTGCGGGAGCCCGCCGTGATCGCGCCGCCGGTCCACGTGCCCGTGGCCGTGAAGGGGTGGTCGAAGCTGGCGGTGAAGTAGAGCGTGTAGCCCTCACCCGGCTTGCTGTCGGATTTCATCCAGCCTTCCAGCGTCCGCTTGCCGACGGCCGTCACCGACGCCGGGTGGGTGCCGGTGATGTTAAGGCCGGCGTTGGCCAGGATGTTGGCCTGCGTCGTCGCCGGGAAGGTGAAGCGCTCGATCGCGGCCCGCGGTGTGGCGGAGATCGCCACCGATGCGTTGTAGGTGAGCAGGTCGACCGAGTAGAACCCCGGCACCGCGGTCTCACGGGTGTGCGAATAAGCCGATTGGTATTTCAGCGGGTCGGGGCTGGTCACCGTCCCGGTCGTGGCCATGAAGGGCAGGTCCCCGGCGATGTGGATCCCGGCGCCGTCGAAGTGGGTCGTGCCGAAGCCGCGGATCATGGTGTCGGCGTAGGCGTAGCCGTCGTAGTTCACGGGGTCCTCCGCGACGGGGTGCCCGGTGTCGGGGCCCGGCTCGATCATCCCGAACGGGGCGAACGCACCGACCATCGGGAAACCGGCGCCAAGACTGCCCGAGAGCGGGTTCACATAGGTGGTGAGGTCCCTCCCGTCAGCCGCGGGCGCGGCGCTCGCCGGGTAGGCCGACAGCGGCGCCAGGAGAGGCGCCGCCAGCAGCAATCCCAGCAGGGGGCGCAGCCGAGCCCCAGGCTTCCTCAACCCATTCCTCCCGACCCCCCCAGGTCAATGCCTTCCGAAAGAACAACGCGTGCCGGCCCCGCTTCTTGCGGAGTCCGCGAGATCAGGCTGGAGGCGGCGGGAGTCCGGGGTCCATGTGGCGCTTGATCTCCTCCTGCCGGGCCATGCGGCTGGAGCGCCGAATCCGCGCGTGGTCCTGGCGGCGGTGCTCGGCCTCGGTCTCGACGATGAGCGGCGGAACGGCCACCGGCCGGCGGTCCTCGTCAAGCGCCACGAAGACCAGGTAGGCGGAGCTGGTGTGGTGGCGCTCGCCGGTCCTGACGTTCTCCGACTCGACCCGTACGCCCACCTCCATCGACTTACTGCCGACGTCGTTCACCGAAGCCCGCACAGTGACCAGGTCGCCGACGTGCACCGGGTGCAGGAAGCTCATCGAGTCGACGGTCGCGGTGACCACGCGGCCCCGGCAATGACGGGTGGCGGCCACCCCAGCAGCGGTGTCGACCAATTTCATGATCGTCCCGCCATGCACGTCGCCGGACGGGTTGGCGTCGACGGGGTTCATCTGCACGCTCATGGTCACGTGGGAGTCGCTGACCCGCCGCGGCTGCATCCGCGCGGCCTCGGTGGCGTCATTGCTCACCGGCCGGCTCGTCAAACATGAACAGGCGTTTCTTCCTCACCAGGTAGACCACGACCACGATGTTGATGATGAGGGTGGCAGCCTTCAGGATGCTGGGCTTCCTGGCCAGCTCGAGCGCCTCGAGGGGGATGAAGAAGGCGGTGGCGAGCACCACCAGGTACTCCGCCCAGCGCCGCCGCATCAGCAACCCGATCGCCTCAGCGGCTTCAATGGCGCCGTAGAGGAACAGCCCGGCCGCGAGCTCGACGAGCGAGTTCCGGGAAATCCCGATGAACTTCAGCACCAGCTGGTAGGCCGCGTGACGCAGGAAGCTCTGGCCGGAGTCGAGGTTGAGCTGGTCGATCAGCCAGCGGGCCACGCCGTCGAGGCCGGTGTTCACGTGGAACCCGATGTACGCGCCCAGGACCAGCAGGCCCAGCCCCTTGAGGCCGCGCTCGACGATCAGGTACCAGAGCACAAAGCCGCGGTGCTCGATCCGCAGCGAGATGTCGTGGCGGAAGCGCGCCCACCACGACGGCCGGGCCTTGCGCCCGGCCTCAGCCACCCGCCGGCTCGGGGCCTGGGCGAACCTCCCGGTCGACGGCGCGGGGCTCGACCTGCGATTGCGCCGGCGGCGCCACGGCCGGGGCGTCCGGCGGGGTCGAATCAGCCGCGGCGAGCGCCAGCAGGGCCCGCGACTGCCTCCACACGATCCACATCCTCTGCAGCGCGGTCAGGTTGCTGAACACCGCCAGCAGCCCGATGACCGCCAGGAGGACCGCGCCGTTGAGTGGGGTGAAGAGGAGGCCGATGACCGTGAGCAACACGCGCTCCGGGCGCGCCAGCAGGCCGCCTTCGCAGGTGAAGCCCAGGCTCTGCGCCCGGGCGCGAACGTAGCTGACCAGCAGCGACCCCGCAGTCGCCAGCACCACCAGCACCGGCCCAAGGAAGACCTGGTGCCGCTGGAAATAGACCACCAGGCCGACCATGACGGCGGCCTCGGACAGGCGATCGGTGGTCGAATCGAGGAAGGCGCCGTAGTTATATGAGCGGCCGGAGGCGCGCGCGAGGGCGCCGTCAAAGATGTCGAAGACCCCAGCGAACAACAGCACAAGCCCCGCATAGAACGGGTGGTCGAACGCGATCAGCCCGGCCGCGCACAGGGTCACCAGCAGGCCGGTGATCGTGAGCTGGTTGGGAGTCACGGGCAGGCTGCGCGCGCGGGCCGCGGCGCGCAGCGCCAGCCGCCTAACCCAGGCCTGGAACTGCGTCGTGAACACGCTCTAGCTCCTTTGCCACGGAGGCCCCGCGGCGCAATGCGATGGTCTCGGACAGCTGCCGGGCGCTGCCCTGGTTGAAGGGAGTGCGCTGGTATCGCCTCACGGCATCCTCGTACGAGACCACCAGCTGGTCCACCACGCGCTCCCAGGAGAAGGCCTGCGCGCGCCGCAGCCCGGCGGCACCGAGGCGCTGGCGCAGGCCGGCGTCACCGGCGAGCAGGGTGAGCGCCGACGCGAGGCTCAGGGGGTCATCACGCCGGACCAGGATCCCCTCGCGCCCCGAAGCGATCACGTGGGCAAACCCCGGGATGTCCGACGCCACCACCGGCAAGCCAGTGGCCATGGCTTCCAGCAGGACGATCCCAAAGCTCTCCTTGCCGGTGTTGGGGGCGCAGTAGATGTCGGCACTGGCGAAGTAGCGCGGCTTGTCCTCGTCGCTCACGAACCCGGCGAAGACGACGTCGCGGATGTCCTGTGCGTGCACGAACTCCTCGTAGCGGCGCCGGGCCCGGTCCTGCGACGGACCGACGATGACCAGGCGCAATTCCGGCATCCGTTCCTTCACCTGGGCGTATGCGCGCAAGAGCACGCCGAGGCCCTTGCGCTGCTCCAGCCGGCCCAGGAAGAGGATGTTGACCTTGCCATCCTGGAACTCGGGCATGGGCTTGACGTGGGCTCCGAAGCGCTCCAGGTCGACGCCGTTGGGAACCACGTTGTAGTTGCCGCGGAAATACTTGCCGACGAAATCACGTGCCGGGTTGCTCACGGCGACCAGCCCGTGCAGCTTGCGGTGGTAGCGGCGCACCCAGCGCTGGCCGTAGTAGTAGGCATAGCTGCTCTTGGAGTAGGCGTGGAAGGTACCGACGTTGCAGGTCTTGCTCGCCCGCAGGACGGTCAGCGGGAGCGCCGGCATCAGGGGCTCGTGGTAGTGGATGATGTCGAACCGCTCCTTGTCCAGGATCCGGTTGATGTAGCGGCTGAGATGGAAGCTCAGGGTGATGCGCGCGATGCTGCCGTTGGCGGGCACCGGGATCACCCGGCCGATGCGGTAGAAATCCTCGTCGGCGGCCTCGGCAATCTCCATCGGCAAGTCCCCGGAGGCGGGCGCCATCAGCTTGACGTCGGCTCCGCGCGCCCGCAGCATCGGGGCCAGGTGGGTGATGTGCTCGGTGACCCCACCGGGGTGGCTCAGGTCGTAGGGGCTGACCAGCGCGATCTTCACCCGCCCGTCCTCATGCGTTCCAGCATGTAGCCCGGCCCCTGGCGAACATTCGACCTGAAGGACTCGAACTTGCGCCGTGCCACCAGCGCGTGGGTGCCGAGGTCCCAGTGCACCCCGTCCGGCCGGGTCGCCGCGGTTGCCACCGCGCGCCGGTAGTCGGCCGCCGTCGTGCCCTCGAAGACGGTGTAGGCGCTGCCAACCCCTTCGACGTGGTGGGCGTCGGAGTTGCCGACCTCGGGCAGGTGGTACTGGTCATGGTTGAGCCGGCGCACCTTGGGTTCGGCGATGCGCCCGGCGTAGCTGGGATTGAACGTCTCGACGGCGTCAAAAAAGATCTCCGAGCTGGGACTGTGCATGATGCGCTCGAACGACCACCGGCCGATGCTGCGGGTGAGCATCGACATGGGGTGCGGCGCAACGACCATGCCGCCCTGCTCGTGGGCCTTGCCGATGGTCCATTCCAGGGAGCGCCACATCTTGATCGGCTCCTCGACGAAGAGGCACAGGCAGTGCCCTTCCAGCGTGGTCATCTCGACGCCGGGGACAACCTCGAACTGGTAGTCGCCCTGCATCTGCACGGCCTCCTGGGCGCCGCGCAGGCGATCGTGGTCGGTGATCGCCACCACGTCGAGGTCGGTGCTGTCGCGCACGAAGTCGAGGATCTCCCGCACCGACGCGGTGCCGTCGTTGCGGCTGGTGTGGACATGCATGTCGGCCTTACCCAACGCGCTCCTCCAGGTCGACCCCGGGCATCACCGCGACCCGCGCGGGTACCGGGCGGGCCAGCGTTTGCGGTTCGGACTTGAAGATCGGCACCATCACGTGCCACTGGTCGGGGAACCGCCGGATGCAGTCCTCGAAAAGCCGCAGCACCCGGCGCACCGTGTCATCGACAGCGCCGGCCTCCTGCCCCACCCAGATGGGCTCCATGCCGATGAACGTGTACGTGTCGTCGGGGCGGCGGTAGCAAACCACGGGGAGGACCGCGGCGCCGGTGCGCTGGGCGATGTCGACCAGGCCAGTGGGGACGTCGATGGTGCCGCTGAAGAACCTGAACGGACGGCCGGAGCCCAGGAGGTCACGGTCGATCGCCCCCGCCACCATCTCGTTGTTCTTGAGGCGGCGCAGGATGTCCCGGGGCGCCGTCCGGCTGAGGGGGATGATCGAAAGGCCGCTGGACTCGCGCAACCGCAGCACCTTCTGCCACAGCTCCGGCGGCTCGAGGACCTCCGCGATCAGGCCGGTGCGGTACGGCGAGCTACTGCCCCACAACGACGCGCAGCCCTCCCAACCACCCATGTGGAGGGTGACGACGACACAGCCCTTTCCCGGGGCCATGGCGGCCTTCCAGTTGTCCTCCCCCTCGATCGTCGCGAGACCGTTCTTGTAATCGCGGGGCAGCCGGGGCATCTTGAAAAGGTCGACCCAGAACTTGCCGTAGTTCTTGGCGTTGCGCTGCATGAGGTCGGTGACCTGGGCCCGGGTGTAGTCCGGGAAGACGTGCTCGAGGTTGCTGCGCAGGCCGGCGACCCGGCCCGGGAGGATGGTCGCCACGACCCAGCCCACCACGGCCATCAGCACGTAGCTGGCGCGACGCGGCAGCCCGCCGAAGAACAGGTTGGCCAGGCTGAAGCCAAGCAACCGCCGGCGGTTGTAGGTGGTCTCGCTCATCCCGGGGTCAGCAGTCCTTCGCCCGCGCCCGCTGCGGGACCGCGGTCATCCGACGCCGGGCGTGCCGGGTTCATCCACATCGGCGAGAACAGGTACCACTGCTCGGGGTAGCGCTGCAACTCCGGCTCGAACCGATCCATGATCGCCTGCGACAGGCCCCGGACATCGGCATCGCGGTCACCGGCCGGCGCGAACTCGATGGCCGGCTGAACCTCGAGGAGGTAACGGTTGTCCTGCTGGCGGCGGCAGGTGATGGGCACCACCGGCGCCCCACTGCTCAGTGCCAGGGTCGCTGGCCCGGCGGGCACCATCGCCTCCTGGCCGCAAACCCGCACACGCACGTTGCGGCCGTCCTTGGCGAGGTCGCATACCAGCGCCACCACCTCGTTGCGGCGCAGCGCCGCGAGCACCGCCCTGCCGGCGCTGACCGACAGGGGCACGACGTTGACGCCCGCGCGCTGCCGGGCCGCCATGACCCGCGCGTTGAGGTCGTCATCGCCGTAGTGGTCGGTGACGGCCGTGACCTTCAGGCCCCGCGCCGCGGCCGCCGCCGCCGCCATGTCCCAGTTGCCGAAGTGCGGGGTGACCACCACCACGCCGCGGCCCAGGGCGAGGGCGTCCTGGATGTTCTGCCAGCCCCGCCAGTCGACCATCCGCATGACGTCGTCGCGGGAGAGCTGCGAGAGCATCAGGAAGTCGGCGAGCAGCTTGGTGTAGCCGACAACCGCCTCGCGGGCCAGGCGTCGTACGCGCGGAGAGTCCGGCGGCTGGTGGAGGATGCCGGCGTAGTTCTGCAGGGCCTGGCGCCGCATCGATGGCAACGCGGCGTAACCCGCCAGCCCGCCGAGGCGGGCGCCGCCATAGCGGAGCGCGGGCGGCAGCAGGGAAGACACCCTGCCGCCCACCTCGAAGAGCCGCCCGATCATGGCGGCGGTCCGGTCTTCACGCGGATTCCCGGCCGACCTGGCTCAGCGCCCGGCCACCGCCCTGGGCTTCGCCGTTTTGCCTCGCCGGGCCCCCACGGCCTTGCCCTTCGCCACCACCGGTGAGGCCAGCGCCTCACGGGCAGCGCCGGCGCCGTTGCCGTTGGAGTGGCCGTTGGACTCGGCCTCGGGCGCGTGGTGCCCCGCGAACGGGCTGTGCCAGTCGCGGCCGATGGCCTCGGGCTTGGCCACCGGGCGCAGGATGAACTCCTCCGCGAGGCGGTGCGCGACGTCATCGGTGTACTGCGCAGGCGGCGACTTCATCAGCCAGGAGCTGGGGCCGAACAGCGAGCCCTTGATGCCGTTGTCGAGCGCCAGCTTGCAGAAGCGCACCGCGTCGATGACAATGCCCGCGCTGTTGGGGCTGTCGTGCACCTCCAGCTTGAGCTCGACGTTCAGGGGAACATCCCCGAAGGACTTGCCCTCGAGGCGGATGAACGCCCATTTGCGGTCGCTCAACCAGGGCACGTAGTCGGACGGGCCGACGTGGACGTTCCGGGCATTGATGTCCTGGTCCAGCTGGCTGGTCACGGCGTTGGTCTTGGAGATCTTCTTCGACTCCAGGCGCTCGCGCTCCAGCATGTTGAGGAAGTCGGTGTTGCCGCCGAAGTTGAGCTGGTAGGTGTTCTCGAGCTCCACACCGCGGTCCTCGAACAGACGGGTCAGGACCCGGTGGACGATGGTCGCGCCCACCTGGGACTTGATGTCGTCGCCGAGGATCGGCAGGCCGGCATCCTCGAACCGCTTCTGCCAGTAGTCCTCGCGGGCGATGAACACCGGCATGCAGTTGACCACCGCGACGCCTGCCGCCAGCGCCTGCTCCATGTACCAGCGGGTGGCGTCCTCGGAGCCGACCGGCAGGTAGTTCACGAGCACGTCAGCCCGGGTCTTCTTGAGGATCCCGACGACGTCGTCGGTCTTGCCGGGGGCCTTGTGGATGACCTCCTTGAGGTACTTGCCGAGGCCGTCCAGGGTCATGCCGCGGTGCACCTTGACGCCCAGCTTGGGGACGTCGGAGAAGGTGACGGTGTTGTTCTGGCCGCTGAAGATCGCCTGGGAGAGGTCCTTGCCCACCTTCTCGCGGTCGATGTCGAAGGCCGCCACGAACTCGATGTCCTTGATGTGGTAGCCGCCGAGGTCGACGTGCATCAGGCCGGGGACCTTGTCCGTCGGCTTCGCGTTGCGGTAGTACTGCACCCCCTGGACCAGCGAGCTGGCGCAGTTGCCGACGCCGACGATGGCCACGCGCACCTTGCGGCGCTGGACGCCCTTGCCCGCCAGCCGGGCGTCGGTCTTTCCGTTCTTGCGCGGGGAAGCCGCGCCCTGGTTCTTAGATGGCATTTGCTGTCTCCTTACTCACTGTGTCGCTCAGCGACGGGCGTCGCGCCGGCGCGGCGCCCAGTTGCGCTCCCGGCATCCTGATCATCTGGTTGAACTGCTCCTGGACCTGGCGAATGGAATCGAGGTCCAGCCCGCAGGAAATCTCACGGCCCCGACGCCGAGTTGCGATCAGCCCCGCGCGGCGCATCACCCGGAGGTGCCACGAGAGCAGGGGCTGGCTCAGCTTGAGCTGGCGGGCGATCTCGGCGGCACTCATCTCCCCGTCCACCAGGAGGGCGACGATCGCCAGCCGGGTGGGGTTCGCAAGGCCGATGAAGTACGCCTTGAGGTCGCGCATGGTGGTGGCTACTGACAACGGCAACCGATCCTTCGCCCCCGTCCCAAGGGGTCAAATAAAGAATGTTTTGATAAACGATTCTTTATGAGTGTAGCCGCCCGACCCACCGGGTGCAAGCGCACCCGCCCTGCGCCGGGAGTTTCTTTATAGCGTCATGGTGTGAGAAGATGACACCGGGGCCGTCAACTGAGCCCCCCTTTCAGGAGGTGATTCGTATGGGATGGGTCCTCGTGATCCTCATCGTGCTCCTGCTGCTGGCCCTCGGTGGCGGCGGTGGGTACTACAGGCGCCGGCGCGTCATCACCAGCCCACCGGTGTCCCCGGTGGTGGTGACCACACCCGTGGTCCAGCAGCCGGTCGTGACCACCCCGGTGGTGGAGACCCCGGCAGAGCCTGGCACCCGCACCGTCGAGTAGCCGGGCGACCGTGCCTCAGCAGATGCCGGGGCAGTTACCAGCCCGGGCGACCGGGCATTGTCCGCTGTAGCGGCACTCGGAGCCCCTGCGTTTGAGCTCCATGCGCAGCGCCGTTTGCAGGCGCCGCTGGGCCGCGCGGGCCTCTGCGCGTTTGCGGCTGGGCGACTTGTCCATGAAAGGCCTCCTGGTGGAACGTTGAGAGAGACTGGCCTTTGATTTGCGGTGAGTATGCGCGCGGAATTGTCGAAATGGAAGCGGTGATAAGTTCAGACCACAGCAGGAGGTACGCATGAGAAACGGAAGGACCAAGCAGGTGGAGGCCATCGTCGACACGGTGATGGAGGAACTCCAGAAGCGCAGTGAGACCGGTCGCGGCGCGGCGAGCGATGCCGTGGACTCAGCGGGCAAGGCGGCAGCCGAGGCGATGAAGGCCGCGGGCAAGGTGGCCAAGGACGCGGACATCGGCGACAAGGTGGAGAAGATCCTCGAGTTCATCGAGGACAACACGACGGTGATCGCCCAGGTGGGCAAGAAGCTGGCCACCGACGCCGCCAAGGAGGCGCCGTCTGCCGCCGCGGCGGTCGGGGATGCGGTTTCCAGCGCGGCCGAGGCCGGGGCCGAAGCCGTCAGCGATGCGATCGAGGCCCTGGGCAAGGAGGTGTTTCAACCAACTGTGCGATATGGAAAAGGACTGCGGCACGGGCTCCTTATCGGGGCCGCGGTGGCGATGCTCTACACCCCCTGGCCGGGCAAGATGCTGCGCGAGAAGCTGACCTCGTTCGGGCGTGAGGTGGTCGACCTGGTCGACGCCATGCGCGCCGGCGCCGCGGAGAGCGCCTAGAGCGGTTTCCCCGGCTCGAGGATGAGGCGCCGGCTGCCGGCCGGCGCCTGTCCGAAGGCCATGGGCTCGAGGTTGCCGTCCAGCCAGCCCTGGACGAGGTCGGCGTAGTTCGGGCTGGCGGGGTGTCCCGACTGCCCGGGTACGTGGGCCCAGCCGGACTCGCCTCCACCCATGTCGTACACCGCCCGGTAGAAGGCGGCGGTGACCCGCCCGGCGCCATCATCCCCGGGCGCGACTGAGCCGACGCGAATCGTGTCGGCGTCACCCGGCGCGTGGAAAGGGCCGCGGCTGAAGATCGGGCGCAGCGCCCTGACGGCCCCGGCGACGGGGTGGGTCAACTCGAATGCCCGCAGCGGCCGCAGGCCCCAGCGCGCCGGGTCGGCGCCCTGGGAGTCGGTCAGCTCTTTCCATGCCGCGTCGAGGCACGCCCACAAATCCGCGGGCCTGGCGTCGGCCCCGGGCGAGTGACCGTCCGTCACGATCGCTTCGCAGATCGCCAGCAGGCCACCGGTGAGACGGCCGCTGTACGGTCCGTCCGGCGAGAGGTCGGTCGCGCCCGCCCCCTGGAGGTAGCGCCGCAGCGCCGGGCTGAGACGGTCGCCGGCCACCCGGTCGAAGAGCCGGCGCATGGTGCGCTCGTAAAGCGCCGCCCCGGGCGCGTCCAGGGCCATCCCACCCTGCCACGCCCGCAGCAGCTCCACGGCCGCTTCGTTGCGGCCCTCGGGGTGGCGCTTCGCGGCCTCCACGACCAGGTCCCGGAAGCGCAGGCCTCCCGGGCTGACGATGTCGGCCTGCAGTTGGGCCGACTGCTCCGGGGTGATCGTCCCCCAGGACCGCAGCTGGGCCTCGATCCGCGCGGCCCGCAGTTCCCCCGCCGGCTCCCCCACCAGCGTCCGTGGCGAGGTCTCGATCGCGACGGGCTGGTTCGCGGCGACCACCTGTCCGCCCGGCGGGTTGTAGAGCTCGGGCATCTCCTCCAGCGAGATGAAGCCGGACCAGTCGTCGGCCGGGTCCCAGCCGCGCGCCGGGATCCTGCCCTGGCCCGGTCGTCGCACCGGGATGAACCCGGACAGCCGGTAGCCGATGTTCCCGGCGTCGTCGGCATACGTGACGCTGAGCGCCGGGGACGCGCAGCTGGAGATGGCGGCCCTGAAGCCCTTCCAGTCCGCGGCCTGGTTCAGCCGGGCCACCCAGCTGATGGAGTCGACCTCGGAGTCCAACCCCACCCAGCGGAGTGACATCGGCGGTTGGGTGCCCTGCACGGCGGGGCTGACGATGGGCCCCCGGCGGGTGACCAGGACGTCCTCGACGGTCGGCTTCTCCCCTCGCACCCGGATGACCTCGCGGAAGCGCACCGCGTCCTGCCAGGTGCCCTGGTCGTCGAACTGCAGCGGGTTGTTGGGGTTGAAGCGCTCGACGTACAGGTCCTGGGTGGAGACATTGGCGTTGACCAGCCCCCAGGCAACCCTGCGGTTGCGCCCGAAGAGCAGGTACGGCGCGCCGCAGAAGGTCAGCCCGGCCAGCTCGTCCTGGCCGGCACGCACGTGGACGCGGTACCAGGGGCTCGGGATCCCGATCGGCGCGTGCGGGTCGTTGGCCAGCAGTCCGCCGCCGGTCGCCGTTCGCGTTCCATGCACCGCCCAGCTGTTGCTGGCGGGCGCCCAGGCGCTGATCGAGAGCAGGTCCTCCGCGGCTCGCAACTCGTCCAGCCAGGTCCCGCTGGCATTGCCGGGGGCGCCGTCGAGGTCCGCGAGGGAGGATGGTGCCGTGCCCGAGAGGACCGGGTCCAGCGCCTGGGTCAGCTCCGGACCGAGCTCCTTGAGCATGCGCATGCGCACCAGCTGGGACTCCCAGTTGCCGGCCTGGCTGAAGCTCAGGAGCCGCCCGATGGCCAGGGAGTCCTCGGGCTCCCAGGGTTCGGGTCGGTGGCGCAGGATGGTGAATTCCGCGGGCAGCGGCCGGTCGGCGATGGCGGCGTTGACCCCGGCGGTGTACGCCAGCACCTCCTCCCGGATCTCACCGCTCGCGTGGGTCACGTGCCACTCGGCCTCGGACACCCGGCGCAGGCCGAGACGGCGCGTGAACCGGTCGACGTTGAGCGCCGGCGTGCCGGCGATCTCGCTGAGGCGCCCCGCCGCCACCCGGCGCTGCACCTCCATCTGCCAGAGGCGATCCTGGCCGTGCACGAAGCCGACCGCGAAGCAGGCATCGCGGCGGTCGGCGGCGACGATGTGCGGGACACCCTGGTCGTCGCGGGTGATGTCGACCGCCCCGCGCAGCCCGGCCACCTCCAGGCGACCCTCGGTGCGGGGCAGGGGTCGCCGGAATATGACGTGGTAGGCGACCGTTATCACCAGCGCCGCGGCCACGACGAGGGCCAACAGGATCAGCAGGAAGCCCGCCATAGCTGGCAAAGATATCGGCCGTGGTTGACGGGCGCCGAACAGGGGTAATCCTAGAATCGAAATGATGCAGCCCGAGGTAGTCATCTACAGCACCCCCACCTGCACCTACTGCGCCGCGGCAAAGCGCTGGTTCAAGGAGCACGGGGTCGCCTACACCGAGCACGACGTGACCCGCGACCCGGCCCGCTCGGCCGAGATGCAGCGCCTGACCGGCCAGACGGCGGTGCCCGTGATCCGGGTCGGCGGCCAAGTGATGGTGGGGTATGACCCCCTCCAGCTGGCCCGCCTGATCCCGTTCGACCCGGACGCCGGCGGGACCACCAATCCCAGCACCGGCGAGCGTGTCAGCCTGGGCATGGCGGCGCAGTCGTTGACCCCTGAGAAGGCGTCAGAGGTTGGCCTCCCGGCGGCCTTCGGCGTCGTCGTCGGCCCCGTGCGCGCCGGCGGTCCTGCCGAGGCCGCGGGGATCCATGAGGGCGATGTCCTGGTCGGTGTCGGCAGCTACACCCTGCAGGACCTGGCCCAGCTGCAGCGCATCGTGGGCATGAAGCGACCTGGCGACTCGCTCACCCTGCGTGTCTGGCGCGATGCGGAGGAGAGCGAAAAGACGATCGAGTTCCCGGCCATGGTGGCTGAGGCGGGTCAGCAGACGCAGCCGGCCGAGCACCCGCTGCAGGCCTGACCTGGGGCTGCGCGAGCGCTTCCAGCCGGGCACTGTGCTCCTGGGAGGGCACCGCGGCAACCCCCACGAGCACCCTGAGAACACCCTCGCATCCTTTGCTTCGGCGATTGGCCTGGGCGTGGACGTCATCGAGTGCGACGTCCACCTCACGCGCGACGGGCGGCTGGCGGTGATCCACGACCACACGCTGGACCGGACGACCAATGGCAGCGGCGCGGTCGGCGCCCGGACGATGGCCGAGCTCCGGGCGCTTGACGCCGGCAAGGGCGAGCCGGTCCCCGAGCTACCCGAGGTGCTGGAGCTGGCCCGGGGCCGGGTGGGGCTGGCGATCGAGATCAAGAGCCCGCCGGTGCGCTACCCAGGACTGGAAGAGGAGATCGTGCGCACCCTTCGCGACCAGGCCATGGTCGACGAGTGCGCGGTGATCTGCTTTGACCACCGCGTCATCCGCAAGGTCCGCGACCTCGAGGAGGGCCTGGTGGTCGGCGCGCTTGTCGCGGGGCGGCCACTGTTGCTGCCGGAACTGCTGGCGTACGCGCGGGCAGAGGTCTATTCGCCCCATTGGAGCTTCGTCGACGATGAGGTGGTGGCCGAGACCCACGACTGCGGGGCCGTGGTCGGGGTCTGGACGGTTGACGACCCGGCCACCCTCGACACGGTGGTCGCGGCGGGGGTCGACGCGGTCTACAGCAACCGGCCCGGGGTCATCGCAGCGGCCCTGGCGGAACGCGGGGTGCGCCGCCCGGCAACCTGAGGACCGGGGGACCTACGCCGCTGAGCGGCGGCGGGTCGTGGTCGTGGGCATCTGTACCAGGTAGGCCTCCTGGGCCCGGAACACCAGGTCGATGATCTCGCTGACGGGCGCACCGTCACGGTACACGACGCCAAGGCGGCGCAGCCGCTCGGTGAGGGGGCGGGGCAGCCCCGCGACCTCCCGGAGATTCATGGTCTCCAGCTCCATCAGGATCGCGTCGAGGGCTCGGAGCTGGTTGCGCCGGTACAGGGCCTGGTGATCGGGGACGTTGCTGCTGAGCACGGTTGCCACACTGGCGGCATGAACCAGTCCCTGCACGCAAGAGTTGGCGAAGACTTGTAAAGAATTCCGACGGCGCCGGCGCGGCTCATGCGTCAGGTGTTGGTCGTGAGGGCCGGTGCGACCTCGCCGCGCAGCACCACCTCGGCGGCGGCGCGCAGGGCCGGGATGTCCTCGTTCCGCAGGGCGAAGAGCCTCACGACCGAGTTTCGCACCGGCAGGCGGTCCAGCAGCCGGGTCGCCGCATCGGGCCGCAGGCTGCCGTCCAGCGGGTCGAAGAGCAGGGCCGAGTAGCGGTCCGCGGCGGGGTCGTGCGGCCGGGCGTCAAGGGATGCGATGTCGACCTCGAATTGGACCCCTGGCCCCGCGGGCAGCTCCGCCACGAGCCGCCGGCGCAGCTCGTCCGCCGTCAGGACGAACACCCCCGGCGCCCGGCCGCGGTATTCGAACGCGGCCTCGAACGCCAGCTTCCACTTCAACTCACGCCGACCGGTGATCCGGGCCCACTCGATCGCCAGGGTGTGACGCGGGGATCCCTCGGGCTCGTCCCGCAGCCAGCGGTCCACCTCGTTGAGGAGGTGCCAGTCGTTGAGCCCGAGGTACGCGTCGAGGTCGTCCATCGGGTTGCGCCCCCCGAGCATCTCCGCGATCGTGGGACGGAAGATCTCGCGCATGTGGAGGTCGATCCGCCGCACGGTGCGGTGGTGGTACAGGTTGTTGTAGAGGTACATCCGGGAGCTGAGGAAGAGGAGCATGGCCTCAGCGCCGTGTTGGTGAAGGGCCATCCCCTCCGGTGACACGAAGGTGTAGTGGAT
This sequence comes from Chloroflexota bacterium, assembly GCA_034666405.1. Lineage (GTDB taxonomy): Bacteria > Chloroflexota > Dormibacteria > DASZGP01 > DASZGP01 > JAXDLW01. The sequence goes on along the minus strand of JAXDLW010000009.1, from coordinate 16,359 downwards.
GATCCTGCGGACGTCGACCGGGCCGATGCTCACCCCGCAGGCATAAGCGTCGCGGGGGACGTAGTCCATGTTGTCGGCGGCGAAGCTGCCGCAGAGCACAGGCTTCAGGAGCTCGAGCCAGCGGGGTGCGACGAACCCCGGCATCTCCTCCTTGGAGATGACATAGGCCACCCAGGCCGGGTCGACCCGCTCGCCTGCCGCGAACGCCCCGTGCGGACTGGCCTCGAGGCCCTCGATCAGCGGCGCCAGCTCACCGGTGATCAGTCGCTGCGAGATCGTCTCGTGGGTCACGCCGAACTGGGCCAGGTACTGGTCGTCGAAGAAGTGCCCGAAAGGCCCGTGGCCGATGTCGTGGAGCAACCCCCCTAGCCGCAGCGTCTCCTCCACCAGGGCCTCACCGGGAGCCTCGGTTGCGAGTCGCAGCGACGGGTAGAGGTGGCGGGCCCACACGCCGGCCAGGTGCATGGCACCCACCGCGTGCTGGAACCGTGAGTGCTCAGCCGAGGGGAAGACCCACCAGGCGCTCTGCAGCTGGTGGATCCGGCGAGCACGCTGCAGCCAGCGGTTGTCGAGGATGTCCTGTTCGGCGGTGACTCCGGCGACGCCCTCTGGGCGGCGGGGGGCCTTGGTGATCTCGACGTACCCGTAGATCGGGTCGGCCACGAGGTTGACGCGCGTGTAGCCCGCGACGAATTCGGGGTCCAGCGGCGTCCGGTCAGCAGGTCCCATCGGCTCCGATTGTGTCAGAGCAGGCGGTCCGGACTCGATGCCGGCGGAACCAAAGCAGCCCGAAGTCCGTCATAACGGTAGAGGTAATGGATGAGGACCAACTGGTCGAGCGCTGCAAGACAGGCGACGGGGACGCGTTCCGGGAACTCCTGGAGCGACACCAGGCGCTGTTCTTCGGCCTGGCCCAACGGATCACGGGCCACCGCGAGGATGCGCTTGACGCCATGCAGGACTCGTGCGTCAAGGCCTGGGGCGCGATCGGTGGGCTGCAGGGCGGCAGCTTCAAGTCCTGGATGAGCACGATCGTGGCACGCACCGCCCTGGACCGAGTCCGCGCTCGGCGACCCGCTACGCCGCTGGAAACCGACCTCGGCGTGATCCCCCTGCCGGACCCCCGGCCCGGCCCCGAGACCCACGCCCTGGCCCACCAGCGCGTGGAGATGATCGAATCGGCGCTGGCGCAGCTCAGCCCCGACCACCGCGCGATCGTCCTGATGCGAGACCTCAGCGGGCTGAGCTACGAGGAGATCGCCGAGGGGCTCGGGGTGCCACTGGGGACGGTCCGGTCGCGGCTGGCGCGGGCCCGGATGGCCCTGCAGCAGGAATTGCTGCAGCGCGACCCCGGGATCCTGGAGGCCCTGGGATGAGCACCCACGTCACCGATGAGCTGCTCTCGGCGGAGGTGGACGGCGCGCTCTCCGCGAGCGAAGCCGAGGCGGTCGCCGAGCACGTGGAAACGTGCGCGGCATGCCGCCGGCGGCGGGAGCAGATGCGGGGGACCGCCCGGGCAATCGCCGATCTTCCACTGGTCGAGATGCCGGCCCTCGACCTGTCCTTCCTGCCCCGCGCCCCGGCAGCGCCGGTCGTCCTCACCCCGGCACGCTGGCGGCCGCCAACCTGGGTGGCGCCGGTCGCGGCCGCGGCGGCCCTGCTGCTGGTGGCGTTCACCTTCGGCCCCGCGTTGTTCAAAGGAAACCGGGGGGCCAACACCTCTGCGGGCGTGGCGGCGCCGCAACCAAAGGCGGGCGCCTCGGCCGAGGACTCCAGGTTGTTCGACGTCCCGGCCGGCTCGCTCAGCGGCGCACCCGCGCCGGGGGCGGTGGCACCGGGCGCGGCGAATGGACTCCAGGCGGGCCCAGGCCGCGCGACGACCACCCTGGACGCGGGCGGCACCCAGTCCTACCCGGAGGCCGGCGGCCTGGTCCTGCGCATCGGGCCACCGCCCAGCAGCGTCGGGACCGGACATACCGTGGTTTTCAACATGGAGGCCGAGGCGGGGCAGCCCGTGCAGCTCAGCAGCCTCTACATCCAGGTGCGGCAGGGTGCGGCCACCGGGACCGTCGCAAGGTCGACAGCCCCGGCGCTCGGCGGAGGGGGGCGGGCGGGGCTGTCGGCGAGCTGGTCGGCCGCCGACCTGGGCGGCCGGACCGCGCCCGGCGACTACCAGGTCGAGGGGCACGCGGTGCTGGCGGACGGGCGGGACTTCCTCGTCAGCATGACGATCCACGTCAGCTGACGGCGCCTACTGGCCGGTGATCCGCACCCCCACCATCTCGAGGTCGGGGGTGTCCGCCACCAGCTTGCGGACCCGCGCCACGACGTAGCGCCGGTCGGTCGGCTGCAGGACCAGGGCCCTGCCTCCCGCGCCTGTATGGGACACATCCACCGGTTCGCCGAGATGCCCCACGATACGGTCGCGCAGGGCCGCGTCGTCGCTCGCGACCGAGCCGTCCTCGAAGACCTCGGCCAGGCTGTCGCCGCACGCGATGGTCCAGACGACGAGCATCGCGGAGAGGGGCGGCATCAGGCGCCCGCGCTGGTCCGCGCTGTCCCCAGGCGCGCTTCGAGCTCGTCCCGGAAGGCGTCTGGCTCGCGCATCGGCCCGATGCGCACCCGCCGAGGCTGCCCCTTGGGGCCCGGGGCTCGCAATTCCAGCACGATCGTCGCCGCCCCCGAGAGCCGCGCCACGGCGCGGTCCATGAGGCCTTTCTCCATGCGGGTGGTCGCGATGTGCGTCAGCTCCACCACCCGCCACGGCACCTGCCGGTCGAGGGCCCCGATGAGCAGCCGGCGGTCGGTCAGGATGTAGCGCTTGCGGCTACCCCGCGGCCGCACCTCGCTGTCGTTGGCGTAAAACCCGAAGAGCAGGGCGCAGAACACGAACAGCCCGACTGTGACCACCAGCGAGTGGAACTCCAGCTCGCCCAGGGCGATGAACACCAGCCCTGGCAACCACCAGATCAGGATCGTGCGCAGCTGCCACCCCAGCAGCACGCCCTCCGCGCGGGCGGTGATCGATTCACCCTCGCGAAGGTCGGGGTCGGGCGTGGGGCCCAGGCCGCCCGCCTCGGCGGGACTAATCTCCGCGGTCGCCACGTTACGCATTGTATGAACAGCCCGCTCACCCTCCCGGTTGCGCCGGTGGCCGGCAAGGGCCTAGCTTTGCTGGACATGGCCCAGGACATCGCGACCACAACGGAGGCCGATTTCGACTTCCCGGCGGCGGTCGCCGAGAACATCGACGCCCTGTACCGTGGCGCGCTGCGCATGACCGGAAGCCGCGAGGAGGCCGAGGACCTGGTCCAGGAGACCTTCCTGCGGGCCTACCGGTTCCGCCACCAGTTCCAACCGGGCACCAATTTCAAGGCCTGGCTGTTCAAGATCCAGACCAACATCTTCCGGTCGCGCTACCGCAAGCTCTGGAACAGCCCCCAGAGCCTGGAGGACACCGAGGACTTCTACCTGTACCAGCACCTTGGCCCGGACACGCCCCCGGGCGAGGACCCGGCCGCCGACGTGCTGGACCACCTGGGCGTGGAAGAGGTTCGCAAGGCGATCGAGGACCTACCGCCGGTCTACCGGGCAGCGGTCCTGCTGACCGACGTCGAAGGCTTCAGCTACAAGGAGACCGCCGACATCCTCGACATTCCCGTCGGGACCGTGATGTCGCGGTTGCACAGGGGTAGGCGGCGGCTGCAGAAGCAGCTCTACGACTACGCCAAGGAGAGCGGGGTGGTTTCATGAGCACAGCGGACAGCGGATGCGTGGACTGCGCGGGAGCGATGGACAAGCTCCACTCCTACGTCGACCGGGAGCTGACCACGGTTGAGCTCCAGGAGGTCCGCGTGCACCTGGAGGACTGCCCTCCCTGCGCCCGGCACTTCGATTTCGAGGAGCACATGAAGCAGCTGGTGCACCGCAAGGCCTGCCCCGAGGTGGCCCCCGAGCACCTGCTCTCCCGGATCCTGGCGAACCTTAAGCAGGCCTGACGCCGCCCCGGCAGGGGACACCCGGGTTGCATGAAACGTGGTAGTCCTGCTATAACAATCTAATCACCCTGCGTTGTATGCCCGGGAGGTTGGATTGAATGCTCGCCACTGATGTGACCCCACTCGAGGACAGCATGCCGGCCTACGTCCCGCCACCGCCTGGTTACTACCCCGCGCCGCCCCCGCCCCGTGAGGTGATCGGCGTGCGCCCCGCGGCGCTGCCCGACCGCTCCCGCGTCGAGGAGATCTGCAGCGAGGTGTTCAGGGGTGACGATCACCTGCCGCACCGCTTCGATGCCTGGCTCGAGGACGACGAGGCCAGCTTCCTGGTCGCCGAGGTCCAGGGCCGGCTCGCCGGGATGCACCGGCTGGTCCCCGCCGGTGACGGGGTTATCTGGTACGAGGGCTTGCGAGTCGCTCCCGAGTTCCGCCGCCGCGGGCTGGGACGCACGATGGTGGAGATGGCCGTGGGTTCGGGCCGCCGTCGCGGCTTCGTCGAGATGCGCCTGCACGCCGGGGCCGACTGTGGCCCGTTCTTCGAGTCGGCCGGCTTCACCCCGCTCGTCGAAGTGGCGCGCTGGGACGCGGAGCCCGCGCGCCGCGGTCACGTGCCGGCGGTGCTGTCCCCCGAGCACACCGACGTGGCGCTGGGCTGGCTGCGCCAGGACGACGCGTTCAAGCGCTACCCGGGTCTGAACCCCGTGTTCGGGCGGTCTGCTGCCGGCGACCGCCGCAACGTGAACAACCTGGCCCGGGAGGGCACCCTGCGCTTCTCAGGCGAGGTGCCGTCCTTCGCCGCGGTACGCCCGGCGGTTGTCGACGAGCCGTTGCGGGTCACGTTCCTGGCGGGCGCCGGCGACAGCATGTACGACCTGCTGAACGGCATCCGCCACCAGGCCCACGTCGATGGCCAGGAGCGGGTGCGGGTGATGGCCCCGACCGACCACCCCTGCGCCGCCGAGCTGGAGGCCGCCGGCTTCGCGGTCCGCGACGACTTCCGCCTGACGGTCTACGCCCGCCAGCTCCTGGCGACCCCCGCTAACTAACCCCGGCACCTCAGTCTCAGCGCCCGAGATTTCGGTGCCCCAAGGCTGGAACCGTGAACGCTGACTCGCCCAAGTCAGAAGCTGCACCGCTAATCGTGCGAGGGCCGGCGCCGATCAGCCCTGACTTCTCAACTTAGAAGCTGCACCGCTAACGCCCGAGGGCCGGCGCCTATCAGCGCCGGCGAGTTAAATAGAGAGGGCCCCGCACGAATGTAGGGCCCTCTCCGCGGGGTGGGAGGTGCGCTAGCTGGCCTGTGAGGCCGGGGTCTGGACGCTCACCATGGTCCGCCGCACGCGACGGGTGGTGCCGGCCTTGCGGGCCGTGGTGCGCCTGGTGGTCACGCGGGCGCGCGGGGTGCTGCGCCGCGCCTTGGTGGCGGTGCGACGGACGGTCCGCCTGGCGGACTTGCCGGCCTCTTCCGCCTTGTCCTCGGCCAGGCCGATGGCGCTGAGGGTGCTGTGACGCACGTCCCCGAGCAGGTTGTCAAGCCGGCGCTGGATCGGACGAAGCTGGAGACGGCTGGTCTGGGCGAGCTTGCCGCCGCGCCGCTCGGCCTTCTTGAGCCAGTTGGTCTGGCGGGTCGGGCTGGTCACGAAGTCCACGGCCAGGGCGGCTGCCCCGATCGAGGTGTATACGGTTTCCTTAATCACGTGTCACTCCTCTGCTGTTGTCAGCGTTGTGCCTCTATTTATAACACACTGCGTCATGGATTTACAACGCGTCATGACTGCTCCGTCATGACGTGGTGCGTCGTGCGTCAGAGGCTGAGCGACACCATGCCGGGCGACCCGGCCGAAACATCCCCGATGTACGCGCCCCGGACGCCCACCGCGGCGAGCTCCGCCTCCAGGCTGGCGCTCTGGGCGGGGGCGATCGAGAGGAGCAGCCCGCCGGAGGTCTGGGCGTCGGCGGCGACGAGGAGCTGCCAGTCCTCGATGCCGTCACCGGCGGTGACAAACTCTCGGGCCGCAGCCATGTTGCGTTCCGTGCCGCCGGGAACAACGCCGGCGCGTGTCAGCTCCTCGACCCCGCCCAGGACGGGCAGCGCCGCAAACCGGAGCGCGGCCCGCACGCCCGAGGCCAGGAGCATCTCGTGCAGGTGGCCCACCAGTCCAAACCCCGTGACGTCGGTGGCGGCGTTGACCCCCGCGCGCAGCATCGCCCCGGCTGCGTCGCGGTTGGTGCGGCGCATCTGGGCAACGGCCTCCCCGAGGTCGACGACGCTGATGGCGTTGCGCTTGTGCGCCGTCGTCAGGATGCCGACACCCAGCGCCTTGGTGAGGTAGAGCCGGTCGCCCGGCAGCGCGCCGCGGTTGCGCACGACGCGGTCGGGGTGCACGCGGCCCACCACCGACAGGCCGTACTTCAACTCGGGGTCATCGATCGTGTGCCCCCCGACGGTGAGCGCGCCGGCATCGTGGACCACCGCCGCCCCGGCCGAGAGGATCTCCTGCAACACCGTCAGCTCGAGTGCGTCGCGAGGGAAGCCCACGAGGTTCAGCGCTATCAGCGGCTCGGCGCCCATGGCGTAGATGTCGGACAGGGCGTTGGCCGCGGCGATCGCGCCGAAGTCGACAGCGTCGTCCACCACCGGCGTGATGAAGTCGGCGGTGACCACGATCGCGATGTCGGGCGTGAGCCGATAGACCGCCGCGTCGTCGTTGGTCTCGGGACCGACGAGCAGGTCGTCGTGGACAGGTGCCGGCAGCTGGCTCAGGACCTGAGCCAGGTCACTAGGACTGAGCTTGCAGGCTCAACCGGCGCCGTGCGAGAAGGCGGTCAACCGCGGCACTTTGTCGGGCATGGCGCGATTATCGGTCCACTACACTGTGCGCCTATGGACGTGGCCGCCCTCGCCAAGTTGCTCCCGGGGGCGGAGCTCACGACCGAGGCCGGCGTCCTCGAAAACCACGCCGGCGACTGGTCCTCGATCTCCCTGCTGCGGGCCCAGCGGGGCGCCCTTGTCCTGCCCGCGGCGGTGCTTCGACCGAAGGACGCGAGCGACGTCGCGACGGCGCTGCGCTGGGCGTCGTCGAACGGCGTGGCGGTGGTCGCCGGCGGCGGGCGATCCGGGGTGAGCGGGGGGGTGGTCACTCGCGGTGGCGAACTGGTCATCGACATGCGCTCCCTCGACCGGGTGCTGGACCTGGACGAGGTCAGCGGCATCGTACGGGTTGAGGCGGGCATCCTCGGCACCGACCTGGAGGCATGGCTGAACGCGCGCGGTCGAACCCTCGGGCACTTCCCCCAGTCCGTCGCCCTCTCGACGGTTGGCGGCTGGATCGCGGCGCGCTCGGCGGGCCAGCTCTCGAGCGGCTATGGCGCGGTCGAGGACTTCCTCGTGGCGCTCACCGCGGCACTGCCGGATGGCACCCTGGCGACCTCTCGCCTCGCCCCGCGAACCGCGGCGGGAATCCAGGTGCATCAGCTGTTCCTCGGTAGCGAGGGGACCCTCGGCGTGGTCACCGAGGCCTGGCTGCGGGTGCGGCACATCGCCACCGAGCGCAGCTTCGTCACACTCGGCTTCGAGAGTTTCACCGCCGGACTCGACGCCGTGCGGCGGATGGCCCAGACGCGCAACCTCCCGGATGCCATACGGGTGTACGACGAGACCGACACCAGCATCGCTTTCCGCAGCCTCGAGCCCGCCCCCAGCGGCGCCGTCGGGATCGCGGTGGCAGAGGGGGAGCGGTCAGATGAGCGAATCCGCAGGGTTACGGAGATCGCAGCGGCGCGCGAGGTGGAAGAGGACCTGGCCGGGCACTGGTGGAAGCACCGCAATGACGCGGCCACGACGTACAAGCAGGTGCTCTCGGGCGAGTTGCTGGGCCCGGACGTGGCGGCCGACACCATCGAGGTGGCCGCGATCTGGTCCCTGGTCGAGCCCGTGTACGCCGCCGTGCGCGAGGCCCTGGCGCGGCACTCGGAGGCTGTCGGCTGTCACTGCTCGCACGCGTACGAGACCGGCTGTGCCCTGTACTTCACATTCGTGCTCCGCGCCACCGACCGGGAGGCGGCCCTGGCGGCGGCGTGGCATGACGCGCTGGATGCCGTCCTTGAGGCCGGCGGGACGATGACCCACCACCACGGTGTCGGCCAGCTCAAGTCGGCATGGCTGGCGCGGGAACTGGGTGGGTTTGCCCCCTACCTCGGCAGGGTCCAGAGGGCGTTCGACCCGGATGGCGTGATGAACCCCCACACACTGAGGGCCAAGTAGATGGAACTCACCTTCCTGGGCACGGGGGCAGCATTTGCCGGCGACTCATTCAACGCCGGGTACATCCTGGACCGGCGGGTGTTGATCGACGCCGGCGCGCCTGTCCACGTCCTGATTCACCAGACGGGCCACGACGTCGCCAAGCTCGAGGCGGCGGTGATCACGCACCAGCACGCCGACCACACCTTCGGCCTGCCCTACGTCATGGCCACCCGGGCCATCGAGGCGCCCGACGCCGGGCCTTTCACGGTGGCTGGACCCCCGGGGTTCGAGTGGTACCTCAACAACCTTTTCCAGATGGCCTGGGGCGACCACCTCAAGGACATGGTCTGGGAGCGTTTGCAGATCCGCTTTGTCGACCTCCACGGGGGCGAGGAGGCGGATGTCGCCGGCTTCCGGGTGCACGCCGAGGAGATGGTGCATGTGCCTGACATCCCCTGCCTGGGCTACAACTTCAAAAAGGACGGGGTGAGCTTCGCCTTCTCCGGAGACACCACGGACTGTCCCGGGCTCCACGCTCTGGTGGAGCTGAGCGACGTCGTCCTCATGGAGATGACGGCAACCCTGGAAGGCGACCCGAGCCACCTGTCAATCCAGCAGGCCCGCGCCATCGTGGCGGCGAACCGGGACAAGCGCTTCCTGCTGACCCACCTGAACCGCCGCAAGCTGCACTACGTCGAGCACGGCGAGGTCGAAGGTGCCGAGCTGGCCGAGGACCTCAGGACTGTGGAGCTGTTGCCGCGGGGCTGACCCCCGCACCGCGCGGGCCCAGGGCCAGGAGCCGCACCAGTTGGGCCCGGACCGTTCGCCAGGCCGCCGCCTCGCTCTCGGTCGCCTCGGGGGTCGAACCCGACGAGTAGATCGACCTGCTGTAGGCCCGCCCCAGCGTCATGATCTCATCGCCCAGCCCGGGCAGCCGCCCCGCCAGCCGGGAACTGAACTCCAACGGCGTGTCCGTGGCGCGGCGGGTGACCCCCAGGCGCACGCCCAGCCAGCCGAGCCGGCTCCAGGCCACGCCGAGGTTGCCGCCTCCCGGGCCACGCGCGATCCGCGTCGCGAGCAACACGAGCAGCGCGGCGATGAGGACGAACGCGAGCCCCAATCCCAGGGCGGCCGGGACCGCGACCCTGCCCTGCTGGTTGGCCGGGACAGCCGCCGGCGGGGCAACCGGCGGGACAACCTGGCCCGCGGTGGTCGCCGGGGCAGTCACCGGCGCTGCGGCGCCCCGCGCGAGGGCCGGGTACGCGGGGTCGGGGGTGGGTTCGAATGGAACCCAGCCGTAGGCCGGGAAATAGACCTCCACCCAGGTGTGGGCGTCGGAGGCGCGGATGGTGCTCACCGTTGCGCCGCTGTCCACCTCGTGCAGGAAGTTCAGCCCGACATCCGCCTTGGCGGTGGGGGCGCCGGGACCGTACCCGCTGACCAGCCGGACCGGGATGCCCAGGCTGCGCACCATCTCCCCCATCGACGACGCGAAGTACTCGCAGTACCCGACGTGGCTGGTGAACAGGAAGTACGAGACAGGGTCGGCGCCCGGCGGCGGAGCGTTGATCTTCAACTGGTAGCGCTCCTGGGTGCGGAGGTAGGTCTCGATGTTCTTGACCTGGTCGTAGACGGTCCCGGTGCCGGCCACCTGGCGGGCCAGGTCGGTTACCTCGACCGTCACCGAGCCCACCCTCGGCTGCCCCGGCGCGACCAGGAAGGTGCGCCTCAGGATGTCGACCGGGTAGGTCGTGCCCGCGTGGCGGAGGTCGTCCTCTGTGGCCAGGGAATCCGCCGCCTGGACGGCGTACTTCGTTCCCGGGCGCAGAGGGCTTTTCGCGTAGGCGGCCTCGACGGTGGCCACGCCACCACCCGGCCCGACAAGGTCGCTGCGGACCAGCGTGGCCTGGTCCGCCTTCACCGGGTCACCGGGCCAGAAGATGGTCTGCTGGGGCACGCCCAGCACCTCGATCGTGCCGTGGACGACCTGGCGCGTGCCGTCGCTGCCGGTGTCGAGGTTGGTGTTCGCCGGCGCCTCGGCAGAGACGCGGGCGGTCGAGCCACGCGTCCACTGGCCGCTGCTCAGGCTGTAAAGGTTGATGCCCCGCCAGTACACCGGGCGGGTGAAATCACTGCTGACCTGCATGACCACGGACGCGCTGCGGGTGAGGGTGCCGCCGGGGGCGACATGGTCGCTGTAGCCGGTGACCGTCAGGTCGCTGCCCGGGATGGGGCCGGGTCCGCCATTGCCGTCGCCCGGGCCGACTCCCTGGCCGGCGTCGCGCCCGTGGAACAGCGACACGCTGAGGTCGACAGTGTTGAGCGGCGGCGCCAGGACCGCGACGACCAGGAGGGCGATCACGACCAGGGCGCCACGAGAGGAGATGAAGATCCAGACCTGGGAGTCGGCCATCTCCTGCCAGCGGTTGCGTATGCGAGCCGTGTGGAGGCGGAGGAGCAGGACCGCGGCAACCAGGATCCAGAACACGGTGATCCCGCCGGCGGTGGTCTGGGTGGGGTCGTTGATGATCTCGACCGCGAGCGCGACCGCCAGCGGCACCAGTGCGATCGTGGCGTTGCGCTTGCGCGCGACCCAGAACGTGGACCAGCCGATGGCCATCCAGGCGGCGCCCGCCATTGTCACCAGGGCGGCGTTGGACACCGCGCCGCGCACCCCCTTCACCCAGGTGATGAAGTCGAGGAGGGGATTGGCGGTGTGGTTCGCCGTGAAGATGAACAGGGCCAGGACGGCGGTCACCTCGACCGCCAGCCAGTACGTTGTTCCGCGGGGAGCCGTTTTCGCCAGGACGAGGCACACGACCGCCGCCGTCACCGACAGCGGCACCAGCACCTCACTACCGCCCACCCATCCTGACCCGGCCACCAGCGTTGCCGTAAGCCAGACCAGGGCGACGACGCAGGCATCGCTCAGGAGGCCCTCGCGGACATCGACGCGAACACCGACCGGCCCCTCGTACCGAGCCACGCCGACAGTCAGGGACCCGTCGGAGAGTCGCAGCCGGAGCACGCCGGCGACCACCAGGCCCCCCAGTGCCAGGCCGACAACGACAAGCAGGCCGAAGAGGCTCACGATGCCCGCCTCAGGGGAGCCGGCTCCAGCCCGATGCCCAGTTCCCACCACGTCATCTCGCCGAGGAACCGGGCCCGCGCGGTGCTCGCCGCACCGCTGACATGGAGGATCGTGGTCCGCCTGCCGCGGTCGCCCGCCGAGAGCTGGTCCACCCAGCCCCCCGGCTCGGCCGGGGTGATGACAACAACGCTCTGCTGGCTCGAACGACCGCCTGGCAGAACAGTTCCAATCCCCGTGATGCCCGAGGCCTGGGCGATGGCCAGGAAGTCCAGGACCTGGCGCAGGTGGGCCGGCCCGCTCCCCGCGACGAAGCTGGTGAGCGCGGCGTCGTTGCAGCGCAACCCGATCGACTGACCCCGCTGGAGGGCGGTCATTGCCACCGAGGCGGCGAGGCTGACGCAGTGCTCAAGCGTGGACTCGTCTCCCTGCCCGTGGTGAACGCCGAGCCCGAGGTCCAGGACCACCAGCGTGTCGGCACCCTCATAGCGCTCGAAACTCCGGCTCATGGGGCGTCCCAGCCGCGCCGTCGACGGCCAGTGGATGCGGTTGAACCCATCCGAGGGGTCGTGCTCGCGAATGCCCAGGGCGTCGGGCGGAGCGTCCGAGTACCGACCGAACACCCTCGAGTCACCGCTGCTGCTATTTGAGCCGGGGAGGTACTCGCTGACATCGGTGACCCGCGGGTAGACGGTTATGGAAGCGGCGACCGCGGCGGTGCGGGTCCGCTGGAAGAAGCCGAACGGGTCACCGGTGCTGACCTTGATGGGTCCCAGGGTGTACCGCCCCCGGCGCGTGAAACGACCGCGGCTCGTCCATCGCCGCGTCCCATGGCCGCCGAGGCTGAAAACCCGGCTGGCCTCGTACCCGGGAATCCCGGAGCGGTCCTCGACGACCACCCAGGGGATCCCCACCACCGAGGAGTTGAGCACCTCGAGGCGTTCGTGGAACTCCTGGCCCACCTCGTACGCCCCCTCATGGGTATCCCGCAGAACGCTCAGTCCCCGGCTGGCCAGCCACGTCCAGAGCCAGCAGACGGCGACCAGGAGGACCGCGAAATAGACCAGCATGAACGCCAGCCGGATGGCCGTGAGATAGGCGAAGAAGAGCAGGACCAGGAGACCGCCGGCGACCAGCAGCCGCCGCAGGACGCGCGTCATCTCAGGAGGCGGAGGGCCGGCCTCCCTGGGGCACCGGGATCGAGTCGATCAGGGTGGCGAGCACCTGGCTGCGGTCAGCCCCGCGCATCTCGGCCGACGGCTTGAACACCAGGCGGTGGGCCAGCACGGGCTCGGCCAGGTGCTTCACGTCATCCGGCAGAACGTAGTCACGACCCTGCTCGGCAGCCAGCGCCTGGCCCAGGCGCACCAGGGCCAGCGAGGCCCGGGGACTGGCGCCCAGGCTGAGGTCCGGGTGCTGGCGGCTGGCGCCCACCAGCGCCACCACGTACTCCTTGACCTCGCGGCTCACATGGACCGTCGAGATCGCGTCCTGGGCGTCCGCGATCTCCTCTTCGCCGGTGACCGGCTCGAGGTCCAGCAGCGGGTTCTCACGGTCGAAGCGGCTCAGCATCTCGACCTCCGCCGCGGGGGTCAGGTAGCCCAGGCTCACGCGGGCGCTGAAGCGGTCCAGCTGGGCCTCGGGAAGTGGGAACGTGCCCGAGAACTCGACCGGGTTCTGGGTCGCGAGGACGATGAAGGGGCTGGGCACCGGGTGGGTGACACCATCGAGGGTGACCTGGCGCTCCTCCATGCCTTCGAGCAGGGCCGACTGGGTCTTCGGCGTCGCCCGGTTGATCTCGTCCGCGAGGAGGACGTTGGTGAAGATGGGGCCGGGGCGGAAGTGGAACCCGCCCGCGGTCGGGTCGAAGATGTTGACGCCGAGAACGTCGGAGGGCAGCAGGTCAGGCGTGAACTGGATCCGTTCGAATCGCCCGCCGATGCTGATCGCCAGGGCCTTGGCCAGCGTGGTCTTGCCGACGCCCGGAACGTCCTCGATCAGGGCGTGACCACGGGCCAGCAGGCAGAGGACGCCGAGGGTGACCTGCTCCCGCTTCCCGACGACCACCAGTTCGACGTTGCGCACGACCGCGCGGGCGAGCTTGGCGGCGCGCTCTATCCCCTCGCTGTCGGGCCCCTCGTTGTCCCGGACCACGCCCGGACGGGAGTTAGGCCTCGCGGTCTGCGCTCTTGCCACCACTGGCCCGGCGTCGGGGTCCCCGCACCCGCAGTTCGATCTGCCCGGCAACCCACCCACCAAGGCTCGCGAAGAAGAGCTGTGGCACGTCCGCGGCGAAGACCCGGTCCACGCGCATCGGGCCCAGGCCCAGGGGGCCGACGATCTTGACACGCACCAGCTCTGAATTGAAGGTCAGCACAAACCCCACCATGATGTAGATGACGGCCACCAGTGGCCCGTTCAGCACCCCGTACTTGGGCTCGATCATGCCCGCCGCCAGGCCGCCCGCGAACATCGCCACGACACTGACCGCGAAGTACGCGCCAGGATTCATGGCCAGCTGGCCGTCGGGCGTCACAACCAGCGAACCGAGCACCAGGTAGACGGCCATCGCGACCACGAACCCGACTGCCACGGCGAGGTAGTTGATGCGCCTGAAGAAGGCCGGATCTCCCTTGATCTCGACCCGCTTGTCACTGCGCTGAGAGGGCGCTCTCTTGGCGCGCGAAGCACTCACACTCCAAGGATAGCGTCGGAGGTTACTTTCGGATGAGAACTGAAGCAGCTTTAGAGCTTCTCGAACCTCTCGACGTCGAGCACGAAGACGATCGCGCCGCCCACCTCTACCTCGACCGGGTAGGGCACGAACATGTCCCCCGGCTCGACCATCGGGGGGACGGGGTTGAGCAGTTCCGTGCGGCCCTTGCTGCGCTCCCGGAGCACCGCGAAGACCTCCTCGACCTGGTGCTCGGCGACGCCGCATAGCAACGTGGCGTTGCCCTTCTGCAGGAACCCCCCCCGTGAGTCCAGCCGCGTGGTGGGGATGCCCCGGTCGGCCAGCGCGTCGATGCAGTCGCTCGCGTCGTCGCCATGCATGATGGCGACCACCATCTTCAACTCGGGTCCCTCCTCACGCCATGGGCGGCAGCGCGCTCTAGGGTAACCCGCAGCACCTCCTGGGCGACGGGCTCCGGGCCCTGGGAGGCGTCGATGACGTGGTACCGGTCAGGGTCCCGCCTGGCGAAATCCAGGTAGGCCTCGCGGACCCGCGTGTGGAAGCTGATGTCCTCCTGCTCGAGCCGGTCGGGCGAGTGGCCCGCCTGCTGCGCCTGGCGCGAGATGCCCGCGGCGGGGTCGAGGTCCAGCAGGAACGTCAGGTCCGGGCGCACCTTCAGCACCATCTGCATCGCCGAGAGGACCGTCATCTCCAGCCCCCGGCCGGCGCCCTGGTACGCGAAGGTGGAATCGACGAAGCGGTCGGCGACGACGATCGTGCCCCGGGCCATCTGGGGCAGGATGACCTCCTTGAGCAGCTGCGCCCGGGCGGCCGTGTAGAGGTTGGCCTCGGCCCACGCGGCCATGTCATGGTGCTCGACCGACAGCAGGATCTCGCGAACCTGCTCGCCGAGCCGGGTGCCGCCGGGCTCGCGCACCGACAGGGCGGGCAGCCCCTGGGCGCCGAGCGCCTCGACCAACCGGGTGGCCTGGGTCGACTTGCCGCTGCCTTCGACCCCCTCGAACGTGACCAGGTAGCCCCTCACAGGGGGGGCATTCTACTGGTCTAGGTCGTCCTCGGCGGTGTCGTCGGGGATCTGGTAGAGGCGGCGGAGGACGGTCTCGACCTGGGCCGCGCTGTTGGTGCGCAGCACCTCGACGGGCGTACCCTGGGCTTCGGCCTGCTGGATCGGCGAATCGCGGCGGCGGTAGTAGTTCTTCAGCGTCAGGACCAGGTCGGCGTCCTCGGGGTGATGCAGGATCCGCACCGGCACCCCCAGCTCGCGCACGATCTGCTCGACGTGGCTGCGGCTGACGCCATACGGGAAGATGCTGATCGGGTCGAAGGCGGCTCGCTTGCGGCGTCCATTGCCGCCCGGGCTGACCACCGATGGGCGAAGGCGACGCGGGGCCGCGGGCCCCTGGCCCGGGCCGCGCCGGGTGGAGCGTTCGTGGGTCTGCGGCGCCACCTGGGTGACAACCGAGCCGTCGGGTCGCCGCAGGCGCAGCTGCGGGGGCCGGAACTGGCCGCGGAGCGCGAGGTCCACCACCTCGTCCAACGGGGTGTGGACCACCAGCTGGTCGCGCTCCTGGATCTCCACGAGGACGTCGAAGGTGGGCGGAGCCTTGCGCTCCTGGACCGACTTCTGGCTTCCCCGGCGGCGGGCCTCCTCGTCGCCCAGGGTGACCGTCTGGATGCCCCCCAGGAGGTCGTTCAGGGTGGGGTTCACCAGCAGGTTGTCCAGGCTCTTGCCGTGCGCGGTGGCGATCAGCTGGACCCCCCGTTCGGCGATGGTCCGTGCGGCGCCGGCCTCGAGCTCGGTACCGATCTCATCGATGACGATGACCTCGGGCATGTGGTTCTCGACGGCCTCGATCATCACCGCGTGCTGCAGGCTCGGCGTGCGCACCTGCATCCGGCGCGAGCGGCCGATGCCGGGGTGGGGGATGTCGCCATCGCCGCCGATCTCGTTGCTGGTGTCGACGATCACCACCCGCTTGCGCTTCTCGTCCGCGAGCACCCGCGCGCACTCCCGCAGCATCGTGGTCTTGCCCACCCCGGGGCGTCCCAGCAGCAGGATCGACCTTCCGCTGACGACCAGGTCCTTGATCAGGTCCACCGTGCCAGTGACCGCGCGGCCCACGCGGCAGGTGAGGCCGACGATCTCCCCCGCGCGGTTGCGGATCGCCGAGATGCGGTGCAGGGTCTGGCCGATGCCCGCCCGGTTGTCGTCACCAAACGAGCCAACGCGGGTGGCGACGTAATCCAGGTCGGAGGGAGTGACCGGGTCCGGGGTGAGCACCACCTCGCCGTCGGCAAAGCGGGCTTCCGGCTGCCGCCCGAGGTCCAGGAC
>JAXDLW010000008.1:0-64794 GCA_034666405.1 Chloroflexota bacterium | reverse complement strand
TTCACGACCGCGGCCGTGGTCCTGGCCGAGACCTTCGTGGCCATGCCCTTCCTGGTGATCACCACGGAGGCGGGCCTGCGCCAGCTCGACCATCGATATGAGGAGGCCGCCGCCACCCTGGGGGCAGGACCCTGGCGGCGCTTCTGGACCGTCACCGTGCCTCTCGTGGCACCTTCCCTGACGGCCGGCGCGGCCCTGTGCTGGGCGCGGGCCCTGGGTGAGTTCGGAGCGACCATCACCTTCGCCGGCAACCTGCCCGGCCGCACCCAGACGATGCCGACCGCGATCTACGTGCTCCTGGAAACCCGCCCGGATGACGCCATTGCCGTGTCTCTCGTGCTGCTCGTCGTGTCGTTACTGGTGCTCGTCGGCCTCCGGGACCGCTGGGTGGCGGTGCGATGACTGTCGAAGCGCGTGTTGCCCTGGACGTCGGCTCCCTGCACCTGGACGTCGATTTCCTGGCGGAGTCGAACGAGGTCGTTGCCGTCGTCGGCCCCAATGGCGCCGGCAAGACCACGCTGCTCAGGGTGCTGGCCGGTCTTGTTCGGGTTCGCCAGGGCCGGGTGACGCTCGACGACCGGCTCCTGGAGGACACAGCGCTCGGCATACATCTCAGCGCCGAGCAGCGTCCCGTCTCCGTCGTGTTCCAGGACTACCTCCTGTTCCCCCACCTGAGCGTGCTGGACAACGTGGCATACGGGTTGCGCTCGCGTGGCGTGGGACGCCAACCGGCGCACGACAAGGCGGTGGCGTGGCTGGACCGGGTCGGCCTCGCAGGCAAGCAGGACGCGAGGGTCGCGGGGTTGTCCGGGGGCGAGGCGCAGCGTGTCGCCATCGCCCGCGCGCTGGCCACCGATCCCCAGATGTTGCTCCTCGACGAGCCCCTGGCAGCCATCGACGCGAGTGCCCGGGCGCCCCTGCGCCGAGACCTTCGCGCGCTCCTGGCCGGCACCCGCGGGGCCCGCATCGTCGTCACCCACGATCCCCTGGACGCCCTCGCCCTGGCCGACCGCCTGGTCGTCCTAGAGGCCGGGTCGATCACCCAGCAGGGAACCCTCGGCGAGGTGACGGCGCGTCCGCGGTCGGACTGGGTCGCCCGACTGATGGGGGTTAATCTCTACCGCGGTACAGTCGCCGACGGCGGAATCGACATGGTCGCGGGCCGGCGGCTTGCGGTGGCCACCTCGCTGCAGGGTGAAGCGTTTGGAATGGTGCACCCGCGTTCGGTCGGGGTCCACCGCGCCAGGCCCGAAGGAAGCCCGCGTAACGCGTGGTCCGGGCAGGTCGGTGGGATCGACTTCGAGGGCGATCGCGTCAGGGTCGAGGTGCTGGGGGTGCCGGGGATCGTCGCCGAGGTGACCCCGCAGGCAGCGGTCGAGCTGCACCTGGCTGATGGGGGAGAGGTGTGGGTAACGGTCAAGGCGACCGCGATCGAGGTCTACTCCGCCTAGGTCTCCCGGATCAGCCCTGTCTGACCAGCATCGAGAAGAGCTGCTCGACCAGTCGCACCAGGAAGAGACGAACGCGCACCACGCGCGGGGGCCTCGGGCGGGGCTCATCCATTACTTCCGAGTATCGCGCTTTGGACCCCCAACCCCATTCCCTTCGGCACACGGTTGATACATGATGTGACCGAGCCGGGTAGGGCTTGGACGGCGGGGGAACTGAAGAGGGTGACTTTGAACAACCTACCCAAGCGCTCGCTGGCCATACTCGCAGCCCTTTCGGGCATGGTCCTGATGCCAGTGGCAGCGTCCGCACACCACATCACCGGGTCCGTGAAGGTCGACTGCACCGCCAAGCCGCACACCGTCAGCGTGACGGTGACCGCCTGGTCCGGCAACGTCGAGATCACCCGCGTCAACCCGACGCCCAAGAAGGTGACCGAGCGAGCGCCGGCACATTCTGACGGCACGGTCGTCTTCACCGTCACCGAGATCGGTGGCAATGGCACTTACACCGCGGGCCGCCAGGGCGCTCCGCACGATCCCGAACCTGTTGGTTTCACGGTGCACTGCGTCGACCCGACCCCAACCCCGACGCCACACCCGACGCCGACTCCAACCTCAACGCCGACTCCGAGCGCCTCGCCGACCGGCGGCCAGTCGCCGGGCGACCCCACCCCCACCCCGTCGGGCTCCGTCCAGAGCGTGCTCGGTGCCGCCACCAATGTCCCCGGTCTGCCGGTTGCAGGCACCCACCCGGATGACGCGAACGGCGCATTCCTGGTGGCCCTCGCCCTGGCCATGGTCTCCATGCTGGCGATCGGCCGGGTGCTGCGGGTCAGGCGCTAGCCCTTTTTCGCGGCCCTCGGCCGACCGGGGGCGAGGGCCGCGAGTTCCTCGTTCAACCAGCCGATCAGCCTGGCCACGTCGGGCATCATCTCCCGGTCCGACACGATCCCGAAATGGAGCTGGCCGCAGTAGCTCATGACCGTGATGTTCAGGCCCATCCCGTCGGTGACCACCGAAACCGGGTAGAGGGCCACCAGGCGGGCGCCGGCGCAGTACAACGGGAACTGCGGGCCGGGAACGTTGGAGACCACCATGTTCCAGGTCGGCGTCGTGTTGCTCGAGATCGCGAACGTCAGCCGCGCCGCCCGTGAGAAAACTGCCGGGGGGATGAAGTTGGTCGCGTCCTGGAGCAGGTCGGCGGGGAGCGCCCGGTGCCGCTCCTTCATGTCCGCCATGCCCTCGTGGGTCTTTTGCAGGCGCTGCACCGGCCCCGCCACGTTGGTATACAGCGGGGCGCTCATGAGCTGGATGCGGTTGCCGAAGGTCCCCTGCTGTTCGGTGGTCCTCACGGAGACCGGGATCTGGGCTACCAGCGGCGTCTTGGGCAGCTCGCCGTGGTCGATCAGCCAGCGCCTCACCGCCCCCGCAGATATCGAAACGATCACGTCGTTGACGGTGCAGCCGTGGGCGTTCTTGACCTTCTTGACCTCGTCGAGCGAGATCTTGCCGATCGCCAGGCGCCGGTGGGGCGACACCCGCCCGTTCAGCGACGTGCGCGGCGGTACCAACCGCACCCGCTCCTTGACGTCGCCCCCCATACCCAGCACCTGCTGCACGCCGCGCGCCATCCGGGCCAGCTCGCGGGCACCGGGGAGGGCGTCGTAGATGGCCACCTCCTCGATGCTGGGCAGGGCCCGCGGGAGGGACTCCAGCAGCCGCAGCGGGTAGCGCGGCAGGCCCAGGAGGCCGCGGCCCAGCATCTCCACCTGCCCGGGGACGTGCGCGCCGCTGTCGTCCGCGGGCTCCGGAGCCTCGCGGCCCTCAGGCGTGAGGTCGAGGAGCACACCGAGGATCTCGGCGCCCGACATGCCGTCGATCACCGCGTGGTGGATCTTGGTGAGCAGCGCAACCTTGCCGCCCTTCAGGCCGTGGATGAGGTACAGCTCCCATAGCGGGCGCGAGCGGTCCAGAGGCCGCCCGAAAATCCGCGCAACCTGTTCGGAGAGCTGCTCATCCGTCCCCGGGCGCGGCAACGCCAGTTCCCGGACGTGGAACTCGAGGTCGAAGTCCGGGTCATCGATCCAATACGGGTAGTCCAGGCCGAAGGGGACCTCGGCCAGGCGCCACCGGAACGGCGGCAGCAATGGCAGGCGCTCCGCGATCAGGCGCTGGATGTCGTGCAGCTGGATCTTGCGTCCCGGCGCGGTGGCCGGGTCGAGCACCGCTATCCCCGAAACATGCCCGTATTGGCTTGCAGTCTCCATGGCCAGGAACTGGGCATCGAGGCTTGTCAGCTGGCGCATTTCAGCCGTCGCTCCCCATCGCGCGAAAGACTAGTGCACTATCGGCGACCCTGGCCACCGTGCTGGACGGTACGATCCGAGGATGAAAGTCGGGGTGGTCTTCCCCCAGACGGAGACGTCCGAGGACCCGGGCGCGCTGCGCGAGTTCGTCGAGTCCATCGAACAGCTCGGATACGCCCACGTGGTCCTCTACGACCATGTCCTGGGGGCGGCGGCCGACCGCCCCGGCGGGTGGCGTGGCCCCTATTCGGAGAAGGACCCGTTCCACGAGGTCTTCGTCACCCTGGGCTTCATGGCCGCGATCACCCATCAGCTGGAGCTGGTGACAGAGGTGCTTGTCCTGCCGCACCGCCAGACGGCGCTGGTGGCGAAGCAGGCGGCGGAGGTCGACCTGCTGTCCGGCGGCCGGCTGCGCCTTGGCGTGGGCATCGGCTGGAACCGCGTCGAGTACGAGGCGCTGGGCGAGGAGTTCACGACCCGTGGCCGGCGGGTGGAGGAGCAGGTCGAGGTGATTCGACGCCTGCTTGCCGAGCCTGTCGTGGACTTCCAGGGTGCCTTTCATTCAATTCCGCTGGCCGGGCTGAACCCGCTGCCCGGCCGGCGGATCCCCATCTGGATGGGCGGCTCGACCGAACCGGCCAAGCGCCGGCTGGCCCGGATCGCCGACGGCTGGATGATGAACACCCCCACCGAGGCCGATCCCCAGGCGGCGCTGGTCGAGGTGCTGGGGTATGTCGAAGCGGCCGGCCGGGACCCGAAGGATTTCGGCGTGGAGGTCAGGTTCGCGGTGTCTGAGGACCTCAAGGAGACCGCGGCCGCGCTTTCGGAATGGCATGAACTGGGCATCTCCCATGCGACGATCAACACCCTGAATTCCGGGCTGGCGTGGCCCGCCGGACACATCGAGGTGCTGCGCAAGTTCGCCGGGATCTACCAGGAGGACTGATCGCCTCGTGGCGGTGAGGGTCAGGAAGGGCTGACGCCCGGGGCCGCCGGCGCCGTCATCATCGCGCGGACCAACTCCAACTCCTCGGGACTGACGGTGTGGGGCATGCCCGGGTAGAGCCGCACGACCACCTCACCGCCCATGGCCTCGAGCACCTCGCCGGCGTGGACGACGCGCTCCTTCGGGATGTACGGATCAACGTCGCTGCAGCCCAGGAAGGTGGGCGTCCCGGCCAGCGTCCCGGGGTATTCGCGCGGACCGATGTCCGGGCCTATCAGTCCGCCACTCAGTCCCACGATGCCCGCGTACCGGCGCGGGTTCCGGGCGGTCCATTCGAGCCCGAGGCAGGCGCCCTGCGAGAACCCGAGCACCATCGTGCGCTCGGCGGGTACGGACCGACCGACGGTCGCCATCACCTCGCTGACGAACTCCAATGCCGAGCTCAACCAGGGCTCGTTCAACTCCATGGGCGCGGTGAACGGCTGCGGGTACCAGGCGCTCCCGGCAGCGTCGGGTGCGAGGTAGGCCCAGCCCGGCGTCATCAACTCCTGGGCCACGCCCATGATGTCGCCTGCGGACGCCCCTCGACCATGGAGGAGCACCATCGCCGCCTGCGCCTCTTCGAGCGGCGCGCCGAGGTGCATTACCGGCTGGCCGGCGTGAGGTCCGCGCACCGCTAAGGACCCTGCGGGAGCCGGAAGCCGGCCTCCCCGGTGAGGTCCAGTGTGTCCATCTGGGCCTTCTGGAGGTGCCCGGAGTAGTCCCAGTTCATGGCCTGCCACCGGGTGAACTGGTCAAGCACCCAGATCCCCGACTGCCGGCTCCCGTTGCCCGAGCGGCCGTTGCCGCCAAACGGGAGATGCGCCTCCGCGCCCGACGTCGAATTGTTGACGCTGACCATGCCCGCGCGGCTGGCCTCGCGGAATCGGAACGCCGCCCGGGGATCCGTCGTGTAGATCGAGGCCGACAGCCCGTACCCGTGCCCGTTGGACAGCTCAATGGCCTCCTCCAGCGCCGCGAACGACCCGACCCCGACGATGGGGCCGAACGTCTCGGTGGAGTAGAGGTCATCGCCAGGGCGCACCCCATCGACCACGGTCGGATGGCAGAAGAGCCCGGCCTCCGGGTCGCCGACGAATCCCTGGCGGGGGTTCTTCGCGGTGATCCGCCCGGTCGCGGTCGAGCCGTAGACATGGTGGTGGTCGCGGACCAACTTCAGCCACTCCAGGAACTGGTCGTAGAAGCGCTCGCTGATCATCGGCCCGTAGACCACGTCGCTGGTCGGGTCGCCCACCGGGGCGGATTCGACCGCCCGTTTGAAGCGCGAGGTGAAGTCGGCGTGGACGTCGCGGTGGACCCAGGCCGTCCCCAGCGACGTACAGCGCTGGCCGGCGGTGCCGAACCCACTGAAGAGGCATCCCTCGACGGCGAGGTCGAGGTCGGCGTCGGGCATGACCACCAAAGGGTTCTTGCCGCCGAGTTCCAGGCACGGCGATTGCAGGTGACGCCCGCAGAGTTCACCCAGGGCGCGGCCCACCTCTGACGAGCCGGTGAACCCGACCTTGTCCACCAGGCCCTGCTCGAGTGCGGACTCGACGGCGGCGAACGTGGTGGGCCCGTCGGCATAGACCACCTGCAGGACACCCTCGGGAAGGCCGCTGCGGGTCATCAGCTGGGTGAAGGCATCAGCGATGGCGGGGGTGTACTCGGCGGGTTTCCACACCACTGCGTTACCGCACAGGAAGGCCGGCACCAGATACCACGAGGGCACGGCGACGGGGAAGTTGCCGGCCGTGATGATCACGGCGGTGCCGACCGGCGCTCGGAAGGTGAACAGCTGCTTGTCGCGCATCTCGCTCGGGACGGTCTGGCCATAGAGGCGGCGCCCTTCGCCGACGAAGAACGAGCAGGTGTCGAGGACCTCCTGGACTTCGCCCAGGGACTCCTTCAGCGGCTTCCCGATCTCCCGGGTGATCAGCCTTGCGAGGGCGTCCTTGTTCGCCTCCATGAGGCGACCCATCTGGTCGATCGCGCGCGCCCGCACGGGAGCCGGCACCGCGGCCCACTCGCGCTGGGCCCGGCGGGCCTCACGACAGGCATCCAGGAACAGTGCGGTGTCGGCGAGGCGCACCTCGGCCACCTCGTCGGCCAGGTTGGCCGGGTTCCGCGACACCAGCCGGGCACCCGCGCCGTCGACCCAGCCACCGGGGGCGAGGTGACGGACCAGGGTGCGGCTACCGACGGCGTCCATGACTGGACCGTACGCCAGTTCCGATCAGTTCGTCCAGCCCTCGGGGAGGAGCGCCGGCCCTGCCACGGTGCTGATGTACACCTGCCAGTTGTAGTAGCCGGTGTAGGCCGAGGGGTCGGTGAGGATCCGCGCCGCGTAGGTCTTCACGGCCCGTACGTAGTGGTGGTCGAGGTTGTACGAGTAGATCGCCTTGTCCATGTCGGCCGGCGCCCCCCTCGCCTTCAGGTACCGCCCGGCCGCGAGGATCGAGTCGCGAGGGTTGTTGATGTCGCCTAGCCCGAAGCTGGCCCAGGTCTCAGGCATGAACTGCATCGGCCCCGCCGCGCCGGCATAGCTCAGTCCGCGGATCCGGCCCATTGCCGTCTCGACCAGGTTGATGGCCGCGAGGTAGTGCCACCCCACCCCGAAGGCCGCCTCGGCCTCGTGGTAGTACGCCATCAGCTGCGGCGCCGGGGCGGGGGCCGAGACCGCCCAGTGGGGCAGGCGCTCGGAGGGGTCGCCGCCCATAGCGGCGAGCTCGGTGCCCGCCGAGACATTGGCGTCGGCCGCCTCGCGCAGGTCTGCCGGTAGCTGCGGCAGGACCTGCGGCTGCCATTCCGGGTGGGCCACCAGCTGGGCGTACGCCAGCTGCTCGAGGCGCGCCGCCTGGGCCCGCGTCGCCGGCGACGAGGCCGGGGCGCGGAGGGCGGGCCCGGCCGACCTGAGCCTGGCCAGGACCTGGGCGGCGGAACGCGAGTAGAGACCGCGGCTGGCCTGTGCGATGGCCACGACGGCGGGGTCGACCGTCGGACTGGGAGAGGGCAGCGGCGAGGGAGGCAGGGCCGGCGCAGAGGAGGGTGTCGGGGAGGACCGAGGTACGGACGGGGCGGACGGGGCGGCCCGGGCAGCGGAACGCTGTGGCGGGGCGGCGGGCCCACACGCCGCCACGATCACCAGCGCGCCGAGACCGATGAGGCGGTGCTGGGACACGGGACCCAGCCTAGCCCTCCGGTCCCGCCCTGGGGTGTTCCCGGGTCAGGTGAGGCCGGGGGTGGCCACGTGCCACACGCCCCCGAGCCCTTCGCCCTTGGTGTCACCTGCCGCCCCGTCCGAGGCGAAGCGGTAGAGCGGGTGGCCGTTGTACTCGACCTGGCGCCCGTTGGGGCCGTCGATGGTGGTCAGGGTACCGGTGACGCCACTCGGCCCCGCCGGGGTTCCTGACGTCAGCAGGAGGGGCGGCCAGTTGGTGGCGCAGCTCCCGGTACAGCCCACGGAGCTGGCGGTGTCGGGCGTGCGGTAGTAGAGGGTCATGGCCTGGTTGTCAGTGAGGACGGCCTCTGACTTGCCCGCAACCGTGGCCGTCGCGCTGGCCACCACCATCGCCGGTGCCGCCGCGGGGCTGGCACCGGGACTCGCAGCTGCGGCGGCGCTGGGGGAGGCGGCCGGGCTGCCCGACGAGTAAGCGTTGGAGCCGCCACAGGAGGCCAGCGCGGCGGTGCCCAGGATCAGCGCTGCGGCGACGGCGATGCGGCCAGGGTTCATGTCCGGTGGTACCGCACCGGGTTACAGCGCCCGGGTGGCCGGACGCCACATCCAATCCTGGGTTCGTGTGGTGGTCACCAGTGGATTCGTAGAAGTTCGTATTGACCACACATACGCGGAGCTTCATGCCAGAAGTAGCGTAGGCGCATTGCTACCACTCATGGATGGAGGGACCCGATACCTTGAAGATTGACTCTGGAGACACCGCCTGGGTGCTCGCATCCGCAGCCCTCGTGCTGTTGATGACGCCGGCCCTGGGCTTCTTCTACGGCGGACTTGTCCGCAAGAAGAACGCGCTGAGCACGATCATGCACAGCTTCTTCATTCTCGCCCTGATCAGCGTTCAGTGGGTGCTGTGGGGCTATAGCATCGCCTTCGGTCCTGACCACTTCCACCTCTTCGGTGGGCTTGAGTGGTTCGGCCTCAACGGCGTCGGGCTGGAACCCAACAAGGACTACGCGGCGACGATCCCGCACCAGGCCTTCATGGTCTTCCAGATGATGTTCGCGGTGATCACCCCCGCGCTCATCACCGGGGCATTCGCCGAGAGGAAGCGCTTCAAGGCGTTCGTGATCTTCACCCTGCTGTGGGCGACGTTCATCTACGACCCCCTGGCGCACTGGGTCTGGTCGCCGAACGGCTGGCTCCACCAGCTGGGCGCCCTCGACTTCGCCGGTGGCACCGTCGTGCACATCAGCTCGGGCGTCTCGGCCATCGTCTGCGCGCTCGTACTGGGCCGCCGGCTCGGCTTCGGCGAGGAGAAGATGGAGCCGCACGACACCACGATGGTGGTGTTGGGAGCCTCGCTCCTGTGGTTCGGCTGGTTCGGCTTCAATGCGGGCAGCGCGCTCTCCGCGGGCGGCCTGGCCACCAGCGCTTTCGTCGTGACCAATACCGCCTCGGCGATGGGCGCGCTCACCTGGATGACGATGTCCTGGTGGCGCAAGAAGCAGCCCAGCGTCATCGGTGCGGCGTGCGGCGCCGTGGCCGGGTTGGTGGCGATCACACCCGCCTCCGGTTACGTCAACGTGATGGGCTCGGTGGTCATCGGCTTCGGGGCCGGCGTCATCTGCTACGCGGCGGTTCACCTCCGCGAGCGGACCAAGGTTGACGACGCGCTCGACGTGTTCGCTGTCCATGGCATCGGCGGGACCTTCGGGGCCCTGGCGACCGGCCTGTTCGCAACCGTCTCGATCAACGCCGCAGGCGGCAACGGCCTGTTCTACGGCAACCCCAAGCAGCTCGGGATCCAGCTCGTCGCGGTCGCCGCGACCTGGGTATGGGCCGGGGTGGGCACCTTCGTAATCCTCAAGCTCGTCAACCTCTTCGTCCCGCTCAGGGTGGATGAGGCCGAGGAAGTCCAGGGTCTTGACGTCTCGCAACACGGCGAGCCGGCATACGCGATCTAAGGGTCGCAAGGAGGCAGTCATAGTGGACATCACGACAGTTCTCGCGGTGATCAGCTCCGCAGCAGTCTTCCTGGCCTGGTTCGTACTGCCCTCCAAGGGAGTGGCGGCGCCGCCGGCCGTGGAGCTCCCGCAGGCGGGATTGGCGCAGGAGATCGCGGCTTAGGCCGTAGGGAACCCAGCTCCGTCCAGAGAGGGAGCCAACCGGGCAACCGGTTGGCTCTTTCTAATTCCCGGGCTCAGCCCGCGGCGGCGGTCTCGCGGTCGCGCAGCAGGCGCCGAAGGATCTTGCCGGACGCCGACTTGGGGATCTCGTCCACCACTTCGATGGCCGCCAGGCGCTTGTAGGTGGCCACCCGCGCGGCTACGTAGGCCATGAGGTCCTCGGGCGTCACCTCCTCCTTGAGCACCACGAAGCCCTTGGGCACCTCGCCACTCTCCTCGTTGGGGATCCCTATCACAGCGGCGTCGGCGACGCTGGGATGGGATATCAGGAGCGCCTCCAGCTCGGCGGGCGGCACCTGGAACCCTTTGAACTTGATCAACTCCTTGAGGCGGTCGACGATGAAGTACTCGTCCCGGTCGTCGACATGGCCGATGTCCCCGGTGTGGAAGAAGCCCTCGGCGTCGATGCAGTGGGCCGTCGCCCCTTCGTTGTTGAGGTAGCCCTTCATCACCTGGGGGCCGCGGATCCAGAGCTCGCCGTCCTCACCGGGGCCCATGTCATTGCCGGAGGCGGGATCCACGATCCTGCACTCGGTGTTGGGCAGTGCCGGGCCGACCGAGCCGGGCATCACCTCGCCGGCGTCATCGGGGACCGAGTGAGTGACCGGGCTGGTCTCCGTCAGGCCGTAGCCCTGGCTGACCCGGCAGCCGATGCGCTCGGCGCACAGCCTGGCCGTGTCGCCATCGAGCGGCGCCGCCCCGGAGAAGACGATGCGCACGCTGGAGAGGTCGTACTGGTCCACCATCGGGTGCTTGGCGAGGGCCACCACGATCGGCGGCGCGAGGTAAAGCCGGGTGATGCGGTGCTCCTGGATGGCCTTCAGGAACACCTCGAGGTCGAAGCGCGGCATGGAGACCACCGTCGCGCCGTGGTACAGGGTGTGGTTCATGATCACCTGCATCCCGTAGATGTGGAAGAAGGGGAGTACGGCAAGGACCTTCTCGTCCTCGGTCACGTGGTGCGTGGCGGCCATCTGCACCAGGTTCGCGACCAGGTTGCGGTGCGTCAGCATCACCCCCTTGGAGAAACCCGTGGTGCCGCTGGAGTAGGGGAGCGCCACCGTGTCGGCGGCGGTGTCGATGTCGTGCTGGGGCGCCGGGCCATCGGCCAGGAGGGTCTCGAAATCGGTTGCGCCCGGAGCCACGCCGAACGTGAAGACCTCTTCGATCGACGCGTGGCCCGCGGCCTCCTGGGCCTTGTCCACGAGCGCCGGGATCGTCAGCAGGAAACGCGCCCGGGAGTCGCGCAGCTGGAAGCCGATCTCCTCGGCGGTATAAAGCGGGTTGAGGGTGGTGACGACCCCTCCGGCGAGCGCCACACCATGGAACGCCACCGGGTAGTCGGCGGTGTTGGGCGCCATGATCGCCAGCACGTCGCCCCGGCCGAAACCGCGGGCATGGAGTCCCGCTGCCAGGCGCCGGGTGCGGTCCGCGAGCTCGCGGTAGGTGTAACTGGTGCCACTGCCGATGTCGATCATTGCCGGCTTGTCCCCGAGGCGCTCGGCATGGCGCAGGACCTCCGGCGTGAGGGCGGCGTCTGGGATCACGACGTCCGGGAAGGGACTCTTGAAGATCATCGTCCGGGCACCTCCTCTGAATGCAGACCGCATCTTACGGCGGCCACCCGGCTCAGGGGAGGTGGCGGCGCATCTCGAGTTCGTTGACCGGCGGCGTCCGGGGCAGGGGGAGGGTGCGGCCGGTGACCACGAACCCGCACTTCTCGTACAGCCGTTGGGCGGCGGTGTTGCCGTCGGTGACGAACAGCCGGATGGACTCGAGGTTGCCATCCCGCGCCCAGCCGATCACCGCGTCGACCAACTCGATGCCCACGCCGTGGCGACGAGCCGGCGGCGCCACCCACATCGAGATGAGCTGCGGGCGGCCTTCGTCGTCGTCATCAAGAAACGCGCCGGCACAGCCTTCCCAGCCGACGCCGGAGTCGGCCACGAACATGACGCTCGCCGTCCCCCCGGCCAGCGTCCTTGTCCGCTCCAGCCATCTGTCGGGAGTCCATGCGGCAGCCTCCGCGTGGGTGGTGGAGAAGGCGTAGGGGCTCTCCTCCAGGGCACTCAACCGCAGGTCGCGCCAGGCGTCCACCTCGTGCTCGCGTAGCCGCCGAATCAACACAGCAGAGATGGTCGCAGACGCGAGCGGATGCTGTTAGTAATTGTGAAATCGCGGCGGTGGGCCGTACGGATATCGCAATATGCGCGTGTGACCTCAGCGGGTAGCCCTCGTCCTCTGCGTCTCTTGCTGCTCGAGGACAATCCCTCCGACGCCGAGCTGCTGCTCCACGCGATCCGCCGTGACGGGGTGGATTTCGAGGCCGAGGTCGTTTCTGACGGACCCGCGTTCAGGCAGGCCCTGGGCCGCGACCCGGACCTGGTCCTATCGGACTACAACCTGCCCACCTTCGACGCGCTCGCCGCGATGCGCACAGTGCGCGAGAGCGGCCAGGACATCCCGGTCATCGTGGTGTCGGGCGCACTCGGGGACGAGGAGGCCGTCGAGGCAATCCGCGCCGGCGCATCCGACTACCTGCTGAAGGACCGGCTGGGCCGCCTCGGGTCGGCCGTCCGGCGGGCTGTCGAAGACCGGCACCTGCGGCTGGCCAACCGGCAGTCCGTCGCCGGGCTGCGGGAGACGTCGCAGCGGCTCCAGGCGATATTCGACAACACCGCCGACGGCATCGTGACCGTCGACTCGACCGGACGGATCGATGCCTCCAACAGCGCCGCGCAGAAGCTGTTCGGCTACACCGCGGACGAGCTGCGAGGCATGGTCGTGACGTCGTTGGTCTCGGACCTCGGCGCACCCGAACTGGCGCTGGACGCCGACGACAACTCCGAGGCGTCGGGGGAACCCGGTTCCAGCCGCATCCGTGAGCGCAGCGGTCTGCGCAAGGACGGTTCGGGCGTCCCCGTCGAGCTCCGTGCCGAACGCATCCCGGTGGCGGGTGGGCAGGTGATGGTGGTCATCTTCCGGGACATCACGGAGCGCAAGGCGTACGTCAGCGCGCTCGAGCACCAGGCCCTCCACGACGTCCTCACGGGACTGCCCAACCGTGCCCTGTTCACGGACGTGCTGGAGCGGGCAATTGCCGTCGCCGGTCGCGAGAAGCAACGCGTCGCGGTGCTGCTGCTGGGGGTGACGGGGTTCAAGGCCCTGAACGAGTCATTCGGCCACCAGGTCGGTGATGAGCTGCTGCTGGAGGTGGCAGCCCGCCTCCACGAAACCCTCCGGGCATCCGACACGGCGGCGCGCCTGGACGGGGACGAGTTCGGCATCCTGCCCCACGGCTCGCTCGATGACGAGCAGGTCGACCAGGTCGTTCGCAAGGTCCTCTCGTTGTTCGAGCGGGAGTTCCAGGTCCGCGGGCACCACATCCATGTCGCCGCCCGCGTGGGCGTCGCGACCTATCCCGACCACGCCACCGACGCGGCGGCCCTGATGCGCTGCGCCGACATCGCCATGTACGGGGCGGGGCGCCAGTCGGTGCGCATGCTGCGGTACTCCCGCGAGCTCGACCACTACGGTGCGGATCGGCTGGCCCTGATGTCGGAGCTGAGCCGGGGTATCGACGAGGGGCAACTGGTGCTCTACTACCAGCCCAAGATCGATCTCCGGGCCGGCAAGGCCGTCGGCGTGGAGGCATTGCTGCGCTGGAACCACCCGCTACGCGGCCTCCTGCCGCCCGCGGCCTTCATCGACGCAGCCGAAGAGAACGAGGTCATTGTGCCGCTGACCCGCTGGGTCATCGGTGAGTCCTTCCGCCAGCTCGCCGAGTGGAACCAGCGCGGCCTGGGGCTGAAGATGCAGCTGAACCTGTCGGCTCGAAACCTCGTCGACCCCGACGAGATCCGCCACGTGCTGCGACTCCTCGACCACCATGGCGTTTCGGCGGACCAGGTCGCGATGGAGATCACGGAGCGCAACTTCGCCAGTGCCAGGGCGCAGGATTCCCTGCTCGCGCTGCGGTCGGCCGGGTTTGGCATCTCGGTCGATGATTTCGGCACCGGCTATTCCGCGCTGTCGTACCTGCGCGACATGCCGGCAACCGAGATCAAGATCGACCGCTCGTTCATCACCGCGATGGCCAAGGACCGTGG
The DNA here is from genome assembly GCA_034666405.1 of Chloroflexota bacterium. Lineage (GTDB taxonomy): Bacteria > Chloroflexota > Dormibacteria > DASZGP01 > DASZGP01 > JAXDLW01. Next base: position 50,579 of record JAXDLW010000008.1, on the reverse strand, counting down.
CGCGATCGTCTCGCCGGTCATCCAGATGGCCCATAACCTGGGCCTGTCGGTCGTCGCCGAGGGGATCGAGGAACCCGAGACCGCGCGCAGCCTGAGACTGCTGGGATGCGACAGCGGCCAGGGCTACCACTTCGGGCGGCCGATGCCCGCGGTGAAGCTGGAGGCCTGGGCCCGGGGCCAGGTGAACGGGAGCGCGGCAGGCTAGTAAAGGCGCTAGCTGCCCACCTCGGCGCGCGCCTTGAGGCCCGTCGCGAACTGCTGGAACGAGGGCCCGAGATCGGGGATGGATTTCCAGATCATCCCCAGGAGCGGCCCCGTGTACTCCTCGCGCATGGAGAACCTGCTCATCCCGTCCGTCCCGGGTGTGACGGCGTAGGTCCTGACCCCTTTGAAGAGCCCGAGGGGCATGCCGCCGGACCAGACCATGCGCAGGGGCGGCTGGAACTCGGTGACCTTCACCGGGAAGGTCCTCCCGAGGTTGGCCGCGGAGTGGACCTTGATGGTCTCACCGGGAGCTATCCGGCCCTCGATGTCGATCACCCCCGAATCCCAGGTGGAGAAACCCGGGGCGTCGGTGAGGATCGACCAGATCGTCTCGGGACTGGCCTGGATGTCGGCGCTGGATTCATAGAACTTCATGCGGCGACCATAACCGACGCGGAGTCCGGCGCCCGCCGCCTCCACTTTGGACCTGCAGGGGGCGGAGACCTGGGGACCGAGGTGGAATATGCACTGGAACACGGAGGGTTGAAACCAGCATGAGACTCGAAGGGATACACCACATCAGCTGCATCACCGGCGACGCCGCCGGCAATGTCGCGTTCTACGCCGGGACGCTCGGACTGCGCCTGGTGAAGAAGACGGTCAACCAAGATGACCCGACGGTGTACCACCTCTTCTACGCGGACGAGAAGGGCAGCCCGGGCGCCGACCTGACGTTCTTCGAGTACCCCGGGGGTCGGCCAGGCCAGGCCGGTGACGGCATGGTTCACCTGGTCGCCTTCAGGGTCGCGAGCGAGGCTGCACTCGACTTCTGGCAAACGCGACTGGGCGACCGCGACGTCGCGACCCGCCGCGCTGACGGCAAGCTGGACTTCAACGACCCCGAGGGCCTCGCCCTGCGGCTGAACGTGGTGACCACCGACGACGCGCCCCTCGTGGCCGCCCACCCGGACATCCCGGCGGAACTGGCACTGCAGGGCTTCGACGGTGTGCGCACCTACAGCGAGAACCCCGAGCGCAGCCGCGACTTCCTGGCCTCGGCGGTCGCCTTCTCACCCACGACGGACGACGGCTACGAGTCGCGCGGGGCGCACCGCGGTTCCTTCTACGCCTACGACCCGGCGCCCGGCCCGGGGGTTGCGGGTGCGGGCACGGTGCACCACGTCGCGTGGGCATGTCAGATGGACGAGCAGGAGGCCTGGCGCCAGCGGGTCATCGACGCCGGGGGACACCCGACCCCGGTGATCGACCGCTTCTATTTCCGGTCGGTGTACTTCCGGGAGCCGAGCGGGGTGCTCTTTGAGATCGCCACGATCGGGCCGGGGTTCGCCTCGGACGAGGACCCGGAGCACCTCGGCGAGCGCCTGTCGCTGCCGCCCGCCTTCGAGCATCTCCGTCCCGAGGTCGAGAAGATCCTGAAGCCGCTGCCCAACCCGAGGCAGACGGCCACCGTCAGCTAGACCCGCCCTCGGCGCCGCTCGGCCGGCGGTAGTCGCGAGCGTACGGGGGCACGGGCGGGCCCTCGTCGCCGCGGTCGGTGATCGGTTCGCCGGCTCGTGTATCCAGGGGGATCACGCCGGCCCAGAACCCCAGGGCCAGGTCTGCTTCGTAGTCGATCGGTGCGCCGGTGCGAACCTTGGCGGACGCCTCGTCCAGGGGCAGCGCAAGGATGACCGTGGACTCCAATTCCTTTGCGTTCGGATGGCGGGTCTCGTCCCATCGGCCGGGGGCCACGTGCTCTATCAGCGCCCGCATGGCCGCCAGCTTCTCGACCGGGTCGGTGACCTCGACCGTCTGCCCGAGCACCACCACCGAGCGGAAGTTCATGGAGTGATTGAAGGCGGAACGCGCCATCACCAACCCGTCCAGGAGGGTCACCTCCAGGCAGGCAGGCGAGGCGGTCCGGAGGGCCTCGAGAGCGCGGTTGGCGACAGCCCCGTGAACAAAGACCTGGTCACCGACGCGTGCATACATAGTGGGGATGACGTGGGGCTGGCCGTCGAGGATGAACGCGAGGTGGCAGACCAGCGCTTCGTCGAGGATGGCGTTGATGGTGTCCCGGTCGTACCGGCCGCGCTCGGAGTGCCGCCGGAGTGCGGTCCGGTCTGAGGGCGAAGGCTGCGTGCTCACGCGTTCCAGCGTACGATGCGGGTCCAGATGTCGACTGGATTCCTTGACGAATTCGCCGCCGAACTGGGAGCCGGGACCCTGCCGGTGCCGCCGCCGCTATCAGCGATCGAAGCGGAGACGGTGCTCGAATTGGCAAGGCTCGTGGCGCACGGGACCGAGCGCAGGAACGCACCGCTCGCCAGTTACCTCACCGGCCTGGCCGTCGCCGGCATGACCGCCGATGGCGCGCCCCGTGAGGAGGCCCTGGATCGTGCGCTGGACGTCGCCCGGCGGCTATTGGAGACTGAACCCCGGACCTCCTGAGCCCTTCAGTCGGGCAGCGGCCGGCCCCTGGTCTCCGGCAGCGCCAGGAGCACGACCGCGCCGACCCCGGCGACGATCGCGGTCACCCAGATCGTGCGCTGCAGCCCAAGGCTGCCACTGAGCGCGGCCACCAGCTGCAGCCCGAGGACGCCTCCCAGCGCCCCGGAAACCCCGGTCGCCGTGAAGGCCGTGACGCGGGCGCGCGCCGGCATGAGCTCCGCGATCCACGCACCGACCATCGGCCCGGCCGCCCCGGCAACAGCGCTCCAGGCGATGCCCGCGCCGATGTACGTCGGGGCGGATGAACTGAAGGACACGGCGGCGAGGACCGCTGATGCGAGGCCGAGCATCACGCTTGGAACCCGGCGCCCGAGGCGGTCGGAAACGGCGCCACCCAGCACGAAACCAAGGGCTGCCGCCACCCCCGACGCGCCGAGCACCAGGCTCAGTTCGACCGAGGTGAGGCCGAGACTGCGGCTGCCAAAGAACACGGCGAAGAAATTCGCGGGCTCATACAGCACAGTTCCCAGGGCCGACGACGCGGCCAGCACCAGCAGCCGGCGGCGCCAAGGAGGCGCCACCAGCACCCCCAGGCCGGTCGGCCCACCTCGAGCGCGGCCGGGAATCCCTAGCGCGAGAGGCGCCAGCAGCAACCCCGGTGCCGCGGCCAGGTAGAGGAGCCGCCAGCGTGGCGCGACCAGCGGGTAACCCAGTACGCTCAGGGCCACGCCGGCGCCGGCACTGAGAGCCAGGAACGCGGCGGTCTGCGCCCGTCTGTCGGGCCCCACCGCCTCCAGGGCCGCGGCCAGGGCCACCGCGGAGACCAGCGTCTCGAAGCACACCGCGAACAACCGCGCCCCCGCGAGCCAGGAAACCCCTGGGGAGGCGGCCGTGGCCAGCGCCGCCAGCGAGAAGCCCGCGATGCCCAGGGCAGCCAGCCGGCCCCGGTGTGCGCGGTCGGCGGCGAACGCCAGCGGGAGGGCGATCGCCGACCCGACCGACAGCGTGGCGCCCAGCCGCGCCAGGTCGGCGGTCCCGGCGTGGAACTCGGCGCCGATGGCCGGCAGGGCGACGAAGAGGATGGAGCCGCCGAATGCGCTCAACAGGCTGGCCAGGGCGCAGACCCCGACGATCCGGAGGGCGTCAGCCTGCGGGACCTGCGCGGGCGTCGCCGGCACCGGGGTAGTCGGTCGCATTGGCCGAATCGTAGGGTCTGGGTTTACGATGCCTCGATGGACCTGCCCGCCGGCCTTGCGAAGGAGCTTGTCGACACGCTCCACAGCGTGCATGGTGAGCACCCCGGCCACCGCGCAGCGCATGCCAAGGGAAGCTGCGCGACCGGGACCTTCACGGCGTCGCCTGAGGCCGCCGCCCTGACGCGGGCCGCGCACATGCAGGGAGACCCCGTGCCGGTCACGATCCGCTTCTCGAACGGCAGTGGGATCCCCGCGTACCCCGACTATGCCCGCAGTGACGGACGTGGCCTGGCAGTCAAGTTCCACCTGCCCGACGGCGGCAGCTCCGACATGGTCGCCCTCACATTGCCGGTGTTCTTCGCCCGCGACCCCGAGAGCTTCATGGAGTTCCTCCGCGTGACCCGTCCCGACCCCGAGACGAAGCAGCCCGACCTGGCGGCGGTGGGGGCCTTCCTCGAGCGTCACCCTGAGACCCAGGCCGCCCTCGGCGCCGCGATGGCCGGGACCCTCCCGGCGAGTTATCTGATGTGCCGGTACAACGGCATCCATGCGTTCCAGTTGGTCGATGCCGGCGGCGGCAGCCGCTGGGTGCGCTACCACTGGGATCCCGAGGCGGGGGAGAGGACCCTCACCCCAGAGGAAGCACGCGAGGGCGGGCGCGAATATCTCCAGGAGGAACTCCGCGAGCGGATTTCGCGCGGCCCGGCCGCGCTGCGGCTGGTGTTCGTCCTGGGCCGTGAGGGCGACTCGCTGGTCGACCCGACCCAGGCCTGGCCCGACGACCGCGAGGAGGTGATCGCCGGGCGGCTCGAGGTGTCGGCGGTCGCCGAACCCGGCACATGCGAACCGCTGGTATTCGACCCGACCAACGTCGTTGACGGCATCGCCCTGCCGGACGACCCCATCCTGCACGCGCGGTCGGTGGCATACGCCCGGTCGTTTGCCAGCCGTCGCGGGATCCGCGCGCCCAGCACTCCCTCCGCGCACCCGCTGGACGCCGGCCCGCGGGCCCTGGAGGCCGCCCGCGACCTCGCCCCCGGCGCGATGCGGGCGGTCGAGGTCGGCGACGCGCGGGTCGCGGTGGCCAACGTGGATGGCACCCTGCGCGCATTCCAGGACACCTGTACCCACCGCGGGTGCTCGTTGACCGATGGCACCCTGTCCGGCGGTATCGTGACCTGCCCCTGCCACGGCAGCCAGTTCGACGTGGGCACGGGTGAGGTGGTTCGCGGCCCGGCCAGTGAACGACTGGCGACCTTTTCGGGTTAGCGCCGCCTCCCGACGCCGCGATCTTCACAAGTCTTTGCCGTTTTCGCCACGGCTCCGTTACCGGGGGGGCCGCAGCATGCGTGTGGTGAAGGGCGGGCGAAGAGTGGTGGGGCTGGCACTGGCCGGCGCGGGGGTGGCCGTGGGACTCCAGGCATGCGGCATCGCCCAGCGCCCGACCGCTGGGACCGGGTCACGGCCGGCATCGCGAGCGTCGGTGACCACGCCGGTCGCCGGCGGGGACCCTGCCCCGTGGCGCCGGGAGGTGCTGGCCGCCGCCCTACAACGTGCCGCCGAGCCCGCTCCTGCCCCGGTCCCGACGGCCGCAGCCACCGTGTCACCGCCCTCATCGCCGCCCGCACGGCTGTCCACGCCCAGGATCGCGGCCCGGCCCGCTGCAGTCACCCCGGCCCCGCCGCCAGGACCGCGCCACGACTGGGTCGAGGCACCGTCGATCGGGCTGTCCGTGCCGGTTTCGATCTACTCTGACTGCACCGGTGCGACAGTGCTGACCCGCAGCAGTGCGGCGCGCGACACCTGTGTTCCGGCTGCCGAGGTTTTCCTGGTGGGCCACCGCCCGGGGCCGTTCGGCAACCTGCCGTCGGTGTCGATCGGCGCGAAGGTGACCTACTGGGACCCGGCGGGCGCGGCCCGCACGTACACCATCTACCAGGCGTCACGGGTGCCGAAGTCCGACGGTGGCCCGGTGATGGAGACGCAGCACCCGCCGCTCCTGATGCAGACGTGCGATGACGCAACCGGCTCTTACTGGTACTTCTACGGGAGTTGATCCCGCCGCGGGGCCCCGGGAACGCCTGGCCCTGCTATAGTTCGGCAAGCGCGGGCCTCGAGCTCGCACGCGTCTCCAACGTTCCTTGAGCCCGGCACAGGCCGGTGGTCGTTAGGTCGACGGATAAGAATCCATCTCAAGGACCGGGAGAGGCAGATTGACAGAACCCATCGGAGCGCAGGAAACCTGTGCTTCCATATCCGCCGGAGTTTTTGGCATGCGCTTGAGCGCGGGCGGCCGGCACACCAACCATTTCGGCCTGCGCACCGCAGCGTCGCATTCACCACAGAGGTACCCAGTTTGAGTTTCCAGGACCGCACCCTTACCTGCCGCGATTGCGGCCAGCAGTTCACCTTCACCAGCGGCGAGCAGGAGTTCTACGCCTCCCGCGGGCTCACCAATGACCCCGGGCGTTGCCCTGACTGTCGCTCCATCCGGCGTGGCCAGGGTGGCGGTGGTGGTGGCGGTGGCGGCGGTGGCCGTTCGCGCGAGATGTTCGACGTCGTGTGCAGCAACTGTGGCAAGGCCACTCAGGTGCCATTCCAGCCCACCTCAGGCCGGCCGGTGTACTGCAGCGACTGCTTCGCACAGCAGCCGCGCCGCAGCTACTAAAGCCCGCCTGTGACGGTGCTCCGAGTAGACGAGGTTCTGATGCCTGGGCAGGTGGCGTCGCTGCGGCGGCGGCTCGAGCTCATGGGACCGGAACATGAGCGTCTTACCGCAGAGCTCAAGGGGCTCACGGAGCTAGCCGGTCCAGAGGCCCCCGGCCCCGGTCGTCCGACCGGGGCCGACAAGGCCTCCCGGCAGATCGCCAAGGTTCGACTCCAGCTCGGCGCCGTGTCGCGTGAGATGGAGAGCCTGCAGAGTTTGATCGACGCCCGCTTGTCCCAGGCGGAGAAGCGCAAGGGCTGACCTGAGCGCGGCCGCCCTGGTGCGGCCGCGACAGTGACTCCTCCTCGACCACCAGCGCTGCTGGTTGGTTGACGTCGCCACCCCTGCGTTAGACACTGCGCACTCGTGGGGATCTTGTCGGTGGAGAACGTGACCGTGCGCTTTGGCGGGATTGTCGCGGTCCAGGATGCGTCCTTCGGCATCGACAGAGGGGAGATCGTCGGCCTGATCGGCCCCAATGGCGCAGGCAAGACAACCCTCTTCAACGTCATCACACGCTTCTACCGGCCGACGTCAGGGGACGTGAAATTCGACGGCAACAGCCTGCTGCAGGCCTCTCCCCACGAGGTCATCGGCCTGGGCATTTCACGGACCTTCCAGAACGTGGAGCTGTTCCGGACCATGACCGTCCTCGACAACGTCCTCGTTGGCGACCACGTCAACGTGCGCGCGCCGTGGCTGGCATCATCGGTGCGCCTACCGTTCGTGCGGCAGGCCGAAGAACGGTCGCGGGTGGCGGCGATGGAGGCCCTGGACCACGTGGGCCTGGCGGCCCTGGCCAGGCGCCCGGTGGCCGGCCTGCCGTTCGGCAGCCTCAAGCGTGTGGAGCTGGCGCGGGCCCTGGTCTCCAAACCCCGGCTGCTGCTCCTGGACGAGCCCGCCGGGGGCCTCAACCACACCGAGGTGGGGGCGCTGGGGGAGTTGATCCGCGCCATCCACGACGACTACAAGGTCACGGTCCTGCTCGTGGAGCACCACATGAACCTCGTCATGGGCATCTCCGACCGGGTCGTCGTGCTGAATTTCGGCAAGCGGATCGCGATCGGAACGCCGGCGCAGGTGCGTGCCGACCCGGCCGTGATCGAGGCGTACCTCGGAGCTGAAAGTGGCGCTGCTTGAACTCGACGCGGTCACCGCCGACTATGGCCCGATCAAGGCCCTTCACGGAGTCTCGCTGAAGGTCGAGCCGGGGGAGATCGTCGCGCTGCTCGGCGCCAACGGCGCCGGCAAGACCACCACCCTGCGGGCCATCTCGGGCACCTGCAACCGAGGCGGCAGGATCACCTTCGAGGGCAGGTCCCTGCGCGGCGTCGCGGCCCACGACACGGCCCGCAGGGGGATCGGGCATGTGCCCGAGGGCCGCGGCACCCTGGTGCAGCTGACTGTCTGGGACAACCTGCGGATGGGCGCGTACACCAGGACGGACAAGGAGAAGGTCAGCACTGACTACGACCTCATCTTCGGCTACTTCCCGATCCTCAAGGAGCGCCGTGACCAGCATGCCGGGACGCTGAGTGGGGGAGAGCAGCAGATGCTGGCCATCGCCAGGGCGCTGATGGCAAGGCCGCGGCTGCTCCTGCTTGACGAGCCGTCGCTGGGCCTCGCACCACTCGTCGTGCAGTCGATCTTCGAGATCATCACCTCGATCAACGCGGACGAGGGGGTGGCGGTCCTCCTGGTGGAGCAGAACGCAAGCCTGGCACTGAAGATCGCCCACCGCGCCTACCTGCTCGAGACGGGCACGGTGGCGGCGAGCGGCGACGCCCGGACCATGGCCGCGGACGAGTCCATCCGGCGCTCGTACCTGGGCTACTGATGGGCCACGCGTGACGTTCTTCCTGCAGCAGCTGGTGTCGGGGCTCGCCGCCGGTGGAGCGTACGCCAGCCTGGCGCTCGCGCTGGTCCTGATCTACAGCGCCATGGGGCTGGTGAACTTCGCCCAGGGCGAGTTCGCGATGTTCGCAACCTTCATCGCCTGGACGCTCATGGTCAACCTCGGCGTGCCCTACCCGTTGGCCTTTGTCCTCGCCCTGGGCTTTGCGATGCTCGGCGCGGCGGCCATCGAGCGGCTCATAGTCCGGCCTTTCGAGCGCGGCCCCCAGCTCGGGGTGGTCATCGTCACGCTGGCCCTGTTGTCGATCACCAACGGCATGGCGGGGTTCATCTGGGGCTACGTCCCGCGCGCCTTCCCAACCCCGTTCCCGCAGAACCCGGTGGTCATCGCGGGCGTCTACATCAGCATCCAGGACCTTGGCGTGATCGGTGTGAGCCTGCTCGTGCTGGGCTTGATCTACATCCTCTTCAACCGCACCAAGCTGGGCCTGGCCATGCGCACAGCCGCGCTCTACCCGGACTCCGCGCGGCTCCTCGGTGTGAGCGTCGGCGGGATGCTGGCCGTGGGCTGGGGGCTGGCGTCGGGGGTGGGTGCGGTTTCGGGAATCCTGCTTGCCCCCTCGCTCTTCCTGGAGCCCAACATGATGCAGCAGGTCATCATCTACGCCTTCGCGGCAGCCGTTTTGGGGGGCATCGAGAGCCCGATCGGGGCCGTTGTCGGGGGCCTCCTCCTGGGGGTGCTGCTGGCGATGGTCGGCGCCTATGTCCAACCCCTCGCCGACCTCCGACTGGCTGTCGCGCTCCTGCTGATCGTGGTCGTCCTGGTAGTGCGACCGTCAGGGCTGCTTGGCCAGGTCCACGTGAGGCGCGTCTAGGTGCCATCGATGGCCGTCGCCAGGGCCCGGACTCTGCCGTCGAACGGGATGCTGGGGTTCCTCGCCGTCCTCGCCATAGTGGCGATCGCCGCCCCCTTCCTGCTCCCGAGCTACCAGACCCTCAACCTCTCGTACGCGCTGATCTTCGCCATCGCGATCCTGGGGCTCAACATCCTGACCGGGTACAGCGGCCAGATCACCCTGGGGCACGGCGCCTTCCTCGCGATCGGGGCCTACGCGAGCGCGATCGCCCAGCAGAAGATGGGCATCAACTACCTCCTCACCATCCCTATCGCCGGGGTTGTCTGCGGGCTGCTGGGCTTCGCCTTCGGTTTCCCCGCTCTGCGCCTGGAGGGGATCTACCTCGCCTTGGCGACGTTCGCGCTGGCCGTGGCGGCCCCGACGGTGCTGAAAAAGCCGGCGGCGATCACGGGCGGAGTCGCGGGGATCATCCTGCCACCCGTGACGTCACCGACGGAGTTCCTGACCGACGACCAGTTCTTCTACATCGTCTGCCTGGGGATCGCGGCGCTGTGCTTCCTGCTGGCCTGGAACATCCTGCGCGGGAGGACCGGCCGGGCGTTCCGCGCGATCCGCGATGGCGACCTCGCGGCGGTCGCGTTCGGGGTGAACCTGGCCAGCTACAAGACGCTGGCCTTCGCGATCTCGGCGTTCCTGGCCGGGATCGCCGGCGCCCTCTACGGGATCGCCACCGGTTTCGTCAGTGCCGACGCATACCCCTTCCAGCTGTCGATCCTGCTGCTGGTGGGAGCGGTGATCGGCGGGCTCGGCACGCTGGAGGGGGCGGTCATCGGGGGGTTCTTCTCGCAGTTCCTGCCCCAGCTGTCGCAGCAGGCGCTGTCCAGCATCAACAAGCAGGTGGCCAACGCGGCCCCGTCGGTCACCCAGGGCATCCTGCTCCTGGTGGTCATGGTCGTCGCCCGCCAGGGTGTTGCCGGCCTCATCCGATCGAATGTGCACCGCCTTAGATATCCGGTCCAGTCCGGCGATGACACCCCTGCCGCGCCGGAGGCGAGCGCACAAACCGGACCGCTTTAGTTCACACTGACCGCAACAGCGCGGGTGAAACAGCATTCATGACCGCACCATCGGAGGTATGTGCCAGGTGAGATTCCAGCCAGCCATCAAGAGGACCGTTGTGATCCTCTCAGTGTTCGCACTCGCCGCGTGTGGAGGCACAACCAGCAGCGGGCCCGCGGCCAAGACCGCGAGCGATGTCGGGATCACCAAGGACCAGATCCTGCTGGGCGGCACGATCGCCCTGAGTGGCCCGGCGGCGGCCTACGGCACAATCGCCAAGGCCAGCAACGCGTACTTCCAGTACGTCAACGACAACGGCGGCGTCAACGGCCGCAAGATCAAATACAACTACCTCGACGACGGTTACAACCCGGCGCAGACCGTGCCATTGACCAAGCAGCTCGCGGAGGGCTCGGACCCCGTGTTCGCCATGTTCGGCGGACTGGGCACCCAGGCGCAGGTCTCGGTCGAGCAATACCTCAACAGCAAGAAGGTGCCCCAGGTCTTCGTGGCCTCAGGGGCGACCCAGTTCTCGGCCGAGGGCAAGAAGTTCCCCTACACCTTCGGGTGGCAGCCGACCTACCAGGGCGAGGCCTACATCTACGCCCAGGCGCTGCTGAAGAACTCCCCGAACGCCAAGGTCGCCGTCATCTACCAGAACGACGACTACGGCACCGACTACCTCAACGGCCTCAAGAAGGGCCTCGGTTCGAAGGCCTCCTCGATGATCGTGGCGGTCCAGAACAACGAGGTCGGCGCCCCGGACGTGAAGTCGCAGATCACCACCCTGAAGGCCTCAGGGGCCGACACGCTGATGATCTTCGAGACGCCATCCCCGGCCATCAAGTCGATTGCGACCGCCGCGGCCGTCGGCTGGCACCCCACCATCTACCTGAACTCGGTAGCGGCGCCGGTGCCATACGTTGGGGCGGCCCAGAAAGCGACCGGGTCCGCAGCGTCGGTGGACGGGATCCTGACCGTGAACTACGTCAAGGACGCCCTTGACCCGGCCAACGCCAGCGATTCCGGTGTCACCCTGTTCAAGACGATCCTCAGCAAGTACTACCCCGAGGGCAAGACGACGGACGCCTTTAACATGTACGGAATGGCCGTGGCATACACCATGGTCGACGTCCTCAAGCACTCGGGCGACAACCCGACCCGCAAGAGCCTGGTCGACGCGCTGAACAACTTCAACGAGTCGGACAACCCGTTCCTGGCCAAGGGGGTGACCGCGAAGAACACCCCCAACGACCACTACACCATCACCCAGGAGGCGATCTACAAGTACGTCGCCGCCGACGGTCGATACGCTCAGCAGGGCGACCTGGTGGACGTGCGAGGCAAGGTCACCTACCAGTAACCCGCACCAGGCAGGACACGAGGGGGGCGCCAGAGGCGCCCCCCTCTTTTTTCAGTTCTTGAGGCCCCTGCGGGCGCGCGCCTGGTCGGCCTCGGTCAGCCAGCGCTTGCGCAGCCGGACGTTCTTCGGGGTGACCTCCAGCAGTTCGTCGTCCTCGAGGAAGTCCAGGCATTGCTCCAGGCTCATCTTCGTGGCCGGCGTCAGGCGCACCGAGATGTCTGACGTGGAGCTCCGCACGTTGGTCTTCTTCTTCTCCTTGCAGACGTTCACCGCGATGTCGCCCGTGCGCTTCTGGATGCCGACGACCATCCCTTCGTAGACCTGCTCGCCGGGCTCGATGAAGGTGGCCCCGCGCTCCTGCGCGTTGGCCAGGCCATAAGCGACGGCCGTGCCACCCTCGGAGGCCGTCAGGGCACCGTTGCGCACACTGGAGAGGTCACCCGCCCAGGGCCTGTAGCCCAGCAGCAGCGAGCCCATGATGCCGTTGCCCGCGGTGAGGGTGAGCATTGCGTTGCGGAAGCCGATCAATCCCCGGGTGGGGATCTTGTACTCCAGGCGAACGCCGGCCCGGTCGTCGTAGTTGATCTCGAGCATCTCGCCGCGGCGCATCCCCAGCGCCTCGGTGATGGCGCCGACGTAGTCCTCCGGCACGTCGATCGTCAGGTGCTCGACGGGCTCGTGCTTCCTGCCGTCGATCTCCTTCACGATGACCTCTGGACGCGACACGGCGAACTCGTAACCTTCGCGTCGCATGGTCTCGATGAGCACGGCGAGGTGCAGTTCGCCACGCCCGCTGACCAGGAATCGATCCGCCGAATCGGTGCCCTCGACGCGCAGGCCGAGGTTCACGTCGAGCTCCTTGAACAGCCGGGCGCGCAGCTGCCTGGAGGTGCTGAACTGGCCCTCGCGGCCGGCAAAGGGCGAGTCGTTCACAGCGAACGTCATGCGAACCGTGGGCTCCTCGATGGCGATCCGCGGGAGGGCATCCGGGTGGTCGGGATCGGCGATCGTGTCGCCGATGGTGACATCGTCGAGGCCGGTCAGCACGACGATGTCGCCACTGCGGGCGACGTCGACCTGGTCCTGCATGAGGCCCCGGTGCTGCAGGACGTTGTTGATCCGACCCTTGGTCTCGGTGCCGTCGTCGCGGAGAACCAGCACGGCCTGGCCGGGGCGCACCTCGCCGCGGAACACGCGGCCCTCGGCCTGCCGCCCGGTGTAGTCGTCATAGCCCAGGTTGGCCACCAGGATCTGCAGCGGCCCATCTTCGATGACGGGCGGCGGTACGTAGTGCAGGATGGCCTTGAACAACGGCTCCAGGTTGTCCTCGAGCGCCTCCGGCGACAGTCCCGACTTGCCCTGGCTGGCAATCGCGTACAGCACCGGGATGTCGAGCTGGTCGGCATTCTCGGCGAGCTCGAGGAACAGGTCGTGGGCCGCCTCGAGAGCCCTCGCCGGGTCCGCGAGGGGGCGGTCCAGCTTGTTGATGACGAGGATGGGCCGCAGCCCGACCTCGAAGGCCTTGCGCAGCACGAACCGGGTCTGGGGCATCGGGCCCTCGGCCGCGTCGATCAGCAACAGGCAGCCGTCAGCCATGTTCAGCACGCGCTCGACCTCGCCGCCGAAGTCGGCGTGCCCCGGGGTGTCGATGATGTTGATCGTCACGTCGTGGTGGCGAATCGCGGTGTTCTTCGCCAGGATCGTGATGCCCTTCTCGCGCTCGAGCGCGTTGGAGTCCATGATCAGGCGCCCCATGTCCTGGTTCTCCCGGAAGGTATGGGACTGCTTGAGGAGCGCGTCGACCAGCGTTGTCTTGCCATGGTCGACGTGGGCGATGATCGCCAGGTTGCGCAGGTCGTGCCGAATTAGAGAGGTCACAGCCCGCGAATCCTAAGGGTCGCGCGCCCGGCGAACATCGGTGCGCTTGCGCCTGCTATGATTGCGCAAACCGAATTTCGCCTTCATCACGATGGCGCGTACGTCTCCAACGTTCCTTGAGCCCGGCTCAGCCGGTGCCGTTGTGGCCGACGAAAGACCAAACCACAACTCAAGGAAACCCTGGAGAACTCCATGGAAGACATAGTTACAGTGCCGCGCACCGGCACACCCACCCAGACTTTTGCGTCCCTCGGGCTGACCGCGCCCACCCTCGCCGGCCTCAAGGGGATGGGTATCACCACCCCCACCCCGGTGCAGGAGCAGAGCATCCCGCCGTTGATCCAGGGCCGTGACGCCCTGATCCAGGCGCCCACGGGCAGTGGCAAGACGGCCGCGTTCGTCATCCCCATCGTCGAGCTCTGCGAGAAGCTGAATGACAAGAATCGCACGGTCGCCCTTGTTCTCTGCCCGACCCGCGAGCTCGCCACCCAGGGAGCCGACGTAGCCGACGCCCTGCTCTCACCCCACGGATTCCGCTGCGCGTGCCTGATCGGCGGTGTGGGTTACGACGCCCAGCGGGTCCAGATGAAGCAGTCACCACAGGTGGTCTTCGGCTCACCCGGCCGTGTCATGGACTTCATCTGGGATGGCAAGCTCGACGTCTCCGGCGTCTCGGTCGTCGTCATCGACGAGGCCGACGAGCTCCTGGACCAGGGATTCGCCCCTGACGTCATGAAGATCCTCTCGTACCTCCCGTCCCAGCGCCAGACGATCCTCGTGTCGGCGACGCTGCCCGAATGGGTGCAGGGAGTGGTCAAGCAGGAGTTGCACGACCCCATCAAGGTCGCCGTCGCGTTCGACCCGGCCAACGAGGGGGTCATCGAGCACCGCCTCTTCGAGACCACCCAGGCCAACCGGTTCGATGACCTCTGCCGCCTGCTGGACGACAACCGGGACGGGTCGGCCCTGGTCTTCGGACGGACGAAGTGGGGCGTCCAGAAGCTGTTCGCACAGCTGCGCAAGGCCGGCTACCAGGTCGAGGCGCTTGAAGGCAACATGACCCAGGGCCAGCGCGAGCGGGCGCTTGACCGCTTCCGCAGCCGCAAGTCCCACGTGCTCGTCGCAACCAACGTCGCCGCTCGCGGAATCGACGTGCGGCACCTCGGACTGGTCATCAACTACGAGCTGCCGGAATCCGCCGAGCTCCTGACCCACCGCATCGGCCGTACCGGCAGGGCCGGCGCCGACGGCGTCGCCATCACCCTGCTAACCCCCCAGGACGAGAACAAGTGGCAGCGGCTGCGCAAGGGCGGCGCGCCAAACCTGCCACGCGAAGAGCACTGGTCCGCCGCGGACCGCGCCGCTGCAGCTGAGAAGCCTGCCAGGGGCGCCGGTGGCGCTGGCGGCAGGGGAGGCCAGGGCGGCCAGCGCGGCTTCCGGCCGCAGCGCCAGCGGGCCGCCGCCCGCTGAACCTCTGGGCCTAGAGCCGGACGAACTCGCCGGTCAGCAGGTCGTACCAGTCGTTCGGCCGGAAATCCCAGCGCTTGTTGATCTGAGGCAGGTTGGCGCCGTATGACGTCAGTACGTTGTTGGTGTCCTGCATGCAGTTGTGGAGAACCAGGTTGAAGAACCTGCGCGACACCTCGGCCTCGGCGGTGCGGGCAAGCGCGATGCTGGGCGAGAAGACTTCGAACTCCTTGTAGGAGTCGTAGTTCAGGCTGATCATCCGCGGGTTGGGGTCCTCCATGACGTTGGACCAGTAGCCCGAGCGCCCGGGCGGAGTGATGGTGCCGCCCTTCTCCACCGCGCCCGCTTCCCACAGCGCGTCCTCGACGAGGAATGCCCATGCCACGTGGCCGGCGCCGTGAGCGCCGTGCCGGCGGTTATAGACCCGGGCTCTTCCCGTGTTCAAAAGCATGTAAACCGATGTTATGAAATGTTGTAGCGCTTATAGTAGGTTTATGCCGGAGATGAGGGCGCGATTCAAGAGGCTGCTGGTGATCAGCAGCAAGGCGGGCAGCCTCACGCCGGACGTCGAAACCAAGCTTCGCACAGCCTTCGCCGACTACGAGATCGTGGAGTTCGACCCGAAGATGAAGCTGCTCAGGATGCTGGCCCCCAGGGCCCAGGTCGTCGTGGCGGGCGGCGACGGCACCGTGGGATGGGTCATCACCGCCCTGGTCGACACCAACCACACGCTCGGGATTCTCGGGCTCGGCACCTTCAACAACTTCGCCAAGTCCGTGGGCATGCCGGAGGACCTCGACAAGGCGATCAAGGTCGTCCGTGACGGGACGCCCGTCCCAGTCACGATCGGCCGGATCAACGGCAAGCCGTTCCTCGAGGTGGCGGCGATCGGCATGTTCGGCGAGGCGCTGCAGCTTGGCGAGGCGGCCAAGGACATGGTGTTCGGCAAGCTCTCTGAGCGGTTCCAGCAGGTGGCGAGGTCCGAGCCCTTTGAGTACCGCCTCACTGGTGACATCGAGGGCCACGGGGTGGCGCTGTCGCTGGTGTTCGCCAACACCCCCTCGACCGGGGCACGAATGATGGTGGCGGCGGGGAAGACGCCGGTCGATCCCTACCTCGAACTGCAGGTCCATGCCGGTGAGTCCTACCGCGACCTGTTGAAGCGGATGGTGAAGTCAGCGTTCTCCGGCGAGGGCGGGAAGGAGGATCTCGGCATGAGCTTCAAGTTCAGGCATCTGCGGATTGAGACCAGCCCCAGGGCCCGCGCTTTCGCCGACAGCAACTCCGCCGGCCGAACACCGGCGGTGATCGATGCCGCCGTCGGTGCCCTCGAACTCGTGTTGCCGGCTGCCGTCAAGCGCCGGCAGCGGAGGGTCGGTGGCGGCCGGCAAGCGAAGTAACTCCCTCGACCGCCAGGCCCGCCAAGCGGGGACCGAGGCCATGCGACTGGGGCGCAAAGCCGGGTCCGGCGCGCGCAAGGCCGGTAGGGAGCTCAAGAAGGGAAAGGACAACCCCTGGCTGGAGCGCAGCGCGCGGCTGGGATACGTGGTCCGCGGGCTGCTCTATGGGGCCATGGGCGTATTCGGGATGGGTTTCGCTGTCGGTCTCCTGCAGACGACGACCGACCAGCGCGGCGCCCTCGCCCTGCTCAGGGGCAACCCCTTCGCGGTCCTCGTCTTTGCCGCGGTCGTCGTCGGCCTGCTGGGGTACTCCCTGTGGGGCTTCATCCGCGCGGTCTATGACCCCCTGCACCGGGGGGATGACGTGCAGGGCATCGCCGCTCGGCTCGGGTTTGCCTGGAGTGGACTGAGCTACGCAGGCCTGCTGGTGGTCACCGTCCAGTTCATGGTGGGCCGGAGCAAGGGGGAGGGGACCGACAGTGTCACGAGCACCATCGCCTTCATCATGGCTCACCCCTTTGGCATCGCCCTCACGGTGGTGATCGGGGTGATCGCGGTCCTCATGGGCCTGGGGCAGTTTGTCGACGGGGTCCGGGCCGGCTTCCGCAAGGACATGAAGCGTTCCGAGATGTCCAAGGAGGAGGAGCGCATCGCCGAGGCCCTGGGTCGCTTCGGTATGTTCGCGCGCGGCGTGATCTTCACCCTCCTGGGCGCGTTCATCATCCAGGCGGCGATCAAGCACGACCCGAGCCGCGCGCACGGCATGGGCGCGGCATTCCAGGACCTGGCACGGGAGCCGGGAGGCCATCTGTTGCTGTTCGTCGTGTCCGCGGGATTCGTGGCCCTCGGGCTGCACTCCATCGCGTCGGCGCGGTGGATCCGCATGGCGGGTCGGCGCGGCCCGCACGCCTGAGGTCGCGGCCGGTCTAAACCGCTCGCAGTCCCCGTTCCAGCCAGTCGTCCAGCGCCGCCGGCTGACCCAGCGCCCAGCCCTGGCCCAGGTCGACCCCCAACTCCTCGACCATCACCCGCTGGTGGGACGTCTCGATGCCCTCGGCGATGACCCGGCTGCCGGCGACACTCGCGAAGGCGACGATGGCGCTGATCGCGGCTCGACCGGAACGCTGGTCCGCGGTCTGGACCAGCTTGCGGGCAACCTTGACGAACTCCGGCTCCGCCGCGGCCAGCACCTCGAGGGTGGAGTGACCGTCGCCGATGTCATCGATGGCGAATCGGAAACCATGGTGGCGGTACAGCTTGAGCTGGGCCTGGAACGGCTCGAGGTCGGCGACCAGGTCGCGCTCGGTGATCTCGAGGATGATCGCGTCCGGGGAGCGCTCGGCCCATTCCGCGAGCATCAGCAGCTGGTCGACCGGGTGCACCGCCGCCATGAAGGCGGGAACACTGATGTTGAGGAGCAGGTCGACCGACGCCGGCAGCCGACGCGCCGCGTCAAGGCAGGCGCGGCGGCAGAGCCAGTCCAGGTCACGGCCGAGGCCCATGCGCTGGGCGGCGCTGAAGAGGCCCTCCACGCTGAGCAGCGGTGAGCTGTCGAGCGGCCTGGCCAGGGCCTCGTAGCCCACGATGGCCTCGTCGGAGAGCCTCACCAGGGGCTGGAACACCGCGGTGAGGTCATGGCTCTCGAGGACCTCGGGCAGCAGCCGCGCCCACGCCTGGGGCAAATGGATGTCGGCGGCGCTGCGCTGTTCCTCGGCCGCGAGGATGGCCCGGTCGCGCCCTGCCACCTTGGCCTCGTACAGGGCCGCGTCGGCCCGGTCGATGAGCGCCTGGGCGCTCTCGCGGCCGTTCCAGGTGGCGACCCCAGCCGAGGCCGTCTGGCCGTGTGGGGTCACAGCCCGGAGGCGCTGCACGACGTCGAGCGCGCTGTCCGCCTCGGTCTGCGGCAGGATGACGGCGAATTCCTCGCCGCCGTAGCGCGCCAGCAGGTCGGCCGGACGGAGTAGCGAGACCCAGCTGCGCGCTGTCAGCTCGAGGTGCCGGTCGCCCATGTGGTGGCCGAGGTCGTCGTTGAACTGCTTGAAATGGTCCAGGTCGAGGATCGCCAGGGTGAGCGGAGCGCGGTCCCGCGCCGAGCGCAGGAGCTGGGTGCCCAGCTCCTCGTCGAAGCGCCGCCGGTTCGCGACCTTGGTCAGCGGGTCCATGAGGGCCATGGCCGTGGCCAGTTGCACCAGGCGATGGGTGAGCAGCCCGCTTATCGCGAGGGTCCCCATGATCACGAGCCAGCGCACGAACGCGGCGTCGACCTGCTTGAACCTGAAGGCGACCGCGCACGCCAGCCCGACTATCAGCGTGTGGACGATCGCCGAGCGCAGCGGGAAGAAGTTGTAGACCCAGAGCGCGACCCAGATGTACAGGAAGGCGAAGGCGCTGGCGCGCGCGCCGTCGAACACCGTCAGCGCGGTGACCAGGATGGTCCCGGTAATCAGCAGGCCATGGAAAACAAACTCGGGCGCGCGCTCCCCCAGCCACAGCAGCAGTGCGCACGCGACGACCGCCATGGTGCCGACCGCCAACATGCCGGGGATGAAACTGCCCCCGGTCGGGCGCAGGATGACGCTGCTGTAGACGAGCGCGGCGCCGCCCGCCCAGAGAAACGCGGCCGCTCGCGCCCTGACCCGCTTGTCCGTGGGCAGGCGCTCACGTTCCTGCGAGAGATCGAGGCCGATGCTGCGCAGGGCGTGCCGCAGTCTGTGGTCGGGTTCTACGCCTGTCATGGGTTGGCCGACGGGCCGACCACAGTAGAGCACTGACCGGGGATTTTGAAAAGTGCCAACGCAGCCTGCAAAGTACGCTGTCTCCGATGGAAGAAGGCGGATCCAGGACAGTGATACGGAAAGCCGACCACCTGCGGATCAACCTCGAGGATGACGTCCAGTCCGGCGTCAGTGCCGGGTTCGAGGAGTGGCGGTTCCTGCCTCGCGCCCTCCCGGAGATCGACCTGGAGGTCGTCTCCACGGAGACCGAGGTCTTCGGCCGCCGGCTGCGCGCCCCCCTGCTCGTGTCGTGCATGACCGGCGGCACGCCGGAGGCGGCCGAGGTCAACCAGGTCCTCGCGCGCGCGGCCCAGGAGCATCACGTGGCGATCGGCCTGGGCTCGGGACGCGCGCTGCTGGAGAACCCCGACCTCCTCCCGACGTTCGACATACGGGACCTGGCGCCAGATGTCGTGTTGATGGCCAACCTCGGCGCCGTCCAGTTGAAGCTCGGGGTCACCCCGGACGCGTGCACCCGCCTCGTCGAGCTACTCCGCGCCGACGCCCTGGTACTGCACCTCAACGCGCTGCAGGAGGCCCTCCAGGTCGGTGGCGACGTGGCCTTCGGTGGACTGCTCGCCCAGATCGAGGCGGCGTGCCGGCAGCTGACCGTGCCGTTGCTGGTCAAAGAGGTGGGCTGGGGGATACCCGCCGACGATGTCCGGCGCCTTCTCGATGCCGGCGTCGCCGGGGTGGACATCGCCGGTGCGGGCGGCACCTCCTGGAGTGAGGTGGAGCGCCGCCGTTCGGATGGTCACCTCGCCGCGGTCGCCGCGGAGTTTCGCGATTGGGGCCTACCGACCGCGAGAGCGGTGCGCGAGGCCCGCGCTGTGGCGCCGGACGCCCTCATCGTCGCCAGCGGCGGGATCCACAACGGAATGGAGGTCGCCAAGGCGATTGCCCTTGGCGCCGACCTCGCCGGGATGGCTGGTCCGGTACTGCGCGCCGCCGCGACCGGGGAGGCGGCCCTGTCCGCCTTCATCAGTGAAGTCGTCGACGTCGTCAGGATCGTGATGTTCTGCACCGGGTGCGCGACGATAACGGAGCTTCGGGGCATCACTCGTCTCGAGCCGGTTGGCGGCACCTCAGCCTGACGGCGGTCAGCCGGCCCGAGAAGCCTTGCCTTGCGGTCGACGACGAGGCGCCGCCGCAGCCGGCTCCCGTCGCGGGCGGCGAACCACCGCTCCACCGGGTTTCCGCGCGGAAGCCGGCTCCGCCAGGAGTCGCCGCCAGGCCGCCGGGGTCATGCGGGATGGCCTGGTGACGCGCATGAAGTCCTCGAGCACGGCGATGAATCGCTCCGGGGCCTCGGCGTGAGGGAAATGACCGACGTGTTCAAAGATCTCGAGCCGGCTGCCGGGCATGCTGCGATGCGCGGCGTGGGCGTGAGCGACAGGGATGATCCGGTCGTCTGAGCCCCAGATCACCATCACGGGGACCTGGGAGGCGAGGTAGAGGCGGTTCACCGCGCTGACCTTCTGGCCCTGGAAGTCGATCACCTCGCGGAGGGTCGCCAGGAACGCGCGGCGAGCGTCGCCACTGCCCAGCGTGTAGTAGGTCTGCCAGATCTCGCCCGCCACCGGCGAGAGCCTGAATCCCAGCCGTCCCAACCGCGAGCCGACGGCCACAGCGGCCTGCGCGAGCCCTGGCCAGGTCCCCAGCGGGACCACGTATTCCGAACCGGGCAGGCTCATCAGGCGGAGGAGGGGTGACACCTCCGGGCCGAGCCCGCCGCTGTCGACCAGCACCAGCCGCTCACAACGCTCGGGGAATTGGTAGGCAAAGACCATCGCCACCCCTCCTCCAAGGGAGTGTCCGCAGATGGTCACGCGGTCGTGCCCCAGCTTGACCAACAGGTCGCGCACGGCACTGGCGTGGGCCCCCAACGAATAGTCACCACGGAGGCGCTCCGATGCCCCGTGGCCCAGCAGGTCAGGCGCGATGACCGTGTAGTCGCGCGAGAGCCGCCGGATCACCTGCATCCAGGTCCCCGCGCTACCGCCGATCCCATGGAGCAGCAGCAGGACCGGCCCACGACCTGCCTTGTAGTAGCCGATCCGGTGGCCGTGGATGGTGGTTGTCCTGAGGGTTGGCGTCATCGGTTCATGTGACATGAAATCATGTAAGAGACTACACGGCCGGACCGCCCGGAGGCCACCCGGCAGGGCGCTTGTGCTCGGTCCCGGAATTGGCGCATGATTCACGCCACCGACGCGCGCATCAAACCCTGGGACATGAGGGCGGGAACCCCTTGCCCCGCAGTCGACACGGAGGAACCCTCTGATG
The DNA here is from genome assembly GCA_034666405.1 of Chloroflexota bacterium. GTDB lineage: Bacteria > Chloroflexota > Dormibacteria > DASZGP01 > DASZGP01 > JAXDLW01. The sequence continues at coordinate 29,083 of JAXDLW010000008.1, read as the reverse complement.
AGTGGAGGCGCCAGCTTCGACTTCGCCAACGGCAACGGCAACGGCAACGGCAATGGCAACCATGCGCCTGGCAAACGCAGGGAATTGCGTCCGAGGGACGACACCGTCGTCCTGGTCGCCGAGGATGACGCCGACATGGCCGAGCTCTATTGTCAGACCCTCGGCCTGTACGGCTTCCTGGTCGTCATCGCCGAGGATGGTGAGCGGGCTGTGCAGCTCGCCGAAGAGATCGCACCTGACGCGATCTGCCTCGACATCCGGATGCCCCGCGTCGACGGGCTGACCGCCCTCGAGCGGCTGCGAGCCGGGGAGAGGACCTCGAATATCCCGGTGATCATGGTCTCCAACTTCGACGAGGCCGAGCTCATGGAGAAGGCCGGGCGGCTCGGTGCGGTGCGATTCCTGCTCAAGGTGCACACCCGGCCGGATGAGCTCGCGGAGGTGGTGCGAGAGGTCCTCGAACTGCCGGAGCGGCGCAAGCCCGGCCGGCTGCCCCTGTCCCTCGGCGCCCACCCGGCAAGGGAGGCCGAGCAGATGATCCACGCCTACCGCGACCTGCTCCGCACCACCTCGACGATCCTCGACGAGCTCGGCCCGGGCGCTGACGAGCAGCGCCGTCAGCTCAGTGGGTACGCTGCCCAGTTCCGGGCTCAACTGGCGTACTGGCACGCGGTGATGCAGCGCGCCGAGGAGATCACCCAGCGCGCCCAGGGAGCGGTCAGCCAGCCCGGCTAGACGGCCTCGGTGCCGTGGCCCACGCCGCGCTCTTGCGGTCTCCCACGGTGATGTCGGACCGGGGTGGCAGCCTGCCGGAGACGTATCCACGCCGGCGCATGAGTGCCCCGAAGACCACCGCGTCACGCAGGGCGCAGGCACGCGGGTCGTTGTTGAAATAGACGTAGACGTCGTCCGACGGGGCGTACAAGCGCTCCAGCCTCACGCCCCACTCCGCCAGGACCTTCCGGCTGTAGCAGGGCCGCGGTCGGGACGTTCCCTCGTGGAAGCGAACATAGCCCCAATCGGCAGTGCGCCAGCCCGGGGTCTGTCGCCTGGGACTGTCGGCGAGCACGAGTGCGGCGTTGTGGCGCTCCAGGCAGTGGCGGAGGTCCGCGGTATACCAGCTCTCGTGGCGGCACTCGACCGCGACCCGGACATCGCGGGGGAAGAGGGCGAGCGTCGCTTCGAGGCGGTCGACGGCCGCGGGCATCGTTGGGGGGAGCTGCAGCAGGACCGGGCCCAGCTTGTCTCCCAGGCTCCGTGCCCGGCTGAAGAACCGCTCCACCGGTTCGGCCGGCTCGCTAAGCCTCTTCACGTGTGTGAGGAAGCGGCTCATCTTGACCGCGAACCGAAACCCGGGCGGGGTCCGCGCCGCCCAGGCCGCAAAGGACTCCTCCCTGGGCAGCATGTAGAAGGAGTTGTTCAGTTCGACGGTGTCGAAGCGCCCCGCGTAGTGCTCGAGCCAGAGTTTCTGGGGAACGCCCTTCGGGTAGAAGGTGTCGCGCCAGTGCGCGTACTGCCAACCAGAGGTGCCGAGATGCAGGGGCATGTGTAACATCATTTCATGTCGCATAACCCGGTTTCAGGCCAGGACTCACTGGTGGACCGCGTTGCCAAGCCGCTCCTCCGGGGGTATTCGCACGCCCTGGCCGTTCCTGCGGCACTCGTCGTCACGATCCTCCTGTTGCGCACCAGCGCGGGGCGCCCCGACCTCCAGGTGGCGTTTGCCATTTATGGGGTGACCCTCGTGCTCCTCTTCGCCGGGAGCGCCACCTACCACATCGGCCACTGGCCGGCGCTCGTCGAACGCACCCTTCAGCGCCTGGACCACAGCAACATCTTCCTGGTCATCGCGGGGACCTACACCCCGATCGCGGTGGCCATCCTGGCCGGGTGGTCGCGGGTGCTCATCCTCGCCGCCGTCTGGATCCTGGCGATCGCCGGCGCGACGATCTCGTGGTTGGGCATCAAGGTGCCGCGCGGCGTGCTCGCGGGCCTGTACATCGGCGTGGGGTGGGTTGCCATCGTCGTCGCCCCCGCGATCTACACGGCCGTCGGGGTTGCGGGCTCGGCCCTGATCGTCGGCGCGGGTGCGATGTACACGCTCGGGGCCCTCTGCTATGCGTTCAAGTGGCCCGACCCCTGGCACCGGGTGTTCGGGTTCCATGAGATCTTCCACCTGCTGGTGATCGCCGCGAGCGCCCTCTTCGTGGCTTTCATGGCGGTTTACGTGGCACCGCGGGCCTGACCCACCCCTGGGTCAGTTCATCGTGATTTGGGTAGGTCTCCTGGGTGAGAGTGCTCGTCGTGGCGGCCGGCACGATGGCCCAGGCAGGCCTGGCGGCCCTCGTGGAGTCGGCGGCCGGCCTGGACGTCGCCGCCAGCGTCGGCCCCGGGTCGGTCCGCGACGTCGCCGGCCAGCTCGAGCCTGACATCTGCCTGCTGGATCTCGAGGGTTCCCGTGACGTCGAGAGCGCGGTGGCCGGCGTGCTGGCCGACCTCGACTGCCCGCTGGTCGTGGTGGCCGAAGCGCGCGCTTTCCGTGCGGCAATGGAGGCCGGCGCCGCCGGCGTCGTCACCCCGGGGATCCCCGCGGGCTCGCTGGGCGCGGCCCTGGAGGCGGTGGGGCAGGGGGTCGGGGTGGTGTACCCGCCCGGGTCCCTCCTGGAGGTCCGCGCCGCGGCCGCGCCGGGTGAGCAGGCCATGGGCCGCCCGGTCGAGGCCCTCAGCCCCCGCGAGCTGGAGGTCCTGCGCCTGCTCTCGGCAGGACTGACAAACCAGCAACTCGCCGCCACCCTGTCGATCAGTGAGCACACCGCGAAGTTCCATGTCAGCGCCGTGCTGGGCAAACTGGGTGTCCAGAGCCGCGCGGAGGCCGTTTCGACCGGCTACCGCCTGGGTCTCCTGACCGTCTGACCTGGTCGAACGGACAGGGCGGCCTACCTGATCGGCTGATGTGAGGCCGGCCGGCAGCCCCTAAGTTGAGGGTCCAGGCTCCGCCGCCAGAGGGCGACCCGGGGCGAACCAACAGGAGCAACCAATGGCAAACAACCTCAAGGATTACTCGGACCAGCTGGCGGCCGTCGTCGAAAAGGCCAGCGCCTCGGTGGTGACCGTGTCGGCCCGCCAGGGCCGGGCGGCAACCGGGACGGTGTGGGAGGACGGGGTGGTCGTGACCTCGAGCCACGCGGTCGTAGACGAGGAGAACATCACTATCCGCGACGCCGATGGTGACCATGCCGCGACCCTCGCCGGCCGGGACCCGGGCTCAGACCTGGCGGTCCTCAAGGTTGACGGGCTCAAGGCAACCCCGGCGAGCCGCGGTGGAGATGTCCGCCCCGGGAACCTTGTCGTGGCGGTCGGGCGGCCGTCCGAGCTGCGGGCCAGCGTGGGACACGTCGTCTCGCTCGAGTCACGGCAGCGCGGCTGGCGCGGCGGGCTCGAGGGCCTGGTCCTCAGCGACGCCCACCTCTTCCAGGGCTTCTCCGGCGGCCCGCTGGTCGATGCCGAGGGCGCCGTGGTCGCGATCAACAGCTGGTACTACGGCCGTGGCAGCACACGCAGCCTCACCGTCGCGGGCGCCGACCGGCTGGTCAAGAGCCTGCTCGCGCACGGACGTGTCAAGAAGCCCTACCTCGGCATCGGCACCCAGCCTGTCCGCCTCGGCGCTGAAACCGCTGGCAAGGCCGGCCAGGAATACGGCCTCATGGTCATCGCGGTAGAAGCCGGCAGCCCCGCGGCCGCTGGTGGGATCCTGCAGGGCGACACCGTCGTGGGCATCGGCGAGCAGCAGGTTGCCGGGATGCGTGACCTCTTCCGGGCGCTCCAGGCCCTGGAGGTGGACGCCGAGCAGACCATAAAGGTGGTGCGGGCTGGGGAGTTGAAGGATGTCAAGGTGACGGTCGGCGAGCGCGCCGAGGCCCAGGAGGACTGATCACCCGCTGACACCAGGCGCGGGAGGCCTGCCCGGTCGAGGGGCCGGCCTCCCGACCCCCCCGCCAATCGGCCGGGACTCAGCTGGCCAGCTTCAGTTCGGGCTCGCGCTGCTCCCGGGCTCGCCGGCGGATCAGGGCCAACCGCTGCGACGACGCTCGATGCCCGCACCTGGGGCATTCCAGCCGCCTCGCGGCCACCGCCTGCCGGGGTGCGAGCCATTGGGGCAGGCCGCAGCGGTCGCAATGGGTCTTCAGTGGTAGGGTCATGCGTGGATTATAGCGAACACCTGTTCGCTCCCGCAAGGGTGATATAAACCCGGCGTGAAGGTGGGTGATCAAAGCGTCGCGAGTGAGCGGCGCCTGCAGGCCTGGCTCAAGATCTGGGCGCCGATCTTCGCGGCCGGCGGCCTGGGCTTCTACCTGGTCCCGGGGCTGATCACGACCAGCATGAACAAGGGCGCCCGCGCCGTCGGGCTGGCCGAGTCGCCGGTCGACGCCGACAACCTCTGGATCGTGCTGGCGGCGGCCTACATGGCGCTGATCACCGCGCTGTCCGCCGACGCGGCGCTGACCCACGACGCGACCAGGCGCCACTCCCTGGCGCGTTACCTGCTGGTCGGGAAGGTGTCGTCATCGCTCGGGGCGCTGGGCTATTTCGCCTTCCGTCGTCGGGCCTACGCGTTCCTGGCCAACTTCCTCCTGGACGGCGGCATCGCGGCTGTCACCTATGCCCTGCTGAGGGACGCCGAGGCGGCCTGAGACGCGGCTTGCGGGCGTCACCGCCCACTAGAATCTGCGGACGGTGACGAGCGAATACCTCCCCCTCCTGGTCTTCTTCCTCGCGGCGGTCGCCTTCGCCGTGCTCGCGGTGACCCTGTCGTCGATCCTCGGTCCGCGCAGCCCATCGCGAACGAAGAGCGCACCGTACGAGTGCGGGATCGTCCCCAGCGAGACCGCCCGCCGCCGCCTGCCGGTCGGCTTCTACCTGACGGCGATGCTGTTCATCGTCTTCGACGTCGAGGCGATCTTCGTGTACCCGTGGGCGGTCCTCTTGCGAACGCTGGGCCAGACGGGCCTGGTGGAGATGGGCATATTCATCGGCATCCTGGCCGTCACCCTGCTCTACGTGTGGAAGAAGGGGGCGCTGGAATGGGAATAGACCCCCGGGCGCCACAGGTCCTGATCCCGGGGCGCACCGGCCCCTCCGACCCCCTGGCGTTTCCGAACCAACCCCACGAGCACCCCCAACCGCACGACCGGATCACGGCCAGCCTGGGCCACAACTTCGTGACCACGAGCATCGACAAGGTCGTCGCCTGGGGCCGCTACAACTCGATGTGGCCGGCGCTGTTCGGGCTGGCGTGCTGCGCGATCGAGATGATGGGCACCGGCGGCCCGAAGTTCGACATGGCCCGGTTCGGCGCGGAGGTCTTCCGGGCCTCGCCACGACAGGCAGACCTGATGATCGTCGCCGGGCGGGTTTCCCAGAAGATGGCCCCCGTCCTGCGCCAGATCTACGACCAGATGCCCGAGCCGAAGTGGGTGATCTCGATGGGTGCCTGCGCCTCGTGCGGCGGGATGTTCAACAACTACGCGATCGTCCAGGGGGTCGACAAGGTGGTCCCGGTCGACGTCTACGTCCCGGGCTGCCCGCCCCGGCCCGAGGCGCTCCTGGACGCCGTCCTGAAGCTCCAGCGCAAGATCCGCGCCGAATCCCGCCGCGAGTCGTGACGGGCGGCCCCCCCGGGCACGCCGAGCCGGCCGTGGAGGCCGTGGCTGAGGCTGTCGCGGTGCTGCACCTGGTCCGGGAGGTGCTCGAGGAGCGCCTGCCGGGAGCCGTGGTGGGCGTCGACGGGGTGCCTCCCGAGGGCGCCGTGATCCTCGACCTCGAGCACCTCCGCCGGGCCGCCGAGGTCCTCCGCGACGAGCCGCGCCTGCAGTTCAAGATGCCTCTCTTCGTGTCGGCGGTCGACTGGCTCGAACGTGAACCGCGCTTCGACGTGGTCTACCAGCTCCGGAGCTTCCACCTCGGCACCAGCGTCCGCTTCAAGGTGGGGGTCGCCGACAACCTCCAGGGGCTGCCCTCAGTGCCCTCCCTCACCGCCGTCTGGATGGGCATGAACTGGCTCGAGCGCGAGGCCTTCGACCTCTGCGGCATCGACTTCCGGGGGCACCCGGACCAGCGCCGGCTGTTGATGCCCGTCGACTGGGAGGGCCACCCGCTGCGCAAGGACTACATCTCCTTTGGGGAACCTGTCAAGTTCAGCGACCGGGGCTCGTTCCCGCCTGACGCCGCCGTGCCCCGGGGGGCGCCGAGTTGATCGAGTCACCCCCCAGCCAGCCGATCTTCCAGGAGGGGCTGCAGTACGTCGGCGAGACGCCGGACGGTCCCCTCATGGAGCTCAACATGGGCCCCCAGCACCCCAGCACCCACGGGGTCCTGCGCCTGGTCCTGCGGGTGGAGGGCGAGGTGGTGCGCTACGCCGATCCCGACATCGGCTACCTCCACACCGGCTTCGAGAAGGACTTCGAGCGGGTGACCTACCACCAGGGCACCCCGTGGACCGACCGGATGGACTACCTCAGCCCGCCCGGCAACAACCTGGGTTACGCGCTGGCCGTCGAAAAGCTGCTGGGCGAGACCGTGCCCGAGAGGGCGCAGCGCATCCGGGTGATCATGGTCGAGCTTGGCCGCCTCGGCAGCCACCTGATCTGGGTGGGCACCCACGCGTTGGACCTGGGCGCGCAGTCCACCTTCCTGTACGCGTGGCGCGACCGCGAACGCATCCTGGAGATCAACGAGCTGGTCTCCGGGGTGCGCATGATGACCAGCTTCATCCGGGTGGGCGGCCTGATGGCCGACACCCCGCCGGGGTTCGAGGAGGCGGTGCGCGCTTTCGTCAAGGATTTCCAAGTCCGCTGCGGCGAGTACGAGGCGCTGCTCACCGAGAACCCCCTCTGGGAGGACCGCACCCGCGGCCTTGGCCTGATCTCCGGCGACGAGGCCGTCGACTGGGGGTTCTCGGGCGCGTCCCTGCGCGGGTCCGGGGTGGCGTACGACGTCCGCAAGGCCGAGCCGTACTCCGGCTATGAGGACTACGACTTCGAGGTCCCGGTCGGAAAACACGGCGATGTCTATGACCGCTACCTGGTGCGGATCCAGGAGATGCGGCAGAGCCTGCGGATCATCGAACAGGCCCTCGACCGCCTCGAGCCGGGCCCGATCACCATCAGCAACCGCAAGGTGGTGCTGCCACCGCGCTCCGAGCTCGACACCTCGATGGAGGCCGTCATACACCACTTCAAGCTGGTGACCGAGGGGTTCCGGCCCCCGGCCGGGGAGGTCTACCAGGCCGTGGAGTCGCCGCGTGGGGAGCTCGGTTTCTACATCGTGAGCGACGCCTCGAACAAGCCCTACCGGGTCAAGGTGCGGGCCCCCAGCTTCCAGATGGTGTCGGCGATCCCGCGCCTGATCGTCGGTCACCTGGTGGCTGACGTCGTCGCCATCCTGGGGTCCCTGGATTTCATCCTCGGGGACGTCGATCGATGACACGACATCGGTCGCTCGTGGTGAGACGCGCGCGATGAGCCCGCTCGAGCTGTACGCCGACAGCCCCGGCTTCGCCGTCCTCACCGACGACGAGGTGGGACGGATCCGGGAGATCGCGGGGCGCTACCCCAGCGGGAAGTCCGCGATCCTGCCGGCGCTCTGGATCCTGCAGCACCGCGAGGGCATCCTTACCGCCGAGGGGATGCGCGAGGTGGCCCGGGCGCTCGACATGCCACCCGGCCCGGTCGAGGCGGTGGCCAGCTTCTACTCCATGTTCTTCTTCAAGCCACACGGCAAATACGTGGTTGAGATGTGCACCAACATCTCGTGCCTGGTGATGGGCGCCGGGGGCATCCTGAACCGGCTCGAGGAGAAGCTCGGCACCAGGGCCGGGACGACAACGGCCGACGGCCTCTGCACCCTGATGGAGGTGGAGTGCCTGGGGGCCTGCGGCGGCGCCCCGGCCGCCCAGGTGAACCATCGCTTCGTCGAGAACCTGACCGCCGAGAAGGTGGATGCTCTGGTCGACGACATGCGCGCCGGCCGGCTGCCGCAGCACGTCTTCGCCACCGGCGAGGAGGCCGCGTCAAGGGGCACGATGGTCGACCTCGCCAACCCCGGCGCCAACCGCGTGAAGCTCCCCGCCCATGGCGCCGGCGGCTCTGTGATGGACCTCGTCAAGGGCTCCCAGACGCTCATCGAGACGGGGTCGCAGCACCCGGCCGAGCGGGGCTACCGCGAGCCGGCGCCGGTGGCCGCGGAACCGCAGGCATGAGCAGCCTGCTGGAGCCGCGCCTGACGCGGGACATCGAGATGGAGGGCCTGCGCACTCTCGAGGGCTACCGCCGCTGGGGTGGCTACCGGGCCATCGCCCGGGGGCTCAAGATGGCCCCCGGGGACATCGCCCAGGCCGTCACCGACTCGGGCCTCACCGGTCGCGGCGGCGCCGGGTTCCCCACCGGTCGCAAATGGAGCCTGATGCCGAAGGACAAGCATCCGCGCTACCTCGTGGCCAACGCGGACGAGTCGGAGCCGGGCACCTTCAAGGACCGGTACCTGATGGAGCGCAACCCTCACCTGCTCCTGGAGGGGGTGTTGCTGTCGGCCCGTGCCGTTGAGGCCGACCAGGCGTTCATCTACGTTCGCGGGGAGTACGCCGAGATCCAGCAGGTCCTGCAGGAGGCGCTGGACGAGGCCCGCCAGGCCAACCTCGTGGGTGACGACATCCTGGGCTCGGGTTGGAACCTCGACGTGGTGATCCACGGTGGGGCGGGGGCCTACATCTGCGGCGAGGAGAACGCGCTGCTGGAGTCGCTCAACGGCAACCGCGGACGACCCCGACCCAAGCCGCCATATTTCCCCGCCGCCATCGGCCTGTACGACGCGCCCACCGCGCTCAACAACGTCGAAACCCTGTGCAATGTCCCCCTGATCGTCGACAACGGGGCGGATTGGTTCAAATCCGTGGGCACGGAGAAGGCGACCGGGACCAGGCTGATGTGCCTGAGCGGCCAGGTCAACCGGCCGGGGATCTACGAGGTGCCACAGGGCATGGCGGCCATGACGCTGATCAACGAGGTGGCCGGCGGCATGCGCGACGGCAAGAAGCTCAAATGCGTCCAACCCGGTGGGTCGTCGAGCCAGTTCCTGACCGCGGCCCAACTCGAGGACACGACCATGGACGCGGATTCCCTGCGGGCGCACGGCACGATGGGCGGCTCCGGGGCGGTCGTGGTCATCTCCGAGGACCAGTGCATGGTCGAGTACACCGCGCGGCTCGCCGACTTCTACTACCGCGAGTCCTGTGGCAAGTGCACGCCGTGTCGTGAGGGCACCTTCTGGCTGTCACGGATCGTGCGCCGGATCGAGGCCGGCGGGGGGCGCGAGGAGGACGTCGAGCTGATGGTCGACGTCTGCAACAACATCGACGGCAAGTCGCTGTGCGCGCTGGGCGAGGCCGCCGCCTGGCCCATCCGGTCGTCGGTCCAGCAGTTCGAGGCCGAGTACCGGGCCCATGTCGCCGCCCACGGTTGCCCCTTCAAGGGCACCGCGCCAAATGCCCCCACCTCAATCGAGGCCCTGGTCTAGGCGATGCCCGAAGAGAAGACGACAACGGCTCCGACGGTGCCGGCAGGGCCGGAGATGGTGAACGTGACCATCGACGGGCGGGACGTCCAGGCGCCCAAGGGGGCTTCACTGCTGCATGTCTGCCTCGACAACGGTGCCCCGGTGCCGTACTTCTGTGACCACCGCAAGCTGGACCCGATCGGCGCGTGCCGGATGTGCGTCGTGCAGGTCGAGGGGCAACCCAAGCTGGCCACCTCCTGCACCATCACCACGGCGGAGGGAATGAGGGTCTTGACCGAGTCACCCGAGGTGCTCAAGGCACGTGAGGGCGTCCTCGAATTCCTCCTGATCAACCACCCGCTGGACTGCCCGGTCTGCGACAAGGGGGGCGAGTGCGACCTCCAGGATTTCAGCTTCTACCACGGGCCCGGGAAGAGCCGCTTCATCGAGGAGAAGGTCAAGTACCCCAAGCCGGTGCCGCTGTCGGACCGGATCCTCCTCGACATGGAGCGGTGTGTCCTCTGCGAGCGCTGCGTCCGGTTCTTCGACGAGGTCACCGAGGAGGGCGAGCTCGTCCTGCTCAACCGGGGCGTCCACACCATGATCGGCACGTTCAACGGGGAGCCGATGCAGAGCGGGTTCCAGGGCAACATCATGGAGCTCTGCCCGGTCGGCGCCCTGACCAGCGCCGACTGGCGCTTCAGTGCGCGCCCCTGGGACATGCGCAGCACCCCGTCCGTGTGCCACGGCTGCGCAGTGGGATGCAACGTCAATATCCAGACCCGCGATGACCGCATCGTGCGCTACATGTCCCGCGCCAACCCCCATGTCGAGGACGGCTGGCTGTGCGACCGCGGGCGCTACGGGTTCCATTTCGTGAACGACGACCAGCGCCTGCGCCATCCCCGCATCGAGGCAGGCGTGACCCAGGACGCGACCTATCCCGAAGCGGTGGCCGAGGTCGCCCGGAGGATGCAGGACGTGGTACGCGAGCACGGCGCCAACCGTGTCGGCGCGATCCTCAGCCCCAACGCCAGCAACGAGGAACTGTTCCTGGCCCAGCGCTGGGTCCGGGAGGTCCTGGGCAGCCCCAACGTGGACCATCGATACGACCTCCAGGCCGCGACCCCGTCACCCGACGACTGGCGGCTGGCCTACGACGACTTCGAGGACTGCGACGCCATCTTCGTGCTTGGCGACCAGGTCACCCTCGACCTCGCCCCGATCATCGAACTGCGACTCAAGAAGGCCCGGCGGAAGCGCGGCACGCGGCTTGTGCTTGGCCGCGGCCGCACCGCGACCGAGCTGCTGGGTGACCTCGCATCCGGGGACCGGTTGGTTGGGGTGGTGGCCTCGGAGACCCTCCAGGCGGACGCCGAGGTGCTCTGCGCGAGGCTGCGCGAACGGGCTGTCGAGGCTCGGCGCCTCATCGTCGTGCCCCAGGCCAATGCCCGCGGCGCCGCCGACATGGGCTGCCTGCCCGACCTGCTCCCCGGCTACCAGAAGGCCGGCGGGCGGCCCGGGATGAGCACCTGGGAGATGCTCGAAGCCGCTGCCGCCGGGCAGCTGAAGGCGCTCGTCCTGGTCGGCCCGTCCCCGCTGGAGGCCAGCGCCGAGACATCGCTGGTGAAGCGCGCACTGGACGCGGTCGAGCTGCTGGTGGTCATGGACATCGCCAACACCACGCTGTCGGCTCGTGCCCACGTGGTTCTGCCACTGCACACCTTCGCCGAGAAGGAGGGGACCTACACCAACCTCGAGGGACGGATCCAGCGGCTGCGCCAGGCCCTGCCGCCGGTGGCCACGACCCCGCCGGACTGGCGGGTGTTCCAGGACCTCGCAAACGCCTGGGAGGCGGGCTGGGACTATCGCCAGCCGGTGGACGTGATGCGCGACATCATCCGCGCGGTGCCGGCATACGGGATCCAGAAGTCGGGCCAGCGCGCCGCGTGGTGGGGCCAGGACTGACGTGCTGGACGTGCTCATCGCGATCGTCAAGAGCGGCGCCCTCATCCTCGCCTTCATCACCGCCGCGGCTTACCTGGTGCTCAGCGAGCGCAAGGTGATCGGTTACCTGCAGCTGCGGATGGGGCCCAACCGGATTGGACCGTTCGGCCTGCTCCAGCCATTGGCCGACGTCATCAAGCTCCTGACCAAGGAGGACGTGCGGCCCGCGGGTCGCGACGACCTCCTCTACCTGGCCGCGCCCGCCGTCATGACCGTGGCGTCGGTCTTCGCTTTCGCCGTGATCCCCGTGACCCCACCGTTCACCATCCTGGGCAAGACCGTCACCGGCTACATCGCCAACCTCAACGTCGGCATCCTGTTCATCTTCGCCGTCAGCGGGATGACCGCCTACGGCGTGGTCCTGGGGGGCTGGGCCAGCAACTCCAAGTACTCGCTGCTGGGGGCGATGCGCAGCTCGGCCCAGCTCATCTCCTATGAGATGGCGCTGGGGTTCTCGCTGGTGGGGGTCTTCGTCCTCTCCAGCTCGGTCAACCTCAACCAGATCATCGACGGCCAGAAGGCCCTGCCCTACATCCTGCTGCAGCCCCTGGGGTTCGTGATCTACATCATCAGCGCCACCGCCGAGGTCAACCGGGCACCCTTCGACCTGCCCGAGGCCGAGCAGGAGCTGGTCGCCGGCTACCTCACGGAGTACGCCGGCCTGAAGTGGGGCCTGTACTTCCTGGGCGAGTACATCAACATGGTCACCGTCAGCGCCATCGCGGCGACCCTGTTCCTGGGCGGTTGGCGTGGGCCGCTGCTGCCAGGGATCATGTGGTTCTTAATCAAGATCGGGGCGATCATCTTCGTGCTCTTCTGGCTGCGGGCGACCCTGCCCCGGCTGCGCTACGACCGCCTCATGGCGCTGGGCTGGAAGGTCCTGCTGCCGCTTGGCCTCCTGAACATCGCGGTCACCGCGACCTGTGTGGTGTACGGCGTGGAGTGGCTCATCCCGGTCATAACACTGGCCGCACTGGTTGTGGTCGGGCTGGTGCTCGCGGTGACGCAGGGCCTGCCCGCCGGGGTCTCGCGCGCCGACCGCCACACCCGGGCGGCACAGCCGGTGGTGACGCCGTGATCCTCGACGGCGTACTGGGTATCCCCATCGCACTGGGGACGACCTTCAGGCACCTCTTCGAGCCGCCGACGACCGTGCAGTACCCCGAGGAGCTCCCGCCGATCAGCAGCCGCCACCGCGGCCGCCACATCCTTCACCGCTACGAGGACGGCCTCGAGAAATGCGTCGGTTGCGAGCTCTGTGCGGCAGCCTGTCCCTCCAAGTGCATCCTGGTGGTGGCCGAGGAGAACACCGAGACCAACCGCGTGTCCCCCGGGGAGCGATACGCGTCGCGCTACGAGATCAACCTCGCGCGGTGCATCTTCTGCGGCTATTGCGAGGAGGCGTGCCCGGTCGGCGCGATCACCATGGGACCGCGGTACGACATGTCGGACTACGACATCAACAAACTGATCATCACCAAGGAGGACCTGCTGGAGGGGGAGTGGGGGGGACGATCGATGAGCGCCGCCCAAGCCGCCTCGACGGCCCAGCCGGAGATGCACCAGGACGAGCACCCCCACCCGGCGGAGCGCTCCAGCAGCGAGACCGAGTCGCCGCTGCACGCCGCCGCCGAGAGCCCGCCGCAGGGCTGACGCAGGGCCAGGGAAGGGAGATGCTCAGGGTTCTCTTTGCGCTGCTGGCGGGCCTGTCCGTGAGCTCCGGGCTGGGCGTTGTCCTGAACCGGCGACCCCTCTACGCGGCACTCAGCCTGGTGGTCAACATGCTGTCGCTGGCGGTGATCTTCCTGATGTTGTCGGCGCAGTTCCTGGCCGCCGCCCAGGTCATCGTCTATGCCGGGGCGGTGATGGTCCTTTTCGTGTTCGTCATAGCCCTGCTCAACCCGGCGCGCGAAGAGGCCCTGGTCAGCGACCCCCGTCAACTGCTTTTCGGGGCCGTGGTCGGGCTGGGGTTCGCCCTGGTCGCAGGGATCGGGTTCCTGGGCCTGACGCAGGGGTTCGGCGGGTCCACGGACCTCGGTTCCGGGGTGTCGCTGGGCAGTATCCAATCGCTCGGACGAGCCCTCTACCAGGACTTCGCCTACCCGTTCGAGGCCACATCGCTGGTGTTGGTGGTCGCGGCGGTCGGCGCCGTCTACCTCTCACGGGGCCGCTGATGCCGCCGCTCAGCCTCTTCCTCCTGCTCTCGGCCCTGCTCTTCATCACCGGGGCCAGCGGGGTGCTGCTGCGCCGCAACCCCCTGGTCGTCTTCATGTGCATCGAGCTGATGCTCAACGCCGCCAACCTGGCCTTCATCGCCTTCTCCCGCTATCACCGCGACATGGCCGGACAGGTCTTCAGCCTGGTGGTGATCGCGGTTGCCGCGAGCGAGGTGGTGGTGGGCCTGGCGCTGATCGTCGCGATCTACAAGTCCGGGCGGGCCATGGACATCGACGGCCTCAGTGAGATGAAGGGCTGACCGGGATGGGAACCCTGCTGGTCCTGGGCCTGGTCCTGCCGCTGTTCGGGTTCGGCCTCAACCGGTTCTTCGGCTCGGCCAACCGGCCCGGTGTGCGGGTCATGGGGCCCGTCGCGATCCTGGCCGCCTTCACGTGCTTCGCGGTGGCGGCGGTCGCCAACGGCGGCGGCCATGTGGACTTTGTCATTTATCGCTGGTTCGAACAGCCGGCCGGCCCTGTCGTGGGCATCCCGGTCCCGGCGGTCGACATCGACCTCTACCTCGACCCTCTGTCAGCGGTGATGACGCTGGTCATCACCGGCGTCGGGTTTCTCATCCACGCCTACGCCTCCGTCTACATGGACGAGGAGGGTGACATGGATTACGCCCGGTTCTTTGCCCACATGAACCTGTTCGTCTTCTCGATGCTCCTGCTGGTCCTGGCCCGGAACTTCGTCGTCCTGACCATCGGCTGGGCCATGGTCGGCCTGAGCAGCTACCTGCTGATCGGCTTCTACCACCGGCGACCGGCCGCCGTGCTGGCCGCGCGCAAGGCCTTTGTCATGAACGTCATCGGTGACGTGGGCATCGTCATCGCGAGCCTCATCGCGTTGCGGGCCGTCGGCAGCATCAGCTTCGATGCGCTCTTCGCCGCCGGGCCGATATGCGGCGGGACGCAGGAGGTCTTCTGCAAGTCGACGCACTTCGTCAGTGCCGTCACCCTGGAGGCGATCGCCTTCTTCCTGCTGGTTGGTGCGGTCGCCAAGTCGGCGCAGGTCCCCCTGCACACCTGGCTGCCCGATGCGATGGAGGGGCCAACGCCGGTTTCCGCCCTGATCCACGCCGCGACGATGGTCACCGCGGGCGTCTACCTAATCGCCCGGATGCACCCGCTGTTCGTCGCGGCGCCGGGTGCCGCGGGGACGGCCGCCTTCCTGGGCGCCGCGACCGCCCTGATGGCTGCCATCCTGGCCTGCGTCCAGACCGACATCAAGCGCGTGCTGGCCTACTCGACCATGAGCCAGGTGGGCTACATGTTCTTTGCCGTGGCGATCGGCGCCGAGGCGGCGGGGATCTTCCACCTCGTCACCCATGCCTTCTTCAAGGCCCTGCTCTTCCTGGCGGCCGGCAACATCATCCATGCCCTGGGAGGAGAGCAGGACATGCGCAGGATGGGGGGGCTGTGGACGCGGCTCACGACCACCCGCTGGCTCTTCCTGATCGGCAGCTTCGCACTGGCGGGGTTGATGCCGCTGTCAGGGTTCTTCTCGAAGGACGAGATCATCGCCGCCGGGTTCACCAGCGGGCCGCTGCACCCGCTCGGCGGCATCGTTCTCCTCGCCGTCGCGGGGCTGACGGCCTACTACACCCTGCGGGCATTCCTCGTCGTCTTCATGGGCCAGCCGCTCGACGCCGAGCGCCACGTCCACGAGGCAGACCCGGGGATGATCGTCCCGGTCGTGGTGCTGGCCGTGCTGGCGTCCTTTGGAGGATTGATCCAGCCGGGGTTCTGGCACCTCCTGGGTGACTACCTGGGGCCCGCCGTGGGGGCATTCTCGGAGGCAGGCGCGGGCATTGTCCTGCTCACCGCGGCCCTGAGCACGGCGGCCGTCCTCGGCGGCATGTTCCTGGCGTACGGGTTCTTCAGCACCAACCCACGGGTGCGGGCCTCCAGGCCGGTCAACCCCGTCCTGGCGCAGGCCTTTCTCTGGGACCGGGCGTACTCGGCGCTGGTCGTCAACCCGTTGTGGGCGTTCGGCGGTGGCCTTGACCGGCTGGTCGAGTCGCCATTGGTCATCGGGGTTACCGACCTCGCCGCCCGGGCCTCGCTGCTCGCCGGGCAGCAGGTTCGCCGGGCCCAGAGCGGCTACCTGAGGTCCTACGCCATGCTCTTCGCCGCCGCTGCGCTGGTGGTCGTGGTCATCGCCGGGATGGGCGTTCGATGAGCCTCTTGCTGATCCTGCTCGCGCCCGGGATCGCCGCCCTGGCCACAACCCGGGTGCAGACCCGATACCTGCGCGAGCTGGCCCTGATGGGCACCGCCGTCGCCTTCGCGCTGAGCATCGTCGCCGCGCTCAGCGCACTGGGAGGCGCGCCCCAGTCCGAGACCTCGGCCTGGGCTCCGGCGGCCGGCCTGACGTTCCGCCTCGCGGCAGACGGGGTCACCGCAAGCCTCCTGCTGCTCAACTCCGGGATCTCACTCCTCGCGATCATGGCCACGAGAACCGAGGGCATGAGGCGTCCCCACCTGTTCATGGCGATGCTGTTGCTGGCCCAGGTGGGCGCGGCCGGCGTCCTCCTCGCGCAGGACATGGTCCTGTTCTTCATCTTCTGGGAACTCGTGCTGGTCCCGTTCCTGGTGCTGATCGCCGTGTTCGGCGAGGGCAACCGCGAGAACGCCGCGCTCAAGATGCTGATCTACACCTCGCTCGGCAGCCTGTCGATGCTGGTCTCGATCGCGACCCTGTTCGTCCTGTCGGGCTCGCACTCCTTCCTGATCGACGACCTGGCGCACGCCAACCTCGGTGGCGGCCCCGCCTTCCTCGGCCTGTCGGCGGCTCAACTGGCCTTTGCCGGATTTGCCTTCGCCTTCGCGATCAAGACCCCGCTGTTCCCGTTCCACGGCTGGGTGGCCGACGCGTACACCTCGTGCCCGACCCCGGCCCTCATGGTCCTGGCGGGGGTGGTGTCAAAACTCGGCCCATACGGCTTCTACCGGGTGGCGATCCGCCTGCTGCCCGGGGCGGCCCACGACTTCAGCTGGGTGCTCATGACCCTGGCGGCCGTGGGCATCGTCTACGGCGCGTTGCTGGCACTGCGCCAGCGTGACACGAAGCGCACCGTGATCTACCTCAGCGTCAGCCACATGTGCTTCATCACGCTGGGGATCGTCAGCCTGACCTCTGCCGGGCTTGCCGGCGGAGCGCTGCAGATGGTCAACCACGGGTTGTTGATCACCGCCATGTTCTTCATCGTCGGGCACCTCGAGACGCGCCTCGGCACCAGGGACCGCGGGCGCCTGGCGGGGTTGTCATCGGCCGCGCCCGTCCTCACGGGCGTCTTCATGCTCATCGCGCTGGCGGTGCTCGGCCTGCCCGGCCTCAATGGCTTCGCCGGCGAGTACCTGATCATGGCCGGGGCCTATGCGCGGTCGTGGCCCATCCTGTTGCTGGCCGCCTCCGGGGTGATCCTGGCCTCCTGGTACACCCTCCGCCTCTACCAGGGCATCATGAACGGCTCACCCGGCGCCGGCAGTGAAGAGGACGAGGCTGCCGTCGTGGTTCCGGCCCGCGCCGAGCTGGCGTCCGCGGACCTCGGCATCCTGGTCCCGCTGGTCGTCGCCGCCATCGCCATCGGCGTCTTCCCGGGCCCGCTGGTAAACCTGGTGAACCAGGGCGTGGTCCACCTGAGCCGGGTCCTCGCCGGGGGAGCGGGATGAGCCCGACCGATCTCGGACTGGCGGCCCAGGTGATCGTCGCCGCCACGGTGATCGTCCTGCTGCTGGCGGACGCCTTCACGCCCGACGACCGCAAGTCGGTGCTAGCCCTGGTTGCCGGCGCGGGTGTCGTCCTGGCGCTGGCTGCGGCAGTCGCCGCCGCGGGAGCAGGCGTCGGCGACCCGGGGGGCGGCCGCGTGCTCTTCAACAACACGCTCGCCGTCGACGGCTTCGCGGTCTTCTTCGAGATCGTCTTCCTGTCGCTGACGATCCTGGTCCTGATGCTGGCGCCCGCCTACCTCGACCGCCGCCACATCCAGAAGGGCGAGTTCTACATCCTGCTGGTGGCCGCCCTCGCCGGGATGATGGTGATGGTATCGGCGGCCTCTTTGATGACGGTGTTCATCGGCGTGGAGCTGCTCTCCATCGCGCTCTACATCCTGAGCGCCTTCCTGCGCCAGGAGGAACGCTCCCAGGAGGCCGGCCTGAAATACCTGCTCATAGGGGGCTTTGCGAGCGGCTTCCTGCTATATGGCATGGCGCTGGTCTACGGCGGCACCGGCTCCACCGACCTCACCCACATCGGCGCCGCCCTGAAGGTGGTCAGCGGCGATCGCCTGGTGTTCAGCGTCGCGGGCATCGGCCTGCTCCTGGTGGGCATCGCCTTCAAGGCCTCGGCGGCTCCCTTCCACGCATGGACGCCGGATGTCTACGAGGGCGCACCGACACCCGTTGTCGCCTTCATGTCGGTCGGGACCAAGATCGCCGCGGTCGCCGTGTTCCTGCGCCTGTTCGTCGTGACGTTCGGGGCGCCGGCGGTGTCCTCCCGGTGGACCGTGCTGCTGGGCGGTGTCGCCGGGCTGTCGATGCTGGTTGGCGCGGTTGGCGCGCTGCGCCAGCGGGACCTCAAGCGGATGCTGGCGTACTCCAGCGTCGCCCAGGCGGGATACCTGCTCCTCGCGGTCGTGGCCGGCAACCGGGCCGGGATGGTGGGAGGGCTCTACTACCTGGCCGCCTACGCCGCCATGACCTTCGGAGCCTTCGGCGTGGTCGCGCTGCTGGTGCGCGGTGATCGTGACGGCGGCGATATCTCGGGCCTGCGCGGGTTGGGCTACCGGCACCCCGCGCTGGGAGGCCTCCTCGCACTGTTCATGCTGGCGCTGGCCGGTGTACCGCCGACAGCCGGGTTCATGGGCAAGCTGTTCGTCTTCGTGGCCGCCGTGAAAGCCGGGTATGCGGGGCTGACCCTGATCGCGGTGGTCTCGTCGGCGATCTCGTTGTACTACTACCTGAGGATCGTCATCGTCGTGTATTCGCCCCCCGACAACCCCCGCCGCCCCCAGGCGGCCGACCCCCTCGGGACCGCGGCCGTCGTCGTGGCCGGCGCGCTCACGCTGGCCCTGGGCATCTTCCCCGGGCTCCTGTACGACCTCGCCCAGCACTCGTCATTGCTTTGAGCATCGAGCCGGGTCCCCGGGCGCGTCACGAGTGGATGGGCGACGTGCGCGGCGGGCACGTGCCCGAGGTCGCCGCCATCCTGGCAATGGCGGGCGGGCAGGATTACGCGCTCGGACTGATGGCCGGCATCCTGTCGACCCTGCCGGTGGCCGTGGGAATCTACGATGCCTCCGACCGCAACTTCCGGGTCCTCTACCTCAACCCCGCCACCGAGTCGTTCGCCGGGCCGGTGCTGTCGCCCTACCAGGGCCACACCATCGACCAGGTCTACCCGGATGCCCTCCACAACCGCGTCGCCGAGCTGTTCGACGACGTCGTCCGGACCGGCGAGCCTCAGAGTCGCTACGACTTCCTGAGCCATACGGGTCGGGTCTTCAACGTCGATGCCTACCCGGTGGCGGGTGTCGAAGGGAAGTCATTCATCCTGCAGGTGGCCCAGGAGATCACCGAGCTGTACCGGGGCCGCAAGCGCATGGAGCTCGGCGTCGACCTGGCCCTCGACCTGGCGGCCCAGCTCGAACCCAACGAGGTCCTCGCCCGGCTTCTGAAGCGGGCGGTCACCGCGGTGAACGCGGACCGCGGCACCGTGTCCCGCGTGGAGGGGCCGGAGGTCGTCATCGAAGGCTCATACGACCCTGCCGGGTACCCGGTTCCCGCGGGCAGCCGCTGGTTGATCAGCTCCCAGCCCATGCTCGAGCGGGCCATTCGCGAGAGCCGCGTCGTCAACGGCGCCGACCTCGAGACCAGCGGCATGCCGGAGCCGGTCCAGCAGGTGATGAGGCAGATCAAGCACGTGCTCACGGTCCCCATGGTCGTCGGCGGGGAGGTGGTGGGCGCGCTGGCCCTCAGCCGCACCCGCGACCAACCGTTCACCGAGGATGACGAGGCGACGGTCGCCCAGATCGGCATGGTTGCCGCCTATTCGCTGCGGAACGCGCGGCTTTACCAGCAGGCCCAGGAGGCGAACCGCGCCAAGGCCGAGTTCATGAACATGGCGGCGCACGAGCTGCGCACACCGCTGTCCGTCATCAGCGGCTATGTGTCGCTGTTGAAGGACGGGTCGTTGGGTGACCCGCCACTCTCCTGGACGGAGCCCCTGAAGGTCATTGGGAGCAAGGTCGACGAGCTGGCCTACCTCGTTGACGACGTGTTGACCGCGGCCCGCCTCGATGCGGGCACGCTGCCGCCGGGCGCGCAGATCATCGACCTCAGCACGCTGGTGCGCGAGGCCGTCGGGCGAGTGGAGCCGAGGGCGGGGCTGCTCGGCGCCACCCTCGAGGCGGAGATCGCCGACGGGCCGATCCCGGTGCGGGTGAACCCGAAACACATCGGCCGCATCTTCGACAACCTGGTGAACAACGCCCTCACCTACAGCCGGCCGCCGCTCTGGTTGCAGGTCCACCTGACAGCGGGGCCGACCACGGCTCGGATCGTCGTCAAGGACAACGGCAAGGGCATCCCCGAGGAGGCCCAGGGCCGGATCTTCGACCAGTTCGTGCGCATCGAGGACGCGTCCTTCGGTTACCCGCCGGGCACCGGGTTGGGGCTGTACATCAGCCGCAAGCTTTCGGAGACGTACGGCGGCACCCTGGAACTGGTGTCGAGCGAGGTCGGGGTGGGGACCGAGTTCGCGCTGACCCTGCCGTTGGTCCACGGCGTGGGCGTCCACGCGCCCGCGGAGAGCTAGGGCTTCTTCGCGGCCCCGGCGGCCTTCATGGCCCGGTCCACGACGCCGACCAGCTCGGTCACCGCGGCGGCGCTCTTGTCCAGGGCCTTCTTCTCGGCGGCAGTCAGCTCGAGCTGCATGATCTCTTCCAGGCCCTTGCTCCCGAGCTTGCACGGAACCCCTATAAAGAGGCCCTTGTGGCCGTACTCGCCATTCAGCTGGACCGCGCAGGGCAGGATGCGCTTCTTGTCGAGGATGATCGAGTCGACCATCTCGGCCACCGCGGCGCTCGGCGCGTAGAACGCCGACCCGGTCTTGAGGAGCGCGACGACCTCCGCACCACCGTCCCGGGCGCGCTGCACGATCTCCGCCAGCCGCGCCTTCGGGATCAGCTTATCGACCGGAACGCCGGCGACCGTGGTGTACCGGGTCAGGGGCACCATGGTGTCGCCGTGGCCGCCGAGGACATAGGCGTCCACGTCTTTGACCGATACCTCGAGTTCCTCGGCGATGAAGGACCGGAAACGCGCCGTGTCGAGGACCCCGGCCATCCCGATCACCCGCTCGCGGGGAAAACCGGAGGCCCTGATGGCGACGTGGCACATGGCGTCCAGCGGGTTGGAGACGACGATCAGGATGGCCTTCGGCGAGGCCTTCACGAGCTTCTCCGTGACCTCGCGGACGATGCGCATGTTGGTCTCGATGAGGTCGTCGCGGCTCATTCCGGGCTTGCGCGGCAAGCCACTGGTGATCACGCAGACATCCGAGCCGGCGGTCTCCTTGTAGGTGTTGGTGCCGGTCACGTACGAGTCGTAGCCGAGGATCGGGCCGGACTCGCGAAGGTCCAGCGCCTTGCCCTGGGGCAGGCCCTCGACGATGTCGACCATGACGATGTCCGCGTAGTCGCGCTCGGCCAGGCGCTGCACCAGCGTGGCGCCCACATTGCCCGCCCCGACAACCGTGATCTTCTTGCGCATCGCTACCTCCTGACCCGGAAAAACCTCGCGGATGATAGCAACGCGTGGCGCTTCGACCGGGGCGCATTTCGCGGCCTCGGCGGCCGACCCTGATCGGCGGGTAAACTCTTCCGGACCCGCCGCGGGTCCGGGTAAAACCACCAGGCGAGGAAGATTGGCCGCAACCACCGCTCCCACGCGCCCCCAGGTCCAGGCCCCTGAGCCGAAGACGGATTCGGCCGGGCTCCCATGGTGGGCATATTCCGCCTTCTTCATGGGGGCGCAGACCATCTTCGGCATCTATGTCCTCCTGGTCGTGATGCTCGATTTCCACAACGCCCGCTCCGAGCCATACCTGTCGCCGTTCTTCTCCCCGCTGTTCGGGGCCCCCAATATCGCCGGCTTCATCCTGAGCCCGGGAGTCTTCGTGGTGTGGTCGCCACTGGCGTTTCGCGCCAGCTGCTACTACTACCGCAAGGCGTACTACCGGGCCTTCTTCGCCCCGCCAAGCTGTTCGATGTCCCCGCCAACCATGCTGCAGCGGCTGAAGTACAAGGGCGAGACCGTGTTCCCGATGGTGCTCAGCAACCTCCACCGGTTCGCGCTCTACACCGCGATCATCAACGTCGCCTTCCTGCTGGTCGACTTCATCAGCGCCTTCCAGGTTGGGGGGCACCTGATGATCGGCCTCGGCACGCTGATCCTGGGGCTGAACGTGGTCATGCTGTCCGCTTACACCTTCGGGTGCCACGCGTTCCGGCACCTGGTCGGCGGTAGCCTCGACTGCTACTCCTGCAGTTGGGCCGCGAAGACCCGGCGCAGCCTCTGGCAGCGGGTGACGGCGCTGAACGAGCGGCACGGGCTGTTCGCCCTGGTCAGCCTCTTCACCGTCTGGGGGGCTGACGTGTACGTCCGGCTGCTCACCCATGGGGTGTTCGCCGACCCGAGGATCGTCTTCTGATGGCCGCCATCGAGGAGCAGTTCGAGACCCACGAGTTCGACGTCATCGTCATCGGCGCGGGTGGCGCCGGGCTGCGCGCCGCGATCGCATCAGCCCAGGCCGGCATGCGCACGGCGGTGATCTGCAAGTCGCTGCTGGGCAAGGCCCACACCGTGATGGCCGAGGGCGGGGTCGCGGCCAGCCTAGGCAACGTCGACAGCGACGATGGCTGGAAGACCCACTTCTCCGACACCATGAAGGGTGGCAAGGGGATCAACAACTGGCGGATGGCCGAGATCTTCGCGAAGGAGGCCGGCGACCGCGTCCTCGAGCTGGAGCGCTGGGGTGCGGTGTTCGACCGGACGCCGGCCGGCCTGATCAACCAGCGGCCCTTCGGGGCGCATACCTACCGGCGGCTCTGCCACATTGGCGACCGCACGGGGCTCGAAATCATCCGCTCGCTGCAGGACAAGGGCATCCACTCGGGAATCGACGTCTTCATGGAGTACACCATGACCCGGCTGCTGAAGGACGAGCAGGGCAGGGTCTGCGGGGCCTTCGGCTACCGGCGCGAGGACGGCCGCTTCGTGGTCTTCAAGGCCCGGGCGGTGGTCATGGCGACAGGCGGCTGGGGCAAGATGTTCAAGGTCACCTCCAACAGCTGGGAGTCGACCGGTGACGGCCTGTGCATGGCATTCGAGGCCGGCGCCGAGCTGCTCGACCTGGAGTTCGTGCAGTTCCACCCGACTGGCATGATCTGGCCTCCCGGGGCGCGCGGGATCCTCGTCACCGAGGCGGTTCGGGGCGAGGGCGGACGGCTCAAGAACAGCGAGGGCCGCCGCTTCATGGAGGACTACGACCCGGACCGGATGGAGCTCTCCTCCCGGGACGTCGTGGCCCGGTCGATCTACAAGGAGGTGGAGGCGGGTCGCGGCTCCGAGCACGGCGGCGCCTACCTCGACATCACCCATCGCGGCTCCGACTACATCAAGAAGAAGCTGCCGAGCATGCACGAGCAGTTCCTCAAGCTCGCCGACGTCGACATCACGAAGGGGCCGATGGAGGTGGGACCGACCATCCACTACGTCATGGGAGGGATCAAGGTCGACCCCGAGACGGCCGCTGCCAGCATCCCGGGGCTTTTCGCAGCCGGCGAGGTGGCGGGCGGGCTGCACGGCGCCAACCGCCTCGGCGGCAACTCACTGTCGGACATCCTGGTCTTCGGCCGTCGGGCGGGGGAGGGGGCAGCCGCCTACGCCCGGGAACGGGGCGAGGTTGCGGCGCTGGACGAGTCGGTCATCGAGGACGAGAAGGCAGTCCTGCTGAAGCCGTTCGAGAACTTCGAGGCCGGCATGACCGAGAACCCGTTCGTGTACATGGCCGAGCTGCAGGCGATCCTGGGCGACCACAACGGGATATCCCGCACCGAGGAGGGGCTCCAGGAAGGCCTGCGCAAACTGCTGGAGCTCAAGAACCGCGTGAACGACCTCGGCGTGCCGGAATCGCGCATGTTCAACCCCGGCTGGCATGCCTGCCGCGACCAGGTCTTCATGACCCGTATCGCCGAGGCGATGTTCCGCGCGGGAATCGAGCGCAAGGAGAGCCGCGGTTCGCACTGGCGGCTGGACTTCCTCGACCTCGACGCGGACTGGGGCAAGCACAACCTGGTCGCAACCCTGGTCGATGGCGAGGTCAGGCTCGAGAAGCGACGGGCCATGGAGATGCCGGCAGAGCTGGCGGCCCTCATCGACGACAAGCCCGCGGTGTCCCAGGCGGCACTGCAGGCGACCCGGCAGTAGGAGGAGCGGACATGGCGGTGTTCAAGGTGTTCCGCGGCGATGCCTCGGGCGGCAAGGAGATGGATTACGAGGTGCCGTCCGTCCCGGGCCAGGTGGTGCTCGACGCGCTGCACTACATCCAGGCCAACCAGGCCCCGGACCTCGCGGTGCGCTGGAACTGCAAGGCCGCGAAGTGCGGCTCCTGCTCGGCAGAGATCAACGGCAAACCCGGGCTGATGTGCAAGACGCGGGTCGACGCCTTCGGCGACGAGGACATCCATGTGCACCCCATGAAGACGTTCCCCCTGATGAAGGACCTGGTCACGGACGTCAGCTGGAACTACAAGGTGAACAAGAAGATCCAGCCCTTCACGTACGCGGAGGACGAACCCACGCCGTTCGTGATCCAGCAGGAGGACATCGACCGGGTCATCGAGTTCCGCAAATGCATCGAGTGCTTCATGTGCCAGGACGTCTGCCACGTCCTGCGGGAGCACGATGAAGGCAAGGACGAGTATTTCGGACCACGATTCATGATCAGGATCGCGGGCCTCGAGATGCACCCCAAGGACATCGCCGACCGCATCCCGCAGGTCAAGGGCGAGGCGGGCATCGGCTACTGCAACATCACCAAGTGCTGCACCGAGGTGTGCCCGGAGCACATCCACATCACCGATAACGGCATCATCCCGCTCAAGGAGCGCATAGCCGACCGCTACTTCGACCCGATCCGCGCTGTTTTCCGCAAGCTCGGCGCGAAGCGGGAACGGGTACCGGCCAAAGAGTGAGCGTCACCCGGCGCCGCGGGGAGGGGATCCCGGGCGCCGCCAGGTTCTATCTCCTGCGGGAGTGGCGAACCCTCGCGCGGATGCGGACCGCCGTGATCCTGCTGGCCATCGTCGCGACCCTCAGCATCATTGCGACACTACTGCCCCAGAAGGCGCTGCAGCCCCAGAAGGCCACCGACTGGGTGCAGATGCACCAGGTGCTCGGACCCGCGTTCGACGACCTCGGCCTGTTCGCGCTCTACGAGTCGTGGCTGTTCCTCGTCCCGCTGGTGCTCATGTACGTCTCACTGGGGAATTGCGTCCTGACCCGCGGTCGGGCTCTTTACAAACGCTGGCGCATGGGACTGCCGCGAGGGGCCCAGTTCATCGGCGAGGCCGGCAGCCTCGTCTTCCATCTCAGCTTCTTCGTCCTGCTCGCGGGGGTCATGTACAACCTCGCCGCCGGGTTCACCGCTTACGTCAACATCGTCGAGGGCGACTCGGTTGTCGACGCCCGCTCCTCCTATGACCAGATCGAGGAGGGGGCGCTGTTCTCGCCGACCGGCCACAGGGGTTTCGAGGTGAAGGTCGACACCTTCAACGCCACGTACTGGGATAACGGCAAGCCCAAGGACTTCGTGACTCACGCCCGGGTGATCGACCATGGCACCGTGGTCAAGGAGCAGGACATCCGGGTGAACCAATACCTGGCGTACCAGGACCTCAAGTTCTACCAGGCGAGTTACGGGTGGGCCCCGGTGGTCCAGGTGTTCGATCCAACCGGGCGCAAGGTCTTCGACGCGCCCGTGATCTTCTTCGGTGACCCCAACTTCGCGCACGGCGTCCTCAAGGCCCCCGCCGCAGGGGCGCCGGGCGACCAGATCGGGGCGCGGATGTTCTTCGCTCCGGACGCCGTGGACAGCGGCGGCCAGGCCCACGCCGGCACCGCCGACCTGCTCAATCCCGCCCTCAGCTTTGCCGTCTTCAAGGGTGATCTCCATGCCGGTCGCACCGCCAACGTCTACGACATCGACGTTTCGGCGATGAAGCAGATCTGGACCGGCGGCCTCCTCCAGGGCCAATCCGCCGACCTGCCGGGCGGGTACAGGGTGAGCTTCCCGCGGGTGATGCGGTATACGACGCTGCAGGTGACCGACGCGCCCGGGCTCCCGATCATCTATTCGTCCTTCGTCCTGATGATGGGCGGCCTGATGACCCGCCTCTACCTCCGGTCGCTGATGGATTGGCGGGAGGCCCGGCGCAGGCGCCCACCGGTGCCGGCAACAGAACTGGCGGCATGACCCCGGCCGAGCCCGGAAGCCGGCGGTTCCTTGCCGGCTGGGCGCGCTGGGAGCTCCCGGCGCTGCTCGGGACGCTGGTGCTGGCGCTGGTCCTGCGCTTCAACGACTTCACCGGGGCCCCACCGATCACCGACAACGGGGACGAGCTGGACTGGACCTGGCAGGGGTTGGGGCTGATCACCAGGGGAGTGCCGTACGGGTGGTCCAACCTGCAGGTGTACAGCAACGCGGTCCCGCTCAGGGTCAACGGCGAGCCCTTCAACCTGGTCCACCCCTTCCTCGACCACCCGCCGTTGTTCGGGCTGCTGGTGGGCGGAGCCGCCTGGCTGCAGGGCGCTCGAGCGTTCACCGAGGTGACCGCGCAGATGATCCGCCCGGTGCCCACCCTGCTGTCGGTGGTGGCCCTCTGGCTCGCGTACCTCCTGGGCCGGCGCGTGTTGGGAGCGCCTCCGGCGCTCGTTGGGGTCCTGCTGCTGGCGACCGCCCCGGCCGCGGTCGTGGTGCAGCGCCAGGTGGAGGCCGAGTCGCTGCTGGCCCCCATCCTGCTCGGCGCGCTCCTCCTGGTCCCCCGCGAGCCCGAGGGCCAACCGCGCCGCGCCGCGGCTGTTGGCCTGCTCGTCCTGTGCGCGGTCGCGCCGATGGTCAAGCTCTCCGGGGTGGCCGTGGCCGGTGGCGTCGCCGTCGTCCTGCTGTTCCAGGGCCGCTGGCGCCTGGCGGGTGCCTCCCTGCTGGCCGGGATGCTCGGCACCGCCGCCTTCCTCGGCTACGGTGCCCTGTTCGACTGGCAACTCTTCACACGGGTGATCGCCAGGGCCGAGACGCACCGGTACGGCGTCATGGGTGTCTACGAGTTCATCGCCGCCCCGTCAGGGCCGGCCGGGGCCAACCACGACCTCCGCGACGGCTGGTGGCTGCTCGGTTGGCTGGCGCTCTTGTTGCTGGTGGTGCTCCGGGCGGAGCGTCGGGTCGAGCTCCTGGCCTGGCCGATCCTGGGCTACGCCGTCGTGATCATGTTGTTCGCCGAGCACATCTCATATTTCGGCTGGTTCCGTGTCGCGGTCTATCCCCTGGTCTACCTGCTGGCAGGTTGGCTGGCCTGGAAGGCGGTGACCGAAGCGTGGGGGATGGGGTTGCTCCTCGTCGTGTCGGTCGGCAGTGTGACCGCCCTGAGCCCCCTCCTGGCCCGACCGCTGCAGGAGTCCTGGTCACCGAACCCCTACCTGCTGATCGCGGCGCTCGCGCTCGTTGTCGGTCCTGCCCTGGCCGTCCCGTGGTGGAGCGCCGGGCGACCCTGGATCACGCCGCTGGCCCGCGCTGCCGGCGGCCTGGCGCTGGGGGTCACGCTCTCCGCGAACCTGGCCGCCAGCCTCAACCTGACCGCGATCTACAGGTCGCTCTAGTAACGCCAGCCCTGGCGGGCGCTGGTCAGCCGGGGGCCACCCAGGCTGTACATGAGGCCGGCGACCAGGCCGGCGAGCAGCCAGCCCCCCAGCACCACGGCGAGGATTGTCAGCATCATTCCCTGGATACCTTCCATCTCGATCTCCCTGACTTCAATCGGTTGACGTATCAGAAAACGTGATAGTTAGCTTATCAGGTTCGCCCCATGGCGACCGCGCTTGACACCGGCGATTCCGGGATGGGGCTGGCTACCATCGCCCGATGACGCGACGGGGGGCGTGGACGGTTGGGGCGGCCTTCGGGGCCCTGGTCCTGCTCGCGGCAACCGGACAGGCGGTCCTGGTCCGAGCGGGGATGAGTGTCTACGCACACGCTGGGCTCCCGACCGAGAGGGCCCTCGTAGCCGGGGATTTTGTCCCCCTCCTGCACGCCGCCCAGGCCTTCATTCATGGACAACCTGCCCGGCCGTGGTACGGGGGAGAAACCGGTCTGGTCTACGCGCCCCAGTACGCGATCCTGCTGGGACCGTTCGGCCTTCTCCCGGCGAGCGCGGCACTTGGAGCCGCCCGGGTCACAGCGCTGGGGTTCCAGGCCGTCGCACTGTTCCTCTGGGTGGCCGCATCGCGTCAGCGACGGGTCCTCACCATGGTCCTGCTGCTGACCTCTCCCGCCATCGAGGTGGTCATGAATGGCCAGGTGATGGCCAGTGGCGGGCTGCTGGCATTGACACTCGCGATCTGGGCCCAGCGTCGCGAGCGTTGGGTCTGGGCCGGGGTCGCGTTGGGGTTCGGCTTCATCCGCATCTCCAACGCACTGCCACTGGCCACGATGCTGGTGGTTGTGGCCAGCGCGCGGCCCAGGCGTCTGATCGCGCTCTCGGGAGGCGCTGCGCTGGTCCTGGGACCGTTGACGCTGGCTGCATTCCTCTGGGACGAGGGCTGGATTGCGGACTTCCTTTTCAACATCCACCAGTTCCGACTCTCAGGCCCGCTGCGGCTGGTTCAAATCGCCTACGGAACCACGGGAGTCGCGCTGGTCACGGCAGCCAACTGCGCAATATGCGGATGGATCGCACGACGAGACCGCGGCGGGCCCATAGACCTCGACCGCGGGGCAGCCGTCCTGGCACTGACCGTGCTGACCGCCACGCTGGCGGGCATCTACACGGCGGTCTTTGCATTGCCCGCCCTGGTTCGCGTGGCGGCCCGTCCTGGTGCCAGATACCTCCTGTGGGCTGTCGCTGTGATCCCGTGGCTACTGGTGCTGGCGCTGAGTCCGTGGCTGCTTGGAGCTGATCCCCAGACAACGCTCAATTACATCGACACGGTCGGCCCGTTGGTGCTCGTCGCCGCCGCGTACCCCCTTCTGA
>JAXDLW010000007.1:0-18752 GCA_034666405.1 Chloroflexota bacterium | reverse complement strand
AGAGGCGCAGCTGTTTAACCTCGGCCACGATGGACGCTGCCGACTGGCCGACGACCACGTACGCGGGCTCGACCGTCGTCGAGGAGATCCTCCCGGCGGGGATCGGGCGCACCGAGAGGCGCAGGGTGACCCCGTTGTCGTCAACGGTGGTCAGGACTCCTGCTGGCGTTGCGGCCGACAGCAGGGTGGTGCTCACCCGCGGCGGCCGGCCATCGATCTCGCCCGTGGTGAAGATGACGCCGCCGCTCTTGTCGAAGAACTCGGTGAAGGTGTCGTTGCTGTTCCGCAGGTCGACCGGCGCCTCAACCCGCTGTGGGTCGAGGCCGCGCGGCACGCCCCTGGTTCGACCGTCCGCGGGCCTGCCCGCCGGCGCGGACACCATGGCCTGGGTGCGACGCTGAAGCGTCTGCTCCTGCTGGGCAAAGACACTGCGCTCGAAGAGGATGTCGACCAGCGCCCCGAAGATGACCACCGCCACCAGCACCACCACGGCGCCGAAGAGCGCGATGCGCGCGCGGATCGGGAGCCGGCCGAGGCCTCCGACGCTGGCGCCCCCGGGTGGCACGACTACATCTCCCGCAGGGCGTACCCCACGCCACGGACGGTGTGGATGAGCCGCGGCCGTCCGTCCTCCTCGACCTTGGCGCGCAGGTATCCCACGTAGACGTCCACCGAGTTGCTGGTGGCGCCAAACCCGTAACCCCAGACGATGTCCAGGATACGGTCGCGGGTCAGGACCTGGCGCGGGTTGCGCAGGAAGAACTGGAGCAGGTCGAATTCCCGCGGGGTCAGGTCGATGGCCCGCTCGCCACGGACCACGTCGCGGGTGCCGATATCCATGGTGAGGTCGGCAAAGGTCAGCTTGCGGGTGGACTGGGCCGGCTTGCGGCGCAGTAGGGCGCGGACGCGGGCCAGCAGTTCCTCGTACGCAAAGGGCTTGACGAGGTAGTCGTCGGCACCACTGTCCAGGCCGGCCACCCGGTCCGCCGTGGCGTCCCGCGCCGTCAGCATCAGCACCGGTACGTCGTCGTCGACGCGGATCCGGCGGCAGACCTCGACACCGTCGATGCCGGGCAGCATCACGTCGAGGATCACCAGATCGGGCGAGTCGCTCTGGGCCCTGCGCAGGCCCGCGTGGCCGTCGGCCGCGACCGTCACGGCGTAACCCTCGTAAAGGAGCGCGCGTCGCAGCGATGCGGAGATGGCGGCGTCATCGTCCACGACCAGTACCCGGGGCTGGCTCACTCCTTCAGCAAACCACCGCCGTATGAAGACTCTCTAAGAATTCGCCGATCGGACACTAGTCCGCCTCGCCGCCCTTGGCGATGAGGTACCCGCGGGCCCGCTCGGTCAGCGGATAGCGGTTCACCAGCGACCAGAAGCGAGGACCGTGGCTGCGGTAGCGGAGGTGGGCGAGCTCGTGGACCAGGACGTAGTCGATCACCCAGTTGGGGAAGGCCTGCATCCGGGCGCTCAGCCGGATGGCACCCGTGTCCACAGTGCAGCTGCCCCACCGGGACTGCTGCTGCTCGGACCAGCGCACGGACGCCGCCCGCAGCTCGCCGTCGAAGTAGCGCCGCGACAGGGCCTGGGCGCGGCGGGCCAGTGTCTGGTCGGTGGGGCCGGACTCGGCGCGCAGGATCCGGCGGCGCATGCGCTCGACCCACATGGCCTCCTCGGACAGGGACATGCCGGCGGGGACGGTGACCTCGATGACCCCATCGCGGCGCCGAGCGCTGATGGTGCGGCGGCGGCGGCGGCTGCGGATGACGACCAGCTGGAGGGGCTCAGGCGCAAGCATGCATTGACTTTGTGTGAACAGGTGATATAGTGAGTGTCACGTTATGTACTGGCCGCCCTGGTTGGGGGTGGCGCCAAAAAGGAGTGACAAGATGTTCTACGGTGGAGGCGGACTGCTTCTTCTGCTCGGGATTATCTTCCTCGTGATGGGCTACACCCTGATCGGAGTGATCTGCATCGTGCTGGCCCTGTTCGCCGGTGGCTTCGGCTTCTACGGTGGACGGAGGCGTATCTAGCTAAGGCGTTGAGTTTGCCGGCTTAGGCCGCGCGAGCTCCGTCGGTATTCGACGGGGTCCCGACCGTCCAATACCAGAGGCCCCGCTCCGCAAGGAGCGGGGTTTCTCAATATTCGGGGCCGCTGATAAGCGGCCCCCCTACCACGTAAGCCAATTGACTGGCGGGGTAGGAGCGCGCGGCTTCCCGTCGGATCGAGTGTTTGGAGCGCGCGAGGTTCTGGACTATCGACAGGTGGTGGGCGGCTTCCCGTCGGATCGAAAGTTGGGGGAGCCGGGCGATGGGCCTAGCCGAGGAAGGTCTGGAAGTAGCGGCGCGGGTCGCCGTCGCCATGGCGGATCACGTCCTCGCCGACCGACAGGTCGGTGATGTCCGCCTCCAGGCGCTCGACCAGGCCGTCGCGGGTCCAGACGGAGAAGTCGGCGACCGCGTCGAAGGGCGACCCGGCACTGTCCACGCCGGCGCACTCCGTGCGGACCACGGCCCGGTCCCCCACCCTGGAAGACGCCAGCGGCTGGCAGGCGAGGGCCGGGGCGGCCTCCCGCAGCTCCACCAGGTAGGCACGTAGCTCTGCGCGCCCACGCAGCGACCGTGCCCGCCACACGTGCTCATTGCGGCTGGCTCGGATGCCAGGGTCCGACCTGACCTCCACGGCCACGTCTGGATCGGTCAGGTTCTCGAGCCGGTCCCATTCCCGCTCCTGGATTGCCGCGAGAACCTCACGGGTGAGCTGGGCATCGGGACCCTCTGGCGCTATCGACATGTTTCCTCCGGGTTGGTTCCACACCTCCCGTCGCCCGCGGCAATTATAACGCGCTGCGTTACAAGTGCAGCATGAACGGCGTGCCAGTTTGCTGACAGCGCGCTGACCCACAAAAGAAAAAGGGCCGGCGTTCGCCGGCCCTCTCTCGTATGCCTGGGTCTAGGTGACGGCGTCGATCGCCGCTTCGACCTTGCGGGTGACGGCCTTCGCGCGGCGGCGCACCGTCCGCTTGGCGCGGGTCACGTTGGAGCCGAATGCGCTCTCGATCTTCTTCCACCCGGCCTCGAGGTCCTTGACCTGGGCCTTGAGCGTCTTGTTCTCGTTGATGAGCTCCTGGATCCGCTTGCTCATCATTTCAGCGGGTGAGGCCACGCTGGCTGTCGCTGTGCGATTGCGCGAACCTGGCGGCCGGCCACGGCGCCGGGGTGTGGTTGACGCGGTGGCCGTCTTGCGTGCGGTTGCCGTCTTGCGCGCAGCCGCCGGCTTCTTTGTTGTGGCGGCCTTGCGTGTCGTCGTGCGCTTACGCGGCGTGGCCGCCTTTTTGGGGGTCGAGCTCGACGCGGCAGCACTCCGCCGCGTTGTGGTTCGTGCGGAACCGGCCGCGCTTGCGCGTCGAGCGGTGGTGCTGCGACGACGGGTCGTCGCGCGCTTCGGGGCGGGAGCAGTGCTTTCGCCCGCCGCGCTTGGCTGCTCTGACATGTTTGTTTGCAGGTCCTCCAAAATTGGGGGTGGGGTTTTGGTCAGCATAAACATTCGCGGAGCGGTTTGTTTGCTGCGTGCATCAATAGTGTCCCCCCGTTGTCTACGCGGGGCCGACATCATCGACGTTTCCCACCCAATAAATCGCGGAGACGCATATGAGGTCATTGGTGTAAATGGATGGTCGTCGCGCGCCCCAGGGACTGGATGCCGAGGACCGGATCGCGTTCGGACTGACGGCTCCGCGCCTCTTCTATTTGATGGTCTTTTCCTTGGCAGGATGGGGGTTCTTGTCCAGCCGGTTGCCTGCGCTCGTGCGGACTCCCGCAGGGCTCATCCTGCTAATCCTTGGTGCGGCCCTGGCGTGGGGGCGAATCGGAACGCGCCCCCTGGACCGTTGGGTGGTTCTGTACCTCGCCTACCTTGCTCGCCCGCGACGCTCGGCTCCGGCAGAGTTGGAAATGGTCGAGTCGGCACCGCCTCCGGTAGAGAAGGAAGACCCTGAACCGCATTTTGCCCGGGTCCTCAGCCTGCCCCTCCCCTCGACGCGGAGCGAGCACCGTGCGCGCCGCACAGTGTTCTTCTCGCTCCGCGGCGGCACCGGAAAGTCCACCCTCGCGGCAGAGGTCGCGGCCGGCCTGGCCGCGAACGTTTGGGACGTCCGGGGGGCAAACCCGGCGCTCCGGGTCGCCCTCATCGACCTCGATTTCCGCGCCTCCACCATGTGCATCACAACTGGATTGCAAGGACCGACGCTGGGCGACCTCGCCGCCGCCTCTCAGCTCGATTCGACGATGATCGAGTCGGCGCTCCTGCGCCATGACAGCGGCGCGCGGGTCATGCTGGCCGGGCGCAACGCCGGCGGCGAATTCGGTTCGACATCGACCGTCGCGCGCGTGCTGTCATACCTCGACGAGCAGGGTTTCGACCACGTGGTGCTGGACGTCGCCGCCGGGGTCGGGGACCTCAACAGCTACGCGTTGCAGGCAGCCGACGAGGTCTATTACGTGTTCGACGCCACGGCGCCCGGGGTTTACGACCTTTACCGGGGCGTTGAGACCCTGCGGCGAATGGGACATCGGGACAAGATCCGCTACGTCGCCAACCGCGATGACGGGGTCGACCTTGACGAGGTGCTGGGCGACCTCCGGGGCAGGCTCAGCGCGTCGGTCCCGACCAGCCTGGCACTGCGCGAGGCGTCGGAGAGCCATCGCCTGGCGGTGCTCGATGGAGACGGAACGGCCGAGTTGCTGCGCCCGCTCGCCATGGCGGTGACCGGGGAGCCCGGGTCTCGCCAGACGACGGCCACGACCTTCGCCGGTTGGCCTCAGGCCGCGGGCTCGCGCAGGTAGGCCACCAGCTCGCGGACCCCGGGGGAGTCCTCGCCATGGGGCGACCGCGTAAATATCCGCGCGAATTCCTTGCCATCGGTGACGGGCTCGCCGGTTGCCCGCGTGAGCAGCAGCATGTCGTCACGGCCGCGCAGGTCATGGAGGCTGGCGCCCGGCCTCGTGAAGCTGATGGTTCCATCCTCGCCGTGCCGGTACACACCGCTCCGCGGTCGCCCTTCGCCATCCCCGGGTAGCCGGTGCACGATGACCTGCGACGCGGTCCCCAGGGGTCCGGGTGGCGCGGTCTCATCGAGCTCGTCGAGGTCCGCGTCGAGCAGCTCCAGGAGGTGCAGCAGAAGGAGCGGGGCGCGACCGGCTTCCACCTCCAGCTCGGTCGCGACCGGCAATGACGCCACCATGCGGGGGTTGACCTCGATCACCAGGGGTCCGTCGGCGGCGAGAACGAAGTCCACCCCGAAAACCCCGTGGTAATTGTTCGACGCGAGGTCGGCGCCGAGCGCCTGGACACACCGCGTCACCTCCGCGAGGTACGGCGCCAGCGCGTCGTCGCCCCAGGCGTTGCCGCACGAACCCAGGACCTCGGGGGTCAGCCAGTCGACCCCGGTGACCTGGCGGCATGGCTCGATCACCGCCGCAAGGCGGCCCGGCTGTAGGGTGCCGCCCGACGCGGAGAACGACACCCCCGTCGCGGTGAAGGGCATGCCCTCGATCCACTCGGCGGCGCGAACACGGCCGCTCTTCTCCCGCTCCGTCAGGGCGTCCAAATCGGCCTGGCTGCGCACCAGCCATGTGCGCTGCCCGGCGTTCCCGCGCGCGCCCTGTACCACGACCGGTTCGCCCAGGTGTCCCGCCAGCTCGGCGTAATCCAGGGGCAGTTGGCGCACGTCCCAGTGGGGGCGGGGCACCCCGGCCCGCTCCGCCGCGGCGACGAAGGCCAGCTTGTTCTCGTAGGCTCGCGCGGCGCTGCTGGAGGCGGCGACCAGGCGCCCCCCGAGGGCCTGCACGGTTTCCCCGATCCGCTCCGACGGCTTGAAGGACAGGACCGCGGCGGGCCCGATCAACTTGAAGAAATCCGCCGTCGCCGGGTGACGCAGCAGGTCGAGCGACGACATCCCGGCGGTGGCCGCCGGGTCCGCGTGCTCAGACAGGCAGAACACCTCGGTGCCCTGGGCCCGCAGCACGTCGATTGCGTCGCAGCGCGAGATGCACACCAGCGCGGTCTGCGGCAGCGCGCGCTGCAGGCCGGCGGTCAGCCAGATGTCATGGGCCACGACGACGGGGCGCAGGCCCAGGCGCTCGAGGTGGGTTTCGGCCAGCGCGGCGGCGGGCTCCAGCGCGGGTCTCATGGCCGCAGGTCCTCGAGCGCTGCCAGCACTTCCGCAAACGTCTCGAGAGGGGCGGCGAGCGGTGGGTATTCGCCCGGGGGCAGGGCCCGCCCGGTGAGCAGCAGGGCGGCGCGCCGAAGGCCTGCCCGCGCCGCCAGGCGTGTCCCGGCCAGCGCCGCCCAGCACTCGGGCGCGACATGGTGACCGGCCTCCCGCAGGGCGCGGCCCGCATCGCTGATCGCGTCATCGTCCACCCACCACGCCTCGCCGCCACTGTCGCGCACCAGGCGCACCACGTCGTCGCCGCGGCCCGACACCTTCACCCCGAGGTCCCCCACCAGGCTGCGCCGGCCGTCGCCCGGGCGGCCAAACTCGCGGCTCAGGCCGTTGACCAGCCCGGCCTGGACCGGGTGCAGCGGGTGCGTGCGGCCGGCAGTCTCGAGGGCCGCGCCCACCGCCTGGAACGTGGTCCCGCTGCTGGCATACCCGGTGATCGCGACACCCTCCTCGAGCTCCCCCGCCAGCTCGGTCCCGAGCCCGGCAAACCCGGCCAGGGCCTCCGCCGACTGCGACGGCCGCAGGTCAGGCCAGCCACAGACGCGGCTCAGGCGGATCGTGTAGTTGATCGGCTTGGCGGTCACCACGACGCGCCCGCCGGCTGCGCGGATGGCGGCCACCTTGGCCGGCTCCGTCAGCGGCGAGAGCAGCGCGACCACCGTGACTCCGCGGGGGGTCCCGGCAGCCGCGGCGGCCAGCGCGGCGTTGCCCGAGGACGAGATCACCGCCACCCGGTTGTCCCGGGCCAGGCACGCGTCGACCTGCGCCGCGGCCCCGCGGTCCTTGTGGGAACCGGTCGGGTTGAGGTCCTCGCGCTTGAGCCATAGCTGTTCCAGGCCCACCCACTGCGCCAGCCGGTCGGCGGCCTCCAGTGGCGTTTGTCCCGGGGATGTCCCGCTCATCTCTCTAGAATC
The DNA here is from genome assembly GCA_034666405.1 of Chloroflexota bacterium. Classification (GTDB taxonomy): domain Bacteria; phylum Chloroflexota; class Dormibacteria; order DASZGP01; family DASZGP01; genus JAXDLW01. The sequence continues at coordinate 11,608 of JAXDLW010000007.1, read as the reverse complement.
GTGGTCATGGCGACATGTCCCGAGTGCAGCACCGAGGTCCAGGCGGACCAACCCCAGCTGGGCGAGATCCTGGTCTGCACCGGCTGCGGTGCGGACCTCGAGGTCATCAGCGCGGATCCGCTCACGTTCGAGGTTTACGAGCAGGAGGAGAAGTAGGGAGGGTCACCTCCCGCACCAGCTTCTTGAAGCCGGTGTCCTCGTCCACCCCCACGTAATACAGGCTGAAGAAGCCGGGGCACGCCGGCGACAGCAGCACGTTGTCCCCGTCGCTCGCCACCGCGACCGCCCGCCTCACCGCCGAGCCGAAGTCGTCGGCGCGCTCCACGTCGATCCCCTCCGCCTCCAGGTTGGCGATGATCGCCTCGGTGCCGCCGCCCGGCAGCGCCAGTGCCTTGCGGACGATCCCCTTCGCGGTCCGCGCCAGGGAACCGCTGTCGAGTCCCTTGTCCTCACCGCCGAGGATCCAGACTACGTTGGCGCCAAGGGTGCGCAGCGCGACCTCGCTGGCCGTCGGCGTGGTGCTGTTCAGGTCGTCGAAGTACTTGACGCCATCGCTCGACCATATGAACTGGATGCGGTGTTTCAGCCCCTTGAAGCCCAGCACCGCGCTGTCGACGACGGCGGGCGCGACACCCAGCGCGAAGGCCGCCGTTGCCGCCGCGGCGACGTTGAGGGCATTGTGGCGTCCCGCCATCGGGATGTCCTCGAGCGCCAGGGACCACGACCGCGGCGCGGCGTCGGCCCACGCGCCGGTGCCATGGACGTCTGCATCACCCACCGCGACACCCGGGCTCTGCCTCACCAGTTCGTCGGTCGCGCTCGCCAGCGACTCGCCGAAGAAGAATTTGTTGGCCGGTGTCAGCCCAGCCATGTCCCGCGTCACCTCGAGGTCGGCGTTCAGCACCGCGATGTCGCCATCGGCCTGGTACCTCACGAGGCCGGATTTCGCCTCCACGTAACCCTCCCAACCTCCGTGCTCGTCAAGGTGGTTGGGATAGACGTTGGTGAGCACCGCCACGTGCGGGCTGCGGTGCAGCATCTTCAGGTGGCGGTTGCTGATCTCCAGCACCAGGTGCGTGTTCGCGCTCGCGTTCTCCAGCTGGTCCAGGGCCTGGCGCCCGTGCCGGTCGTTGCCGGCATAGATCACCTCCCGCCCGGCGGCGACCAGGATGTCCCGGAGCAGGCGCGTCGTGGTCGACTTCCCCTGGCTCCCGGTCACCCCCACCACCGGCCCTGGGGAAAGCCCGAGGTACAGCTGCACCAGGCTGAAGAAGCGCTCCTGCAACTGCGGGCTGGCGGCCAGGGGGCGGTTGGAGTCATACAGGTACCAGCCCTGGGTCACCCCGATCGCGCCGGCGGAGTCGATGCCCACCAGGTATTCGTCGCGGTAGCGCATGCGCACCCCCCCCAGCAGCTGCTCGAGGAGGCGCTCGCGCTCGGCCATCGGCCACCCCACGTGCACCCGCTTGAATGCCCGGGGAAACGCGTCGGGTGTGCTGAAGTCATGGCCCACGAGGTCCTTGAAACCGTGCGCGGCGAGGAACAGCAGCAGGTGCGCCCCCTCAACACTCCCCGCGCCGACCACGTGGACAGGCGTCTCGCGCAGCCCATAGAGGTCGTCCCAGGACGCGATCCGGTCGCCGATGTTGGACGCCAGGACCGTCAGGCCTCGAGAGCGACCGGGCGCCGCCAGCCCTGGTGCTGGTAGCGACGCGCGTTCACCGCCAGGCCCTCCTCGATGACCCTGTGCTCGGTACGGCAGGCATGCAGCACCGTGGTGGCCGAGGTCATCAGGAGTACGTGGCCTACGCGCTGCTCGCGGGGCCGGGCGAAGAGCAGGTCCCCGGTGCGGACCTCACCGGCGACGACCCGGTCGCCCACCCGGCGCTGGTCCCCGGTGTGGCGCGGCAGGAGCAGACCGGTGCTCCTGCTCAGCACCCGCTGCACCAACCCGGAGCAGTCGTACCCGCGGTCGGACCTGCCCCCCCATATATATGGAGTGCCGAGCTGCATACGCGCGAGCTCCAGGACGTCGGCGGCGACCACCCCTTCACGCGGGGGCTGCGCGACGGCGCCCTCCCGGGCGCGCACCACGCCCGCCCAGTTCTGCTCGGCCGCCCGCGCGTCGACCTCCGCCAGCTCGGAGCCCGCCGCCCAGCCCATCGCCAGGTCAGCCCCCTGCACCAGCGCGAAGCCGTCCTGGTTGCCCAGCACCCGCAGCGGGCCATCCTCGGTGGCGAGGTACTGCGTCTGCCGGCCCATCTCCTCGCCCGCCCTGGCCGGCTCGCGCCAGACGTCGAGGATGTCGAGTGCCGGCTCCGCCCACCCCAGCTCCAGGCCGGATCCCGGGTCGGCGACCACGACGACCTCCACCCCCGCGCCGAGGCGGCGGGCGAGCTCCTCGACATCGCGCGCCTGCCGGAAGGTCAGGACCTGGCCGGCGATGGCCGGGCCCTGGTCTCGCTCGACCACCCGCAGGTCGACGGCGTCCACGCCGCGTCCCGACATGGAAGCGGTCAGCTCGCGGAGCGCGTCGGTCAGGGCGGCGGGATCCGCCCGCGGGGTGGCGGCCTCCGTCACGCGGCGGCCTCTTCGCCCTCCACGGCGCGGACCAGGTCGACCAGCCCGCTGAGGTTCTCGACGCGGGGGCAGTCGGGGTTGGGCACCACTCCGTCGCGGTCCAGCCAGACCGGCTCCAGCCCCGCGGCCCGCGCGCCCAGGACGTCGGCCCAGTAGTTGTCGCCAATGTGCCACGTCTCCGACGCCTCCACCCCGAGCCGGCGCAGTGCCACGTCCCAGATCCGGGGGTCGGGCTTCATCGCGCCGGCGTCCACCGACGCGACCACGACGTCGAAGTACTCGTTCAGCCCGTGCTGACTGCAGAGTGCGGGCAGGGTATCGACGAAATTGGAGACGACGGCGAGGCGGAGCCCCATGCCGCGGAGCTCCCGCAGGGTCGAGATGGCGTCGGGGAAGGCCTCCCAGGCGTCCGGGCTCCAGGCGGTGGTGTAGACGGCCTCGCCGACCTCGGCCAGGCGATCCTGCTCGATCCCCAGCGCGCCGAGCACCACCAGGTTGTACTCGCTCCAGAACTCGCGCGCCAGCTCCATCGAAGCCTCGAAATCGCGGCCCTCTCGGGTGGCGCGGACGTAAAGCTCACGGGCCGGGCCGTGGGCCCGCTCCACCGCCTCGAGCGCGACGTCGTAGCCCAGTGAGGCCAGAGTGCGACGGTACAGCTCGGGCCCACTGGGGGTGTGCCGCAGCAGCGTGTAACCCATGTCGAAGCAGATCGCGCGTGGCCGCCGCATTCTCCATGGAGCGTACCAGCGGGGGCGGGTCAGCCCAGCAGGGACTCCACTGCGCGGCCGTAACTCCGCACGGTCGACTCGTAGACGTCCATCAGCCGGTTGGCCGTCGCCTCCCAGCTGTACCCGGCGGCCAGGGCGATCCCCTGGCGACCCATCTCGGCGCGCAACCTCGGGTCGCCCAGGACCTGCCCGATGCGCTCGGCATATGCCGCGGGGTCGTGGTCGGGGATCGTGTAGCCGGTGACGCCATCGCTGACGACGTGCATGAGCCCGCCCACCCGCGATGCCACCACCGGGGTGCCGCAGGCCTGCGCCTCCAGTGCGACGAGCCCGAACGACTCGCTGTACGACGGCACCGCACAGACATCGGCGAGGCTGTAGTAAAGGGGTAGCTCGGCGTGGTCCACGGCGCCGAGGAACGTGACCTGGTCCGCCACCCCCAGCTCCGCGCTCAGGGCCTCGAGCCTGGCCCGCTCCCCGGCGAACGCACCCGCCTCGTGGACCCCATTGCTGCTGTCAGCGCCGGCAACGAGCAGGCGCGGACAACCCGCAGCGGCGTCGACCAGGGGCAGGGCCCGGATCACCGTCTCGACTCCCTTGAGGCGCTCGAGGCGACCGGTGAAAAGGATCACCCTGTCGGTCTCGCCCAGTCCCAGGCGCAGGCGCAACGGGGCCGGGTCGCGGGGCTGGAAACGGTCGAGGTCGACCCCCAGCGGGACGACGTCGATGCAGGACCGGTCGGCGCCGTAGAGGTACGTGAGGTCGTCGGCCTCCCGGTCGGTGGGGGCCACCAGGCGGTTGCAGCTGCGGGCGATCTCCAGCTCCACCGCGATGCGCTGGTCGCTCTCGCGGTTGGCGCCCGCGGGGCGGTCACGATCCTTGACCCGGCCCAGGGTGTGGGCCATGTGCACCCATGGAACGCCCCAGGCCTGGCTGAGCCGGCGCCCCACCCAACCACCGAGCCAGTAGTGGCTGTGCACCAGGTCGAACTCGACGTTGTTCTCACGCGCCCACGCGCTCACGCCGCCGTAGAAGTCGGGCAGGTGGTAGAAGAGCCCGGACTTGTCCAGCGGGGTCTCGGGGCCGGCGCTCACATGGACCAGGTGGCACCCCTGCGGCACATCCAGGTCGGCGGGGGCGGCGGCGTACTCCTTGCGCGTGAAGATGACGCTCCGAACCCCGCGCCGGGCCAGGGCCTCGGTGGCGGCGCGGATGTATACGCTCATGCCCCCGTTCTCGGCGCCGCCGACCTCGCTGTAGGGGCAGGAGTGCGCGGCGATCACGGCGACGGTGCGCACTTTGGGCGTGGACGTATCACTCACAGTTGACGAGAACAGCAACGAGGGGTGGCTTATGCCAGCTCCACTGTCAGGTGGACGAGGTCCACGTCGGTGGCGCCGAGGTCGTACTTGTATTTCTCGTCGCCGCGCAGGAAGTCGAGCTCGTCGAGCCCGGCGTCGATGGCCAGGCGGACCTCCTCACTCATGAGCACCAGCCCGGGGCTGAGGCTGAGCAGCCCGGGCTCGTAACCCGAGTTGTACAGCAGCAGCTTGTTGGAGTAGACGAAGCCCAGGACCGCGGCGACGGGTCGATCCAGGTGCTCCAGCAGCCGCAGGCACAGCCAGCCCTCCTCCAGGAGGTGGTGGCAGATGTGGCGGAAGAAGCGCTGCACGTCCGGGGTGAGGAAATCGGCCTTGGCGCGGGTGCTCGCGGCATGGAGGCGGAAGAATACTTCGAGGTCCTCCGGCAGGGTCTCCGCGGTGCTCTCCTTGACGATCCACCCACCCGCCTCCTCCAGGCGGCGGCGCTTGCGGCGCAGCTCGTGGCGGTCCTTTTTGCCCAGGCTCGCGAGGTAGGACTCGAAGTCACCGGGCAGCCGGATACGCGGGCTGACCTCCTCTGTCTCCACGTTGTACCGGCGGTCCATGTCGCGCGCGGCCTGGGTGAGGGAGGCCAGGGTGACGCCGTCCGCCCTCAAAAAATGCAGGTCCAGCACCAGGGTCGGCGACTCGAGACAGTGCTCCAGGAAGGCCCGGCCCACCGCGGCCTCGTAGCCCGCCTCGACCAGGAAGCCGGTGTAGTCGGTGACCTCCAGGCCGCCGCCAAACCGCACCACCGGGAAGCCCCCCACCACCTCGCGGTAGGTCGGCGCGATGCCGACGAGGCGGTCGCCGTGGCGGAACGCCAGAAGGTAGAGGTCCGCGCCCACCCCGAGGTCCTGCCACCAGGCGTGTTGCCACTGGTGGGTCATGAAGATGTTGTCCTCGGATGACCGCTGTTCGAGCTCGTCCCACTCGGCGCGCAGCTCATCGAAACCGGCGTCCTCCCGGTGGACCTGCGTGGTGATTTCTCCCACGGCAAGCCGGTGGCCGGCGCCCTGGGGATCGGCGGCGGCACGCATGGTAGGTATCCTACGCACCGACCATGGGTCCCCGGATCCTCTTCCTGTTCTCTGACACCGGTGGTGGACACCGCGCATCCGCCAACGCGGTGGCACGCGCCCTGGAGCTGGAGTACCCGGGGCATTTCGACGTCCAGCTGGTGGACCCGTTCGTGCAGGGCGGCGGCCCGCTGCTGGGCTGGATCGTCTACCGCTACAACTTCATGCTCAAGCACCTGCCGCGCACGTACGGGTTCATCTTCCATGCCACCAACAACCGGGCCATCATGCGTCTCGCGATCCGGGTGTTCGGGCGCCAGGTCCGGCCGGGCATCAGGCGCCACCTCGAGGAGCTGGACCCCGACGGGATCGTCTCCTTCCACCCCCTGACCAACCACGTCACGGTCGAGGTCATGGACCAGGTCGGGCTCAAGGTGCCCTTCATCACCGTGGTCACCGACATGGTCGACCTGCATCGCTTCTGGCTCACCAGCCGCGCCGACCTGGTCATCGTCCCGTCCACCGAGGCCCGCCGCTACTGCATCAAGCGCGGGCTCGACCCCCGCAAGATCCACGTCGAGGGCCTGCCGGTCAACCCCAACTTCACCGGGCCGCCCACCCGGGCCGAGCGCAGCGAGATGCGCGCCAGGCTCGGCCTCCAGGACTCGCCCACCCTGCTGCTGGCCGCGGGCGGCGAGGGCGCGGGCCGCCTGGGCGCCTTCGCCAAGGCCCTCGACAACGCCAAGCTGGGGCTTCAGCTCGTGGTGATCTGCGCCCGCAACGAGAAGCTGCGCAAGAAGCTCAGCGAGCGCAGGTGGCATGGCCAGGTGCATGTGATGGGCTACGTCGAGAACATGCCGGAGTTGATGCGCGCCGCCGACGCCATCGTCACCAAGGCCGGGCCCGGCACCATCACGGAAGCGCTGGTGAGCGGCCTGCCGATCTTCCTCACCGGGTTCGTTCCCGGGCAGGAGGAGGGCAACGTACGGTTCGTCGAGGATGAGGGGGTCGGCTTCTACACCCCGAGCCCGAGGAAGCTGGTCAGGGCGGTGAAGGAGCACATGGTGCAGGACTCGCAGGCGTTCGACCGGATGCGCGGCCGCGCGGAGAAGGTGGCGCGCAAGGACTCGTCAATCGAGATCGCGGAGCTGGTGGCGGCCACGGTCGACCCCAACATGCCCCACCCCGAGGTGGACTAGACCGCCGCGTCGCAGACCAGGCGGAAGTCGCACCGGGCGCACTTCCACGGCGACGGCTGGGGCGTGAAGTCGCCGGCGATGATCCCCGCGGCCAGGTCGGTCGCGTGCTCCTCGTCGGCCTGCAGCTGGCTGGTGGTCTTGAGCACCTCGACCTCGATCGCGTCCTCCAGGTAGCAGATCGCCAGGGTGACGGGCCGCAGGCCGAAGACCTGCTCCGCGGCGATCGCGTACAGGCCCAATTGGAGGTCGCGTTCCAATTGCCATTCGTCCTTGACGTCCCCGGTCTTGTAGTCGATCAGCCGAAAACCATTCTTGGCCCGGTCGATGCGGTCGATCCGGCCCTTGAGCCGGAAGCCCGGAAGGCTGAGGTTGAAGGCCTGCTCCGGCGCGACATGGAGGATGCGGCCGTCCAGGCGGCCGCGGCGGTGCAGCGCGGCGACGAAATCACGGCCCCGCGCCTGCCAGAGGTCGAGGTTGACCGGGTCGCAGAACCGGTCCAGCGCGAACGCCGCGTCGAAGATCGCCTGCGCCCGCTCCAGCGGCGGTTGCCCGTCAGTGGCCTCCTGCAGGATGGTGCTGAGGGCCTGGTGCACCGCCACGCCGAACTGCTGCTCGGCCGACGGCCGGGTGGGCAGGTGGTAGGTGTAGCGGTACTGGTAGGCCCGCGGGCATGTCCGGTACGCCTCCAGTTGGCTGTAGCTGGCGACGAGCTCCGGCACCTCCGGGTGGTCCAGCGGCAGAGTCGCCTGGGCGACGGGTGCCTGCGGGACCTCGACCGCCGGCTCCGGCTCGGCTGCGAGCGGCTCGACCGTGGTGCCGTCGGGGGCGGGCAGGAAGCCCATGTCGGCGAGGAAGCGGGACGGCTTCCACTTCTTGAAGCCTTCGTAGCGCTGCGCCGCCGAGAGGAAGAGGTGGGTCTTGGCCCGGGTCACCGCGACGTAGCAGAGGCGGCGCTCCTCGGCGAGGCGGGGGTCGCGGCTCGAGACCTCCTCGACGATCAGCTCCTGGGGCAGGGGCAGCGCCTCACCCTGGCTGCGATAGGGGAAGCGGTCCTCGACCAGCCCGGGGCAGATCACGGCGCCGAACTCCAGGCCCTTGGCCTGGTGCACCGTCATCAGGTTGACCGCGTCCCGGCCGGTGTCGATCGGCGGGATCGACTGCGCCGAGGCCGACACCGAGGCTGACTCCTCGATCGCGTCGAGCTGGGCCATGAAGGCCGCCATGGTGCCGTCGTCGTCGCCGGCGGCCTGGCTGAACGTCGCGGCCATGTCGACGAACTTCTCGATGTTGGCGCCCGCCTGCCGGCGCTGGATCTCCGAGGGGTAGGAGAGCAGGTCGACGTAGCGCGTCCGCTCCAGCGCGACGTAGACGACCTCGTCGGCCCGGTCCCGCAGCGCCTGGGCGCGCACCTCGCGCACCAGGTCGAGCGCCCGCTTGAGATGTTCCGCGACCGCCCGTCGCGCGTCATCCTCGGCACCCAGTGCGCGCTCCACTGCCGGTTTGGCGCACTCCTCGAGGTCACTGCCGTCGCGGTCGCATGCCCGGGTCAGCGCCAGGATGTCGTCGCTCGGCACCTCGACCCCCGGCATCCCCAGCACCCGGGCGGCGGCCTGGGTGTCGCCGGGGTCGACCGCCCAGCGGAGGAGGGCGCGGAGGTCCTTGATCTCCGGCTGGTCGAGGAACCCGCGGCCGCCGGACAGCTGGTAGGGAATCCCGGCGCGCTGCAGCGCCCGCGTGTACGGCCGCAGCTGGGCGTTGGTCCGGACGAGCACCGCGATCTCGCCTGCCGGCTGCGCCCCGGTCTCCAGCAACTCGGCGATGCGCTCGACCGTCCAGGCCACCTCGTGGGCGGTGTCGGCGGCCAGGTACAGGCGCGCCGGGCCGCCGTCGCGGTCCGAGACGACCTCCTTCCTGACCCGCTCCTGGTTCTGGGACACCAGCCGATTGGCGGCGGAGAGCACCTGCCGGGTGGAGCGGTAGTTGGTCTCCAACCGGACGATCCGCAGGCTGGGATAGACCTGGCGGAAGCGGCGCAGGTTGGCGACCGAGGCGCCCCTGAACTTGTAGATCGACTGGTCGTCGTCCCCGACCACGGCGACGTTGCCCTGCTCGCCGGCCAGCATCTCGACCAGGCGGAGCTGCGAGAAGTTGGTGTCCTGGAACTCGTCGACCATGACGTGGGTCAGCTTCTCGCGCCAGCGCCGCAGCACCTCCGGGTCCCGTTCGAGCAGCCGCACGCTCCAGTAGATGGTGTCGTCGAAGTCCAGCAGGCCGGCGTGGACCAACTCGTCCTGGTAGGCGGAATAGACGGCGGCCACCTGCACATGGACGTCGGCACCCAGCCGCGCCTCCATCACCATGTCGGCGGCGATCCGCTGGTAGTCCTCGGGGCCCGCCATCTCCTGCTTGGCCCGCTCCAGCAACTTGAGCAGGTCGGGGGCGACGTCGCGCGGACGCGGCAGCCGGTAGAGCTGGTCGGGCCGGAGCCGCTCCAGCACCCGGCACATCAATTGCCAGCGCTCCACGTCGGCGGCGATTCGGAACGGCCGCGGGATGGGCAGGCGGTGCCCCTCCTGCTGCAGGAACCGCAGCGCGAAGGCGTGGAACGTGCTGACAAAGAGGTCCTGGAAGCCCGTCTGACAGAGCGCGCTGATGCGCTCCTCCATCTCGTTCGCCGCCTTGACGGTGAACGTGAACACCGCGATGTTCTCGGTGCTCACCCCGGAGTTCAACAGGTTGAGGAAACGGTGGGTGATGACCCGGGTCTTGCCGGTGCCGGGCCCGGCCAGCACCATCAGCTGCCCCTGCAGGTGCTCACAGGCCTCCTGCTGCGCAGGGTTCAACCCGAGCGCCTGCGGCGACGCGTTCACAACCGGGATCTCGGTCATTTCGCCGGGCCCATCCGGAAGCGGATGCTGGTGACGACGTTGTCGCCGATGGCGGCGTTCAGCTTGTCGATGATGAGCTGCTGCTGCATCTGCAGCTGGTGCCCCAGCGCCGGGCTGTCGGTGTCGACGGTGAGCCGGCCGCGGTCGTAGTGCACGGGGTTGGCGCCGGCCGCCACCGCGTCCCCCACAACGCCGGCCCAGGCGCCCATCACCTGGAGATGCCGCGCCCGGGTCTTCAGCCCCAGCCGCGCCAGCATCGGCATGATCAGCTCGCCGATCGCCTGGGGCCCGTTGTCTTCCTTGGGCATGCGACGCCGGCGGGGGGCGAAGTCGAACACCGGCGCGTCCGGGGCGGCATCGGGCCGCTTCCGGTCCCCGTCGCGGCGCGCGTCCTCGCCCTCGCGTTTCACTCGATCCACGGCGACACCCTGCCCTTGCTCACCTCGCGGGCACTGACCCGTCCCGCGAACCCCTCGGGAAAATAGCGCGCCTCGGCCGAGGTGATCACCGACTGCGGGGATTCCTCGACGGCCTTCAGGAGGTGCTCTCGGCGGGGCGCGTCGAGCTCCGACATGACGTCGTCCAGCAGTAGCACCGGCGCCCGCCCGCCGGCGCCCAGCACCTCGACCTCGGCCAGCTTGAAGGCCAGGATGGCGGTGCGCTGCTGTCCCTGCGATGCATGCGCCGCCGCGGCCAGCCCGCCGAGGCGGAACTCCAGGTCGTCGCGGTGGGGCCCCGCCACGGTGACGCCGCGGGCCAGCTCCTCGCGGACACGCCCCCGCAGGGTCGCGGCCATCGCGGCGGCGGCGTCCTCGCCGGGGTCAAAGCTGGGGGCGTAGGCCACGTCCAGGTCCTCGCCCCCCGCGACCTCTCGATGCCGCCGCGCGATGCGCCCGCCGATGTCGTCCATGAACGATGCCCGCCGCTCGACGATCTCGCCCCCGACCCGGCTCAGCTCATCCGTCCACCAGTCCAGGGACGATTGCGGCTCGAGGTCCTCGGCCACCCGCTTGAGCAGTTGGTTGCGCTGCTCCAGAAGCCGCGTGTACCTGCTGAGGTTCTCGCTGTACCCCGCGTCGAGCTGGGTCAGAACCCCGTTGAGCAACTTCCGCCGCCCCTCGCCCGACCCCCGCAGCAGCACCATCTCCTCGGGGTGGAACAGCACGGTCCGCACCAACCCCCCGACCTTCTGCGGCGAGGCCGGCCGCTCATCCAGGCGGATGGTTCGCCGGGTGCGGGTGCTACCCGGGTCGCGCTCGAGCCGGACCTCGATGGACCGCGTCTCCCCACCGTTCTCGAAGTCCATGACGACCCGCCCCCCGGCCTGCTCCCACATGACCATCTCCGCCAGCACGGAGGCCCGCGGCGAGCGCGAGGTCGCAGCGAGGTAGATGGCCTCGAGCAGGTTGGTCTTCCCCTGCGCGTTGGCCCCCAGGAAGAGGTTGACCCCGGGCTCCAGGGCCACCGACTCCTTCATGTAATTCCGGAACGCGTAAAGCGATATCGCGGTCAGCAAAATCGCGCGCCCCCCAGCCCGCTCATACGAACAATTGTACGATGGGGGCCCTGGGAGTGGAGATGGCTACATCGCCACCCGGACGGGCATTATCACGTAGGTGTAGTCGTCCTTACCGGCGGGCTTCACGACGCCAGGGCTGAGGGGTCCGTTGAAGCTCAGCACCGCCTTGTCCGACCCCAGCAACCCAAGCACGTCCAGCAGGTAGCGGGAGTTGAAGGCGATCTGGATGTCGGCGCCCTCGATCTCGGCTTCGACGGAGGCCTCGCTCGAACCCACCTCGCTGGTGGTCGCCGAGATCGAGATCTCACCCGCCT
>JAXDLW010000006.1:0-93213 GCA_034666405.1 Chloroflexota bacterium | reverse complement strand
CGCGGCGAGGCAGCGCTGATGTTGACCCGGGTGGACCGCTCCCCCGGCGACCTCGACCTGGTCGTCTACCGCCGCCAGACCGTTCCCGGGACCTAGGACTAGTAGAAGCCGCCGCCCGCGGCGTCCGCGCCCGGCTTGGCCAGCCAGTTGACAGGCCGGCCGTGGTAACCGGCGGTCGCCACGAGCTGGCGCTCGCCCCCGGGCCAGGTGCCCAGCGTCACATGCGCCCGGCCGCCACCGCCCGGTTCGAAGCTGAGCCAGGCCAGCGGGGCCTCGACGGTTGCCCGCGCGGCCGCCTCCATGACCACGTGGTGCATCCGAGCCCGGCCCTCGTCGCTCAGGTACTGCATCACGATTGAGTGATAGACGACCGTCGCCATGCCGGCACGCGGTTGCGCCAGCTGGGCCTCGAGCCAGGCGGGCCCGTCCGCGACATCGACCACCGCGGGCACCCGGGCGGCGACGAGAAGCGCCCCCTCCAGCGCCCGGAAGCGCTCCAACTGGTCGGGCCACGCCGACGCCATCAGGTTGAGCCGGGTGTCCTCGTCGCCGGGGTCCTGGGGCCGGGGGTCACAGCCGCGCCGCTCGTCCACGCGAGCGGCGACGTCGAGCGGGGGGGCGGACTCGTACACGTCGTCGAAGACCACCGGGGAGTCGGTCGGCCCCCAGCTGAGGTCCCCGCTGACATAGCGGAAGTGGTCCCAGCGCAGGTTCAGCCCGGCGCTGGCGCCCACCTCGAGGACCCGCAGGGGGAGGCCCGTCAGGGCGGCCACGCTGAGGAAGCCTCCGACCAGTGCCGCGGCACGCCCCGGCTCGTTGGTCTGGCAGGGACGCCGCGTGCCCGCCGCGACCTCGTCGGTGCGCGACAGGAGCACCTGCCGGAACGCCTCCCAGGCCCCGTCCATCCCCGCGCTCCCACCCGCGGAGGGGTAGTGGCGCGCGAGCCCGGGCGCGCCACCGGTCAACACGATTCGGTGCACGGCGGCCAGCAGCCGGAGGGCGAGAGCGGTGAAGGGCGGGTCATCTGTGCGGTCCCGCAGGACCTTCCAGGTGATCCCCCGCGCGGCGGCGTCGGACGCCGCGTTGCGCAGGATGTGGCCGTAAAGCGGCGAGCCGATCATCTCGCAGCCCAGCGCCTGGTACTCCAGCTCGGCGAGGACCGCCCCGTGGCCGTCGCCGCGTTCCCGCGCCGCGTGCATCTCGGCTATCAGCCGCAGGCCGGCGTCTTCCGCCGTGGCTTCACCCACGTTTTTTGATGAAGGCCAGCAGGTCTCGGTTGAAGGCGTCTGCCTGCTCGTACATCGGCAGGTGGCCGCAGCGGTCGTAGATCTTGAGCTGGGCGCCGCGGATGCGCTGCGCCGCGCGGTAGGCGTGGGCGACGGGCAGGGTCCGGTCCTGCCGCCCCCAGACCACCATCACCGGCAGGTCGAGGCGCGGCAGCTGCTCCCAGAGCAGGCCGTCGTCGGGTTTGAGCAGCATGGTCTCGGCCATCCCGAGGATGTGGTCGCGGTAGCCCGGCTGGGTGTACGCGCGCTCCATCACGTCGACCTGCCGGGCGCTGGATAGGGACTGGTCGTGGTACGCCCGGGCATGTGACCACTCCAGCAGCCGGCGCCGCCCCATGAGCGGACGGAGCGTCGCCCGGACCAGGGGGTTCGCCGCCAGGGCCCACGTGCGAGGCACGCTGTTGAACATCCCGGCGGGGTCCACACCGGTCACCGTGATGACCCGCCCCGGGGCGTCGATGGCGGTCTTGAGCACGATCGCGCCGCCCATGGAACTGCCGACGAGGTGCGCCCGTTCGATCTCCATAGCGTCAAGGAAGCGCACCAGGAAGTCCGAGTAGCCTCGCAGCGAGTAGCGCATCCGCGGCACTCCCGACCTGCCGAAGCCCGGCAGGTCCAGGGCCACGACCCGGTAGCCCGCCTCGGCGAGGACGCCGATGTTGCGCACCCAGGCCTCCGCGTGGTGGTTGAAGCCGTGCACCAGCACGATCGTCGGGCCGGAGCCGACGTCGTAGTGGAACACCCGGCCGCGGCCGACCTTGACGTGGCGGGGCTCGAGCTCCGCCACGTCCGTGGGCTTTCGCTCGCGCTCCCGGCGCGCCGCAGGGCTCACTTGCTCCTGGTCTTGCTCCCTGAGGGGGTGGACGCTGCCGCCTTCTTCGCGGGCGCCGCCGCCTTCTTCGCGGGCTTCGCTGCCTTCTTCGCGGGCGCCGCCGCCTTCTTCGCGGGCGCCGCCGCCTTCTTCGCTGGCGCCGGCGCGCTCCTGGTGGCGGGAATGGCTTCGACCAGGTGCTTGAGCTTGTCGAGCGAGGTCGTCAGGTCCTTGCGCGCCTGGCCCTCCGCGAGCTTGCTGGCGGCGCCGCCCGCGGCCTTCTTGAGCCCGCCGAACAGGCCCCCTCCCCCGCCCAGCAGGCTGGTCAGGTCGTAGTCGTTGGCGAGCTTCACCGTCGTCCCGCCGCCCTTCGCGCTGAACGTGTAACTGCCGCCGTTCTCGAAGCCGCTGATCGACTGGAAGACGATCTTCCTGTCCTTCTGCCAATCGGTGATCTCGATGACCGACTTGATGTCAGGCAGCCCGCTCGTCTTCTTGACCAGGTCGAAGCGCGCGCCCTTGCCGTTGATCCTGTCGGTGGTCGGCCGGTACTGGGTCATGCCCACCAGGTAACGGGTGGTGTTGCGGTAGTCGTCGACGAAGTCGAACACCACGTCCACGGGCCGGTCGATGTCGACACTGTTCTCTACCCTGCTTGCCATTGATCCTCCTCCGTCCGCGTTTGATTCATCAGACCCAAATCGTAGACCGGTGCGAAGTTCACACGCTTCTAATCGGAGCGGCGCAGGATTTGCGCCCCACGGAACTTAGAGCGAGGGGCTACGTTAAGGTAGCGGCACCCGAATGGCAGTCCGACATATGGTCCGGGGCTTAGCGCCGCAGGGAGCGGTTGTCCGGCGAGCCGTGGGGTTCGCTGTGGTTCTGGGCGCCGCGGTCGCTGCCATGTTTGGCGCCGTCCCCGCGTACGCCGCCGACCGCTTCCAGGTCCAGGTGTCAGCCGGTTACGACGGCTACGCGCGGTCCGACGACTGGATCCCGGTCCAGGTCACGGTGAAGAACAACGGCGGCGATTTCCGCGGCCTGCTGCAGCTGGACGATGCCGCCGCGACGCAGAACAGCGGGTCAGGGGGTGGGTTCGGCGGCGCCAAGGCCATGCCTGCGATCGGGCCGTACGGCGTCAGCGCGGGCGGCGCGCCGGTCGGGGCGGCGACCCGGGAGGTCGCTGTGGTCATCCCCGCGGGCTCGACTAGGCATTACACGTTATACGTCGCCGCCGCTCAACGGCCCCGCGTGACCCTCCTGTCGGGGACCACGGCAGTGGCGTCCGCCGAGCCCACCCAGCCGCTGACGATGACCGGGCCCACCACCCTGCTGGTGGCCGTCGTGTCCGACCAGGCCGACACCCTGGACCAGCTCGCGCTGGTGCGGCCGTCAACCAACGGCACTGTCCATGTGACCCACTTCAAACCGGCGGCGCTGCCCGCCAGCGGGGTCCTGTTGCGCACATTCGACGCCGTCGTCATCGACGACGCCAGCACTGACGCGTTCACCGCCGACCAGAAGGGTGCGCTCCAGGACTATGTCCAGGAGGGCGGCGGCCTGCTCCTGGTCGGCGGGCCGAGCGCGCGCAAGACGATGGCCGGGATACCCGCGGACCTGCAACCGGTGAAGCCCGCTGCCACCCGGCACAACGACCTCCATGTCGTGGGCGGGCTGGCCTCCTCGGCGGCGCCGGCAGGAGGTGGCGAGATCGCCACCGGCGAGCTCGCGGCGGGCGCGCGGGCCGTACGCGACGGGACGGTTCCGATGTTGGCCTCGCTCCAGGTGGGCCGCGGCACCGTTGTCTTCACGGCGTTCGACCCCGGGGCCGAGCCGCTCGCCTCCTGGGCCGGCGAGAAGGTCCTGCTGCGTCAGTTGGTCAATCGCGCCAACGCCCAGCAGGCGGTGAGCACGGTGAACGCCAAGGGTTCGTCGGCTGTCGGCCCGGGCGGCCGGGTGAGCCTTGACTACGGGTCTGTGAGCGCGGTGCTGAACAACCTGCCGTCGCTGGACATCCCTCAACTGGGCTTCGTGGGCTGGCTGTTGTTCGGGTACGCCATCCTGGTCGGCCCGGTCAACTACCTGGTCCTGAAGCGCATGCGTAAGCGCCACCTCGCGTGGCTGACGATCCCCGCCGCGGTGGCCGTCTCCTCCACCGCGGTGCTGTTGATCGGGCTGTCCATCAAGGGTGTCGGGACGCAGGTGAACCAGGTGCGCGTGGTCGAGGTTGTGCCTGGCTCCGGCCGGCAGTATGTCGTGACCTACAGCGGCCTGGTCGCGGCGCACCGCGGTGATTACACGATGACCCTCGCGGACGGCACCTTCGTGGGGTCCACCCCGAATCTCAACTACCCGACCTCCGACAACCGCGTGACGGTCCAGGGTGATCCTCCCCAGGCGGTGCTGCGAGGCGTCACCGCATATTCGATCCGGACCCTCGCCAGCGAGGGCTTCACCCAGGGACAGGGCCAGGTCGACGCGGAGCTCCACTTCAAGGGCACGACAGCCGCGGGCTCGACGGTGGCCGGGACTGTCGCGAACAAGACCGGCCATGACTTCGAGGACGCCGTGGTGGTCTACCGCGGCCAGTACCAGCAACTGGGCATCCTCCATGCCGGCCAGGCCGCCACCGTCTCGTTCGGCGTCGGCTCGAGCAACAACCGCAACGGCGGGGATGTCGCGTCGGTCATCTACCCTGGCTCCAACGGCGCCAACGGCGGGACTGCCATCGACCGCCAGCAGCAGCGTCGCGCCCAGATCCTGCGCAGCCTGGTCGGGGGCGGATTCGGACCGGGGTTCGACTCCGGCCCCCCGATGCTCGTGGCCTTCACCCCGGGGACCCTGGCCGAGCCGATTGTCGACGGCCGTCATGTCAAGGTCCAGGGCGAGGCGGTGGTGTCGATGGCGATCCCGCTGGGCACCGACACGGGTGCGACCGCGGTGCAGGCCGGTGACGTCGTGCCATCCATAGTCGACGTCGAAGGGGACCTCCAGTCCAACTACTTCGGACCAGGCACCGCGCAGATCCAGGTCAGCGGCGGCAGCGTCACCTACGAGCTCGACCTGCCGGGAGGGGGCTGGACCTCGGCCGCGGTGACGGCTTCGAGCAACGCCTCCGCGGCCGGTGGGTGCGCGGTGGTCAAACCGGTCCCGATCCCGGTCCCCCTCCCAGGGGGGGCGGGGATCACCGCCGTCCCCGCCCCCACGCAGGGCTGCAACGGGGCCGCGAACATCGCCGTGTTCAACTTCCAGACCGACAAATGGGTGGATGCGAAATCCGACTCGGCCGCCCTGCACGTCAACCTTGACGTCGGCGCCGGCATGATCTCGCCCGACGGCGTGGTGCTGGTGCGCTTCACCGCCCCCGCGGGCACATCGACCCTGGTCGTGTCCCCCGATATCACCGCCAGGCGCGGGGCGTCCGCATGATCGAGATCCAGGGCCTGACGAAGATCTATGGCGGCGTCCGCGCCGTGAACGACGTCAGCTTCTCGGTCGGCACGGGCGAGATCTTCGGGTTCGTCGGGCCCAACGGCGCCGGCAAATCCACCACCCTCAAGATCCTCGCGACCCTGCTGGCGCCCACGTCAGGCCGCGCCATGGTCGACGGGCTCGATGTCACCACCAACGTGTTCGAGGTGCGCGGGCGCATCGGCTACATGCCCGACTTCTTCGGGGTGTACGACCGCCTGACCTCGGCCGAGTACCTCGCCTTCTACGCCGCCTGCTACCACGTCCCGCGGCGCCGGCGCGCGGCAATCACCGCGGACCTGCTGGAGTTGGTCAACCTGACCGAGAAGCGCGATGCGCAGGTCAACAGCCTGTCCCGCGGCATGAAGCAGCGCCTCTGCCTGGCGCGAGCCCTGGTCCACGACCCGCTGGTGCTGCTGCTTGACGAGCCGGCGTCCGGGCTCGACCCCCGGGCTCGAGTCGAGATGCGCGAGCTCCTGAAGGAACTGCGCAGCATGGGCAAGACCATCATCATCTCGAGCCACATCCTCCCCGAGCTCAGCGAGCTGTGCACTTCGGCCGCGATCCTCGACCGGGGCCGAGTGCTGGCTGCGGGCCCGCTCGAGACGCTGGTGGCGCCGGGCGCGGGAAGCCGGGTCCGCGTGGACGTCGACGGTGATCCAGAGGTGGCCCTGCGTGCCGCGCCGGGGGTCGAGGGTGTGACCTCGCTCTTCCCGTTGGACGAGGGCGGCATGGAGCTGGCCTACAACCCCGATGTGACCGACCCCGGGCGGCTGCTGCAGGCGCTCCTGACGGCGGGCGTCAGGGTCCGGAGCTACACGCCGGTGGCCGCCGACCTCGAGGATGTCTTCATGCGCGTCACGCAGGCCCCGCCCTCATGAGCCAGGCCACCCTCCCCGTCGCCGGCCTCGACCCCGGCAAGGACGAAAGGGCCGGCAGGCGACCGGCGAGCCCATGGCGCGGCCGATTGGAGTCCTTCACGGGCCTCTTCTGGAACCCCATCGTCGAAAAGGAGGTCCTCTCGCGAATGCGCTCCTGGCGCGCCCCCGCGGCCATCAGCGTGTTCATCCTGATCCTGACCCTGTTCGGCTGGGGCGCGGTGGCCATCGCGACGAGCCTGTCGGCGAACAGCGGGGCCGGGGTCACCCCGGGGATCGGGCTGGGGATCTTCGGCGGCCTGATGGGGACCGAGCTCGTGCTGATCATCTTCCTGGCGCCGGCGCTGACGGCGGGGGCGATCAGCGGCGAGAAGGAGCGCCAGACGCTCGACCTGCTGATGGTCACCCGCGTCCGCCCGGGGGCGATCGTGACCGGCAAGCTGGTCTCGTCGATGCTGTTCATCCTGCTGCTGGTGCTGATCTCGGTGCCGCTGCTCAGCTTCATCTTCCTGTTCGGCGGCGTGGAGGTCGACCAGGTGCTGGTCACGACCCTGGTCGTGATGGTGACCGCCATCGGGCTGGGGTCGGTCGGCATCTTCTGCTCCGCGCTCATCCGCAACACCATCGGCAGCACGGTGGTGGCGTACATCCTGTCCTTCGTACTGCTGGTGGCCCCGGCCATCCTGCCGTTCTTCATCACCGCGGTCACCGCGCCGCAGTCCTTCCTGCAACAGCGGGGCCAACCGATCTACCAGCTGGGCGAGCCCTTCTACACGATGACCGCGACCCTCGCGCCGGCCAGCACCAACAACCGGACAGTCGCGATCGGTGGGGTGGTCAGTGGAGGCACGGTCTGCACCTCGACGCCGAACGGCGGGACGCAGTGCAAGAGCACCGGCGGGGTCGTGAGCCCGGGCCTCGGCGGACCGATCGCGGTCCCTGCCACGCCGGGCCTTCCCGTCGGGTCGGTGGTGCTGCAGGGCGATGAGATCGTGGAGGGCCCACTGCAGCACTGGCACGCGTGGCAAATCTTCACGATCATGGACATCGCCATGGCCGCGCTCCTGCTGTTCCTGAGCACTCTCCTGGTCAGCTCCGGGCGCGTCGCGCGCGCCGGCCGGGCGGCCGCCCGGGTGCCGGCCGCCATGAGCGGCCCCGGGGCCCTCGGGCCACCGCCCGACCCGGACGCCCCGCTCCCGCCACCGGGCCCGTCAGCGTGACCATCGACAGCCTGTCCGCCGCGATCGCGCCGTACCGCCGGGTGGCCGCCCGCGACCGCGCCGTGCGCGGGCTGCTCTTCGGGCTCGTCGCCGCGGCCGTCGCAGCGCTCGCGGTGCAGCTGGCCGCGCGCGCCTGGCCACTCGAGCGGGCGCAGACCGCCGCCCTGGCCGCCGCCGGGATCTGCGTGCTGGCGGGCATCACCTGGGGAGTGGTCCGCAGGCCGTCCGAGCTCACCGTCGCGCGCATTGCCGATGCCCGGCTGGGCCTGCGTGAGCGCCTGGCATCGGCCCTGGTCACCGCGCCCGGGGCCCAGCCGATGGCAGGGCTGCTCCGCGCCGACGCGGCGCGCGTGGCGCAGGGCCGGCGCGCGGCCGACGCTTTTCCGCTGGTGCGCCACCGAGCCCCGGCGGCGGTCGTGGCCGGCCTGGCGCTGGTCGTCGGAGCCCTCGCCATCCTGCCCAACTCCCGCGACGCTGAGGTCGCGCGGCTGAAGGCCGACCGCGCCACCATCAAGGCGGTGGCCGCGGCGGTGGCGAAGGCCCAGGCGACCGCGGCCGCAGATAAGGCCCAGGAACCTGCCGACAAGGCAGCCCAGCTGGACCAGGCCCTGGCGGACGCGCAGAAGAAGGTGGCCGCGGCGACCACCCCTTTGCAGGCGCTCCAGGAGCTGTCCAACCTGCAGGACAAACTGGCCCAGCTGCGCGACCCCGCCAACCCGGGCCGGGAGCAGGCGGCCGCGGCGGCCGGGGCGGCCCTGTCCGCCGCGCCCGGAACGGCGCAGCTTTCGCAGGCCCTGCAGTCGGGCAACCACGCGGCGGCGGCGGCCGGGTTGCGTTCGTTGGGAGCGTCCCTGCCCACCCTGACGCCCGACCAGAAGAAGCAGCTGGCGGATGCGCTGAACAAGGCGGCCGCGGGCGCGGCCGGCGACCCCAAGCTGGAGAAGGCGCTCGACAAAGCCTCATCCTCGCTCGCCGCCGGTGACACGGCCGCCGCCCAGGCCGCGCTCGACGCGGCCGCGCAGGCCTCCTCCGACCAGGCGGCGCAGCAGTCGTTCGAGTCGGCCCTGGCGCAGGCCCAGGCCTCGACCGAAGGGGCGAAGCAGCAGGCCGCAGCCCAGGCCAACGCCGACGCCCAGGCCCAGGCGCAAGGGCAGGGACAGGGACAGGGACAGGGCCAGGGACAGGGCCAGGGACAGGGACAGGGACAGGGCCAGGGACAAGGACAGGGACAAGGACAGGGCCAGGGCCAGGGGCAGGGACAAGGGCAGGGCCAGGGACAAGGACAGGGACAGGGCACCGGGACGGGAACGGGAACCGGGTCGGGCACCGGCACCGGGACCGGCGCGGGTGGCACCTCGACCCAGCCGGGCGCGGCTGACGAGCCGATCTACGTCGCCGGCCAGCCGGGCACCGGGCTCAACCAGCCGGACCCCGGGCCGCTCGGTGACGGGCAGACTGTTCCCCAGTCCGGCTACCGCGAGGTGTTCAGCGCCTACCTGCGCGACACCACCGACGCGCTGGACAGGTCGGCGTACGACGCGGGCAGCAGCGACCTGATCCGCCAGTACTTCTCCAGCCTGGATCGGCCGAAGTGAGCGCCGCCAGGGAGGAGTTGAGCCCCGAGGCCTTCGGGGAGATGGCCGGGCGCCTCCAGGCGGAGCTGCGCAAGGTGATGGTCGGGCAGGACGCGCTGTTGCGCGACACGATGCTGGCGCTGTTCGCGGGCGGCCATGTGCTGATCGAAGGGGTACCCGGCCTGGGCAAGACCGTCCTCGTCCGGACCATCGCGGCGTCGCTCTCGCTGGATTTCGCGCGGATCCAGTTCACGCCCGACCTGATGCCGGCGGACATCGTCGGCACCAACATCATCCAGGAGGGTGAGCAGGGACGCCGCCCGGTGTACCAGCCCGGTCCCATCTTCGCCAACCTGGTCCTCGCCGACGAGGTCAACCGCGCCACCCCCAAGACCCAGAGCGCGCTGCTCGAGGCAATGCAGGAACACCAGGTCACCGTCGGCACACAGACGCGGCCGCTGCCGGAGCCGTTCTTTGTCCTCGCGACGCAGAACCCCATCGAGCTCGAGGGCACCTATCCCCTCCCCGAGGCCCAGCTCGACCGCTTCCTGTTCAAGATCCTTGTCCCCTCCCCCAGCGAGGCCGAGCTGGTGGAGATCGCCAGGCGCACCACCGGCACCTTTGAGCCCGCGCCGACCCCCATCGGGGGTGCCGAGGAGGTGGCGGCGATGATCACCCTCGGGCGCCAGGTGCCCATCGCGGACCACGTGCTGGACTACGCGGCCAGGGTCGTGACCGCGACCCACCCTTCAACCGGCGCGACCGAGCGCGTGCGGCGGTACGTGCGCTTCGGCGCCAGCCCCCGCGGGATGCAGTCGATGATCCTGGCGGCCAAGGTCAGGGCCCTCATGGACGGGCGTTACAACGTCGCCTTCGACGATCTCCAGGCGGTGGCCAGGCCGGCGCTGCGGCACCGCGTCCTGCTGAACTACGAGGCGGAGGCCGCGGGGGTGGATGCCGACACGGTGATCGGCGACATCCTTGAGGCGCTGGTGGCCGACCCGGCCGCGGCGTGACCAGCGCGGGCGACCCGCTGGACCTCGGCGGGCCGCTGCTGCGCCAGCTGGAACGCCTTGCGCTCAGGGTCCGCCGCCCCGTCCTCGGTCAGCTGGGGGGCGGGCGCCGGGCCAACCGCCCCGGCAGCTCGTTGGAGTTTGCCGACTACCGGACCTATGTCCCGGGGGACGACTTTCGCCGGGTCGATTGGAACGCCTACGGCCGCCTCGACCGGCTGATGCTGCGGCTGTTCGAGGGTGAGGAGGACACCTGCCTCAACCTCTTCGTGGACTGCAGCCGCTCGATGGCCTGGGGTAAGCCGGAGAAGGCGTGGGCGGCGCGGCGCATGGCCGGTGCCTTCGCGTACATGACCTTGTGCGGCCACGACCGGGTCAGCGTCACCGGTTTCGCCGACGGCGCGATCGGTCACCTGCGGCCGGTGCGCGGGCGTGCGGCCGCGCTGCAGGCCTGGCGGTTCCTCGCCGACCTCCCGTCGTCCGGGGAGACGCGGTACGACAGCATCTCCGCGGTCCAGGTTCCCGCTCCCGGGATCAGCATGATCATCTCGGACTTCCTCACGGAGGAGAGCGCCGACCGGGCCATCGCCCGCCTCCGCTCCCATGGCCAGCAGGTGATCCTCGTCGAGGTCCTCGCACCCGAGGAACTGCGCCCAACGATCGCTGGGGACATCGCGCTGCGCGACCTCGAGAACGGCCGCCGGGTGGAGCTCACCGCGACCCCGGCGGTGCTTGCCGGCTACCAGGCGGCGCTGGATGCCCACGTGGAGAGCCTGCGGGCCCTGGCGCGCGCGCATGACGCCGGCTTCCACCTCGCCGGGTCGGCCGAGCCCCTCGAGGTCCTGATCCCCCAGACCCTGAGGCGGGCCGGCATCCTCGCATGACCTTCCTCGCCCCGTTCGCCGCGATCGCGGCGGTCTCGATCCCGGCCATCGTTCTGCTCTACTTCCTCAAGGTCAGGCGCCCGGAATCCGACTTCTCCAGCACGCTTCTGTGGCGCCGCGCGGTGCTCGACCGCCAGGCCAACGCGCCCTGGCAACGACTGCGGGTCTCGCGCCTGCTGATCCTGCAGCTGCTCGCGGCGCTGCTGCTGGTCGGGGCGCTGGTGCGACCCGCCCTGGCGATCACCGGCGGGTTGAGCGGGCACACCGTGGTCATCGTCGACACGTCCGCTACGATGTCCGCGACCGACATCTCCCCAAGCCGCTTCGAGGACGCCCGGCGCCAGGTTCGCGACCTGTTGGACCGGGTGGGCAGCGGCCAGCGCGTGACACTCATCGAGATGGGCCCGCGGCCCCGCATCGCCGCCGCGGCCACCGGGGACATGGGCCCGCTGCGCACCGCGCTGGCGGCGCTGCGCCCCAGCAACGGCAGCGCCGCCCTGCAGCAGGCGCTGGCGCTGGCGGCATCGGCTGGTGGGACCGCCGTCGACACCCGCGTGCTGCTGTTCAGTGACGGGATCACCCAACCGGTGCCCGCGGCGACCAGCCTGCCGTACCCGTTCGAGTACCACAAGGTGGGGCTGTCGGGCGAGAACCTCGCCATCACCTCCCTCGTGCTCCACCCGGAACCGGGAGTCCGGACCGCGTTCGTGCGCGTCGAGAACCTCGGCCGTCAGAAGCAGCACGCGGACGTCGAGTGGCGGGTGGACGGCCGGCTTGTCGATGCCCGGGCGCTGGACATCGACGGCGCGGGGGCGCGCGACGTCAGCTTCGCGCTGCCGGCCGGCGCGGACAAGGTCAGCGCGACCCTGCGCGGCGCGGATGCCCTCGCTGCCGACAACGTCGCTTATGGGGTCGCGACCCAACCTCGGACGCTCAGGGTGACCCTGGTCACGGCGGGAAACATCTTCGTCCAGCGCGCGCTGGAGCTGCGGCCGGACCTCAGGGTCACCGTGGTCGCGCCCGCGGACTACAAGTTCGACAGCCAGGTGGACCTGTACGTCTTCGACGGGCTGGTGCCGGCGGTCCAGCCGGCCACGCCGTCGTGGTACCTGAATCCCCCGCTGGGAAAGTTCGGCGCCGGGAAGCAGGCTGGCGTGGGTCGTCCCCGCGCCAGCCGCCCGGACGACCCGTTGATGCGCGACGTGGACCTCCGGGAGGTGCACATCGCCCGCTCGGCCGACCTCCGCACGTCGACCTTCGGCGGCCGGGCGCTGATCGAAAGTGACGGTGGCCCGCTGGTGCTGGTGCGCGACGAGCCCACCCGGGCGGTGCTGTTCGGTTTCGACCTGCACTCATCCGACCTGCCCCTGCGCACCGGGTTCCCGGTGCTCGTCGACCACCTCAGCAGCGACCTGCTGCCGGTGTCGGTTGGACCCCGTGCGTATCACCCCGACGAGCCGGTGCTGCTGGCCGCCGCCGCCGGGAGCACCGGCGTCACGGTCACCAGGCCGGACGGGCACGCCGTGAAGGTCGCGACCGCCGGGGGCGCGCCGGCGGCCTTCGACGACACGGACACGCCGGGCTTCTATGCCGTGGAGCAGCGCGGCACCGCCGGGGTCGCGCGCAGCACGTTCGCCGTCAATGCCGGCGGCTCGGCGTCGACCATCGGCCCGCGCGAACGCATCGAGTTGGTGAGCGGCCGGCGGCAGGCCGCGCCCAGCGCCGGCCGGGACTTCAGCGAGCTCTGGCCGTGGCTGGCGGCCGCGGTCCTGCTGGTGCTGACCGTCGAGTGGTTGGTGTTCCATCATGGCGATTAGCCTCGCGCAGCCGCTGGGCCTGCTCGGGCTGGCCGCCGTCGCGGTCGCCGTGCTGGTCTGGATGCGCGACCCGCCACCGCTGAGCCGCATCCGCGCCCGCCTGTCCCTTGGGCTACGCGTCCTGATCCTGGCGCTGCTGGCATTCGCGCTGGCCGGTCTCGGCGCGATCCGCACCCCCTCCGCGCAGGCGCTCGTCGTCCTGGCGGACCGCAGCGCGAGCGTGACCTCCGCATCGGACCAGGAGAAGGCCGCGATCCGGCAGCTTGCGACGGCCCGCGGGACCGCCGACCAGATGGCGATGGTGACGTTCGGCCGCGAGGCGGTCGTCGAGAACCCGCCCGACGCCGGCCTCGCCTTCACCGACTTCGCCGCGACGCCAAACCCCAACTACACCGCCCTGGAGGAGGCCCTGCGCCTGGGGTCCTCGCTGCTCCCGGCGGACCTCCGCCACCACCTCGTTGTCCTCAGCGACGGCCGCCAGAACATCGGCGACGCCGTCACCGAGGCACGGCTACTGCGCAGCCAGGGCACGCGCGTCGACGTGCTCCCCCTGCAGGTGCTGGCTGGCCCCGATGTCCGCGTGGACAGCGTCGATGTCCCGGCCGCCGTGCCGCCCGGTACCAGGGTCCATGCCCGGGTCCAGGTCGCGTCCAACGTCGCCACTTCGGGTGTCGCCCGGGTATTCCTGGACAGGGCGCTGGTGGCCGAACTGAACCCGGCCTACCCCAGCGGGCCCAGCACCATTGACGTGACCCTCCCGCCCGCGGGGCCCGGCTTCCACGACGTCCGCGTCGAGATCTCGCCGGCGACGGACACCTACAGCGAGAACAACGTCGGCGAGGGCCTCTTCCAGGTGCTCGGTGCCCAGCGCGTGCTGGTGGTGGAAGGCCACCCCGGTGCGGCGGCCAACCTCGTGGGAGCGCTGCAGGCCGCGTCCATGGAGCCGAGCGTGGTGGGCCCGGGACAGGTTCCCACTCAGCCCAGCGGCCTGGCCGCCTACCAGGCGATGGCCCTGGTCGATGTCCCCGCGGGTGACCTCAGTCCTGACCGGCAGCAGGCGATCCAGGCCGCGGTGCGCGACCTCGGCCTGGGCCTGGCGGCGTTCGGCGGGCCGGACACGTTCGGGCCCGGGGGGATGGCCGGCACCCCGGTGGAGGCCGCCCTGCCCATCGACATGCAGATCTCCGACCGCGTCCAGAAGCCGCCCATCGCCGTGGTCCTGGTGCTCGAGTCGATGGAGGACTCGCAGGCCGACAGTGTCATGCGCGGAGCTGCCCGCGCGGTGGTCGACAAGCTCACGTCCAAGGACTACATCGGCATGACCGACTCGATCAGCAACGGGCTGGCCGTGCCGCTGCAGCAGGTGAAGGACAAGGCCGCGTTGACGAAGGCCATCGCCGGCGTCCAGTCCTTCGGCGACGCCGGCAGCTACGCGCCGTTCATCGCCGCCGCCGCCGACGCGCTGGCGGCCCAGAAGACGGCGGTGAAGCACATCATCGTGCTGGGCGACGGCGACACCCAGGGCGACTATGCGACGCAGGTGCAGGCGCTGGCGGCGAAGGGGATCACGGTGTCGTCGATCGGGATCAACGTCCACGGGCAGGCCGCGATGATGGACCAGATGCACGCCATCGCCCGCGATGGCAAGGGCCGCTTCTACCAATCGAACGACCCCTCACAGGTGCCCCAGCTGCTGCTGGAGGAGACGCAGAAGGGGCTCAAGCCGTGGATCGTGGAGCAGCGCTTCAAGCCGGCCATCGACAGCCCCAGCTCGGTCCTCTCGGGCCTCGACCTCGCTGCCCTGCCGCCCCTCGACGGCTACGTCGCCTCGACGCCCAAGGCGGCGGCGGAGGTCATCCTCCGCAGCGCCCAGCAGGACCCCGTGCTGGCGCAGTGGCAGTACGGGTTGGGCCGGGCGGTGGCCTGGACCAGCGATATCGAGGGGCGCTGGACGCACGACATGCTGGCGTCGCCGCAGTCCGGGCGCCTGATGGCCAACCAGGTGGCGTGGACCCTGCCGCTGCGGGACGACCCCGACCTCAGCCTCCAGGTCACATCCAGCGGGGACAGCGGTCACCTGATAGCGCAGCTGCGCAACGCCGCGACCGACGTCACCTCGATCGCCAGCGTCCTCGCCCCGGACCTGACGGCCGTCCAGGTACCGCTGCAGCTCACCGCCCCCGGGCGGTACGAGGGGGACTTCCCCGCAGACCAGGTCGGCAGCTATGTCGTCAAGGTCACCGCGGGGCGGCAGGGACGGGTGGAGCACTCGGCCACGGCGGGGCTGGCGATGGCCTATTCGCCGGAATTCCGGTTCCTCGGCACGGACCTGCCGGCGCTCCAGGAGCTGGCCCGGGCCGGTGGGGGCTCCGTCCTGGGCAGCGCAGCCGACGCCTTCAAGCAGGTGGTGCCGCCGACCCAGGTCCAGGTCTCACTCGCCGCGCTGCTGCTGGCCATCGCGGTGGTGCTGCTGCCAATCGACATCGCGCTTCGCCGGCTGGTCTTCCGTCGCGCCGATGCCGAGCTCTGGACCGCCCTGGTGCGCCGCACCGAGGCGGCGCCGGCCGAGGTCGAGGCAACCCTGGGTCGCCTCCGGGGGCGGATGGACCGCCGGCGCGGCGCCACCGGGCTGCCGGTGACGCCGGTCACGCCGGATGGCGAGCGGCCACCGCCGGTCGTCGCGGCGATGCCTACGCCGAGGGCCCCCGACCCGGGCGGCGCGACGCCGGGACCCGAGGTGGGCGCCGGGCTGCCGCCGGCAGAACCTGGCGACCTGGCGGCGCGACTGCTGGAGCGGAGGCGGCGCAAGGAGCGCTGAGCCACGGTCCGCGCAACCAACAACCCGGTCGCATTGTGCTTGACGAACGAACACTTGTTCGCTATAATTATCAGATGGGGGTTGGGGCGGACTGACAGTTGAGCGAGGCGAATCGGAGCCCGAACGCCCGTTGAATGGCGCGGCCCTGAAGGCCACGCGGGCACGCAGCGCCGAGCTCTCCGACCGAGATCGCCGAACTGGCCGCGCACATCCACGCGGCAACCGCCCAGGCCTCGTCCTCGACGACCGCCACGCGGGTGATGGCCCGGCCCTTGTCGAACGACAGCTGCCCGGCCGGGAACGCGTCGGCGATCAACGGCAACGCGCCCAATCGCCTGGCCCACCCGGACCAGCTCCCGGCCGGTCCACAGGTCCACGCCGGAGCGTAGTCCGGCGGCACCCTAAACTCACCGAATGCCAACCCTCATGGCGGTTCATGCCCACCCCGATGACGAAGGCGTCCAGACCGGCGGTGTTTTCGTCCTCGCCGCGCAGCGGGGGTTCGAAACCGTGCTCGTCACCTGCACCAACGGTGAGATGGGCGACTCGCCCGACGGCCTGAAGCCGGAGTCCGCCGGGCACGACGCCGCGAGCACCTCAGAGCTGCGGCTGCGCGAGCTGCACAAGGCGGTCGAGGCCCTGCAGATCGGGCACCTGGAACTCCTGGGCTACCGCGACTCCGGGATGATGGGCTGGCCCCAGAACGACGACCCCAATTGCTTCTGGCGCACCCCGCTCGAGACGGCAACCGCGCGGGTGGTCGAGCTCTTCGAGCGCTACCGGCCGGACGTCGTCGTCACCTATGACGACAAGGGCCTCTACGGTCACCCCGACCACATCCAGGCCCACCGCGCCACCATCGCGGCCGCGGAGCAGACCGGGATCCCGAAGAAGATCTACGAGATCGCCTTCCCGCTGTCGATGATGAAGGCCTTCGCCGAGATGCAGCGGCAGACCGGCAGCGAGGAGGCACCGAGCGAGGACGCGGCGCCGCCGTTCGGTACCCCCGACGAGCTGATCACCACCACCGTCGACGTCTCCTCGGTGTGGGAGGCCAAGAAGGCCGCGGTCTGGGCGCACGAGAGCCAGGCCGCCAATTTCGACTTCCTCAAGATCGACGAGGAGCTGATCAAGGCGGCGTTCGGGCGGGAGTTCTTCGTCCGCCGCAGCGACACCACGGGTACGCCGCTCCCCGAGTCCGACCTCTTCGAGGGCATCAGCTGACCTAGCCCTCCCAGGAGCGGGGTCAGCGGCGGCGGGTCACCCCGCCGCCGGAATCACATCGCCCGGTTGCCGCTCACGGCGCGGCTGATGACCAGCCGCTGGATCTCCGAGGTGCCCTCGAAGATTGTGTAGATCTTGGCGTCGCGGTGCCAGCGTTCGACGGGGTACTCGCGCATGTAGCCGTAACCGCCGAGGATCTGGATCGCCTGCTCGGTCACCCACACGGCGGTCTCGCCGGCCTTGAGCTTGGACATCGAGCCCTGGCCCTTGTCGAAGTCCTTGCCCTGCTTGGCCATCCATGCCGCGTGCCAGACCAGCAGCCGGGAGGCCTCGATCTCGGTGCACATGTCGGCGAGCTTGAAGGCGATCGCCTGGTTCGCGATGATCGGGCGGCCGAACGCCATCCGCTCCTTGGCGTACTCCAACGAGTACTCGTAGGCGGCACGGGCGATGCCGACGGCCTGGGCTCCGACCAGCGGACGGGTCATCTCGAACGTGCGCAGCGCGCCCGAACCCTTGGCCACGTGGCCCTCCTTGGCCTTGGCCAGGCGGGACTCGAGCTTGTCCTCACCACCGAGCAGGTAATCGGCGGGGATGCGGCAGTCGTCGAGGATGACCTCGGCGGTGTGCGAGGCGCGGATGCCCATCTTCTTGTGCTTCGCGCCCTGGGAGATGCCCTTGACCCCCTTGGGGATCACGAAGGTGGCCTGGCCCTTGGCGCCCAGCTCGGGGTCGACCGACGCCACGACCACGTGGGTGTCGGCGATACCGCCGTTGGTGATGAAGACCTTGGTGCCGTTCAGCACCCAATCGGTGCCGTCGCGCTTGGCGGTCGTCTTGAGTGAGCGAACGTCAGAACCGGCGTTGGGCTCGGTGACGGCGAACGCGCCCAACTTGATCTCCTTGGGGGTGCCGTAACACTCGGGCACCCAGGTCATGACCTGGTCCGGGGTGCCGGCGGCAAAGATCCCGGCGGCGGCAAGGCTGGAGCCCATGATCGCCAGGCCTATGCCGGCGTCACCCCAGAAGATCTCCTCCTGGGCGATGGGTCCCAAAAGCCCGCTCTCGTCCGGTCCCGCGAAGGTCTGCTGCAGGAAGTCGACGGAATAGATGCCGACCTCGGCCGCCTCCTGGATGATCGGCCAGGGCATCTCCTCTTTCTCGTCCCACTCCTCGGCGGCAGGCCGGATCTTCTTGGCAGCGAATTCGTGGATCCACTGCTTCATCTCCAGCTGCTCGGCGCTCAGTTCAAAGCTGACCATCGCTCCTCCGAAGGGTCCCCCCGGGGGGCTCGATAGGCCCCCCGGCCGGGATGTAACTGACGCGCCCGTCATGACGCGCTGCGTTGTGACTCAGACTAGTCCGCTGCACCGCCCAAAATCAACACCGGAGCGAGCCCGCTGAACTTGCACAACGTGATAATGCGCCTACCCCGCAACTGCCATCCTTGGGCACCGTTCGCAAAATCGACGGACGCGCCCGCGACGGCTGCAAACCTGATCCTCGACAATGTGGAGGTGACCAACGAAGCCTCCCCGGGGCCCGCGCCCCAGAAACGGGCGCGGGCGATATCCATGACGCCCGCGGAGATGGACGCCTTCCTGGCCGAGCGCCGGGTCTGCCGCCTCGGCACGGTCCAGGCCGATGGCTCGCCGCACGTGACCCCGATCTGGTACGTGTGGGATGGCGCGGAGCTCTGGTTCTACTCGATCATCAAGAGCCAGCGCTGGACCAACGTGCTCCGCGACCCGCGGGTGTCGGCCGTGGTCGACGCGGGCGAGGCCGAGTACTTCCAGCTCCGTGGGGTGGAGATGATCGGCGAGGTCGAGGTGGTGGGCGAACAACCGCGGGTGGGCGATCCCAGTCCTGAACTGGAGGGCCCGGAGCGCCTGTTTGGTGAACGCTACTTCGGCGGGCCCCTGGACGGCTACGACGGCCGGCATGCGTGGCTACGTATGCGGCCGCGCAAGGTCGTGAGCTGGGACTTCCGCAAACTGAGCGGGACTGAATCCATCACCAACCCGAACCGCTGAGCGACCTCTAAGCCGCCTCTCAGTCGCTGCTAAGCGGACTCTCACCCCTCCCCGGCGACCATGCCCAATGGAAGCCGGAGGTCCCTCGACCCCACGTTCAAGGAGTGAGAAATGTTCAGGTCGACAACTGCGAGAGTCCTGCTCGGTGTGGGTGTGCTGGCTGCAGCAGGCGGCACCACCGCGCTCGCCGCGAGCCCCAGCCCAGCCGCCAGCCCGGGCCAGTCCCAGGCCGCCCCGCGGAAGCATGCCGCCGACGTGCGCCAAGGCGTGATCATCAAGCTCAGCGACACCTCGATGACCATCGAGCGGTCGGTGCGCGACAAGATCACCAAGGCCGTGACCAAGGACGACGTCACCCTCGCGATCAACAAGGACACGAAGGTCTTCAGGGCCGGCAGCAAGGACCCCTTGGGGCATGACGCGCTGAAGCTGGGGGAGCGGGTTCGCGTCCGCTTCGACGACGACGGCACCACCAAGACGGCCAGGCGAATCGTCATCCTGCCGGACCTGCGCGCGGGCGAGGTCATCGCCAAGGGCAATGACTATTTCGTTCTGCACACCCCGCAGCACGGTGACGTCAAGGTCGTCGTGACGGACAAGACGACCTACCGCAGCGACAGGGCTGACGGGACGTTCGCCGCGCTCAAGGTTGGGGACCACGCGGTCGCCCTCGGCGAGGAGGACAGCGCCCACAACTTCGACGCCCGGCGCGTGCGCTATGACGAGCGCCCGGACACGGACAGGACCCCGGCCACCGCGCCGGCCCCGGCGGCCACGCCCGCCGCCTGAACCCCGTTTGCCAGGGCCGGGCCCGCAACGGGCCCGGCCTCTTTTCCATGGAGCCCGGCCGGCTTCGCGTTTAATGCGTCGCAGTGGACGCGGCAGAGGGTGGAGACGGCAGGTTGCTGCAGCCCGGGGCGGCAAGCTCGGAGGTTGGGACCGCGGCGGAGACTCGCGCCAAGCTGACCCTGCTCCGGCAGGCGATGGCCGCTGCTGACATCGACGCTGTGTACCTCGAACGCTGGGCCAACGTCGCCTGGCTCTGCGGCGGCCGGGGCAACCGCGTCGTCCTGGACTCCCCCACCGGGTCGTGCGGGGTGCTGGTGGGTCATAACGGTGCCTGGCTGCTGACGCCCAATAACGAGGAGGCCAGGGTCCGCGCCGAGGCGTTCTCGGGGCTCGACCTGCCCGTGATCGCCCAGCCCTGGTACCGGCTTCCCCTGTGGCAGGCCGCCGGCCCACTCCTGCCCCGGGGGGCACGGGTCGCCGCCGATGTCGATATGGACGGCGCGGTCCCCGCCGAGGCGCTGGTCACGCCCCTGCGGCGCAACCTCGAGGAGGCCGACGTCGCCCGGTACCGCTCACTGGGCGCGGACACCGCGGAGGGCCTGGAGGCGGCAGTTGTCGAGGCCGGCCCGTCATGGAGCGAGTTGGAGGTTGCCGGCACGATCGCGGCGGCGCTCAAGGCGCGCGGGATCGAGGGCGCCGTGGTGCTGGTGGGCGCGCGGGAAAGGGCAGAGCATTTTCGCCACCTGGTGCCGACCCATGCGGTGATCACCGGCGGATTCACCGCCTCGGTGACCGCGACGCGCCACGGCCTGCATGCCTCCTGCACCAGGTCGGTGAGCATCGGGCGCCTGCCCGAGCCGCTCGAGGAACGCTTCACCGCCATCCGCGATGTCGACCGCGCGCTGCTCGGCGCCAGCCGGCCGGGCGCCCGGCTTGGCGACATCCTCGACGCGGGCGCGCAGGCCTACGCGCGCAGCGGCTTCTACGACGAGTGGAAGGAGCACCACCAGGGTGGCACGGCGGGCTACGCCGGGCGGGAGGCGTTCGCCGTCCCGGGCAGTGACTACCTCCTGGAGGGCGGGATGGCGGTGGCCTGGAACCCGACCATGCCGGGGGCCAAGTCGGAGGACACCTTCCTGGTCAGCTCGGGTGGCCTGGAGTGGCTGACCCGGTCACCTTCGTCAGACTGGCCCCTCGACGACCGCGACGGGGAGCTTCCCCGCACCGTTCCGAGAGAGGTTTGACAGCGGCGCGGTCATCTCGAGGCGCTTCCACTTGCGGCCGAACATCGCAGAGGTGCTTTCCCCGGCGGTGAAATAGACCACCTGCCGCTTCTCGGCCTCGAGGACGTTGAGCAGCTCGGTGCGGCGGCGATCGTCGGCCAGGGCCAGGGCGTCGTCCAGGAACATCGGCAGGGTCTCCGTCCCGGTGCCCATGATCTCCAGCAGGCCGAGCCGGAGCAGCAGGTAGACCTGTTGCTGGGTGCCCCGGCTCAGCTGCGACATCTCGATCATCGAACCGGTCTCCGGCGCCCTGAGCATCACGTCGAACCGATCGCTGACGACGGCCTCGGTGTAGCGGCCGCCGGTGATCCGGTTGAGGTCCCTGCTGAGGTATTGCTGGAGCTTGGGCGCATAGCTGCGGCGGATCTCCTCGGCAGCCGCACCGAGCGTCGCGGCGGCGCGCGCCGCCGCCATGCCGAACTCGTCGATCCGCTCGATTCGCGCCCGCAGGTCGGCGACGCGCTCCTCCAGCGGCGCGACCTCCGGCACCATCTGCGACCCGCGCTCGTACGACGCCCGTTCCCGCTCCAGCTGGAGCTGGAGCTTGGATTGAAGCTCGCCAACCTCCTTGAGGCGCAGCTCGAGCTCGTCGTCGCTCTGCACCGATTGCTCGACAAGGCCGTCGAGCTGTTCCCGGAGCCGGTTCACCGCGGCGAGCTGGGTGGCATGGTCGCGGCGGGCGCGTTCCTCGTCCAGCGCCACCATGAGCGCCTGGCGGTTGGCGAACCTGAGCTCACCGATGTTTATCGAAGCCTCGAGGACACCGCGGCCCCGGGTCAGTACGAATACGCCTCCGCCGATGGCCAGCAGGCCGAGGATGGTGGCGGGCAGGATCCCGCGAACGATCCCGAAGGCCATCAGCAGGACGCCGACGACCGCCAGCCCCACCCCGATGATCGACTCCTGCCCGGTCAGGCTGGCGGGGGCCGGTGAGCTGGCCAGGTGGGCGCGGGCGGCCTCAACGTCAGCGTCGCCCCAGGGCAGCCGGCGGGCATGCTCGGGGCCATCGCTGACGGCGGCCAGACGGAGCTCGGCCTCGGCCAGGCGCCCCTCGGCGCGGTCCATCTCGCTGCGCAGGCGCTGGCGCTCGGTCTCGCGGGCCTCATCGTCGGCAAGGATCTTCGCCAGCTTCTTGCGCACCCGGTTCAGCGCGGCATCGGTGTCGCGGATGCTGGCGACCTCGGTCTCGAGCTCCTCACGAGCACGGACTGCGGCCCCCAGCTCCGTCTCGGCAGCCTTCAGCTGCTTGCCCAGCTCGTTGCGCCGGGTGGCCGAGTTGGCCCGCGGCACGGTGGCCTGGCGGGCGGCCTCGTCGAGGCGCGCCAGCGCCTGCTCGACCAGCACGTCGACGCCGGCGTCGGTGAGCTGCAGGACGGCCTGGCGGATCTCGGATTCATCGCTGAGGCTGGCCAGCTGGCCCTCGCCCACGCAGGTGACCTGGCGGAAGACGCCTCCCGGCAGGCCGAGCAGGCGCTCCCCGACCTCGAGCCACCCGTGGGTCCCGGCGACGAAGTCCGCGGTTATCTCCTCACCCTTGGTGTGGTCGATGATCCGGGTGCGTTCTGCGGTGAAGTCCCAGTCGACCTCGATCACCCGTCCGTCGTCCAGTCGGTACTGGAGGGCGATCGACGCGGGCTCACCGCTCCAGGGCTGAATCGCGCGCAGCGCCGGGGCATGCCCGCTGCCGCGCTTCGCCGGCGACAGGCCGTATAGGCCCGCGAGCAGGGCCTCCATCAGGGTCGACTTGCCGGCCTCGTTGGGGCCGACCACCAGCAGGCGCTCGTGGTCCAGGTCGACCACCAGGTCGCTCAGGCGCCGGAAGCCGCGGGCGCGCAACTGCACCAGCCTCATGCCGGCAACCTCAGGTCGCCCTCGAAGGCCTCCGCGACGAGCTGGGCCGACCACAGGGCGGCCGCCGAACCGTCAGCAAGGAGGCGGCCGATCGCCGCGCCGCGGGCGGTGGGTTCACGGGCCAGCTCCTGGAGGTCGACCTCGGTGACGGTGGCGTCGACTACCTTGAGCCCCAGGACGGAGTCCGCCCACCGGGCGCCGAGCGCGGGCGCATCGATGGCCAGGCTCTTGTCGTGGCGGCCCCAGAGCCGGCAGGTCACCAGCGCGGTGCTGCCCAGGAGCGGCTCGAGGACGCGGCCGACCGCGGTCGCCAGCTCGGAGGAGTCGGCGATCTCGGTAACGTCGACGCTGACGGTCTCGAACCGCGCGATATCCGCCTTCAGCTCCGTCGAGGTCACCCTGCCGTCGATGACGTCGATCCAGAGCGCGCCGTGCGCCCCGGCGGTCTCTCCCGGGTCCAGCGGCACGGGCGATCCGGGCCACGATAGGCGCTCGCCGGTGTGTCCTGCGTGGACATGTCCCATCAGGGCATGGTCGAAGCCGAGCCGGTCGAGGTCCGCGGCGCGCAGCCCCAGGCCCCCCCACCGGAAGTCGGTGGAGATGCCGTCGAGGTCGACGCCGTGCACCATGAGCAGGCGGGGTCGCTTCTCCTTACCGCGCGGGGGTAGGCGGTCCAGGACTGACGGGTCCATGTCCTTGCCCGTGTAGCCCAGCCCGATAAGCACGGCATCGCCAAGGTCGACCGTCACCGGGCGGGGCTCGAGGCAGAGGACCACGTTGGCGGGCCACTGGGCGACGCGGTAGGGCGACGCGGCAGCTGCCGGGTCGTGGTTGCCGGAAGTGATGACGACCGGGCACGTGAGCCTCGAGAACTGGCGCGTCATGAACGCCACGGTGTCGGCGGTGACATGCTCGAGCTCGAAGAGGTCGCCGGCAATCGTCAGCGCCGCGGCTTTCTCGGCCTCCGCCGCGTCAACCGCCCATTCCAGTGCCTGCCGCAGCAACCCCCGACGGCGTGTGCCATCGCAGCCGGCAAAGGCGAGCCCGCCGAAGGCGCGGTCCAGGTGCAGGTCGGCGAGGTGTAGTAGACGCATCCCCCGGAATAGGCTACGCCCTCCGGCCTCGGCCCCGCCACGTCACGGGCGTGCCGGTTCGGGGTCAGTCCAGCCGCGGAGGGGGGTCGATCCCGCGCTCCATTTCGAGCAGGAGCGCGGTGTAATCGTCCGGCCCGTGCCCGGCCGACTGTGATGCCGCGAAGAGCCGCAGGGCGAGCTCAGCGAAATCCGCGTGGTGGGATTTCTCGGTCGCCAGGTCGAGGGCCAGCCCGAGGTCCTTGACAAGCAGGTCGGTGGCGAAGCCCGGCTCGAACCTGCCGGCCAGCGCCCGCACCTTCAGCTGGCCCTCGAGCTGCACGCTACCGCCGCTGCTGACCGACACCACGTCGACCAGCGTCTGCAGCGGGACCCCGGCCCGGACCCCCAGCAAAAGCGCCTCCAGGGTGGCCGCAGAGATCGCACCGACCAGCATGTTGTTGACCAGCTTGACCACCTCGCCGCTGCCCGCCGGCCCGGTGTGGAAGCAGCGATCGGGCCGTCCCATCGCGGCGAAGACCGGCAGGGCCTGCTCGTAGGTCGCGAGCTCGCCGCCGGCCATGATCGACAGGGTGCCGGCCTCCGCTCCGAACGACCCACCGCTCACCGGCGCATCGAGGAAACCCACGCCGCGCACCACGCACGCATCCGCCAGGCGCCGGCTGGTGGCCGGGGCGACGGTGCTCATGTCGATCAACACCGTTCCCGGCCGGAGCGCGGCCAGGAGCCCGGCCGTGCCGAGGACCACCTCCTCGACATCGCTCGAGGTCGTCACCATGGTGATGACGAAGTCCGCGTCCGCGGCCAGCGCCGGCAGGCTGTCGCGCATCTCCACGCCCGCGGCAAGGGCCCGCTCACGGGTATCGGCGCGCCGCGCCCAACCGGTCACGGCGAAGCCGGCCTGGAGCAGGTTGCGGGCCATGGGCAAGCCCATGACGCCGAGGCCGACGAACCCGACGCGCCGCGGCGGCCTCATCGGTTCCGTCTCAGGAGTAGAAGTTGGACCCGCGCAGCTGGTGCGGGGGCTGACCGCCCACCGTTATGTCGTGGAACCCGGGGATCACGAAGGTGAATGACGCGGCAGCCGGGCTGCCGATGGCCTGGACGTCGCTGTCGAACTTGACGGTCGCGCCGCCGACGCCGGTGGCGCCCTCGGCGCTGCTCGCGTAGATCTCCTTGCCGTCGTCGGTCATCGACCAGCCGGACGCGGTGTGGGTGACGCAGTAGGTGTGCGAACCGGCACCGGGGTCAGCGCCCTGGACGCCATTCCGGGTCGACCCACTGGCGTTCTGGAACGAGGCGAAGTCCTTGCGACCGGCGGCCGTGCGAATGTAGCCCGCCGACAGGATGTTGCCGTCCGGGAAGACGACACCGACGTAGAAGACCCCCTCGTAGCCCGAGGGGAAGGCCTGCGTGCTCTCGTTGATGCCGGCGCAGGCCGAGGACCCGGAGTCAACCGAGTCGGTGGCGTGGGCGACATATGCGCGCGGCCCGGTATAGCCATAGCTGGACCCGGCCTTGACCTGCGCCGGGTAGGCGGCCGGGCCCGAGGCGACCGGCTGGCTCGACTGGGTGGGCTGTGGCGCGGCGGTGGGCGCCTCGGTCGCGGCGGGCGATGGCGATGGTGCCGCGCTGGGGCTGGCGCTCGGGCTCGGGGACGCGGCCGCCGACGGGCTGGGCGTCGGTGAGACGTCGATCGAGGGGGTCGCGACGGCGTTGGGATTGTTTGCGGTGTCGTGCTTCCTGCCCCCCCCCACAACGAGGGCCGCGAGCACGCCGAACACGAGCACGACGATGACGAGGGCGGCCTGCACTCCCCTGCTACCCATTCCGGCGAGATTGTACAGGGGGCGATCGAATTGACCGCCCGCGGTCGCCGATCTTGGCGCAAGTACGATTGCTCCATGCTGCCGCCGACCACCTCGAGCTTCGCCTTCACCGCTCGTTGCCGGCTGCAGAACCGTCCCGGCATGCTCGGCCGGCTGACATCGAAGATCGGCGACACGGGTGGCGACCTGCGCGCGATCGACATCTTCCGCATCGACGCCGGCGCCATCGTCCGTGACCTAACCGTCCACGCGCGCGACTCGGACCACGCCCACCAGGTCGTCCAGGCGATGCGCACCGTCGACGGCGTCGAGGTGCTGGAGTATTCGGACCGCACCTTCCAGCTCCACGCCGGGGGAAAGATCGAAGTGGTCGCCAAGCACCCCCTCAAGACCCGCGACGACCTCTCGATGGCGTACACCCCGGGCGTTGCCCGCGTCTGCCGAGCCATCTACGAGGAGCCGGCGCGGGCCCGGGCCCTGACCATCAAACACAACTGCATCGCGGTGGTGACCGACGGCAGCGCCATCCTCGGCCTGGGCAACCTCGGCCCGGAGGCGGCCCTGCCAGTGATGGAAGGCAAGGCCATGCTCTTCAAGGAGTTCGGCGGCGTTGACGCCTTCCCGATCTGCCTTGCGACCCAGGACATCGACGAGATCGTGGAGACCGTGGAGCGCATCGCCCCCTCCTTCGGCGGCATCAACCTCGAGGACATCGCGGCTCCGCGCTGTTTCGCGGTCGAGGAGAGGTTGATCGAATCGCTCGACATCCCGGTCTTCCATGACGACCAGCACGGCACGGCGGTGGTGGTGATGGCCGCGTTGATCAACGCCCTACGCATCGTCGACAAGAAGTTCGAAGAGCTCCGCGTGGTGGTCTCCGGGACGGGTGCGGCCGGCGTTGCGTGCACCAAGATGATGCTGGCCGCCGGGGTCACCGACATCATCGGCGTGGACCGGCACGGGGCGATCTACAAAGGCCGCGAACCCCTCGACACCGGGACCAAGCGCTGGTACGCCGGCCACACCAATCCCCGCGGCATCCGCGGCGGACTGGCCGACGTGATCGAGGGCGCCGACGTGTTCCTCGGGGTCAGCGCGCCCGACGTCTTGACCGTCAACGACGTCGCCCGCATGGGCCGCGAACCGATCGTCTTCGCCCTGGCCAACCCGGACCCCGAGATCCGTCCCGAGCTCGTGGAGGGGATCGTCGCGGTCATGGCCACCGGGCGGTCCGACTACCCCAACCAGATCAACAACGTGCTGGCATTCCCCGGCATCTTCCGCGGGCTGCTGGACAGCGGCTCGCGGCTGATCACCGACGGCATGAAGCTTGCTGCCGCCCAGGCCATCGCCGAGGTCGTCGGCCCCGACGAACTGGGTCCGGAGTATGTCGTCCCGAGCGTCTTCAACCGCGCGGTGGCGCCGGCCGTGGCCGCGGCGATCGTCCAGGAGGCGGAGATGAGTGGCCTCGCCCACCCGGCGATCGAGCCCGAGGACCCCCTCTACAGCTGAGGCCCCCACCGCCAATTCGACGGGAATTTGGTGTATCTTCTCGGCAGGAACTAAAGGCGACTCTGTAACGCCGGCCGCTGGCCAGGCCTTCGAGACGCCGAGTAGGGGAAGTCAACTCACGGAAGGTGGCGACTGCCCTCTGGGCTACTGCAGCCCCGGTCATTGAACCGGGGGTCAGTCGCATACCCCCGGCACACAACACAACGATCGAGAATCCGGCGGTAGAACCGCAATTCGAAAACTCCCTGGGTCGGTTGCTGATCCAGGTCGACCTCGGCGCGCTGCCATGGCTGGCAGCACTGGCTGAGGGGGCCGACGACGGGGATGGACAGAAGGACGAGGCGGCAACGTTCTCGTTCCTCTCCGACTTCTTCACGGGCGTGCCCTTCGGGCTCCTGCTGGGGAAGGCGTACGAACTGTCCCTGGTGTTCACCCCGCAGGCGGGCAAGTACCAGGTGTTCAACTGCCACCTGGACACCCCGCCGGACGACATGCAGATGAACCAGGCGGCGCTGCGCATCGAGTCGATGAAGCCCATCGAGATGACCCAGACCGAATGGCTGCTGTTGCCGAAGCTGGAGACGGAGTCGGTGAAGTTCGTCCCCCTGGGCGCGGAGTGGAGCACCGAGCTGGCCGACTGGTACAAGCGGTTCGCCATCC
The DNA here is from genome assembly GCA_034666405.1 of Chloroflexota bacterium. GTDB lineage: Bacteria > Chloroflexota > Dormibacteria > DASZGP01 > DASZGP01 > JAXDLW01. The sequence goes on along the minus strand of JAXDLW010000006.1, from coordinate 65,169 downwards.
CGGGAACACCGGGAGCGGGCATTGGCGGCGGCGATGACAGCGGCACGTTCACCCCGATCGACGTCTCCTCGCGGGCGCGGACCTTCCTCGAGCAGGTCGACACCGTGCTCGACGTCCTCCAGACCGCGCGCGAGAAGCGCGCCCAGGAGCTGCGCCGCAAGGCCACCGTCGTCGCCACCACCCTGGAGTGCCCGTATTGCCACCGCAACCTGGAGCCCCCGACCAGGGAGTGCCCCAACTGCGGCAAGACCCTGGGCCCCGCCTACCAGAACCCCAGCGCCGCAACCGAGGTGACGCTGGAGCTGGGGCCGGGACAGGCCGACCGGTTCAACTCCTTCCAGAAGCTCAACGTGATCACCCCGATGGGTGACACGGAGGCGCCGTTTGATGTCGTCGACCGCAACAAGCTCCGCCTGTACTTCAAGCGGCCCGTCTCCCTGCCGGTGGCCGTCGACGTTGCGCCGATCGAGGGTGGCGCGGTGGCCGCGGCCCAGCGCCATGCCATCGACCTGGCGCTCTCCGGGCACCCCGACCTCGCGCTGGTGGTGCAGCTGGTGGCCGACCCCGAGCACATCCCGCTCCCAGGCCCCGAGCCTCTGCCCCGCGACCTCTTCAACGAGAAGATCCTCGAAAACCCTGAGCAGACCGAGGCGGTCCGGCGCATCGTGGCCATGCCCCCGAGCTCGCTGATGATGCTCCAGGGCCCGCCCGGCACGGGCAAGACCACGGTCATCGTCGAGGCGGTGCGCCAGATCCTCGAGGCCAACGCCCACGCTCGCATCCTGATCTCGTCGCACTCCAACCGCGCCGTCGACGACGCCACCGAGCGCCTCCAGAAACAGGGCATCAAGATCTTCCGTCTCAAGGCCGGCGAGGACAAGGGCCCCACGACCTGGGACCGCGCCGGCGACGAGCGCATCGTGGCGGCGACCTGCAACAAGGCCGTGGTGACTGAGGGTCAACGCGGCGAGCAGTACACCTACGCGTTCCTCGACGAGGCCAACAAGGCGCGCGCCGAGGAGACCATCCCGTTCATCGCGCTGGGGCAGCGCGTGGTGCTGATCGGCGACCACCACCAACTGCCACCGGTGGTCGAGGAGGAGGACCTGTCAGGCCTCAAGCGCGGCACGCCCGAGTGGCACCTCGCGCGCAAGAGCTACTTCGAGCACCTGTGGGAGTCGGACCTCCCGCCGGTGGCCAAGATCCGTCTCGAGGTCCAGCACCGCATGCACCCCGCCATCCGCCACCTCGTGAGCCAGCGCTTCTACCGCGGCTCCCTGCGCGACGGCGACGCGGTCAAGCAGTACCAGCGCATCAAGCTCTTTGGACAGCACCGCTCATTGGTCTGGATCGACTCGGCCGGCGCGGATGTCCGCGAGGTGCGCACCGGCAACGGCTCGATCTACAACGTCAACCACGTCAACATCTGCCGCGCCATCGTCCGCATGCTGGGCGAACGCACCGACCCCGAGCTGAACATCGCGCTCATCGGCATGTACCGCGAACAGGTACGGCGCTATGGCAACCCGAGACAGTGGACGAACCGCGATTTCCGCGCCGACACCGTCGACGCGTTCGAGGGCGCCGAAGCGGACATCGTCATCGTCGACCTGGTTCGCAGCAACCCGCGCGGCATGGTCGGGTTCCTCGAGGTGCACAACCGCATCAACGTCGCCATGTCCCGCGCCAAGCGCCTGCTGATAGTGGTCGGCGACAGCCAGACGGTGCGCAGCAACCGCGTCCTTCGGCAGGTCTACGAGGGCTTCCGCCGCAGCGGCGCGATCATCCCGTGGCACCGCCTGCCCGGCGTCGGCCAGGGCAAGCGCCGGCGTCGCGGCCGCGGCGGCGAACAGCAGGGACAGCGCCAGCGGCAGCGCACGCCCCAGGTCCTGCAGGGCGAGGCAACCACGATCTCCGACGATGGTGGGGACGCGACGCCCAGGCGGCTGCCCCGCCTCCGTGCCTGGAGCCCAGGCGACAACCTCCCCGCCGGCGGTGACGGCAACGGGACCGCGGCGCCCGGCAGCCCGGGACCCGCGGACCAGGACGTCCAGGTGCGGCGACGCCGGCACCGGCGCAGGCGACGCCGTCCCCGCCAGCCGCAGGAGGGCGAGACCGGCGCTGTCGGCCAGGGTGGCGGCGACGCGCAGGGTGGCGCCGAGTCGAGCGCGCCGCCCCCTGCACCTCCCGAGCGGCTGGAAGCCGCGGAATAGGCGCCGACTACCTGTAGCCGGCCCTCCCGGGGACCTTGCTGAAGCAATCGCTGCAGTACACCGGCCGGCCCGACGACGGCTGGAAGGGCACCTGCGCGGTCTGTCCGCAATTGCTGCAGACCACGTCGAACATCTGGCGGCTGGACCCGCCTGAGGGCGCGCCCGTGCCCCGTGTGCCACGACGAGCCGCGCGGCAGTCGGGGCAGCGTCCGGGCTCGTTCTGCAGGCCCTTGGCCGCGTAGAACTCCTGCTCACCGGCGGTGAATGTGAACGGTTGACTGCAGTCGCGACACGTGAGTGTCCTGTCCTGGTAGCTCACCTGGGAACCTCTGTGGTGGGTTGGTCCGGCCATTGTAGGCACGTCCGGGGCGCGCCGTGTCAAGCGCCGGACGGCCGGTAAACTGCCACCATGCAGGCAGCCCCAATGCTCGAGAACGTGCTGGTCGAATCGACCGGGCACCGGGCCACGATCACCCTCAACAAGCCGGACCAGCGCAACCCGCTGGGGGGGGCCATGTTGACGGACCTGCTGGCCGCATTCACCTGGGCCCGCGACGAGGCGGAGGTGCGGGTCGTGGTGCTGACCGGTGCGGGCGACAAGGCGTTCTGCGCCGGGGCCGACCTGAGCTCGTTCAACCCCGACCAGAACGAGGTCGAGCGCCACCTCGGACGCCACATGTTCGTGGAGCTCTTCGTCCTGATGCAGGACCTGGGCAAGCCGATCATCGGCCGCATCAACGGCCACGCACTGGCCGGCGGCATGGGCCTGGCCACCAGCTGCGACATCCTCATCGCCTCGGACAACGCGACCTTCGGCACCCCCGAGATCAACGTGGGAGTGTGGGCGATGATGATCCAGGCGGTCCTGGTACGGAACATCGGGCGCAAGGCGCTGCTGGAGCTGCTCCTGACCGGGGACCGGGTCGGCGCCGAAAGGGCAAGGGAGATCGGTCTTGTCAGCCGGGTCGTGCCGATGGCCGACCTTGACGCGGCGGTGGACGAGCTGGCGCAGAAGCTGGCGAAGAAGTCGCCCATCATCATGAAGCTCGGGCGCGACTCCTTCTACCGGACCCAGGACATGGAGTTCCGCGCCGCCCTGGAATTCCTCCAGGCCCAGCTCTCCCTGGTCACCCTGACCGAGGACACGAAAGAGGGCGTGACGGCGTTCTTCGAAAAACGCGAACCGGAGTTCAAGGGTCGTTGAGCACCATTCAGTTCACCGAGGTGGGGCCCCGGGATGGCTTCCAGAACTGGCCCGACCCGGTCGCAACCGAGGTCAAGGTGCGCCTGGTCAAGGCCGCCTTCGCGGCCGGCGTGCGGCGCGTCGAGGCGGCGGCGATGGTCAGCCCCAAGTGGGTGCCCCAGATGGCCGACGGCGAGGCAGTGCTGGCGGCCATGTCAGCGGCCGAGATGGAACGCATCCGGGTCCTGGTGCCCAACCTGCGTGGCTTCGAGCGGGCCCTCGCGGCGGGCGCTCGCAATGTCCTCGTCAACGTCGGTGCGACGAACGGTTTCAACCAGAAGAACCTCAACAAGACCGTCGCCGAGACGCTGCTCGACATCCAGGAGGTGGTCCAGGCCGCCGACGACGAGGACGTCCGCGTCGACGCCTCTGTCAGTGTCGCCTGGGGTTGCCCGTTTGACGGGCCGGTCTCGGTGGACCAGGCGATGGAGATCGCGATCCGGGTTGCGGAGATCGGGGTGACCGAGATCTCGTTCGGCGACACCATCGGGGTGGCGACGCCGACCGGCGTCGGGACGCTGGCCACGTATGCGCTGGAGCGTCTTGGCAGCACCGAGATCTCGATGCACTTCCACGACACGCGCGGCATGGGGCTGGCCAACTGTTTCAGCGCGCTGGAGGCCGGGATCGAGATGTTCGAGGGATCGATCGGGGGAATCGGCGGCTGCCCCTTCGCGCCGCGGTCGACGGGGAACGTATGCAGCGAGGACCTGCTCTTCATGGTCCAGGAGAGCGGCTTCGACACCGATGTCGATGTCTGGTCCATGGTCGCCGCGGCGCGGGAGCTGGCAGGTGACCTGGGCAAGGACCTACCCGGCAAGCTGCACCGCGCCGGGCCGCCGCCGTGGCTCGCGGGGCTGGACCCGCAATGACGGAGGCACCCGGGGAGCAGCCCTCTGCCGAGACTTCCGCCGAGCGCCACCGGCGTCTGAAGAACAAGGCGCTGGCCGGTGGGGTCAGGCACCGCGAACGCCTTGCCGAGCAGAACAAGCTGCCGGTGCGCCGCCGGCTGGAGCTGCTCCTGGACGCGGATTCGTTCGTCGAGGACGGCCTGTTCGCCAACGTGCTGGCCGACGACCTGCCCGCGGACGGGGTGGTCACCGGCGTCGGCCGCATCGACGGCCGCCCGGTTTGCATCATGGCCAACGACCCCACGGTCAAGGCGGGGTCGTGGGGCGCGCGCACGGTCGAGAAGATCCTGCGCATCCAGGAGACGGCCCAGCGCCTGCTGGTCCCCCTTCTCTACCTGGTGGACAGCGCCGGCGCCCGCATCACCGACCAGGTGGAGATGTTCCCGGGCCGCCGCCACGCCGGGCGGATCTTCCACAACGAGGTGAGGCTGTCGGGCCAGGTCCCCCAGATCTGCCTGCTCTTCGGCCCCTCGGCGGCCGGCGGCGCGTACATCCCCGCCTTCTGCGACATCGTGGTGATGGTCGAGGGCAACGCCAGCATGTACCTCGGCTCGCCCCGGATGGCCGAGGTGGTCATCGGCGAAAAGGTGACGCTCGAGGAGATGGGCGGGGCGCGCATGCACTGCACCGTCAGCGGCTGCGGCGACTTCCTCGTGAAGGATGACGAGGAGGCGATTGCGCTCGCCCGGCGGTACATCGGCTACCTGCCGCAGAGCTTCCGTGAGGAGGCATCGCTCATCGACCCTGTCGAGCCGAAGGCCGGCAAGCCCATCGCCGAGCTGATCCCCGAGCAGGCCAACCAGGGCTACGACATGCGCAAGGTGATCGAGGCGATCGTCGACGAGGGCTCCCTGCTGGAGATCAAGAAGCTCTACGCCCGCGAACTGCTGACCGGGTTCGCCCGCCTCGGCGGCCGGGTCATCGGGATCCTCGCCAACCAACCGATGTTCAAGGGCGGGGTGCTCTTCGTGGACTCGGCCGACAAGGCCGCCCGGTTCATCTGGCTGTGCGACGCGTTCAACATCCCGCTGCTCTTCATGGCCGACGTGCCCGGCTTCATGATCGGCACCGCTGTGGAGCGGGCGGGGATCATCCGCCACGGCGCCAAGATGATCAGCGCCGTGAGCGAAGCCTCGGTGCCCAAGATCTCACTGATCGTGCGCAAGGCCTATGGGGCCGGCCTCTATGCGATGTCGGGCCCGGCGTACGAACCCGACGCGACCCTGGCGCTGCCCTCCGCCAAGATCGCGGTGATGGGCCCCGAGGCTGCCGTCAACGCGGTGTTCGCGAAGAAGCTCGACGGGCTGCCCGACGACGAGCGCGCCGCCCGCCGCAAGGAGCTCGAGGACGAGTACAGTGAGGATGTCGAGATCTACAAGCTGGCCGGCGAGCTGATCGTCGACCACGTCATCGAGCCCGAGGCGCTGCGGCAGGAGCTCATCAACCGTTTCGACCTCTACAGCACCAGGTTCCGGGTGCGCTCGGACCGCAAGCACGCGGTCTACCCGGTCTGACCCGGCCCGCAGGGCCAGGCCGCCTCAGCTCTTGGCGGGGACCTTCGCGACCGGGCTGGTGTTGCTGAGGTCGTTGATCGCCCGGCACTCCGGGCAGCTCACCAGCAGGTCGATCGGCCGGTTGGGGGCCGACGACATCAGGATCAGCTCGCAGCTCCCACAGACCAGGTTGTGAGCTCGCGGACCGCCCCTTCCATTGAGGGTTGCCTTGAGGTAGGACAGGGTCCGGCCCTCGGGAAGGCGGGGCAGGATTTCGCACTTGTGGTTTGCCATACCCAAGGTTAGCTGACGCGGCCAACCCCCATCAGAGGGGCCGGCGGGAGCTGCGCACCACGGCCACCAGGACGGCAAATATTGTCAGCTCGACCAGCGCCAGCACGGCCTCCAGATGCTGGTTTCGGAGCTCCGCATCCAGCAGGTACCCGAGGGGGAACGCCAGCAGCATGCCGACGATGAGCACCAGCGCGACGCCCTTGACGAGCATCCGCCGCCCCCGGTAGCGGGGGTATTCGTCGGGACCGTCGTCGAAGGCGAAGGGATCGTCCGGGTGGTCCTCGATGTCCTCCACTAGAGCAGCGGAAGGTCGCCGGTGACCGGGGCCAGGATCTCGTCCGAAGCGGGGCCGAACGCGCAGCAGCTCTCGGTGCCGGGCTCCAGCTCGGTGTGGCCGGCGTCCGCCACCCGCGAGGCCCGGACCCCGGCAAGGCGGGCCCGGGCCACCCGCTCGTGCAGCTCGTCAAGGCCGGCCACGCGGACCACGACCTTGGTCTGACCCTGCAAGAGCCACTCCTCGAGGTCCGGCGTGCCCAGCGCCGAGAGCGTGGCCATGACGGCGGCGTGCGCCACCTGGGCGGCCGTCTTGCCAGGACTCATGCCGAGGTCGGTGCGCACCGCGATCACCATCTTCGATCCCACGCCGGCCGCCTCTCAGCTGCCGGTGTCGACGGTGACATTGTTGGCGCCGCCCGAGACGGTGACCAGGTAGCGGTCCGCCGCCGAACCGTAGTTGTCCGACTGCGCCCAGAGGTCGCCGATGCCCGAGGACGAGCGGCCGTCGAAGCGGAGGGAGCCGGCGCCCCCGCTCGCCTCGGCCCGGGCGGCCGCCCCTGACGGGCGGTGGACCCGGCCCGAGTTTGCGCCCCCGCTGACGCTGACCGTTATCTGCGCGAGCGGCGCCGGGAGGGTGATGCTCACGCTCGCGGCGCCGCCGGAGACGTCGATGGCCCGGACTGCCCCCCCGCCCAGGTCCAGGGTCGCCTGCGTGGCGCCGCCGGAGAGCGACACCGCCCACGGGATCCTGGGGTTCAGGGTCACGTCGGCGCGCCGGTGCTCGCCTCCGCCAAAGCGGAGGCCCTGCTGGTTCAGGGCGAGGTGGACCGTCCCGCCGGACCGGTCAAGGCTTGCCGTCGGCTGTTGGTTGCCGCTGTAGGTGACGTGCGCGGTGTACAGGACACCGCCCATGTCGGTGGCGCTCCCGTACTTGACATTGACGTCGGCGCCGCCGAACGACATCTCGAGCCCGGCCTGCTCGAGGCTGCCGATATCCGCGGTGAATGCCGCCGTGCGCTCCCCCACCACCAGCGAGGAGCCGACGCTGGCGTAGACCAGGGCAACCGCGCAGGCAGCCGCGACCGTGACGATCGCGAGGCGGCCGGCACGGACCGGGTCCAGCGTTGCCCGGAGAACCATGTCCACGCCCAAGACGATCAGCAGCAGGGGCCACATGTCCGCGAGGCGGGCAAGCGCCTGCCCCGGGATGAGCCCCGCGTTCACCAGCAGCGCCACCACTCCGACCGCCACCAGGATCGATGGCAGCAGCAGGCCGCGCCGGCCGCCCGAGGTCACCGTCTGCGGCTGACCAGCCAGATGCCGAACACGATCAGGCCGACCGGCCAGACCAGGTCCCAGCGCAGCCACTCGAGGACACCGAGGTTGGCGAGCAGGAAGAATGCCCCCACCGCGATCAGCAGCACCCCGGTTCGGATGCCGCCACGACGGTTGTGGCGCCTGCCCCATGGGTACCAGTTCCAGGACTGCTGGGGCTCGTTCACCGGCGGCCGGGGGTCTGCCATGTCTGCATTGTGCGCGATCAATCGAGCCAGATCTTGCCGGCGACGTCCAGCGACATCGCGACCCGCTTGCCGCCGACCTTCACCGTCACCGTGCCCGCCCCGGGGTTGTGCTCGGCGGCTTCGACCTCAGCCCCCAGGTGCAGGCCGCTCTCCCCGAGGAAGCGCAGCAGCTGTGGCGCGTCGTGCTCGGCCACCTCCGAAACCCGGCGAACCCGCGACCGGGCGCCCGGCGGCAGGTCCCGGAGTGCGCGCTCGTGGCGGCGCGCCGGCTGCTCCGTTCCGGGGATGGGGTTGCCGTGCGGGCAGGTCACGGGGCGCCCGATGTGCTCGAAGAGACGCTCCGCGACCTCGTCCGAGAGCGCGTGCTCCAGCTTGCCCGCCTCCTCGTCAGCCTCCACCCAATCGAGGCCGAGGACGTCAGTGAGCCAGCGTTCGGCAACGCGGTGCCGGCGGACGATGCGACCGGCGGTCTCCTGGCCGCGCGCGGTCAGGTGGATCTCCTTACCGGCGGTGATGCTGACCAACCCGTCGCGCACCATCCGCCTCAGGGTGGCCCCCGCCGTGGGCTGAGAAACGCCCATCCACTCGGCGAGTCGGGCGGCGCGGACGCTCTCGCCCTCCGCCGTCATGTAGTAGATGCTCTCGAGGTAGCGACTTATGGTCTGCGACTCGGCTGCGGCCATGACTTAGTACCCACTTAGTTGTTGATATAGTTCAAGCTAAGTCATGGACAGGCAAGCGCGCAAGGTGGCGCGTGGCGGCCGGGGGGGCGCGAATGGCCGGTAGCTTCCTCATCTTCCTCAGGGAGGGGATCGAGGGCAGCATGATCTGCGCCATCCTCCTCACCTACCTGGCGGCCGGCGGACGGCGGGACATGTTCCGCTGGGTGCTCGGCGGCGCGGGAGTGGCCCTAGCCGGTTCCGCGGTCGTGGGCGGCGCTCTGTACATCCTGGTGCGATCCGACTTCGTGGGCTCGCGCGCACAGGCCTGGTTCGAGACCATCACTTTCGCGATGGCCGTCGTCGTCCTCACCTACATGACGTTCTGGATGAAGCGCCACGCCCGTCGCCTCAGCGCGGACCTCAAGCTGCGGGTCGACGGCGCGGTGACCGGCGGATCGGGCATGGCGCTGGCGTTGGTTGCCGCGGCGACCGTCGGCCGGGAGGCCGTGGAGACCGCGATCTTCACGGTGGCCATCGCTCTCCAGAGCTCGCCGGCGCAGCTGTTGCTCGGTGCCGCCGGTGGCCTGGCGGTCGCGCTGGCGGTCAGCGTGGCCATCTACCGCCTCGGGGTGAAACTCAACCTGGGCAAGTTCTTCACGTTCGTGGGAGCGGCGCTGATGGTGGTTGCGGCGGGGCTCCTGGCCAACACCGTGCAGAACCTCCAGGCCCTCGGCGTGCTCGCCGATCTCCCGGGGGCCGCGATCCAGATGTGGGACACCAGCCGGCTCCTGCCCCAGGACAGCACCCTGGGAGACATCCTCCACGGGCTCGTGGGCTACGCCGCCGCGCCCTCCCTCCTCCAGCTCACCGCCTACGTGGTCTTCCTGGTGGTGGGGCTGACCTTCTTCCTGCGCCCGACCCCGCGCCGGCTCCCGGCCTAGGCGGTCACCCCGACGCGGTGGCCGAAGTCGGCCTCGAGGTGTCGCGCCAGGCGATCGACCTGGGCGTCGATCCCCGACCAACCCAGCCGCTCGGCCATGATCGCGGCGGCCCTCGGCGCGGCCAGCCAGGTGGCGGCGGTGTCGAGAAAGCCGAGCCGCAACCGGCGGCTCAGCGCGTCGTCAAGGTTCAAGGCCATCTCCTGCTCGACCGCGCGCTCAACGTCGGCTGTCGTATAGCCGGCGGCGCCGGGTAGAAGCTCCGCGCCCGCCGGCGGGGGGGCAGGGGCCGCCTGGCCGCGAATCTCGGGAGCCGGGCCCGGGGCGCCGGGGATCAGCGCAAGGGCGTCGAGGGCCATCCGCCAGAACGTCGTGAGCTTGCCTCCGGTCACCGTCAGGAGCCCGTCGTCGGACATCGTTATGAACGGCTTGCGGCTCAGGTCCTTGGTTTTGCTGCCGCCCTTCCCCGGCGCGACCAACGGCCGGACCCCCGCCCAGCGGCTCAGCACCGCACCCGGTCCCAGTTGCAGGTGGAAGAAGCGGTTCAGCCCCCGGATCATTTCCTCTGCCTCGTCATCGCTGCAGTCAGGGGCGGCGATGTCGCCGTTGAAGTCGTCATCGGTGGTGCCGACGACCACGTAGCCATGCCAGGGGATCGCGAACAGGATCCGGCCGTCGCCGACAGGGAAGGCCAGCGACGCCTTGATCGGCAGGTCCTCCGCGGCGATCGAGAGGTGGACGCCCTTGCTCGGACGGATGCTGGCGGCGGCATGCCCCGCAAGGTCGCCAACCTTCTCCGCCCAGACACCCGCGGCGTTCACGAGGTAGCGGCACTGCACCCGCAGGGTGCCCTGCCCGGCGACGTCCTCCACGTCCACATGCCACCAGCCGTCATGGCGTTCCGCGTGGCGGACGGCGGCGTAGTTGGCAACCAGCGCCCCGCCCTCCGCGGCACGCCGGATCACCTCGACCGTGAGCCGGGCGTCGTCGGTCTGGGCGTCCCAGTACTTCCAGGCGCCGCGGATGTCGGAGCGCTGCAGCGCGGGAGCCAGCTCCTGGGCCTCGGCAATACCGATGCGGCGGTGGCGCGGGAACCCGGAGCCGAGCGAGAGCAGGTCGTAGGTCCAGAAGCCGGCGGCCAGCATGGTCGCCAGGGGCAGCCGGTTGGGGATGGGCATCAGGAACTGCAGCGGCCGCACCAGGTCCGGGAACATCTCCTGGAGACGGCGCCGTTCCTGGAGCGCCTCGTGCACCAGCCCCACCTCACCCTGTCCGAGGTAGCGGATGCCACCGTGGACCAGCTTGCTGGAACGGCTGCTGGTTCCCGAGGCGAAGTCCCGGGCCTCGACCAGGCCCACCCCGTAGCCCCTGCGGACCGCTTCCAGGGCCACCCCCGCGCCGGTGATCCCGCCGCCCACCACGAGGAGGTCGAGGCGGCGGTCGGCCAGGTCGGCCAGGTTGAGCAGGCGACCGGCGGCCGAGAACGGGCGCGCCGCCCCGCCTGCGACGTCATTCACCCCGAGTAGCCTCCGCCCCGCTTCGCGCTCAAGGCAAGGATCCTAGTGGACCGCCTCGATAAAAGAGGCCTCCCACCGGCCGGTTCCTTGCGGATCCGGGGCTGGGAGGCCTCGAGGAAGGGAGGGGATGTGGTCGAGTATGCGAGCCAAAGATGAAGGCTGTATTAAGTGCGGCCAGGATGCGAGGCCCGGGTGATCAGCGACCGGCGACGACCTCCGAGCGGAGTGTGCCCAGGGCCTCGACCTCGAGCTCGATGACGTCCCCCGGGCGCAGCCAGTCGGGCTCCTTCTGCTCGAGCAGGCAGCCGTTCCCCACGGTGCCCAGGCCAATCACCTCGCCCGGGTGAAGGGTGACGCCACGCGAGGCGCGGGCGATGACCGCGGGCACCGGGTGGTAGATCTCGCCAAAGCTGGTCCGGGTGAACTCCTCGCCGTTGCGCCGTCCCACCATGGCCAGCGGCAGCCGGTCACCGTCCATCCGCTCGCGCAGCTCGTCCATGGTCACCAGCGCGGGGCCGAGTGTGGTGGCAAAGTCCTTGCCCTTGGCCGGGCCGAGGCCCGCCTGCATCTCGAGCATCTGCAGGTCGCGAGCGCTCCAGTCGTTCATGATCGTCAGCCCGGCGACGTGCCCCCAGGCATCCCCGGGCGCGATGTCGCGTCCCCGCCGCCCGATCACGAGCGCGACCTCAAACTCGAAATCGAGCTGCTCGCACCCGGGGGGCGCGGCAACGGGGTCGTCCGGGCCGAGCACGGTGAGGTGATTGGAGAAGTAGAAGACCGGCAGCTGGTACCAGGCGTCGGGCACCCTGGCACCCCGGTTCTCGCGGGTGTGCCGGACGTGCTCTTCGAAGGCCATGAAATCCCGCAGGGAGACCGGGCGAGGAAGCGGCGCGAGGAGCCGGACCTCGTCGATCCCGAGCCGGGGCTCCAGCGCCAGGGAATCGAGCACCGTGGCGGCGTCGAGTCCGCCATCAAGGAGCTGCTGGACGGACGCCGGCAGCCGGCCCCACGAGGCGTGGGCGAGGTCCACCACCTGGCCATCCACCAGCACGCCGGCGCGGCCGCGGGCGGTTGGCGAGTCCCTGCGCGCATAGGTCACGAGGTGCACCTGCGCAGCTTAGCCGTGGCACCCCGGCAGTGCCGGGCTCGGCCGCGGCTCATTGCATTTGCCTGCGACGGATCCTAGTATTCAGCCATGGTCATTATTTATGCAACGATTGATGCTAAAGCCCCGATCGAGTCCGAAAGCACAAGGGTGTGCGTCGAGTTTGCGAAAACCTCGCTGACCGAGCATGGCTGCCTGACATACCTGTTCACCGTGGACCTCGAGGATCCGAAACGGATGCACGTCCTGGAGCGCTGGGAGTCCGAGGAGGACCTCCAGGCCCACATGGGAACGCCCCGGTCGGCGGAGTTCGCCAAGTTCATGAACAACCTGGCGGCGGGCGTCAACGTCAACCGCATGGTGGGCGAGGATCAGTCTGAGTCGTTCCGGGAGCACAGCAAGGAGCTGATGGGAGACTCGGTCCGCGGCTGACCGCTAGCGGCCCAGGACGAACGCCGCTCCGCGCTCCCCCACCATGATTGCCGGGGCATTGGTATTGCCGCTCGTCAGCGACGGCATGATCGATGCGTCGATGACCCGGAGTCCCTCGACTCCGCGCACCCGCAGTTCCGGGTCGACCACCGCGTCGGCTCGCGTGCCCATTGCGCACGTGCCCGTCGGGTGGAGGCCACGATGGGCGCGGGTGCGCAGGAAATCCACCCACTCGTCGTGCGTCTGGACCTCCTCGCCAGGGTTGATCTCGCGGACGATGTAGCTCCTCAGCGCGGGCTGATGGGTCAGCCCGCGGGCGACCTCCGCGGCTCGGATGACGGCGGCCAAATCGTCCGCGTTCTCCAACTGGGAGTGATGGATGATCGGCGGGTCGTCGGGGTCCGCCGAACGAAGCCGGATATCGCCTCGGGCACGTGGATGGAGAGCGAGCAGGACGAGGGTCATCCCTGAGTACTCCATGAGGCTGTCTACGAGCTTCGTCACGCTCCTGCCGCGCTCGAGCCCGGGCAGGGCGAAGGGCAGCAGGTGGATGAGGTAGTCGGAGGTGGGGGTATCCCCGAGGTGGCCATGCAGCGATGCGTGCGCCGGCCCGGCAGCCAGCGGCCCGCCCCGGACCAGGGCCCATTCGGCGGCCGCACGAATCATCCGCCCGGGCGTGAAGTAGGTGTTGAGGGTTCGGACATTGACCTCGTATGTGAGCGAGGCGGCGATGTGGTCGGCGAGGTTGCGGCCAACGTTGGGCGAGTCCTGCACCACTGGGAGTCCCAGGGCAGCGAGGTCGGCGCCGGGGCCGATGCCGGACAGCATGAGGATCTTGGGGGACGCGATGGCCCCAGCGCTGAGGATCACCTCGCGCTGGGCATGCACCGCGACCAACTGACCGTCCCTGCGGAACTCGACGCCCGTGGCTCGCCTGCCATCGAACATCACCCGGGTCACGAGCGCGTTCAGGGTCACGGTCAGGTTGCGGCGACCCCGGTTGGCCCGGAGGTAGGCCCGAGCCGTGCTGGCTCGGAGCCCATCACGGATGTTGTACTGGGTGTGCCCCACGCCCTCCTGGGTCGCACCGTTGTAGTCGTCGTTGTACTGATGGCCTGCCGCCTGGGCGGCCGCGATGAAGGCCGCCGTCAGCTCGTGGTTGCTGCGGTTCTTGCGCACCGTGACCGGGCCGGACCTGCCCCGGTAGCGACCGTCGCCCCCACTGACATAGTTCTCGGCCCGCTTGAAGTACTCCAGCACGGTCTGGTAGTCCCAACCAGTGCAGCCATCGGACGCCCACTGGTCGAAGTCCCCGGGGTGGCCGCGGACCCAGACCATGCCGTTGATCGTGCCCGATCCCCCCAGCACCTTCCCTGACGCCCAGGCATCCGTGCGGCCGTTGCGCGAAGGGTCGGGCTCGGCCGGGAACGCCCAGTCGTGCTCTGTCGTGAGTTGCAGCTGGAGCACGGCTGCCGGGACCATGAATTTGAGCTTTCGGTCCGACCCACCCGCCTCGAGCAGAAGCACCGAATTTCGGCCATTCTCGGCGAGACGCGCAGCGACCACGCACCCGGCGGAACCGCCGCCGACCACGATGTAGTCGTAGGTCTCTGCTACGTCAGGCCCACCGCGCCAGGGCAGCGTTGGCCAGGCGGAAGTAGTACTGGCGCACGGCGCCGATGACCCCGGTCGGTAGCAGCACGATGATCAGGACGAGCAGGACGCCGTACACCAGCTGGGCCTGGTACGGGTCGATGTGCAGAAGGCCCGGCAGGAAGGTCGCCACGAACGCCCCGATCATCGGGCCCGCGAGGGTGCCGGAACCGCCGAGCAGCATCATCAGGCTGTACTGGATGCCCGCGTTGACCGTGAAGTACGGCGGCGATATGCCCACGTCCACGAACACGAACAGCGCTCCGCCGAGGCCCGCGACAGCGCCGGTGACCGTCAACGCCAGAAGCTTGTACCGGAAGGTGTTGAGGCCCAGGGACTGGGCCAGTACCTCGTTGTCGCGAAGGCTGGCGAGCTGCTTGCCAAAGCGCGTCCGGGACAGCCACCAGAGGAACAACACCGCCAGTGCCGTGAACGCCAGGACCAGGTAGTAGAGGGACACCGGGTCCTTGAAGGAGATGGCCCCGAAGAACGGGTCCGGCGCGGCGGCAAGCACTATCCCGGTGTCGCCGCCCGTTACCGAGCTCCAGTTGCGGATGACGATGATCTCGAGCTCCGAGAGGGCAAACAGGAGCATCAGCAGGTAGGTCCCGGAGGCGCGCAGGGCGACCCACGCGAACGCCGCCGCCAGGGCGCCGCCGAGCGCCACGCTGACGAGGACCTGCTCCCAGAAATTGATCTGGTACCTCAGTGTCAGGATGACCGTACCGTAGGCGCCGATGCCCAGGAACCCCGCCTGCGCGACGGAGAAGATGCCGGCGAACCTGAACCCGAACCACATGCTGTACACGGCGATGGCACTGACCAGGGCGAAGGTGGCGAGCGCGATCGACTTGTACGAGTCGAGCCAGAACGGCGCCGTCAGCAGGAGCACCCCCAGGACGACGATCGCCACCCGGGGCATCGAATTGAGGACGCGACCGAGGCGTGTCGCGAGGACGGCCGGGCTGAAACCCTGGGCGGCACCGATGAGGTGATCGGCATGGAGTGGATCGCCGCCCGCCTGCTCGGCACTCTGGAAGAGGCCATAGGGGCGCCAGAGGATGATCACGACCATGACGACGAGCAGGATCGCGTACGACCAGGCGATCGAAATGTATGCCGCCCCCATGGTTTCCGCGACGGCGAGCAGCAGCGCCGCGACGATGACTCCGCGAACGTTCCCGAGTCCGCCGACGATCGCAACGGCAAACCCCTTGAGCAGGAACGCCGGCCCAAAGAAGGCGGTGAAGGGGAAGAGTGTCCCCAGCAGCCCGCCGGCGATGGCACTGAGCCCGCTGCCGATGATGAAGGTGACCGAGATCAGGCGTCCCACGCGAACGCCCAGCACCTGGGCGCTGGTGCGATCCTCGGACAGGGCCCGGATTCCGCGACCGTAGTGGGTGCGCTCCAGGAAGATGAAGAGCATCCCGGCGAGCGCCGCGGCAACCGCGACCAGGAAGACCCGTTCCTTCACCAGGGTCACGCCGGCGATCTTCCAGGCGCCCGGGAGGAAGGGCTTTATGAAATAGACCGGCTCGGGCCAGATGATCGCGTAGGCCGCCTCGAGGGCGACGATCAACCCCAGTGAAACGATGAACCCGTTGATCGGTCGGGAGAGGGTGCGCCGGAAGACGCCGAGGTCCAGGACCTCGGACAGGAGGCCGACGCCGACGCCGGCAAAGACGAGGGCCAGCGGGATGGGGAACCCGAACTGGACCAGCGTCAGGGTGGCGAAGGCTCCGAGGGTGACAAACTCACCCTGGGCGAAGTTCACGATGCGCGTGAGGCCGAAGACGAGCGTCAGCCCCATCGCTATGAGCAGGTAGATACCCGCTAGCGAGAGCGCGTTGAAGAGGTGCTCGATGAAGATGCTGAGCTGTTCAGGCATCAGGCCGTGACCGTCCCGAGGTATCCACTCAAGATCTCCTCACCCAGGCTGGCGAGGTCCGGGGGACCGCTGTGGATCACCCGTCCATGGCTGAGGACATAGACCCGGTCGGCCACCGCAAGCACGAGCTGCACAAACTGCTCGGATAGCAGGACCGTCGTGTGCCACTCCTTGACGATGAGTGGGATCGTCGCCGCCAGCTGCTCGACGATGACCGGGGCCAGCCCCAGCGACGGCTCGTCCAGCATCAGGACCTTGGGCTGGGTGAGCAGTCCGCGCGCGATCGCCAGGATCTGCTGCTGGCCCCCGGACAGCTGGCCGCCGAAGCGCTCGAAGTTGTCCTTGAGCATCGGGAACGTGTCCAGCACGGATGCCAGCCGGTCCTTGAAGTCCCCGCCGCTCGACCCGAACTGGGCGAGCAGGAGGTTGTCCTTGATGGTCATCTGGGAAAAGATGTGACGCCCCTCGAGGACATGGCCAATCCCCTGCCGGACGATGTCCTCCGGTTTGCCATGCACCGGCTTGCCGTCGAGCATGACCTCGCCATGGAATGGGACCAGGCCGGAAATGGCGCGGAAGAGCGAGGTCTTCCCGGCACCGTTGGGACCGAGAAGGCCGATGCACTCACCGTTGCCCGCAGTGAGGTCGACCGACTGCACAGCGGCAACGCTGCCGTAGTGAACCTTCAGGCCCTTGACCGTGAGCTCAGCCAACCCCTGTCTCCTGTGGTGCGCGTCCGGGACCTGCGGCGGGCGACGTGTCCGTGAAGGCACTCCCGAGGTAGGCCTCGATGACGGCTGGGTCCGAGCGCACCTCGGCCGGCGTCCCCTGGCTCAGCAGGCGGCCGGCGGACAGAACCACGATGCGGTCGACCAGCGGCATCAGGAACCCCATGTCGTGGTCCACCACGACAAGCGTCACGCCGCTGTCGCGCACCCGGCCCAGCAGCGCGCCAAGCTCGCGACTCTCGGCATCGTTCAACCCGGCGGCAGGCTCGTCAAGCAGCAGGAGCGCGGGCCGCACCGCCAGGGCCAGCGCGATGCCGAGCTGGCGCAGGGAGCCGTGCGAGAGGATGGAGCTGGCCGAGTCCGCGAGCGGCCCCAGGTTGGTGAAGGCGAGCAGGCCCTCGAGGTCGGAGGGGATGGCCAGTTCGTGCTCCCCGCCGCTCCGCGCATGTGCGATGTCCAGGGCCATGACCACGTTTTCCCTGACCGTCCCCGAGCCGAAATACATCGACTGTTGAAAGGTGCGCACCAGGCCGGCGCGGGCGATCCGATCGGTGGGCCAGCGGGTGACGTCCTCACCCCGCCACAACACCTGCCCCTTGGTCAGGCGGAGGCGACCGGTGAGGCAGTTGAACAGGGTTGTCTTGCCGGACCCATTGGGACCCACCACGCCGAGCAGTTCACCGGGCGCTATGGACAGACTGACGCCGGCGAGGGCGTTGACCGCACCAAAGCGCCGGTGCCCGTCGACCATCTCGCAGAGCGGGGCACCGCCGCTAGACATTGACAGCCACCTGGGCCGCAAAACGCTCCCACGAGCCCGTCAGTTCCGCAACACTCGGATAACCACCATTAAGCAGCCGCACCTCGCTCACGCCGGCGTCCTGGTAACGCCGGATTTGGTCGATGACCGCCGTGTCGGTCCCGGTCAGGCTGTCGCCTCGGTCTGATCCGGCGGCGCCGTCGGAGAAGCGCAGGCCGCAGCCGACCGCAACGGCGACCTCGTCGGGGTGGCGGCCGGCATCCTCGACCAGCTGGCGCAGCCGGCGGATCTTGACCTCCATCTCTGCCGGGGTCTGGTGCAGCGGCATCCAGCCCTGGCCATAGGCCGCGGCGCGCCGCATGGCTGCTTCGCCGTTGCCGCCGACCCAGACCGGGGGGTGCGGGCTCTGGATCGGTTTGGGGTTGAGGAGAACACCCGTCACGTGGGCGTAGGTTCCCTCGAAATGCGGCTCCGGCTCGGTCCAGAGCTGGATGAACGCCTGGATGTACTCGTCGGTCACAGTGCCTCGATTTTCGAATGGCGGTGCGCCCAGCATGGTGAACTCCTCGCGCATCCAGCCCGCACCGACGCCGACGATCAGGCGTCCCCCGGAGAGGATGTCGAGCATTGCCAGCATCTTGGCGCAGAGAACGGGGTTCCTATAGGGTGCGACGAGGACCCCGAGCCCCAGCCTGATGCGCTGGACCGAGGCCGCCAGGTAGGCGAGCGTCGTCAGCGGCTCGAAAACGGGCCCGGTTACGACCGCCTGGGGAGGGTCCTGGCCGCCCACGTTCTCCTCGTGTGGCGCCGGGTCAAATGACTTCGGCCAGGCGACGTGGTCGCCGATCCAGGCGGAATCGAACTGGAGCCGCTCCGCGCCCTGGGCGAGCCCGACGATGTCCGCGTGGTCCCCACTGCCGCCGGGTGGATAGAGGTAGACGCCGTACTTCAAGATTCCTGCTCTCGGTCTTACGAGGTAATGAAGGTGCCAGAGCCGGCGGGGCGGCGCACGCCCCACCGGCTCTGTGGAAACCTTCGGGTCAGGGGCTGACCTGGACTACTTTGCTTACGCCTGTCCCTGAGATCTGGGTCACCGCCAGGGGTACCTGGATGGTGTGGTTACCCGCCCACTGGAACTGGGCCCCGAACTCCGTGAGGGAGACCTCGGTCATCGCCTTCGCGATGGCCTTGACGTCGGTCGTGCTGTTCGCCTTCTCCACGGCCAGCGCAGTCAGCCGGATGGTGAAGTAGTAGGCGAGCGCCAGCTGGACGTTGAAGGCCGTGGGGTTGGGCAGGTACTTGGTGATGTCGGCCTTGAACTTGTCGATCTCGGGGGAGGTCTGAACGCCAGGATCCACCGGGGAGAAGGCGCTCGGGAACAGTTGGTCACGTCCGTTGGGCTTCATCTGAGTCGAGTAACAGAGACATGGAACCGTCTTGGGAAGGCCCGCGGCGGTGAGCTGCTCGACGTCGCTGGTCTGCTCCTCGGGGGAGTTGCCGACCACGATGAGGTCCGGGGCGGCGGCAACGACCTTGGTCGCGACCGTCGAAATGTCCTTGGTGCCGGGTGGGTACGTGAAGGCCGTACCGGTGATGCCGGCAGCGGCGAGCTGGGTCGTCATCGGACCGATGATGGTGTCATTCCCGCCCGAGCCGGTCAGGAACGCGACCTTCTTGGTGTTGGGGTAGAACTTCTGGATCCCCGCGACCATGGCGCCAATGCGGTAGTTGTTCGCCGGCAGAGCCGCAAACAGGAGTGGGTACTTCGGTCCCACCAGGTCGGGTGCCTGGGTGGCCAATGAGATGTTGATGACGTTGTGCTCGGCTGCGACGGGGGTCATTGAAATCGCCTCGCTGGCGAGTGGCCCGAACAGGATGTTGACGTGCTCATCGCGGAACATCTGGATGCCGCTGGCGAGCGCAACCTGCGCATCCGAACGGTCGTCGATGTAGCGCATCTTGAGGGTCAGCTTCTTGCCGTCGACGATGATGCCCTTGGCGTTGACTCGGTCGGCGGCCACGTTCATCCCCGCGGTGTACGAGGGACCGTACTGCCCGAATATCCCGGAGAGTCCCACGATTGCACCGAATGTGAGGTTGCCTCCGGCTGAGGGCGCCGCTGTGCCCGAGCTCCCTGGCCCGCAGGCGACGAGGGTAAGCGCCACGGCTAACAAGCCCGTGACCTTACGGCCCAGTTGTTGGAACCTGATTGGTTGCACCAGTCTCTCCTTGTCTACCGTCTGAAACGCCCAGTTGGAACCGGTGGCAGCTCGCGGCAACCGCCGGTCGAAGCGCAGGGAGCCCATTGTGTCAGTAGCCCGGACGGCATGTCAAGCTTTTGTTGCTATTATTTAGATGACGAATATCAAAGAGAGCTTAACGGAGTTGTCCTGGGCCCGCGACCTATGCTCTCGCAAGGTTCTAGGAGGTAGATCGAGATCCCGCAGCAGCCGCCCGTAGGAGTCATTGACGCCTCCGTCCATCACCACTGGGCCAGCCAGCAGGAGCTCATGGAGTACCTGCCGCGGGCGTGGCGCGACTACCTCTCCCCCTCCGTGGACTACACCGTCCCGGTGATCCCTTCACACACCTTCGGGAGACTGAGCGGATCGAAGCTTCGTGACGCGGGGTCGGGCACGGGGCCTCCCGGCTCGGACTACTCGCTGCTCAAATCGCAGCTGCTGGACAGCCAGGGACTGGAGCGGGCGATATTGACCTACGACACCGGGGCCCTCATCCCGGTCCACCCGGCGCAGTTCATGGGCGAAGAGCTGGTCCGGGCGGCCAATGACTGGACCATCGATCGCTGGCTCGAGAGCGGGGACGAGCGGCTTTATTCACTGGTGTTGGTGCCCAACCAACTGCCGCAGGAGTCGGCCCGGGAAATCCGCCGGGTGGGAGCGCATCCCCGCATGGTGGGCGTGTTGCTCGGCGCCAACGGCACCGGCATGCTCTGCGGCCACTCCCACTGGTACCCGATCTACGAGGCGGCGGTCGAGCTCGGCCTGCCCGTGGTCATCGAAGCCGGCAACGAGTCCAACATCTACACCCTGACCCACCACACCGCTGCCGGGCCACCGGTGACATACGCGGAGTACCGGATCCTGGCCGACCAGTCGCTGACGGGGCACCTCGGCAGCCTCATCGCACAGGGCGTTTTCGAGCGCTTCCCGGACCTCAAGGTCATGGCCCTTGGCGCCGGCGCGGACTGGCTCGGGGCGGTCATGACCCGGTTCGACTTCAAGTTCGACAGCCACGGCCGGGAGATCCCCTGGGCGCCCAAGCGCCCATCCGAGTATTTCCGCAAGTCGATCCGGCTCTCCACTCATCCCCTCGACGTGGGCGCCGGCGTGGACTCGATGCTGCACCTGCTGCAGACCGTGGACGGCATCGAGGACATGCTGATCTACGCCAGCAGCTACCCCAACTGGGACACCGAGCGCGTCAGCGAGGTCGCGGACGCCCTTCCCCCCGAGTGGCACTCCAGGGTTTTCCGCGAGAATGCCCTGGACTTCTTCGCCTGGCCGACCGCGGACGCGGGCGCGACACCGACACTGAGGTCAAACTTGAAAACCGATCCCGGCACAACGCCCGCCGGCGTCCTGAGGAGGTCAGAGTAATGCTCCCGGTTGTCGATTGCGATGTGCACCACACCTGGAAAAACGAGGACGAGGTGATCGAATACCTGCCGGCGCGCTGGCGGGACTTCAACGCGGGCGAGGTGGGCATCCTCACCTACTCCGGTACCCGGCTCATCAATGGCGGCGGGTTTCTCGCATACCCCAACAACGGCGGGCCTCTGCGGCGCCCTGACTTCATCCCCGAGGACGGCTCCAAGCCCGGGACCGACTACAACATGATGAAGACCCAGCTGCTGGACGCGCTCAACGTTCAGCGCGCCGTACTGAGCTTTGACATCGGACTGCAGACCGGCCTGCACAACCCATGGCTCGCCCTTGACGTGGTCCGGGCGGTCAACGACTGGAGCGCGGAGCGCTGGCTGAGCATCCCTGACGATCGCATCCGCTCGGCGGTCCTGGTCCCGACGCACCTCCCCGAGGAGGGGGCGAAGGAGATCCGGCGGATGGCCAGGAACCCCAAGATCTGCGAAGCCCTGCTGGTGAGCAGCGCTCTCGGCAAGCCCTTCGGCGATCCCGTCTATGAGCCCATCCACCGCGCCGCCGCAGAATGCGGTCTACCCATCGCCATCCACCTGGGAGGTGAGCACGTGGGCGACCTCGGCCACGTCTCCGCGGGCGGGGTGCCGGGTACGCGCATCGAGGAGGAGTTCACCAACCACGAGCCCGCCCAGCGCCACGTCCTCAGCTTCATCGCCAACGGGGTGTTCGAGCGCCACCCGGGCCTCAAGGTGGTCATGGTCGAGTACAGCGTGGTCTGGCTCCCCGCCCTCATCCGCCGGATGGACGCCAACATCGACCTGCTGCGCGAGGAGACTCCATGGGTCAAGCGGCTGCCCAGCGAGTACGTGCACAGCAACATCAGGATCTCCACCCAGCCCCTCGAGACCCTCAGCCACAAGCAGTTCGAGCAGTTGCTCGGGGTGTACCCGTTCCTCCAGGACGTGCTCCTCTTCGCCACGGACTACCCCCATTTCGACGCCGACGACCCGTTCTACATCACCAAGCGCCTGCCCCGGGAGTGGATGCCCAAACTGCTCTACAAGAACGGCTGTGCGACCTACGGCTGGGATGAGCAGGAACTCCTGGCCAGGACGACGTCCGAACAGCCGGTCGGTTCCTTCCGGTAAGCCCGCCGATGGTCAACGTGGACGCGGGAGCCGCTGCGGACTTCGAGCAGGGGGTTCCGCGGATGATCACCATCGCCGGGCAGGAGGTGGGGGTGATCCGCTGGGGCGAGCGTTACTACGCCGTCAGGAACCATTGCCCGGACCAGGGCGGCCCCCTGTGCGCAGGCCCCGTCCGGCTGCCGCTGGCGGCTGAACTGGCAGGCGAGCACATGGAGCTGTCGCTGGCGGAAGGTCACCCGGTGATCGCCTGTCCGTGGCACCACTACGAGTTCGACCTGGAGACTGGTCGGGAGTTACGGGGCGGCCGCCGGGCCCTGACCTACCGGGTCGAGTTGGCCGGCGGCAGGGTCCTGGTGGGGACTGGAA
The DNA here is from genome assembly GCA_034666405.1 of Chloroflexota bacterium. Classification (GTDB taxonomy): domain Bacteria; phylum Chloroflexota; class Dormibacteria; order DASZGP01; family DASZGP01; genus JAXDLW01. The sequence goes on along the minus strand of JAXDLW010000006.1, from coordinate 42,399 downwards.
GAGACTCTTCCTGAGGCGCCCAGCGCAACCACTCCATGACCCCGCGCCCCATGATCCAGACCAGTTCCTCGTCGCTCAGAAACGGCAATTCGTGGGTGAACAGGGCGATGCTGTCCCGGTAGGAGACTGGCGAGCGGGTCAGGTCAGAGCCCCAGAACACCCGCCTGGGGCCAAAGGCCTGGGTGACCGTCTCGATGGCGCGATGGATGGATGGATACGGCCACGCGTCCTGGGCCCAGCAGGGCAGGGACGACGCTTTCACCGCAACGTTGTCGTGGGAGGCGAGGGCCAGCAGCGGCTGGATCGCGGGCAGGAGGTCGTCATAACTGACCATCGGGTGCAGGTTGAGGTGGTCGACCACCAGGCGTAGCCGGGGGTGGGCGGCGGCGACGTCGGCGATCTCTTCACCGTGGTCGGGGGCAATGAGCATGATCGGTACCTGGGCCGCTTCAGCGGCGCTCCAGAACCACTCCAGGCGGCCCTCGGTCAGCAGCGAGAGGTTGGGGTCGCGCAGGAACGCCACCCGCACACCGAGCATCCCCGGCTGCGACCGCCACGACGACAACCTCGCGGAGTTCCCGGGATCGGTGAGGTCGAAGATCCCCATCACGGCGAACCGGTCGGGGTGACGCGCGGCCATGCGCAGAGCGGCCTGGTTCGTGAGCGCCAGGTCGTTGCCGGGCGGCGGCATCATCGGCACCACCACGCACCTGGCGACGTCCGCCCGGTCCATCTCCGCCAGCAGCGCGTCGGGCTCGATCCCGGGGACCGGACCGGCGTGCGGGGTGTGCGGCGCGTGGACCTGGGAATCGCAGATCAAGCTGAGACGTCGACCAGGACGCGGCCATCCACGACGGCGGTGTCGTAGCGCCGGACGCGAAGACTCTCGTCGACCACGCACTTGCCACTGCGGAGATTGAACGCCCAGGTGTGCACCGGGCACACCAGGACGGGCTCGTCGCCGTCAACCACCAGCTGGCCGATTTCGCCGGGTACCGCTGCGAAGCCGGACCGGACGTGGGCACAGGCGAACGACTGGGTCTGGTGCGGACAGATGTTGCGCACCGCATGGATCTCGCCCCGCCAGGGGACGACCGCTATCTCGCGGCCCTGGACCTTGACGACGGTCGGGTGCGCCTCCACCAGCTCGGCCACCGAGCAGGCATCAACCAGCAAGCGGGCTCACCTGCCGGCGCCGGCCGCCACTCGCTGAAACGCCGTCCTGGCGTCGTCCTTCCAGCCGAAGAGGTCGCACGAGTTGTCAAAGAAGATCTTGGAGTGCCACTCGGACGGCAGCAGCCGGGCGATGTAGTTGGGGTCATCGAAGGTCATGTGGGGGTAGTCGGTCGAGAAGCAGAGCATGTCCTCCATTCCCTCCGCGGCCCTGATCACCTCGATCATCCCCTCCGGGTCGGGGCTCTCCTCGAATGGCTGGGTGGTGCAGCGGATGTGGTCGTGCATGTACTCCGACGGCCATTTCTTGACCCACGGGGACTCGTGGCGGAGGAGGTCGTACTGGCGGTCCATCCCCCACATCACCGAGGGCAGCCAGGAGGTTCCGAATTCCTCGAAAACGATCTTGAGGGTTGGGTATTTCTCGAAGACGCCGTGCACGATCATGCTGCTCGTGTAGTGCATCGCGCTCTGGCCGATCTGGCTCGAGTAGACGATCCCGCTGGACGCGGGCCCCCCCACCTCGGTGATCTGGGGGCCGGGGCGGTCGGTGGCCACGTGGCAGATCAGGCAGAGGCCCATGTCCGCCGCGGCCTCGTAGATCGGGTGGTATACGGGGTCACCGAACGGCCGCCCCAGCCCGTTCCCGGCGATCAGCACCGCGGCCAGCTTGGGATGCGCGCCAATGCGACGAATCTCCTTGGCCGCCTCCTCGGGCACCGACATCGGGACGACGACCGCGGAGTACAGGCGGTCGTCCAGGGGCAGCCAGCGCTCCATGCACCACTCGTTGGCGGCGCGACACAACTCCACCCCGAAATACTGGTTGAGGTGTTGGCCATATTCGCCCAGGTCGTGGGTGAGGATCGCGCGCCAGTAGTTGTGCTTGTCGAGGACCTGCTCCCTGAGCAACCCGAAGTCCGACCCCGGGTTGGAACCGTCGGCCGGGAAGGAGCTGACCAGCCGCGCCGCGTTGCCGACCATGGCGCCGACGGTGACATTGGGCGGGCGGATCCCGACGCTGCGCACCGCGCCCTCGGTCGCCACCTCCGCACCCGGCGGCCGGCCCGATGCCCACGCGGCGGCGTACTCGCGCCAGGGCTCCGGGAGGTAGGCGTAGACCTCGGATTCGTCCCGCCATTTGTTATGGATGTCGGCATCGATGATGGGGCCCGTGTAAGCGGCCATGTTCGTCCTCCTTTCTACCTGGCTTCCCGACCGGCGGCGCCCGGTCGGGCCGCCGCGGCGTTGGTGGCGTCACGCGCTTCCGGGAAGCGGAAGAAGGTGGCGGCGTTGTCGTGCATCACCTTGGCCCGCCAGCCCTCCGGAAGCCTCGCGGCGACCAGGCCCGGGTCCTCGAAATCGGAGTTGGGGTAGCCACTCGCGTAGAGCAGCATGTCGTCGATGTTGGGCACCGTGGAGATCGCGCGTATCAGCCGTTCGGGCTGCCGCGGCCATTCCAGTCCATAGGTGGTGATGCGGATGTGACGGCGGAAGTACTCGCTGGCAGGCATCTCCATCCAGGGGGCTTCGAGCTTGTTGGTCTTCCACCAGTAGTCCATCCGCCAGAGGTACCCGGGCAGCCATGCCGCCCCCGAGCCCAGCAGCAACACGCGCAGGCCGGGGTGGCGATCGAAGACGCCCTCCGTGATCAGGCTGACCGCGTGGGTCATCATCGGCTGGCCGCCCAGCGCCTTGTACTCGGCGAAGGTGGACGGGAGGCCGCCCGCGACCGGCGGCGTGATCATGTCGGTCATCGCGTCACTGCCGACCTGCAGGACGATGGGCAACCCCATCTCGGCGGCGGCGTCGTAGATCGGGTGGTAGACGGGGTGCCCGAACGGCAGCCCCAGCCCATTCGCGCCGAGCGCTATGCCCACCATGCGCGGGTGCCCCCCGACGCGGCGGATCTCCGCCGCGGCCTCCTCGGGCATGCCGGTCGCGACCAGGACCAGGCTGTGGAAGCGGGGCTCCTGGCTCAGCCATTTGTCGATGGTCCAGTCATTCGCCGCCCGGACCGCCGCGCGCGTGAAGTAGTGGTACGCGAACCCCGTGGTCAGGATGCCCTCGTCATAACCCAGCACCAGGCGGTCGCCGGGACGCGCCGCGAGCATGGCGGGGTCGGACCCCGGCACCCCGTGCGGTGGGTAGGCCTCAGCTGCCTTGTTGCCGTGGATGGGGTTGCGGTAGAGCCAGTTGGTCGCGAGGCGCAGGGGGCCCCCGCGGTCACCCTTCCGGGTCACCAGCTCCGCCCAGGCGGGCTCCATGTATGGCGTCAGCGTCAGCGTGGAACTCCACTCGTGGAAGGCGCCGGCGTCGATCACCGGCCCCGTGTACTCTGCGTCCACGGTCGCGTCACTCACCGCGAAACCCCGATCGGGGCTGACCCGCCAGGAAGAACAGCGTTTCGCCGCGCCCGTGGAGGGGTGCGTCGGAGGTTGAGTGCGCCTCGATCGCCCTGAGCGCCTGCGCCTGGCCGCGCCGCACGTAGGTCAGCCAATCCTCGTCCTCGCCCCGCTCCGGGATCGTTCGCCATTCGTCGACCATGACCGCGGTGAACGGTCCCCGGGGTGAGTACACCTCGCCGCCCCAGATGGCCAGGCCGGCCTGGGCCATCCAGTTCGCCGCCTGGACGGCCGCGAGGTGCGGCCACAGCAACTCGCCATTGCCCGCGACATGGGCCAGCCGGCGGATGTGCTCGGGTGGCGAAAGCCCGTCGTCGCCGGGCGTCTCGGCTCCGACCGCGGCATCTCGGGCCATTTCCAGCACACTCCTTGTGAGCGACGACCCACCGACTGCGAGCGAGCCGGCGCGGGACTACCGTTTGCTGCCGAGGGGTGCGTCTGCTGCCTTGTATACACCGATGACCGGCAGGGCGTTACCCGCGGAGGCTACTCCGTTGATCGACCTGAAGAATGGCAGCGCCTTCTTGGGATCGCGGATCGGGAACCCGTGGGTGGAGGCGATGATGTCGGCAGGGTGGCTCTCCAGCAGCTTCTCGAAGCGACCGAAGGTCACCGCCGGGTCGACATACCGGGACTCGAAGAAGACGAGGCGGAAGATCTGTGCCGCCAGCTCCACGTTGATGTCGGGCAACTCCTCGAAGAACATGTTGCACTGGCCGGGGTGATGCAGCACCTCGTCGATCCCGGCGAACTCCGGGTCGGGGTGGGGGACCTGGAAGGCATCGACGACGAAGAGCACCTTCTGCGATACCTCGTAGCCCCACAGCGTGGTGGCGAGGTCCTTCATCACGGGGTCGAGGAACTGGAACCGATAGCCTCCGCCGAGGTCGAGTTCGCTGCCCGCGAGCATGGGGGTGAGCTGGCTCTCGAGCGTCGGGTAATAGAGGTGGTAGTCGCGGACATCGCCGACGATGACCGCCTTGGGGTACTTGGCCGCCAGCGGCAGCAGGCAGGCGGAGTGCGGCAGTTCCTGGTGGCTCGGGAAGACGTAGTCGAGTGGCCGGTCACCCAGGATCGAATCCAGCTGGGCCTCCAGCTCCGGCCACATCCGCGGGAAGCCGGTGTCGAGCAGCAGGGTCTTCTCAGTGCCGACGACCAGGTACTGGTGGTTCTCGCCGTGTGCCGGCTTGCCGTTGTAGCTTCCCTTGGTGCAGATCCCCAGCCAGTAGATGCCGGGCTTGAGCTCGTACGGCAGGGTGCGAAGCAGGTCAGCCATCAGGCGGTCGCCTCCAGGTGCTCGTCCAAGATACGGCGAAGGATGTCGACATGCTTGCTGACCAGGGCCTCGCCGCGCAGGACGCAGCCATGCATCGGGGCGATCGTTTCCACGGGGTGCTCCTTGAAGATCGCGTCCACCTTCTCGACGACGGTGTCCATGTTGGCGTACGGGATCCACGGGAACTTGGCGAGGACGTGCGCCCGAGCTGATTCGTACGTCGTGTCGTCTTCGGCCAGCGAGCTGCGGACGGGGGAGTCCGCAGCCCGCCTTACGGAGGTGTGGCCGAACACGTCGGTTGTGAGCAGGGTGCGGGTCTCGCGGTCGTAGACCCAGAAGGTCGCCAGGATGCGCAGCGGCGCGGCGAGGACGAGGAGGCGATCCGAACCGCCCATCGGGATGGGCTCCCCGGTGGCCACGCGGTCCATGAAGGCGCGGTCACCCAGCCAGTCGCTGCGCCCGTTCCAGAGCTCGACGAACCCCGGTATCTCGTTCCACGAATCGAACATGTTGGGGATGCCGCCGGTGATGATGTGGTCGATCCCGATCGCGGAGTGGATGGGCCCGATGTTGCCCAGGCCCTCTGGTTCCAGGCGCGTGACGAACACCGTCAGGTGGGTGCCGGGGGGAAGGACGGCCTTCAGCTGCTCGACGATCTCCTCCTCGTAGAGGGCTGGACCGGTGTCGATGAGGGTGGCGTTCTTGCCCTCCATCACGAGGTAGCAATTCGCCGGCTGGAACTCCCGCAGGTCGCTGGGCACCCAGCTGATGCGTCCGTCCAGGGGCATCATGGCCCCCAGCCGGTACAGGCGGTCGGGCACGAGCTCTATCGCCCGCGTTGCTGTCTGCGCCATGGCGCCACCTCACCGTAGACGTCGCCCATGGCGACCATTTGAGAAGTCATCGAGTTAATCATTATAACCATACGTCCGCCGCGAACCCAGGTCAGGGTCGTGACTCCCAGTAGGGAGCCCGAAGTTCACGCTTCCGGAGCTTGCCACTCGGGTCCCGCGGGAGCCGGGCCGTGACCTGCACGACCCGCGGAAGCTTCAACCGCCCCAGGCGTTCGGCAAGAAAGTCGAGTACGGCGGCCTCCGTCAGCACAGCGCCATCGAGAGGCACGACCGCCGCGGCAAGCCGCTCACCGTAGTCCTCGTCGGGGATGCCGAAGACGGCGCTGTCGGCCACCCCCGGCATCTGCGCCAGGTGCGCCTCGACCTCGGCGGGGAAGATGTTGACGCCCCCCGAGATGACCATGTCCTTGCGACGGTCGAGGAGATACAGGTAGCCGTCCCGGTCCAAGTACCCCACGTCACCGCAGCCGATCAGGCCGTTGAGCTCGACCGCGGCACGCTCCTCCGGCAGGTTTTCGTAAGTGAAGTCGGCCGCCCCGTCGTTGCGCGCGTAGACGTCGCCCACGACGCCGGCAGGCAGAGCGCCGCGGTCGCCGTCCATGATCCTCACCACGGCGCCGTCCACCGGCCTGCCCACGGTCCCGGGATGGGCCATTGCCTCCTGGCTGTCGCAGGCGGTGACGATCCCGGTCTCGGTGGCGCCGTAGTACTCATGGAGCACCGGCCCCAGCCACTCGATCACCTCGCGTTTGAGCTCGGGCGCGGCCGGCGCCGCACCCGTGACGACATGCCGCAGCGAGCTGAGGTCGTGCCGGGCGCGATCCGCCGCCGGTAGCCTGAGCAAGCGCTGAAGCATTGTGGGGACGACCAGCAGGTTGGTGATGCGGTGCTGCTCGACCAGGCCCAGCAGCCCGGCCGCGTCGAAGCGCGACTGGAGCACCAGGGTCCCACCCGCCGCCAGGGCCGCCGTGGCGTGGAAGAGGGGCGCCGAGTGGTAGAGGGGCGCGGCCACCACGGTTCGCATCCCCGCCTCGATGCCGTACACGTGCTGTGAGACCCGGGCATAGATGGCGGCCGCCTCCGTGGAGCGCGGCAGCCGGCGGATGCCCTTTGGCAGCCCGGTGGTGCCCGAACTGTAGAGGAGCGCCGGCGCCGTGGGGGCGGCCTCGACATCGAGGGCGTCAGCGTTCTCGACGAGGCGATCCCACTCGTGTCCCGTCGCCACCACGACCCGGTTCGCGCCGAGGTCCGGGAGCCCCTCCAGGAGGTCGAGGTCCGCGATGAGGACCCGGGCCCGGCAGTCGTCGAGGATGTAGGTGATCTCGACCGGACGCAGGTGCCAGTTGAGCGGCACGGCGACCGCACCAAGCCCCGCCGCCGCGACCCATGCTTCGAAGAAGGCCGGCTTGTTCCGCACCAGCAGGGCGACCGAGTCGCCCCGGGCCACGCCCATCGCCTGCAGCGCCGAGGCCGCGCGGCGGCCCCGTTCGAACAGGTGCCGGGTCGGGATGACGGAACCCTCCCAGATCACGTCGCCATCGCCGCCGGCGGCCTCGTGAGTCGCCGCCGGGGTCACGGGTCGACGCGCCTAGTCGGCATCGGCGAGCCGGCCCATGAGCGTCGCCAGCTCGGCCGCCGTCGAGTCGGGTATCGAATAACCGGCCAGGTCCTCGACCTGGGCGAAGTGGTCCCCGATATTCTCCGCCTCGACCGCGTCCTCCGCCGCGACCCAGCCGCGCGTGAGGCCCGTGAAAACCCTGGCGTAGCCGCGGCCGGCCGCCGAGAAGACGCCGCCGGTCACCGCGCACTGCATGCTCGCCAGGTAGGCCACCAGCGGGCTCACCAGCTCCGGGCGGATGGATTCGAGGAAGGCCAGCCGGCCTCGCTCGTGCTCGGGGGGGACCTCGCGCTCGACCACAGGGCTCGCGGGGCCCATCCTCGTCCGCCCCATTGGCAGCACGGTGTTGATCAACACGCCGCTCTCGGCGCCCTCCAGCGCCACGACCCGCGCCAGCCCGAGCAGACCGGCCTTCGCCGCGCCGTACGCCGCCAGCTCGCGGGCGCCAAAAACACCCGCCGACGATCCGGTGAAAACGATCCGGCCGTAACCCTGGTCGCGCATGGCACGGAAGGCCGGTTGAGTGACATGGAAAGCGCCTTTCAGGTGAACATCGATGATCGCGTCGAGGGCCTCTACGCCAATGTCGCCGAACCGCCCGGGGATCATGATGCCGGCGTTGTTGACCAGGGCGTCGACACGTCCGAACGCCTCGATGGCGGTGTCGATGATGTGCTGTCCGCCGTCGACCGAGGCCACGCTGTGAGCCGTCGCCACGGCCCGGCCGCCCAGTCCTTCGATCTCGGCCACGACCTCGTCGGCAACCGCCGGGTTGGACCCCTGCCCGTCCACCGAGCCACCCACGTCGTTGACCACGACCGCGGCACCGCGACGAGCGAACTCCAGGGCGTGCGCCCGCCCCAGCCCTCTGCCGGCCCCCGTGATGACAACCACCTGGCCGTCGAATCGCACGGTCGCCACCGTCAGTCGGCAGTCCCGATGATTTCGTCGCCGGCCACGCCCCTCATGCGAGAGTTGGCGCATGGACGCATTGACGCCCGAATATCGCCGGCTGCTCGAATTGATCCCGGAGGGGCTGATTGACATGGCGGATATCGCGCGGACTCGCGCCCGGGTGCACCAGCGGATTGCCGCATCGCCCGCCAGGCCGGCCTCGCCCGGCGTTGCGATCCGCGATGACGTCCTCCCGGGGGATGGCACTCGACCTGGCCCCGGTATCCGCCTCTACACACCAGCGTCACGGCCGGCCCCATCCGGCGCGTTGCTCTTCATTCATGGCGGCGGCTTCGTGATGGGAGAGCTGTCCCAGGGCGATCTCCACTGCATGGACATCGCGGCGCGGGCCGGTTGCGTGGTGGCGGCGGTCGACTACCGGCTGGCGCCTGAGCACCCCTACCCGGCGGCACTCGAAGACTGTTACGCCGGGCTCACCTTCCTGGCCCGCCAGAACGGTGGCCCGGATGTCGATCCAGGACGGGTCGCGGTGGCCGGCGTGTCGGCTGGAGGTGGGCTTGCAGCCGGCCTCGCGCTGCTGTCCCGCGACCGGGGCGGACCGCGCATCGCGCTGCAGATGCTCGAGGCGCCGATGCTTGACCATCGCGGTGTCACGCCCTCCAGCCAGGAGATCCAGCACCCCAAGGTGTGGGACGGCAGGGCCAATCAGCTGGCGTGGCGCGCCTACCTCGGCGGCACCGATACACCGGTTTCGCCGTATGCCTCGCCTGCCCTCGCGGTTGACCTCGGCGGGCTGCCCCCCGCCTACATCGCCGTCAGCGCCAAGGAGATGTTCCGCGACGAGGCGCTCGAGTATGCCCAACGGCTCATGGCAGCAGCGGTGCCGGTGGAAATGCATGTCTACCCGGACGGCTTTCATGGCAGCACGTGGGGATTTCCTGAGACCGAGCAGTCGCGGCGCTGGCGGACCGACTCGATCGGGGCGCTGGCTGCGGCGGTCGGCCATTAGATGACGTTGGCCACACGTTCCGGCACGGCGGCCACCGGCCCCTCCCACTCGCGGCTCGGGGCCACGGCGCTGCCGTCTCGCCGCTGCAGGATCCAGCCCGGGTAACCCGACGCCGCCACGCGGTCGCAGATGTCGCGATAGCGCCCGACGCCGCCCAGGTACGAGGTGACGAGGCGCGGTTTGCCGGGGACGTTGGAGCCGAGGTACTGGGTATCGTCGACGGTGAGCAGGGTGGTGGCGGCCACTTCGAGCAGGTGCTCCATCCACTGGGTCGCGGCCGCTTCGGACGGCTGGACAGAAGCGATGTCGTGCTCGCGCTGGTGGAGGATGAGGTCGGATATCCACTCCACGTGGTGCTCCGCCTGCACCATCATGTGGGAGCGGATCCCCGGGCTGCCCGCGGCGTTGATCATGTACATGTTGGGAAAGCCGGGAACCCCGATGCCCAGGAACGTTTGGTGCCCCCCGGCCCACGACTCTCGCAGCGTCCGTCCACCCTCCCCCACCACGTCAATCGCCAGCATCGCACCCGTGGCGCTGTCAAAGCCCGTGGCCATGATCAGCATGTCGAGCGGATATTCGGTGTCGGAGGTTCGAACGGCGGTTTCGGTGATCTCCTTGATGGGCGACTCCCTGACGTCCACCAGGTGGACGTTGGGCTGGTTGTAGATCTCGAAGTAGCCGTCGACGATGACGATTCTCTTGGCGCCGAGGAAATGGTCGCGCGCGCTGAGCCTCTCCGCCACGACCGGGTCGCGCACGATCTCCCGGATCTTGCCACGGAGGAATTCCGTGACCCGCCGGTTGGCGGCAGCGTCGACCAGGAAGTCGGGGAAGACGGTTCCCATCGCGCCGCCGCCCAGGTCCCAGGCGATGGCCGCCCGCCGCAGGAACTCCTCGTCGGACACCTCGGCTGTCGTACCCTCCCCCACCGGTATCGGGACCACGTCCGTCCCGTACCCGGTGCGCCGGGCCCGGGCGCGCCGCTCGGCGTACGTCGCCTTGTAGTCCCGCACGTACTCGGCGTCGAGGGTCCGGTCACGCGAGGGCACGACGTAGGAAGGCGATCGCTGGAACACATGGAGGCTCTCGATCGGCTCCTTCGCCAGCGCGGTCGCGGTCTGGACCCCGCTGGACCCCGTGCCGATGATCCCGATCCGCTTGCCGCCGAACAACACCGGTTCGAGCGGCCAGTGGTTGGTGTACAGCAGTTCGCCACCGAAGCGGCCGAGGCCGCGGATGTCAGGAACGACCCACGTGTGGTAACCCCCGGTCGCCATGACGCACTGGCCCGCTCGGAACTGCGCGCCATCGTCGGTCTCGACCAGCCAATGGCCTTCCTCACCCTGCCATGTCATGCGCTCGACGGTGGTGTTGAGCCGGATCCCGTCCCGTAACTGGAAGCGGTCCACGACCTGGTTCAGGTAGGTCTCGATCTCGGGTTGGCGAGCGTGGTGCTGACTCCACTCCCACTCCTGCTGGAGGCCCTCGTCGAAGGAGTAGGAGTACTGCATGCTGGGCACATCGCACTGGGCGCCGGGATAGCGGTTCCAGAACCAGGTACCCCCCACCCCCGCGCCCTTCTCCAGCACCGTCGCCGGGATTCCCAGCTGGCGCAGCCTGTGGAGCATGAAGATCCCGGCGATGCCGGCGCCGACCACCAGGACCTCCCGATCGTGGGGCCTCAGGCAGGGACCTCGCGGTAGCGCAGCCCGTCCGGGTCGAGCTGCGTGATCAGCTCCATCTCCGTCTCGGTGGGATCGCGGGTGAGGAGGACGTCGGGGTCAACCTCGAGCTGGAAACCGGTCTTCTCGGTGACCTCGTCGATGCCCACGCCGGGGTGCAGTGAGACCAGCCGGGCGCAACCGTCACGGCCCCGGAAGTCGATGACACAGAGATCGGAGACGACGCACCGGATGTCGTTGCGCACTGACGGGTTGCCCAGGCCGGCCGCCCGCGACGGCCCGAGGCCGGAGACGAAATCCACCGTTTCGACGAAGACCCGCCGGCTGTGGCCGGGCACCCAGTACGTCGTTTGGTGGTTGACGGTGTTACCCGGCGCGCCACGCGAGCCCAGGAGCTGCGTGCGGGGGTGGTCGAACGGGCCGATGGAGGAGATGTTGGTGTCGCCATTGCGGCCGACCTGGCTCGCCCCCATGACGACATGGCGGCGCCCCGACCAGACGACGTCGAAGGTGAGGCGGAACGGTAGCCAGCCTTCGACGACCTTCGCCGCGCCGTCACCTCCGATATGACCGTTGGCGGCGACCAGCATCGCGTCGCCATCGGTCATCATCAGGTCCGGAGCGAAGGATGCGCGGGCGAGGCGCGCGCCGATGAAGGGGATGGTTCCCACGGTGGGGTTGGCCAGGATCTCACCATCGCCGCGGTAGATCTCCGCGCAGGCGATGACGCAATGGTCCGCGCGACGGACCATGGTCACGACGCCACGGCGCGGCGCTGGTACTGCGTCTCGTCACCGTCCAGGTAGTCGCGCCGGAATTGGGCCCAGGCCTCGGGGCTGACAGCCGACGCGGCGTAGCGAGCCTGGAAGGCCTCGTCGCGCGGGTAGTCCGGCGCGCAGGAGGTGAAATGCGCGCCGTTGGGCGCCTCCACCACCCCGTCGACCAGCATCCGGTTGATCTTCAACGTGTGAAAGGTGCCCTCGCGGGCAAAGTCCTCGGTGCGCACGATGCGCTCGCACGTCATGAAACGACGCTTGGCGGCCATCAGGAACAACTCGTCGAAATACGGGTCGGGACCGAGGAACTGGCCATTCCCGCTCTGGTCCGCTCGGTTCATGTGGATCACCGCCAGGTCGAGGTTGAGGGCCGGCACCGCGACCAGCTCCTCGCCGTCCTCGTATGGCGAACGCACGGTCTTCAGCCCCGGGTTGACGCGCATCACGTCGGAGCCGAGGCCGGCCCGGTTGGGCAGAAAGGGTAGCCGCAGACCAGCTGCGTAGAGGCCCCAGTAGAACATCCCCTCGTCCAACTCCATCGCCTCCACGAGCCCGCCCTGGCGGGCCAGCCGGAAGTGCGGCTCGAGCGGAATCGTGTCAAGGGACACGAATGCGTAGACCAGCTTCCTCACCTTGCCCGCGGCGCAGAGCAGACCGACGTCAGGTCCACCCCAGGACACCACCGTCAGGTCCTTGACCGGGCTGCGCAGAAGGGCGCGGACGAACGACATGGGCTTGCGCCGCGAGCCCCAGCCGCCGATCCCGATGGTCATCCCGTCGGTCATCTCGGCGACGATCTCCTCCTCGGTGGTGCGCTTGTCAGCCATCCTGGGGCTCGAATTCCGGTTTGCGCTTCTCCACGTAGGCCTTGCGGGCCTCGTCCGGGACGTCAGAGAGGTTCAACTCGAAGGTGAACCCCTGCTCAAACCGATAGCTTGCGCGAGGGTCGACGGCCTCGATGCCGTTGACCGACTCCTTCGCCCGACGGATCACGGTGGGGTGCTTGCTCGCGATCCTGGCCGCGACCCGGCGGGCGCAGTCGCGGAGGTCGTCACGGGTCACAACCTCGAGGATCGAGCCGTAGCTCTTGAGCTCCTGCGCCGAGGCGTTTTCGCCCGTGTAGAACATCGCCCGCATGCGCTTCCCCGGCACGAGCCGCGAGAGGTGGGTGGCGGCGCCCAGGGCCCCACGATCGACCTCCGGGAGGCCGAACACGGCGTCATCCGAGGCCACGATGATGTCGGCGTTGCCCACCAGCCCGATGCCTCCCCCAACGCAGAAGCCCTGGACCGCGGCGATCACCGGCACCTCACACTCGAAGACCGCGGCAAAGGCCGCGTAGCAACCGCGGCTGACGTGGATGACCGCATCCCGGCCCCCGGCGGCAAACTCCTTCATATCCGGACCGGCACAGAAACCCTTGCCCTCAGCCGCCAGGATCACGACGCTGACGCCGGGGTCGCGACCGTGCTTGAGAAGGATTTCCGCGAGGTCGAACCACGCCTGGACCGGGAGGGCGTTGACCGGGGGAAAATCGAGCACGACCTCCGCCACGCGGCCCGCAACCGACTCTTTGATGCTCACCTGCCCTTGACTCCCTCCGCCGCAAGGCGATCTTTGATATCGATTCGGAGCTGGCCCTTGGCGACCTTTGCCCCCGAGGACATCGGCAGAGTGTCGACGAACAGCAGACGTTCCGGCCATGTCTCGACCGAGGCACCGCGGGCCTTGAGGTGCTCACGCAACTCCTCGATGGTCAGCGTCGCGCCCTCTTTGAGAACGATGTAGCACGCCACCCGTTCGCCGAACACGTCGTCCGGCATCGGCACCGCCGCCGCCAGTCCGACGGCTGGGTGGCTGCCGACGTCCTCCTCGACCGCCGCAGCGCTGATGTTCTTGCCACCGCGGATGATGAAGTCGGTGCTGCGGCCGACCAGTCGCAGGGTACGGCCCTCGATGACGCAGATGTCCCCGGTCAGCATCCAGCCATCCTCGGTGAACAGCTCGGCGTTGGCCTTGTCGTCCCGGAAGTACCCCATGCTGGTGACGGGTCCCTTGCAGGCCGGTTGGCCGGGGCCGCCGATGGCCGTCACGTCGAGGCCGTCCTCATCGAAGAGGCGCACCTGCATGAACGGGATCACCTCGCCGCACGTGCGGAGCCGCAACTCGAGGTCCTGCCGGGATGTCGTATAGCTCAGCGCGCCGGTCTCGTTGGAGCCGAAGAACTGCAGGACGCGAGCACCGGTCAGGTTCTCGAATTCCGCAGCCCGGTCGTAGGGAATTGCCTCACCCCCCGTGAACATGACGCGCAGGGAACTGAGGTCCCGGGTCCGGAAGTCGGGTGAGTTCAGAAGCATGATGAACTGGGTCGACACGCACATCAGCACCGTGACCCGATTTCGCTCGATGAGCTCCAGGCAGGCCTCGGGGTTGAACCGCGACATCAGCACATTGGGGGCGCCGAGCAGCGTTGGCGTGAACTTGCCGGTCCACTGGGCGAAGCCGTAGGGCGCCGGGATCAGGCACATGAAGACGTCCGCCGGGGTCAGCTCGCCGGCGTCGACGGCCATCGCGTGGTAGGCAAACCAGCGGTTCTGGAACTGCATCACCATCTTCGGCAGACCCGTGGTGCCCGATGTCGAGTTGAGCAGGTACAGGTCGTTGGGGCCTATGCGGCGGCGCTCGATCTCCTCCAGGTAGTCGCGCGGGTCGGGCGCGTCACGCTCGAAATCGGGCATCGTCAAATGTGCTCGCAGCGGCAGGCCGGCGTCGATGAGGTGGTTGTAGACGAGACTGCTCGGCTCGCCCCGCACCATCGACTCGGATATCAGGCCGACCGCCTCACCACGGCTGAGCAGGTGGGTCACCTCCTTCTCCCCCGATCGCACCCCGAAGCCGATGGCCGTCATACCGGCCTTCTCGATCCCGATGAAGGCCGCGTGGACGCCGGGCCCGTCGGGTAGCTGCACACCGATGCGCTCCCCTGGCTCGAAGCCGGCGCGGATCAGGGCACCGGCGATGCGGTTGGAGCGGTCGTCGTACTGGGCCCAGGTCATCCTGTCGTCCCCCTGGACAAACGCGAGGCCGTCGGGGTTGCGCGCGGCGTGCCGACGGATCACATCGGTGAGGGTGTCGGTGCCCCAGAACCCCCTCTCGGAGTAGAAATCCACCAGCTTCTTGTCGACGCTGATCATCCGCGTGTGCGCTCCTCGGCGCCCGGCCACGGGGGTCACAGCCTCTCGACGATCATCGCCATGCCCTGGCCTCCGCCCACGCACATCGTCTCCAGGCCCAGCTGCTGGTCCCGGGCAGACAGGTCGTTGAGCAGGGCGGTCATGATCCGTGCGCCGGTCATGCCGAAGGGATGGCCTATGGCGATGGCGCCTCCGTGAGGGTTGAGCTGCTGGTCGATGTCGATCTGCAGCTCCCGGCAAACCGCCAGCACCTGCGCGGCGAAGGCCTCGTTCAGCTCGACGACCCCGATGTCGCGGATCGACATCCCCGCCAGGTCGAGCGCTTTCCTGACCGCGTCGATGGGACCGATGCCCATGACCTCGGGCGCCACGCCCGAGACCGCGGAGGCCACGATCCGGGCCAGCGGCTTGATGCCCAGTTCGTAGGCGCGAACGTCGGACATGACCACGACCGCCGCGGCGCCGTCGTTGAGCGGGCAGGAATTGCCGGCGGTGACGCGGCCGTCGGGCTTGAACACCGGCTTCAGCTGCGCCAGCGCCTCGAGGGTGGTGCCCGGTCGAGGGCAGTCGTCACGGGTCATCAGGGTCCCCCCCGCCAGGGGATAGGGAATGATCTCGCGGTCGAAGTGGCCGCCGGCCTGCGCCGCACCGGCCCGGTCCTGGGACTGCTTGGCGAACCCGTCCATCGCCTCGCGGGTGATCCCGTAGCGTTCGGCCACGTTCTCCGCCGTGAGCCCCATGGGCATGTAGTAATGGTTGACGAAATCGGCGCGGCCCTCATCGGTGAAGCGGGGGTTGGCGTCCTCGGCTTTAAAGGATGCCGACGCCGTCCGTGAGACCGACTCGACTCCTCCCGCAACAACCACATGTGCCTCACCCAACCGGATAGCATGGTGGGCCATGCGGATCGCCTGCAGACTGGAGGCGCACATCCGGTTCACAGTGGTCCCCGGCACCGAGTCGGGGAGCCCGGAGAGCAGGGCAACCGCCCGGCCGAGGTTGAATCCCTGCTCCGAAGCCCCAACCGCTGCCCCGATCACGACATCGTCGACCTCGCGCGGATCAAGCTCGGGGAGGCGCTCCAGCAGAGTCCGCACCACGAACGCCGCCATGTCATCGGGGCGCGCATCGACAAGCGAGCCCTTGAATGCGCGCCCGACCGGGGTCCGCCCCGCGGCGACGATCACAGCCTCCGTCAAATGTGGCCCCGGAGTGCTGGAATCTCAATCATTTGCATAATAAGATAAACGAACTATGTCACCTCTGGACAATGCCGCGACGATTGACCCTCCGCGGACGGGTGTGAAGATGGCCCTGCGGCGGCAGCTGCGCCAGCCCCGGCTGGCCGAACTGGTGGCCGAGGAGCTGCGGGCGCGGATCACCAGCGGGGTGATGCGAGATGGGGACCTGCTGCCCAAGCTCGAGGATCTCCTTGAGGAGTTCAACGTCTCCAAGCCCTCACTGCGGGAGGCGTTGCGCATCCTCGAGACCGAGGGCCTGATCACCGTCCGCCGGGGCAACATGGGCGGAGCGGTGGTTCATGCGCCCGGCAGCAGCGATGCGGGTTACATGATCGGACTGGTCCTGGAGTCGCGGAACGTGACCGTGCGCGACCTCGCCGGCGCGATCAAGCAGTTCGAGCCGCTCTGTGCCGCCCTCTGCGCCGAACGACCGGACCGGATGACCGCTGTCGTGCCGGTTCTGCGGGCGATCCACGATCGGCAGAAGGAGGTCACCGACGACCCCATCGCCTTCAGCACCATCGGGCGCGAGTTCCACGAGGTGCTCGTCGAGCTCGGTGGCAACGAGACGATCAAACTGGTCATGGGCGCCCTGGAGGCGGTCTGGTCGGCCGGCGAGCGCGTCTGGGCGCAGCGGGCGAGCTCGAGCGACTCGCTGCCCGACGGACGAACCCGGGCAGAGGGCCTGCGTGCGCACGAGCGCCTGATCGAGCTGATCGCCAGGGGCGACGCGACCGCCGTGGTCCTGGCCGCGCGCAAACACCTCGAGTCCTCGCAGCTGTACGCGGTGGCGGACGCCGACCACCTGGTCCACGCGTCGGCCGTGCGGGGAAAGAAGGACGGCCGTCCGTGAGCGAAGCTGACGAATCGCCCGTCCTCTACGACCAGACCGGCCCCGTCGCAGTCGTCTCGCTGAACCGTCCCCGATACCGCAACGCCCAGAACTCGGCCGTCACCTATGCGCTTGATGCCGCCTTCCACCGCGCGGCGATGGACGACTCGGTCGCGGTCATCGTCCTGCGCGGCAACGGCGAGCACTTCTCCGCCGGGCACGACATCGGCAGCCCCGGCAGGGACATCGACGTCTCCTACCCGCGGCGGACCATGTGGCCGGACCACGTCGGCAAGCCGGGCATCGAAGGCCGCCTCAACCGCGAGTCGGAGGTCTACCTCGACCTGGTGCGGCGCTGGCGAGACCTCCCCAAGCCCACCATCGCCGCGGTCCAGGGTGCGTGTATCGCCGGGGCCCTGATGCTGGCGTGGGCGTGTGACCTCATAGTGGCGGCGGACAACGCCTACTTCTCCGACCCCGTGTTGCGCATGGGCGTACCGGGAGTCGAATACTTCGCCCACCCCTGGCAGATGGGCCCGCGCTTCGCCAAGGAATTCCTGTTCCTGGGCGAGCGCATCGACGCGGCGCGGGCCCGTGAGCTGGGCATGGTCAACCGCGTGGTCCCCTTGGCTGAGCTCGATGCGACCGTGATGAACATGGCGGACAAGATCGCGGCGATGCCCCGGATGGGCCTGACGCTCGCCAAGCAGGCGGTCAACTTCGCCGAGGATGCGATGGGACTGCGGGAGGGCATCGACCACTCCTTCGCCCTGCACCAGCTGGCGCACGCGAGCAGTGCCGAGGTCTCGGGCGGCGACGCCCTGCTGGGCGCCACACCGGCGTCGTTGAAGCAGGCCGACCGGGGCTGACCCGCGCCGCGGGTATGACGATGCGGGACGAGAGCGAGGTCTCCACGTGTCCTTGAGTGAGCTGATCGCCGAGGAACTGGAACGCCAGGGAGTCGACGCCGTCTTCACGCTGATGAGTGAGGAGACCGCGAAGCTGATCGTCGAAGTCGACCGCCGCGGGATCGCGCTCTACAGCACACGTCATGACTCGACGCCGGTGGGCATGGCCGACGGGTATGCCCGCTCCTCGGGGAAGGTCGGCGTGGCCATCGTTGGGCGAGGTCCCGGCCTGACCAATGCGCTGAATCCCCTGGTCACGGCCGCGAAAGCGGGCAGCCGCCTCGTGGTCCTGGTCGGCGCCTCACCGGTCGACCCGGACGCGGCGGCGCGGGCCCGGGCCGAGCCCATGGGCAAGCACATCGACCAGGAGAGCCTGCTGACGGCGGTCAACGTGGACAACGTGACCCTGCGGTCCCCGGCGACGGCGATCGACGAGCTGGCGCAATGCTTCGCCCTCGCCCGACGCGGCGCTGTGGTGACGGTGAACCTCCCGACCGATGTACTCACCGCCTCGGCGACCGCCTCCGGCCAGGCGCCGATCGCCGCGGCACCCGGGACCGGGCCTGAGCCGGCGCCGGACGAGATCACCCTGGTGGCGGACCTGCTGGAGGAGTCGTGGGCGTCCCGGCACCCGGTGATCCTCGCCGGCCACGGCGCGGTCGCTGCAGGGGCTCGCGACGATCTCCGCCACTTGGGCGATATCACAGGGTCATTGATGGCAACGACGCTGAAGGCCATCTCGCTGTTCCGAGCCGACCCTTTCGACATCGGCGTCATCGGGACGCTGGCCACGCCCCTGGCATCTGAGCTGGTGTCGCAGGCCGACCTGGTGCTGGTGTTCGGGGCCTCGCTCAACCACTACACGACCTACCGTGGTGACCTGCTGCGAGGCGCGCGGATCATCCAGGTCGACGACAGCCCCGAGGCCCCTGGGCGTTACATGCCCGCGGAGCTTTCGATTGTTGCCGACGCCCGCCTGGCAGCGCGCGCCCTGGTCGACGAGCTGGAACGCCGGGGGCACCAGTCCAGCGGCTATCGCACTGCTGAGGTCGCGGCGCGGATACGCGATTTCTCGTGGGATGACTCGGTGGTCGATCACGGCGACGCCACCGGTCTCGACCCCCGGACGGTGATGATCAGGCTCGACCAGATGCTCCCCACGGAGCGCACTCTGATCGTCGACGGCGGACACCATTTCGAGTTCTCCATCACCCACCTCGGCGTGCCCGACCCGCGGGGCCTCGTCTTCCCCAATGAGTACTTCTCCGTCGGGACCGGGCTCGCCGCTGCGCTCGGCGCGGCGGTGGCCAGACCGGACCGGCTCGCGGTGCTGGTCGTCGGCGACGGGGGCTTGATGTTGAACCTCGGCGACCTGGACACCGCGGTCAGGCACCGGCTACCGATGGTCGTTGTCGTTGTGAACGACGGCGGTTTCGGATCGGAAATGCATTACCTGCGGGTGAACGGCCTACCGGACCTGACGGCGCGTTATGACAACCCCTCGTTTGCCGCCGTCGCCGAGGGACTCGGCGCCCGGGCCCTCCGGATCGATTCCCTGGATCAGCTGGACCAGGTCCCGGGCGCCCTGCGGGACCTGCGTGGGCCACTGGTGCTGGACTGCAAGATCACGAGCGAGGTGCGCGCGAACTGGGTGGACTTCCTGTTCCTCCCGGCATCGGTCGCGGGGCGCTAGCCCGGCGACGGGACGTCAGGCCTGCGCCGCCCGCACCCGGTCGGCAAAGGCGAGCGATCCCTGCGCGACCAGGGCCTGCCAGCGAGGGGCCTTGATGCAGCGGACCCCCATCGCGATGTACTTGTCCAACTCCTGCTCGCCGACGGCGGCCGCGGCGACCCTGCCTGCGGCAACGATCTGCTGGACGGCCCCGTCGAAGGTGGCGACGAGCGCGGCGTCATGTACATCAGCCTGGAGCCCCATGCTCAGGGCGAGGTCGTAGTGCGAGACGAAGTATATGTCGATGTGCTGAACCTGGAGCATCTCCGGCAGGTTGTCGATACCCTCGACGTCCTCGATCATGACCCCCACGAAGCTCTCTTCGTTGGCGTGTTCCATGTGCTCCGCGACGGTGGTGCCATAGCTGCGCCGTCCACCCGAGGCGCCCATCCGGCCCAGCGGCGGGACCTTCACCGCGCTGACGACGAGCTCCGCCTGCTCCCTGGTGCTCACATGGGGAACGATCACGCCCTGGGCGCCCTGGCTCAGGGTGAGCCCGATGATCGCGGGGTCCAGCGACCGGACCCGGACGACCGAGGTCATGCCCCATAGGTCCGCCGCGCGGGTGAGATCACCCAGGCCCTGCACGGTCACAGCGCCATGCTCCATGTCGATCCAGGCGCCGTCATATAGCTTGAGAGACCCGGCGAAATCGACCATGTCGGGGCTCTCGAAGTTGCCGGACAGGAGGCCGAGCTCGCCCGCGGCGAGCCTGTGCTTGAGCCTGTTGGTCTCCACCCTAGGCGGCGCCGGCGCTCGGCTCCCGGCCCACGTCGCTGGCCAGTACGCCGGCCCGCGAGAGCTCTGTCGGGTCCAGCTCCTGGAACGTGATCCGCACCTTCTCGGGGGTCGTGCCGAGGGTTTCCACCGCCGCCTCTGTGACCCGGCGCGCGAACGCACGCCGCTGGTCAAGGGTGCGGCCTTTGAGAATCTCGACTCTGATGAAGGGCATTTTCCTACCTCAACTTACTGACGGACTGCGACGGGGGGTTTGCCGGACGAGCTCGCGGCAGCAGATAGATCTTGAAACTCGGCGGACGCGTTCGCGCCAAGCTGGGCGATCAGGCTGAGAACGGATTCCTGGGACGCCTGGCGATGCTGATCGGCCAGGCGGATCAGCAGCCGGCGGTCACCGGCGACGATGGCCTCGATCATCGCATCGTGTTCCGCCACGATCCGGTTGCGCGTCTCGGGCAGCCACAGGTAGGTGGCCCGGTAGGACTCGGAGAGGTGCCAGAGCCTCTCCACGTGCCGCAGCACCATCTCCAGCGCCGAGAGGCCGAACATCGTGAAATGGAAGCTGCGGTTCGAAGCCAGCATCCCCGAAATCGAGCCGGCGTCGGCCGCCGAGGCCACCTCCGCGTTGAGTTCCCGGAGGCTGCCGATGTCGGCCGGGGTCGCCCGGCGCGAACTGCGGAAGAGCTCCGTCTCGAGCACCCTGCGCATCAGGTAAACCTGCTCCAGGTCGGCCGCGCTCAGCTGCACGACGAAGTAACCCTGGTTGGGCGCATGCCTGACGAAACCCTCGATCTCCAGGCTGCGCAGCGCCTCGCGAAGCGGGCTCCGCGAGATGTTGAAACGGACTGCCAGCTCCTCCTGGCGCAGCTGCCGGCCGGGTGCCAGCTGTCCACGCATGATCAGGTCGCGCAGCGCGCGCGTCGCGCGGGCGGTGGCGTCGGCTTCGAGGGCGGTCTCGCGGTCGATGCCCGTCAACCCGCACCATCCAGTCCGAGCGGTACGCGGTCCACCAGGACCTCGATCAACCGGCGGCCGGGGTCACCGCAGGCTTCAACCAGGGCCGCGTCAACCTCGGCGTCGTTGTGCACCCGGCGCGAGCTCCAGCCCATTGATGCCGCGGCCCGCGCAAAATCGACAGGTCCGAGGTCAGTCCCGGTGAGGCGGTCGGGATACTCGGCAAACTGCCGTGCGCGGATGGTGCCGTAGGCCTCGTTGTTGACGATCACCACGGTGGCGTTTACGCCGAGCCGCGTCGCCGTCTCCATCTCGCCAATCGTCATCAGCAGGCCCCCATCGCCGGCCACGCACCAGGCCGGGCGGCCGGGCGCGGCAAGGTTGGCCCCGATCGCCGCGGGCAGCCCGTACCCCATCGCACCGTTGAGCGGGCCGGCGTAGGCCCGGGACTTATCAAAGCGAAAGTAGCGCAGCAGCCATTGCGCGAAGTTGCCCGCGTCACTGGTGACGATGGCATCTGGCTGTACCAGCTCGTTCATCCGGCTGATGAAAAAGTCGAGATGGACGCCCTCGCCGCGTGCCTGGCCGGCCGGCATACGCGCCGCCAGGACCGCGGCCCCGGTGGCCTCCGCATGGCGCGCGTGCAGCGCCGCCGCGTGGTCGGGATTCGTAGCCAGCCAGCCCGCCAGGTCGGCTGCGGCACCGGTCGTGTCGCCAACGACCTGCACGAACCGTGCCTCGCCAAGGTGGCGCGGCAGCGTGGCGTCGGTGTCGGGCGCGACCTGTACCACCGTCTGTCCGTGCCGGCCAAGGCCCGCCTGTTGAGCCGTGATCTGCTCGATGAACCCGACGCAAACCACGAGGTCGGCCCTGGCCAGCACCGCCTTCACCGCCGGGGTCATGCCCAGGCCGAGCGGTCCGACAAAGTTGGGGTGACCGTTGTCGAAGGCCGAATACCGGCGCCAGGCCGTGAACACCGGCAGACCCGTTGCCGCGGCAAACGTTGCCAGGTCGTCGGCGGCCTGCGCGCGCACGGCGCCCGTGGCAGCGATCAGGACGGGGTGCTCTGCCGACTCCAGCAGGTCGAGGACCGGGCCGACGTCGGCGCGGACCGTCTCTAGAGACGCCGGGGCGGAGCCGGCGACATCGCTGGTCTCGGCGTAGAGCACGTCTGACGGCAGACCGACAACCACGGGCCCCGGCCTCCCGGTCGTCGCCAGCCGCAGGCTGTCGGCCAGCAGCGCGGGCAGTTCGGCGACGGTGTCCGCGACCAGGACCCCCTTGGATATCGATTGGAAGAGCGATGCGGGGTCGAACTCCTGGAAAGCGCGGCTGTCCCGGAGATTGGTCGGCACAAGTCCGAGCAGTGCGACCATCGGGGTCGAATCGTAGAACGCCGTCTGGACCCCGATGCTGAGGTTCGAGGCTCCCGGCCCCCGAGTGGCCATGCATACCGCGGGCTGGCCGGAGACCTTCGCGAACGCCTCCGCGGCGAAGGACGCCCCGGACTCGTGGCGGTTGGTGACGAGGCGGATCCCATCCTCGTCACGGAGCGCGTCGAGGACGGGGAGGAAGCTCTCGCCGGGGACATTGAAGAAGTGGGTGAGCCCCGACCGTCGCATCCAGTCGACGACGACCGATCCTCCGTTGGCCATGGGCCTAGCGGCCCGCGACGCGGGTCGGCGCCGGCCGGTCGGGGTCCGCGAGCCGCTGCGAAAACCGCCGCCCGAGGTATTCGGAGACGATGCGCAGGCGCTGCATGTTGGTGGTCCCACCCGCCAGCGCCCAGCCGTGGGCATCACGGTGAAAACGCTCGACCGCGTACTCGCTGGAATACCCGTACCCCCCGTGGAGCTGCATCGCGTTGTCCGACACCTTCTTGGCCATCTCGTTGGCGAAACACTTGGCGATCGAGGCCTCGAGCGGGACCGGGGCACCGCGTCCCGCGTTGGCGGCGGCGCGGTAGATCAGCAAACGCGCGGCCTCCACCTGGATCACCATGTCGGCCAGGGTGCCCTGGACCATCTGGAACTCGACCAGCTCCCGGCCGAACTGCTTGCGCTCCTGGACATAGCGCGCGCTGCGATCCAGGGATGCCTGACCGATCGCCAATGACATCGTGGCGTTCCCCAGGCGCTCGATCGAGAAGGCCGTGAACAGCCTGGAAAAGCCCCCGGCGGGCACGACGATGTTCGCGACCGGCACCCGCACGTTGTCGAACATGATGTCGCAGGACGCGACACTGCGGAATCCCATGAGCTCCTCCTGGCGGCCGAAGGAAAGCCCCTCGGTACCACGCTCCACCAGGACCGCGCCGATCCCCCCGGCGGCGTCCCGACTGTCGAGCCTGACGTACACCAGGTAGCTCTCCGCGTGCCCGGCTCCCGAGCTCCAGCGCTTCGTGCCATTGATCACGACGTGGTCGCCCTCGATCCGCCCTGACGTGGTCATGTCCGTCGCCGCCGAGCCCGCGCCGGGCTCCGAGATCGCCAGGGCAAGCGTCATGTCGCCGGCGGAGATCGGCCGCAGGAAGCGCTCCTTCTGGTCGTCGGTGCCGAAGAGGTCGATGACCCGCGCCGGGCCGGTGGAGGCTTCGAAAACGGCAAACGCCGCGGGCATGCAGACCTTGGCCAGCTCCTCGATCACCAGCAGCGCATCGACCAGGTCACGTCCCCCTCCCCCATGCTCCTCGGGCAGGGTGATGCCCAGCAGGCCCAACCCCCCGAGACGCTTGCGCTCGGTGTCGGGCAGGAGGGACCTGGTCCTGTCGAGGTCGTGAGCGATCGGCTCGTAGACCCTGCGTGCCAGGTCGGCAGCCAGGTCGCGGAGGGCGACCTGGTCCCTGGTCAGAGAGAAGTCGAGAGGCATCGATATTTTGTATCCAATCTTGCGTGCGACATTGCCGTAAGCGTACACTGCGCTGGCACGTGGAACATCCTTGTTAGCCGGCGCCCTCCAGGGGCTGCGCGTCCTTGACCTCTCCCGCGTGCTGGCCGGGCCGTACTGCGCGCAGATGCTGGGCGACCATGGCGCCGACGTCATCAAGGTTGAGGCGCCGGGCGGTGACGAGACCCGGAGGTGGGGCCCTCCCTTCCTGGAGGACGGCACGAGCGCGTATTTCACGGCCCTGAACCGCAACAAACGCAACATCTGCGTCGACCTCCGCGCCGTAGGCGCCGGCGAGCTCCTGGGCAAGCTGATCGCCGGGTCGGACGTGGTGGTCGAGAACTTCAAGGCCGGGACGCTGGCGGCCTGGGGCTTCGGGTATGAGGAGGTCCTGCGCGATCAATTCCCGCGCCTGGTCTACTGCCGGGTCACGGGCTTCGGTGTGGACGGGCCGATGGGCGGGTTGCCGGGCTATGACGCGGTCCTCCAGGCATTCGGAGGTCTCATGAGCGTCAACGGTGAGACCGATGGTGACCCGCTGCGGGTGGGCGTCCCCATCGTCGACCTGGTCGCTGCCGGCATCGCGTTCTCCGGGATCCTGCTGGCGCTGCTGGAGCGCTCGGTGAGCGGCCGTGGGCAACTGGTCGACATCACGCTCCTTGATGCTGTCGTGAGCATTCTTCACCCGCACTCCGCGACCTGGTTCGCGAATGGGCTCACCCCACGGCGAACCGGGTCCGCGCATCCCATCGTCGCCCCTTACCAGACATTCCCGACCCCGGCGGGCCTCTTCTTCGTCGGCGCCGGCAACAGCCGGCAGTTCGCCAGCCTCTGCGCGGTGCTCGGTCACCCCGAACTGTCAATCGACCCCCGGTTCATCGACAACTCCGACCGGATCGCCAACCTGCCCGAACTCGAGCGCGAGCTCGCGCCCCTGATCGCGGGGCAGGACCCCGACAACCTGGCCGCCCGGTTGCTGGAGGCGGGCGTGCCGGCGTGCTTGGTCAATGACATCGGCCAGGCCCTGTCGTCGCCGCAGGTCGTGCACCGGGAGATGGTTCTCGAGATGGACGGTTACCGGGGCGCGGGCATCCCGATCAAGCTCGACCGCACCCCCGGCAGCGTCAGGAGCCGGCCCGCAGCGCGAGGCGCCGACACGGTTGATGTGATGCGTGGCCTCGAGTACTCCGAAGCCGCCATCCAGCAGGCGCAGCTAAACGGGACGGTGTATTCGCCGGCGTCGAGGGCGACCTAGAAATGGCTGTCTCCACCATCCGCAGCACCTCACCCCAGGCCCCCGGCGACGTCATCGTCGAAGTCGGCGCAACCTCGGTCGAGGACGTGGCCCGACGCGCCGCCCGGGCGCGCGCGGCGCAGGCGGAATGGGCGGCCGGTACGGCACTCGGCCGGGCGGACGCGTTGTCGGCAGCAGCCCAGGCGGTGTTTGCGGCACGCGAGGAGCTCGCCGGCCTGGTGTGCCGCGAGGTGGGGAAGCCCCTGTCGGAGGCGACCGTGGAGGTCGCGCGGACGATCGCGATCCTGCGGTTCTACGCCCAGCAGGCGCTGGCGATGGATGGCGAAACCTACCCCGGCAACGGGCCCGCGGGCACGCTGGTCCTGGCCAGGGGCCGGCCTTACGGGCTGGCCACGCTCGTCACCCCGTGGAACTTCCCCGTCATGATCCCGACCTGGAAGGCCGCGCCCGCACTGGCCTACGGCAACGCCGTCCTGCTCAAGCCCGCACCGGCGGCCACCGGGTGCGCGCTGCGGCTGGGTGAGCTGATCGCGCCGGCTCTGCCCGACGGCCTCCTCCAGGTCATCCCCGGCGGCCCGGACACCGGCCAGGCGGCCCTGGAGGCGGGAGACCTGATCTCGTTCACGGGGTCGACCGAGGTGGGCAGGATGATCGTCACCGAGGCCCACGCCACCGGCATCCCTGTGCAGGCCGAGATGGGCGGCCTCAATGCGTCGATCGTGCTCCCCGATGCCGACCCGGCCGGCGCCGCCTCTGTGATCGCCGCAGCGGCGATGGGCTACGCCGGTCAGAAATGCACCGCCACCAGTCGAGTCATCGTGGTGGGCGAGAACGCGGATTTCACGGATGCCCTGGTCGCCGCTGTACGGGCCCTCCCCGTCGGTGACCCGCAGGGCCTGCAGACCGTGGTCGGACCCGTGATCAGTGAGGCTGCCAGGACCGCGGTGCTGGCAGCCGGCGGTCGGTCCCGTGACGAAGGGGGAAGCGTTCTCACCGGGGGCGGGACCAGCGATCCCGGGTGGTATGTCGAGCCAATCGTTGTCGGCGGCCTGGACGCCGGTTCATGGGCGGCCCAGAACGAGGTCTTCGGGCCCTTCTGTGTCCTGCTTTCGGCGCGCAGTGTCGACGACGCGATTGCGGCTGCCAATGGGACGCCGTATGGCCTCTGCACATCCGTGTTCACGAGCGACCTGGACCAGGTGTTGGCCCTACCCGGCCGCCTCCGCACCGGGATGGTGCGCATCAACGCCGCCACCACCGGCGTGGACTTCCACACGCCATTCGGTGGGTTTGGCGAATCCGGGCACGGCGACCGCGAGTTGGGCACGGGGGCGCGCCGCTTCTACACCCAGGAGCAGACCGTGACGATCCAGCCCCGCCTCCCGAGCTGATGGACTTCGAGCTCTCGACCGAAGACGCGGCGTTCCGGGATGAGCTGCGGGCCTGGCTGGGCGGGCGCGCCGAGCTGATCGCGGACATCAACGAGTTCGTGCGGCAGGCCACCCCTGCCGAAGGCTTCGAGAAAACCCGGGAGTGGGACCGGGAGCTCCACCAGGGTGGCTGGGCGGCGGTGGCCTGGCCGCAGGAATACGGCGGCCGCGATGCGACGCTGGTGCAGCAGGCCATCTTCGTCGAGGAATGCGACTACGCAGGCACACCGGACCGTCCCAGCCGTCTCGGACTGGGCCTCCTCGGGCCCACGCTGATGGCATTCGGCACCCCGGAGCAGAAGGCCCGCCATCTCTCCAGGATCCTCACAACCGAGGAGATCTGGTGCCAGGGGTTCAGCGAGCCAGGCGCGGGGTCCGACCTGGCCGCTGTGCGCACCCGCGCCGAGGACCGGGGGGACCACTGGCTGGTAAACGGCCAGAAGCTCTGGACCTCCCTCGGCGCGTACGCCGACTGGATATTCGCGCTGGTGCGCACCGACCCCGCGGCACCGAAACACAAGGGCATCTCGTTCCTGCTGATCGACATGAAGAGCCCCGGGATCGAGGTGCGCCCCATCCGCCAGATCAACGGCAACCCGGCCTTCACCGAGACGTTCTTCAGCGACGTCAGGGTCCCCAAGGAGAACGTCGTCGACAGGGTGAACAACGGCTGGAAGGTGGCCATGGCCACCCTCGGTTTCGAGCGCGGCAGCGCGCTCGGTGCGCCCAGCATGTTCAACAGGGTCCTGGCCGAGGTGGTCGAGATGTCGAGGACGGAATCGCGCCATGGTCGGCCGGCCTCCGACGACCCCGACGTGCGCCGCCGGGTGGCCCAGGCTTACATCGAGACCAGGGTCTTCGAGCTCAATTCCAAGCGCATCCTGACCAGGCTGTCGAGGAACGAGGAACCCGGCCCGGTGGGGTCCCTCTCAAAGCTCTACTGGTCCGAGATGAACGCGCGAATGTACGAGTTGGGCAATGACATCCTGGGACCTCGAGCGGAGGTCGCCGAGGACCTGCCGGAGGCCCCGCACAACGCCAGGTGGCACCACGACTACTGGTTCGCGCGAGCCAAGATGATCTATGCCGGCACCAGCGAGATCCAGAAGAACATCATCGCGCAACGGGTGCTGGGGCTTCCCCGGGAAGATTGACCCTCAGTCCAGCGCGGGCGACTCCTCGAGCCACGTCGGTTTGCCGACCGTCACGGCGATATGCGCCATGACTCCCGCGCTTTTGGCCCCGTGCCAATGGACCTCGTCCGGTGCGATGGACACCGTGTCGCCCGGGCCGATGCTGATCGGTTCCTCGCCGCGGGCCTGGGTCCACCCCTCACCCTCGACCACTATCAGCAGCTGACCGCCGGAGTGGGAGTGCCAGTGCGTCCGCGCCCCCGGCTCGAAGCGAACCATGGAAGCGTTGCCAGGGTTGCTGCCCCAGGTCCCCAGTCCGGCAGCCGGGGTTCCAGCGCTCGGAGTGGGTGCCTCGGGCGCCGCCGCGGCGCCGAGCGCGATGGTGTGGAGGACACGGAAGCCGGCCTCGCCCGTGAACCGCTCGGGCTGGCTCTGCGGCGCGACATGCATCGTCTCGGACCGTGTCGTCAGTTTCATATGGCGACGATAGCATCAGCCCCGCTACCGGTATGACCGGGCATCCAGGCGGAGATCCCATGCGCATCGACCCCAACCTGAGCGAACTGACCGCGGTCCGGCTCGTCAGCCGGCTGAAGGCCCAATACGTGCGCCTCGTTGACCTCAAGCGGTGGGCGGAATTGGAGCAGCTTTTCGTCGCCGACTTCGTGTTCCAGGGAAATGAATCGGGTCGCGGCGCCGCTGCGTTCATCAAGCTGGTCAGCGGTCAACTGACGGACGCCAACACCGTACACGCGTTGCACATGCCCGAGGTCGACATCCGGTCGCCCGGGACCGCGTCCGCGGTGTGGCCGTTCGAGGATGTGATCGACCAGCGGCGCGACGGGATTGGCCTGCTGCGGCGGGGCTACGGCCACTACCACGATGACTACCTGAAGGTCGACGGACGGTGGCGAATCAAGGCCATGCGCATCACCAGGCTCCGTGTCGAGTGCCATGCGTTTCGTCCCGACGGTGACGAGCGCCGCCGGGTTTGCTTCTCCAACGAAGAGCTCGCGACCTGGCTCGCGGAGAACCGGCCCGCGTGACCTACGCCTCGGCCGCCTCGCCAGTGGCGGCCCGGAAGGCCGTCACCACGGCGGAAATCCTTTCGAATGCGCCGGCGCGATCGTCGGGAAGCGCGAACCGCACCCGGAAGTCGGTCAATCCCCCCCGGGCCAGCGCCGGCACCGGGTCCATCGTGCGTTCCAGGTCCAGCTGGCCGTCAGGCTGGGTCAGCACCGGCAGTGGAGCCGCTACCATCAAGCCCTCGGGGTCGTGGCCCGCACCCTCGAGCAGCTCCCTCATTCGCTGGATTGCCGGAACGACGTCGTCCGCAGCCGGGCCCCACGGTATCCAGCCAGAGCCGAAGCGGGCGAGCCGGTCGGCAACCGGGGAGGTCGGCGAGCCGCCCACCCATATCGGGACGCCACCGGCCTGGAGCGGCTTCGGCATCATGTGGATCGCACGGAAGGTCAGCTCGGGCGAGTCGTAGTCCGCCCGGGGCTCGCGCCAGAGTGCCTGGCAGACCTCCAGGGTGTGGTTCAGGAGTCGCCCCCGGGCGGCAAAGTCCAGCCCGGCGGCGTCGTACTCCTCGCGCTGCCAGCCCACGCCGACGCCGAGGTCGAGCCGGCCGCCGGACAGCACGTCGAGCGTGGCGGCGGTCTTGGCCAGGACCACCGGGCGCCGGAGGGCGGCGATGAGAATGCTGGTGCCGAGTCGAATGTGCGACGTCATCCCGGCGATGACCGACAGCGTCGTGAGCGGCTCCAGCCAGTGGCCGTCCTCGTCCGTTGGCTGTTTCGCCCCCAGGCGACCACCCACCTCGGGCTTTCCGTACTCCT
Organism: Chloroflexota bacterium; assembly: GCA_034666405.1. Lineage (GTDB taxonomy): Bacteria > Chloroflexota > Dormibacteria > DASZGP01 > DASZGP01 > JAXDLW01. The sequence continues at coordinate 12,544 of JAXDLW010000006.1, read as the reverse complement.
CGAGGTGCTCCCCGAAGACCACGTGGTCAGGGAGGACGAGCCTGTCGACACCCGCCTCGTCGGCGGCCCGGGCCTGCTCGAACAGGGGTTGCCAGTTCGGCTGTTCGCGAGCGGAGAACGAGGTCAGGACAATCGCCAGTCGCAACTTGTGCATTCAGCCGCCGTCCCGCACGAGCGGCATCACGTCCTCACGCCACCGACGGATCTGCCCAACGAGGTCGTCGCCGGCAAACATCAGCAGGAGCCGGCGAACGCCGGATCGGCCTAGCTCCGCCAGCCGCGTCGCGCATTGTGCGGGGGTCCCGGCCAGCGCGTAGCGGCCTAGAAGGTAGGGCATCAGCCCGAGCTCCTCAACCAGGCGGGCGTTGACCGACTCGCCGGCCAGTGCGTGCTGGGTGGTCTCGTAGCGGTCGTTCAACTCGCGGATGGCGGGCAGGAGTTCAGTCGGGACTCCCCTGGTTTCCGGCGATAGCCGGAGGGCGTGGTGGGCCACCGACGCCATGGCGGTCCGCGCGCCCCGGACGGCCTCGTGCTCGGAGTCGGCCAGCGACACCCGGGCCGCGTGCCAGGTCTCGATGGCGCCCGGGTCGCGGCCGGCGGCTGCGGCCCCCACGGCCAGGTGGCCTTCGGCCGCCTCGATGTCGGCGGTCGCCAGGCCGTACGACACGAATGCTCCATCGCCCAGGCGGCCCGCCATGTCGAGCGCCTTCGGTCCTTCGGCAGACAGGTAGATCGGCACCGGCCCGGGCGACCACCGGACATGCATCGTGCGCCCATCGACCACGACGTCCTCGCGCGCGAGCATGCTCCGAATCGAGCTCACCCCCGCCCCCAGCTCCGCGAGACGGGCCGGGCGCTGCCCGACGTTGAGGACCGCGCTGTCGCCCGGCCCGAGGCCCAGGAAGGCGCGGCCGCCGCTGACCTCGTTCACAGTCGCGATGGCGCCCGCCGTGACGGCGATGTTCCGGGTGACGATGTTCGTGACGGATGTCCCGAGGCGGATCGTCGACGTGGCCTGCGCGGCCAGCGTCAGCGAGACGTAGACATCGCGCCAGAGGGATTGGTTGTCACCGAACCCGAGCAGCTGGAACCCGGCGCCCTCGGCGGCCTGGGCGATCGCCGGCGCATTCGTTGAAGGGCCCATCGGGCCCACGATCACGCCGAGCTGCAAGAGGTCAGAGAACGGGCTTTGGCTGCAGGACTACAGGGCCAGCGCGCTCTCGCGCGCCGCGGCGCGATCCTGCGCCGCGGTGGTCTTGCGCAGCGGAATCTCCTTGATGAAGGCAGTCAGGAGCAGGGATGCCAGGGTCACCCCGAGCCCGATCCAGAACGCCTCGTTCAGGGAAATCGACAGCGATGCGCGAACCGCCGCGGTGATGGCCTGGGCGAGGCCCGGCGACAGGTGCCCCAGGACCTGCTGGCCACTGGTGCTGAAGAGGGCCTCAGGGTTGAGCAGGCTGGAGCGGGCCGACGCCGGGATGGCGGCGAGGACCTGGGTCGAAAGGTGCCTTGGGATCTCGTCGTTGAGACGCTGGTTGACGATCGACCCGATGATCGCGAGCCCGATCACACCGCCCATCTGGCGGATGAACTGCAGGGCGCCGACGGACGAACTGATCATCCGCGCGGGCACCGCGTTCTGGGCAATGACGTTGAACACCGACATCGAGATGCCGAGGCCGAACCCGATCGCGACCACGTCGCGAGAGACCTCGAACTGGGTGGCGTTGATGTCGAGGCGCGTCAGCAGGTACGAGCCGAAGGCCATCGAGATGTACCCGATGATCGACTGGACCTTGTAGCGCCCGGTCCGGCTCATCACCTGGCCGCCGGCGACGCTGCCCACGACGAGCCCGCCCATCAGCGGCAGCAGGAGCAGGCCGGAGTTCGTGGCCTTGACCCCGACGATGCCCTGGAGCAGCAGCGGGACGTAGATGATGACCCCGAACATGCCGATACCCGTGAGGAATGTGACGGCCATCGAGAGGCTGAAGATCGAGGACTTGAACAGCTGCGGGGGCAACACCGCCGCTGCCGTGTGCGCCTCGTGCCAGATGGTCACCGCGAGGATCACCGCACCGGCCGCGATGCAGAGGTAGACGGGCAGGTACGACCAGCTGTTCAGGGCGACGAGCGAGAAGCCCAGGGTCACCAGGGCGGCACCGGAGCTGAGGCCGAGGGCGCCTCGATAGTCGATGGGGGCGCGTTCGCCCTGGAAGTGCAGGCTTGGGAAGGTGAAGAACAGGACGGTCACCACGATGATGCCGATCGGCACGTTGACGTAGAAGATCGCCCGCCACGAGATGTTGTCGGTGAGGTAGCCACCCACGAGTGGCCCGATCACGGAGGCGATGCCGAACATGCCGGCGACCAGGCCGGTGTACTTGGCCCGCTCCGCCGGGGCGAACAGGTCGGCGATGATGGCGAACGCCATTCCCGACAGGATCCCGGCGCCGAAGCCCTGGATGCCCCGGAAGATGATGAGCTGGTTCATGTCCTGGGCCGCCCCGGAGATGGCCGAACCGACCAGGAAGAAGATGATCCCGAAGAGGAAGACACGCTTGCGTCCGAGTTGCTCGGAGATTTTGCCGACGACCGGCACCACCGCGGTGCTGGTCAGCAGGTAAACCGTGGTGACCCACGTGTAGCGGTCGAAGCCGTGCAGCTCGCCGACGATACGCGGCAGCGCGGTGCCGACGATGGTCTGGTCGAGGGCGGCGAGGAAGAAGGCGGCGAGCACGCCGAGGAAGGTGACCATGCGTCGGTCCAACCCGTGGTGCTCCTGGTTCTGGACCTCGTCTGCTGTAGGGGTCATACCCTCACCTCCTTACGGGGCGCCGGCTCTCCAGCCGATCGCACCAATTTCATGCACAGATGGCGTAGCTGCTTGCGCTCGTCGACGGTCAGGGCCCCAAAGACCCGCTTCTGGTCGGCCTCGTTGACGCTGAGCGCCTCGGCTGCGCGGGCCTCGCCCGCCGGGGTCAGTTCGAGGATGAAGGCCCGGCGATCGCGGGGGTCCGGGACCCTGGCGACCAGGCCCATGGTCTCGAGCGCATCAACGATCGCAGTGACATTGCGGGGCGTCACGTCGAGCCAGGTCGCGATCTTGTGCATCTGCACCCCGCCCGCGGCGCCCGAACCGTAGCGCACCGCCATCAGCGTCCGGAACTGGGCGTGGGTCAGGCCCACCTTCACCAGGTTGGCGTCGAAGACGGCACTGACCTTCTTGCCCGCCATCGCCACCGCCCTGAGGGCCTCGGCGCCCTCGAGCTGGGAGCGCTGGACCCGCCTCGCCATGAACTCGCGGAAGGCGCAGTCGTAGAGGTACCCGTCAGCATCCTCGGCAAACCTGGGCTTGGGAGGGATCGCGGGGTTGTCGGACTTCACTTCGAGTGAGTGCATGGCTACATTGTAGACAGACGCACTGTGGATTACAACATTGTGAACTACTTCAGTATTCTCCCAGCCGAGACAGCCGCTGCGCCACTCGGCGGTAGGCTCTCCACCATGTGTAGAAGCATCAAGACCCTGCGCACCCCCGAGGGACCGCCGACAGACGACGAGGTTCGAGCCGCGGCCCTGCAGTTCGTCCGCAAGGTGAGCGGCTACCGCACCCCCTCCCGGGCCAACGAGGAGGTCTTCAACGACGCCGTCGCCGAGATCTCCCATGCGTCGCGACGCCTCCTGGAGAGCCTGGCACCCATGGGCACCCGCGCCTCGGCCTAGCCCCCCGAACTCTTCAGTTCCGCGTCGAACTTCTCGCGGGTGGCGATCCCGGTGCGGGAGACCACGATCCTGCCCTGCTTGTCGAGGATGAAGGTCTGCGGCAGCGCGGGGACCTGGTAGGCACTGTATGCCTTGCCGTCCGTGTCAAGCAGCACCGGGTACGTGACCTGGCGCTCGTCGGTGAAGGCCTTGACATCATCATGGCCCTCCTTCCAGTCGACCCCGAGGAACACGACGCCGCGCGGGCCGTACTTCTTGTATGCCACCTCCAGCTCGGGTATTTCTGCCCGGCAGGGGATGCACCACGTCGCCCAGAAGTTGACCAGCACGACATGGCCGCGGTACTCGGAGAGCGCGTGCTGCTTGCCGTCCAGGCCCACCAGCGTAAAGGCCGGCGCCTGTGGGGGGGTGGCGGCGGGATGGCCCTGGCCCGGGAGGCTGCAGGCCGCGATGGCCACAGCCACGAGCAGCAGGCTCAGCCAACGGATCCGTAACCCCACCTTCGTAGTATCGAGGTGATGATCAAACTCGGGATGCTCGCACTCGCCCTGGTCGTGGCCGGGTGCGGTGGCTCAGTCGGTGAGGGAACCTCGCCGTCTCCCACGCCCTCGACGCCGCCGCTGCAGGCGGTGGTTGCCACGGCAATCTCGGACCAGTGCGCGCCGTGCCTGGTCGTGGGCAAGGATCGCCGCCTGCCGCTTGGGATCCTCAACCGCGACGGGGTGCCCGTGGCAGACGCGACAGTGCGGGCCCAGGTCTCGCTCGTGCCGCCCGGCAACGCCAGCCCGCAGCCCCTGGGCCCGGCCGTCGATGCCCCGTACAAGGGGGACCTGCTGGAGGGCAAGGGCGTCTACGTGATGCACCAGACGTTCACCCAACCGGGCATCTACCAGGTCGTGGTCGAGGCCAGGAAGGGCGGTGACTCCGCCGTGACCGTCGCGCATTTCCAGGTGGTCGCCAGCGACCCCGGGCTTGACATTGGCGCCTCGGCGCCCGCCAGCCACAACAAGCTTGCGAGCCAGGTCTCGGACATCAGCACCATCGACACCGGCGTACCGCCCGACGACATGCATTACACGACGATCGCGGACGCGCTCGCCGCGCACCACGCACTGGTGATCTTCTTCGGGTCCCCGGGGTTCTGCCAGACCAAGACCTGCGCCCCGGAGGTCAACGTGGTCAAGGTCCTGGAGGCCAAGTACAGGGCGAAGGGCGTGGACTTCGTCCATATCGAGACCTACAAGGGCGGCCGCCCCGACGCCAACAAGACCGTGTCCGACGAGTTCGACCAATGGAAGTTGACCAGCGATCCCTGGGTCTTCGTCGTGGACAAGCAGGGCAAGGTCGCGGCCAAGTACGACGGCCCCGTCACTGCGGGCGAGATCGACCCCGACGTCGCCAGGGTCGCCTCTTGATCTAGGAGCGGCGGGCTGCCACCCCGGTGCTCGCGGCGAGGACCAGGACCAGCAGGCCGAACAATGCCAGGAGCGGCGGAGCCGTCGAGGTCGTCGGCATGCCGCCCGTCGCCACGGATACCGGCAGGCTGGACCGATCCGCCAGGAACTCGATGAACTGCTGCTGGGTCGGCTTGTTGGCCCATTGCTCCGTGGGGAGGCCGAAGAGCCCCAGCGAGCGGTAGTCGATCCGGTCGTTGGCGGTGAGCGCGGCCGGGTCCTTTTCGCGCTCGGCGATGCCCTTGGTCAACGCCGCGAGGATCTCGCGGCGGCAGGTGGCCAGGGTGCCCTCCACGGCCGCGGCCGCGACGTGCCCTCCGCCGCAATAGACGTGCTGGTGGGCGCCCGTCACCGGCGAGCCGAGCAACTCGCGCAGGTCCTTGTCGATCGCGTCCTGCCAGCCCCCGTCATAGGAGCTGCCGACGTTGTTGACCGCGTCGAACCCGCCGAGACAGTGGGCGTCGGACGGCGGGTTGTCGAACGTCTTGGGAATGTTCCCGGGGCTGCTGATGTGGCCGACGCAGTATGCCTCGTCGCCCGTCGTGTCGAACCATGGGTTGAAGATGGCGTGGATGAGGTGGGGATAGAAGGCGTCGAAGTACGAGATCCCTTCGGCGTATCGGTACGGCGCCCCGTCCGTCGGCGATTGACGCGTATCCCGGCCGGCCACGTGCCAGGTCTGCATCGCGGCCAGCGCGGCGCCGTACGTGGATTGCTCCGACGTCGACAGCGGTCCGACGACCGCATTGAGCTCGTCAAGCAGTCGCTGGGCGCGGAAATCGGTGAGGCTGGCGACCTGCATGACGTTGAAGAGGTCCGTCGAGGTGAGCTTGCCACCGGTGCCCTGGATCCGCTTCGTCAGCTCCCTGTCCAGCAATTGGTTGCGGTACAGCGAGCCGTAATCCCAGTTGGAGTCGGCGCTGCCGAAGCCCGGCGCCGGCCGGTTGTTCCACGATGTCATCCAACCGCGGGACGGGTTGATCGCGTGGGGGTGCATGGAGGCGGGCAGGAGCCCCTGCCAGTCCCACTCGCCCGTGCCCCAGTTCAGCAGGTCGGGGTCGGCCGCGGGGTTGCGCAGGGGCAGCTTCCCGGAGCTGAAGTAGGCCGTGTCCCTGGAGTCCACGTAGAACCAGTTGAACGTGGTGTCGACGCTGGCCGCCGCGTCCATGAAGGACTGCGCGTCGTGAACCGCCGCGACGCTGTTCCATTTCTGGAACCCCACGGCCTGGTCCAGTTCGTGCATGAAGTTGGTGCGTTGGCGGCTGATCGCGACCGGGACCCTCTGCCCACCGACGGTTGCGGTGGTTCGCCCCTGGATGATGGCGATCCCATCGTCGTGGACCGCGCGCTCGACGGTGAAGTTCTCAAAGCCCGTCCAGGCGGCGGTGGTCGTACCCGGTGAGAGGGGGACGAAGTACTGCAGGCTCTTCTCGACCATCGCGAGGCAGTGGCCCTTGTACCAGTAATGGGTGCTGGCGGGGTCGACGTTGGCGAGGGGGTCCGCGGAGTCGGGGTTGCATAACCGCTCGACCCGGGTGTCGATGATGTCGCTGCCGGCGGAGGTCGCGCTCCAGGCGAAGTCCTGGCCGCGGCCGATCTCGACAAACACCCCCGTACCCGGGAAGACGAAGCCGCGGGCGTCCCAGTCGGGCGCGTGGACGTCGATCTCCATCCAGATCTCGGGCATCCAGTAGGCCGCCTGGGACCCGAAATCGGCGATCGGGTGGCCGGACGCCGACACCGACCCGTTGACGACCGTGGCGTTGCTGGCATGTTTCTTGAACTTGAGGGAGTTGACGATGTCGAGCGCCTTCTTCGCGGCCGCCGTCTGGGCGGTGGACTGCGCCCCCGGGGTGTTCACCGTCGGGGTGCCGGTATGGGTGCAGCCGTTGGGATCCGTGGGCGCGGCGTCGATCAGCGCCACCGATGCGTTGCTGCGCTGGGCGCGGCTCTCATAGGGAAAGGCGGTGTCGAGGGTTGTCGGAGACTCGGGGTCGTTCGAGGCGTGGAGATCGTCGAAAATCTGCCGCGCGGTCGCCTCGCCATAGATCGACTTCATGTTCTCGAAGGCCAGCGTGTTGCCCACCTCGCTGCCCCCACCGCCGCCCAGGGACGACCCGATCAGGGCGGCGACAGCGCCGATGTCGTCAAGGCTCCAGGCGGTGTTCCCCGGCGTCCCGGGCAACGGCAACGCGGGGCCGAGCGGGGGCGGGAACGCCACGTATTCGGCCGGCGGGTGCTGGATGAACCCCGGCGACACGATGTATGCGTTGACGCCATCCGCAAAGGCCTGACCACCGGAGACCACCTGCGGGTCCAGCTGGGATTTCTGCAGGTCGGCATCCGCCTGGTCATAGCCGGTCCCGTAGTGAGTGTCGCAGTCCGTGTTGTAGCCGCTCGAGCCGATGAGGGTCGCCAGGTTGCCGCGGCCCGCATGGCGCAGGACGTCCATCATGAACAGGCGGTCCTCGGCTGAGACCCAACCCGAGCCGTACTGCGCCAGCGCCCGCGACGTGGCGAAGATGTGGGGCACGCCGAACCCCTTGTCTCGGACGATCGTCAGGCCGGCCTGGGGTTGCTCCACGCTCTGGATCTGGTCGTCGGGAACCCCAAAGGTGGCGGCCTTGGTGAACTGCTGGAACTGCGCCGGGGTGAGCTGGCCGGGTGCCGCGAATGTCGGCCCGTCGTACAGGGCCTCCTGGTCGTACACATGGGGCGGAAAATAGGTTGGGTCGGCTTGGTGCTGCAGGTACTCGGTGGGGCTCACAACCCCTGCCTCCCCGGCCGGCATCAGGTTGCGGACGTTGGCTGCCGTGCCGGCATCGTGCAGGAGGTAGTGCCCGTCCCCGGCGGCGGCACTGACCGGCGCCATCCCCGCCACGCCGACGATGAGCACCAGCAGCCCCACCGGGGCAATGGCGCGGGACGGCTTCAGGACATTGCCCGGGGAGCCATGAGTGCCCGGCGGGCTCGCCACGCCGCCACGACCAGGATCACCAGCAGGACCATGCCGCCGGTACCCCCGGCATCGCGCGACGTGTTGGGCAGGGTCCTGGGGTTGCTGCCGGCGGGTGTCCCGCCATTGCTGGTGGCGGACGCGAGCGGGATCGGGCCGATGTTCCCGGCCGCGTCGACCGCGCGCGCCGCGCAGAACTGCGCGCCCGCCGGCGGCGTGAAGGCGATCGACTCCCTCGTGCCCGCCGCGGCGGGCTTGATGGCGCCCAGGTCCACGGGCGTTGCCGCGCCGAAGTTCGCCTGGGTGATCGCGGTGGTGGCGCAGCGCACCTCGTAAGCGGCCGCGGTGCCGGAGTTCCAATCGTCACCGGGGGCGGTGAAGGCCAGGTTCCATTTGCCGGCACCGGTGGTGATGGAGAGATCCCTGATCCCCGCCGGCGGCCGGGTGTCGGTGCCGTAGTGCCCGGTGTTGCGGTCGTCCTGGTGCCAGTGCCACGCCTGGTTGTTGGCGCTGGTCTTGCCCAGGGTGTCCCAGATGTGCAGGTAACCCTCGCGGGTGGCCGCGGCGACGCTCACCGTGCCCCCACCCGTCAGGTCACCGATCGCCGGGGCCCAGAACGACCAGCCGCCCGTCCACTTCGGGAACTGTGCGGCAGGCTGCCCGGTGACCCCGTCCACGCCGTGCAGCGCGGCCGAGTCGGCGCTCTGGAGGATGTCGGGGATCCCGTCGCCGGTGACATCGGCGATGGCCGGGGCGGCGAAGAACGCGAGCCCCTGGATGTACTGGGTGTAATGCTGCAGGGTGGCGCCGGTGGTCGGGTCCCAGCCCTGCAGCCCGTTGTCCACGCGGCCGCCAAACCCAGGGAGTTCGGTGATCGAGAGCGCCACCTCCGCGCCGGCGGAGCCTGGCTGGAACACCTGGGGCGTCGGACCGCCCAGGACATTGCCGATGGTCGCCGAGGTGGTGAACTGGACCATGATCCCGCCGGCCGCGGTGCCCGTGGTCGACCCGATCGGGGGGATCACCGCCGCGGCCAGCGGGTTCTGCACCGCCGCGGTCTTGAGGTCGACGCGCCAGGGCAGGAAGAGGTTGGCGTTGACGATCGCCTGGGGCCCGCTGGGGCTGTCATAGATCGCCGGCGACTCGGTGCCCTGGGTCACGAAGTCCTGGGCGACGCCGTAACCCTGGATCAGGCCCTGGATCGTTACCGGGTAGCCGCTAAGCATCGCTGCGTTGCCCGCCACGGTCCCCGCCGCCAGGGTTCCGCGTCCGTCGTAGGCGACCAGGAACGCCTTGACGCCCGCGCCGGCGGGCCCCGTGCCCAGGATCGTGTCATCCAGGCCGACAACAACGTCCGGGATGCCGTCACCGTTGATATCGGCCAGCGCCGGGGTGGTGACGGTCTTGGAGTCGTGGGTCTGCTGCTGCCCGCTGGGGACCGTCCCGGGCGGCAACAGCGTGCTGACCGGCCAGCCGGGAACCGAGGTGCCATCGGGCCGCCAGGCGTGGATCCGGTTGTCGCCGGCCACCTGGATGATGTCGAGCCTGCCGTTCTTCTCGAGGTCGGCCAGCACCGGGGATCCGCCGGCGATGTTCTCCGGCTCGAAGGAATACGGAGTGTTGGGCGGCGGGACGGCGAGGTGGTATAGCGCCGGGTCGCCGTTCAGGACCGGGAAGCCCGGCAGCAGCCGTCCCAGGCCATCCCAGGCATACGTCTTCCCCGAGAAGCTCGACGCCACGATCTCGAGCCCGCCGTCATGGCGCAGGTCGCCCACGGCCGCGGGCGCGAGGAAACCGTCCCGGGACCTGGTGATCGCCCCCCCGGCCCACCCGGGCGCGCGGAGGTAGTTGACGTCGTAGGCCGGGTCCATGCCCGGGGCGGGACCGGTGTGGACCGGGAAGCCCGGGGCCTCGGTGCCGTCCGGGCGGTAGGCGTGGAGAGTGCCGTCGGCCGTCGCGAGGATCGTGTCCAGCCAGCCCTGGCCTTCGATGTCCGCCATCGCCGGCGACGAGTCCCCCGAGCTGCCCGTCTTCACCGGGAAGCCGGGCCGCTCGGTGTCGTCGTGGCGCAGGTGGAAGGCGCGGCGGTCCTCGCCGGCCTTCCAGGCAGTGGCGTGGTCGCCGTTGGCATAGACCCGCACCCGCACGGTGACGTCGTACTTCTCGATGCTGGTCCGTCCCGCCGCGTCGATGCTGTACGGTGCGGTCGCCAGTGCCGCGATGTCCGCAAGTGGAAGGCTGCCGGACACCGTCTGCGCCGCTGTGCCGCCGCCGCTGGCAAAGGTGTGCCAGGCGCTGTCAAGGGGCTCGGCCCCGGTGCCGTACTGCAGCTCCCAGGTGTATGAACCGGCGCGCCGCGCGGCGACGTCAGCCGACACCGTCAGGGTCGATTGCCGGGTCGGATCCACCTCCTGGTACCAGTCCGGGGTGCGGATGTCGGCGGTTGGGGGCACCTGCCCGTTGTCCACTGCCACGGCGGCCTTGTAGACGTTGGGTCGCCCGTAACCGTACTGGATGTTGAAGTCCGTTCCGCCAATGCCCTGGAAGCAGGTCGGGCAGGTCATCAGCGGCCCGATGTAGCTGGCGGTCGTCCGCACCACCTGCTTCACCTCGTCGGCGTTGAGCATCGGCGTGAGGTTGTCCTTGTAGGCCTCCGAGAAGACCATCGCCGCCACGCCCGCCTGGGTCGGGGTCCCGGCGGACGTGCTGCCGTCGGTGTTGGGCACCGAGAACAGCGAATGCGGCCCGTATGACGTCAGCGAAGCGCGGGCGCGGAACGTGGTGTTGGTGCCGACGAACGCGCACGTGACCAGGACGGTGTTGGGATCCGGCGGGCAGGTCGCGCCGCCGCGGGTCGAATGGTCTCCGGTCAGCGAGTTGCCCGGCCAGACGTGGGGGTAGAACATGCCGTCGGTGTGGTCGGAGGACTCGAAGTCATTGCTGGCGAAAACCACGACCATGCCCTTCTTCCAGGCGTAGTCGATGGCCTCCTTGACCGTCTGGGTGAGGCCCAATGACGCCGAGGTCACATCCATGACCTTCACGCCGTTGTCCGCGCAGTAGACGATGGCCTCGGCCACGCGGTCGGGACGGTCGATGGCCTCGTCACCGGCCTTGATCGGGATGTACCGGCACAGCGGGCAGACCCCGGCCGACGAGAAGTTGTTGTCGGCCTGCCCCAGCAGGCGGGTGGACTCACCGTTGAAATGGCCGTAGATGCTCTGCTCGGTCTGGGGGTCGTTGGTGTCGCGGTTGAAGTTCCAGCCGTTGATGTCGTTGGCATAACCGTTGGCGTCGTTGTCGAAATGCCTGCTGCTGTCGCATGGGAAGGCGCTGACCAGTGCGCCGCCGGCCACCTGGCAGTGGCCAAAGGCGACGATGAGGTCCTCGGGAGTGATGTCGGTACCGCCGCTGGCGACAGGGATGTGGGACAGGGCGTTGTCGCAGACGTGGTGCAGGAACGGGGTCTGCGTGGGGTCGGCCACCTGTGAGCTCTTGGGAACCCCGATCAGCGCCTGCCGGACGCGGGGGTCGTTGAGATAGTCCTCGACGTTCACCACGCCGTCGCCGTTGAAGTCGTACGGGTCGCCCCCGAGCGACAGATCGACGCGGGTGTGCCCGTTGGCATCCTGCGGGTACGGCAATTCGGCGGTGTTCAGCTTCGCGCGGTCCTTGAGGTCGCAGCTCTCGCCGGCGCGCCAGTTCACACCACCCTCCATGTACGCCACGGTCACCTTGTCGCTGCCCTTGTTGTGGAGCTCATTCCAGACGCGGTCGACGCTCATGCCGGCGGCGTTCTCGGGGTCCGACGCGGCGACCCCCGCACTGCTCGGGACGCAGCCGTACAGGTACCACTGCTCGGCATCCCAGGTCTGGCCCGCCACGCCGCGCTCGGCCGGCGCGAAGCCCGGGTCGTTGGGGTAGGTGGTGCCGTTGATCTCCGTCGTGCAGGCGGCCCGCACCGGCAGGGCGGGGAGGACGGATGCGGCCAGCATGCCGGCGAGCAGGACCAGGGAGAAGATCGTTATCCGCGCGCGCCGAAGCCGCAAGTCCCCCCGGTTGGCGCCTCCCGCCGCCCACATAACCCGGCGAGATGTTACTCCGCGCCGGGCAGGTCACCGCCCCGGCGCCGGCCGCGCCGTACGATAGGGCGCGATGGAAACGGGCACCCTCCAGGTGGTTCCCTCGATGCTCGACGTTGACCAGGGGCGGGTCGCGGAGGCCCTCGTGGACCTCGAGGCTGGCGGCGCCGACCGTGTCCAGTGGGACATCATGGACGGGTCCTTCGTGCCCCGCATCACCCACGGCCCGGACGTCATCGCCGCCGTCCGGGACATGAGCAAACTGCCGTTCGAGGCGCACCTGATGATCGACAACCCCGAGCGCCACTGGCGGGCCTTCGCCGATG
>JAXDLW010000005.1:0-116332 GCA_034666405.1 Chloroflexota bacterium | reverse complement strand
TGATCGACTGGTCGAACCCGGGCGTCCCCTTCTCCACGACGATGAACGACACGCCGGCGCGGGGATCGTCCCCGGTGCGCACGGCGGTGACGACCATGTCGGCGCGGCACCCGTTGGTGATGAAGATCTTGCCGCCGTTGAGGATGTAGTCGTCGCCGTCGCGCACCGCTCGGGTGCGGATCCCCGAGACATCGGACCCGGCCTCCGGCTCGGTGATGCCGAGGGCGGCGAGCTTCTCTCCCTTGATCCCGGGGACGAGCCAGCGCTGCTTCTGCTCCTCGGTGCCGAAATTGGCGATCGGAGGGAGCGCGATCTGGGCGTGGGCGCCCAGGCCGGCGGCCACCCCACCCGAGCCGCAGCGCGCGATCTCCTCGATCAGGACAGCCTCGAAAAGGGGCCCGGCACCGGTACCGCCATAAGCCTCTTCGAACTTGTTGCCGAACAGCTCGAGCGCGCCCATCCGGCGAAAGACGTCGTCGGGGAAGTCCTCGGCACGCTCCCACTCCTCGGCGTGCGGCTGCAGCTCCTTGGTAACGAACGAGCGCACGCTCTCCCGGTAGGCGTCGTGCTCCTCGTTGAACACGAAGTAGCGCTGGGTCAACCCTCGTCCCTCGGCATGCCGGCGTTGAAGTACTCGGAGAACTCGGGGTGGGCCTCCTCCGCGTGTCGTTTGACCTCCTCCGGGACCTTCAGGAAGAGGCCGGTGGCGTCGGCCAGCAGGGTCCCGTCAGGGGTCCGGACCTCCCCGCGCGCCTCGACCGAGCGGCTGCGCACGCGCGTCGGCCAGGCACTGACGCTGAGCGGTTCGTTCAGTGGGGCCGGGTTGCGGTATCGCACCTCCAGCCTCCCCGTCATCACCCAGGCGCGCTCGAACAGCGCGGTGCGGCCCATGGTCTCGTCGAGCAGGGTCGCGATGATCCCACCGTGGAGGACACCCGGGAACCCCTGGTGGCGCTCGTCCCCGGTGAACTCGGTCAGGATCCGGTCGCCCTCCTGGCGGTAGCGGGTCTGCAGACCGGCGTGGTTGCGCTGACCACACACGAAACAACGCTGGTAGGTGCTGTAGTCGTTGAGCCAGTCGTCGGGGATGGTGACGCCGTCCGGGAGGGCGGCGGGCTCCTGCGCCATGAGGGCAAATCCTAGTGCAGCTTCGGGGAGGCCGGTGACGGCCCCGGCAGAATAGTCCGGTGATCTGCGCTGTCGTCCCGGTCAAGGCCTTCAACAGCGCCAAGTCACGGCTGGGGCCGAAGCTGGACCCCGACCAGCGCGCCGCGCTTGCCCGGGCGTCCGCGATCTGCGTCCTCAGCGCGTTCACCGCGTGTACCGCCATCGAACGGCGGCTTGCCGTGGTCGAGGACGAGGAGACCGCTGAACTGGCCCGCAACCACCGGTTCGAGGTCCTCATCCGGCCCGACCTCTGGGGCCAGAACGCGGCGGTGGGGGCAGGGTTTGACGCCGCTCGCGCCGGCGGCGCAACCACGCTGCTGACGATCTCCGCGGACGTCCCGCTGACCCGGCCGCGCGACATCGAGGACCTGCTGAGGCCGGCCGGGCCGGTCATCGTGATGGTGTCAAACCTGGCGGGCGAGGGCACCAATGCGCTTCGCCTGTCGCCCGCCCAGCCGATGCGCCTGCATTTCGGGCCGGGCTCGCTGGCGCAACATCGCCGCGAGGCCGCCGCGATGGACCTGCCGGTGCGGGTGCTGGACAACCCCCGGCTGCGGATGGACATCGACACCCCTGACGACCTCGACGCGCTGGAGAAATCGGGGCCCGAGGGCCGCCATGTGCTGGTCGAAGCCGGGAGGTTCCGGCGCGACCTGTTGATCGAGCAGGAGTGGGCGGCACGCGGGCGCGAGCTGTGAGCACCACGACGGGCGTGTCGATCATCCCGGTCCGCGGCATCCCCGAGGTACTCGGCCGCACCGACCTCGGGCCGCTACTGGTCGCGGCCCTCGACGCGGACGGACTGACTCTGGAGCCGGGTGACGTCGTGGTGGTGGCCAGCAAGATCGTCTCCAAGGCGGAGGGGCGGCTGGTGCCGGAGCTGCCCCAGGCCGGACCGCGCGCCTCGCTGCTGGCCGACGAGACGGGTTTCGAGCCCGGCCTGGTCGAGCTGATCCTGTCGGAGACCCGGGAGGTGCTGCGCTCCCGCCCCCGTGTGCTCGTCGTCGAGACCGTCCACGGGCTGGTCTGTGCCAATGCGGGCGTCGACCGGAGTAACACCGGCGCTGCCGGAGCCGCCCTGACCTTGCCCGTGGACTCGGACGCCAGCGCCCGCAGGCTGCGCGAGGCCCTGACCGCCCATTTCGGTGCGGCCATCGCCGTGATCGTCAGCGACACGTTCGGGCGGCCGTTCCGGCACGGCCTCGTGAACGTCGCGGTCGGGGTCTCCGGCATGACGGCCATCCGTGACTACCGGGGCCAGGCCGACCCCGCCGCCCATGTCCTGGAAGGCACCGAGATGGCGATCGTCGACGAGCTGTGCTCCGCGGCGGAGTTGGTCATGAACAAGCTCGACCGCGTGCCGGTGGCGGTGATCCGCGGCTATGCCTGGGAACCGGCGACCGGGGGGATCTCCCCGTTGCTGCGCGACCCCGCCACGGACTACTTCAGGTGAGCGTCGCGCGCCCCAGCACCATCGACCGGCTCGCGGTGCTGAGCGGGGGTATCGGCGGAGTGAAGCTGGTGGAGGGCCTGGCCGAGCTCCTGCCCGGCGACCAGCTCACGGTCATATGCAACACCGGGGACGACCTGGAAATGTGGGGGCTGCGGGTCAGCCCCGACGTCGACACGGTCCTCTACACCCTGTCCGGGCTGGTCAACCGCGACCAGGGCTGGGGTGTCGACTCGGACAGCTACCAGGCGCTCGAGATGCTGCAGCGGTACGGCGAGGCGGGCTGGTTCCTGCTGGGCGACCGCGACATCGGCACCCACCTCCTGCGCACGACGATGCTGCGCGAGGGCCGGCGGCTCACGGAGGTGACCCTCGAGCTGGCCCAGCGGCTGGGGATTGGCGCCCGCGTGATCCCCGCGACCGACGACGACGTCCGCACATTCGTCCTGACCCCGGACGGCGAGCTGGACTTCCAGACGTATTTCGTGCGCCGCCGATTCGAGCCCCCCGTCGAGGAGGTCCGGTACCACGGGGCCGATGACGCCCTCCCGAGCGCTGAGGCCGCGGCGGCGCTGCTCTCCGCCGCGACCGTCATCATCGCGCCGAGCAACCCGGTTGCCAGCATCGGGCCGATGCTGGCCGTCAGGGGCTTCCGCGAGGCGCTGGCGCAGGCTCGCGGCTTCCGGGTCGCGGTCTGCCCGTTGATCGGGGGCGAGGCCGTGAAGGGCCCGACCGTGCCGATGATGGAGGCGGCCAACTTCCTCGCCACGCCGGACGGGGTGGCCCAGGCATACGACGGGCTCATCGACGCGATGGTCATCGACCGCCAGGACGTCGCCTACACCGGCGACCTGCAGGACCGAGGCCTCCTGGTCCTGGCCACGGACACGCTCATGGAGGGGTTCGAAGGCCGGTTGCGCCTTGCCGCCGAGGTGCTTGATTTCTGCGCCGCCAGGGCCGGGCACCGCCGTCCGACCGATCGCATACGCTAACCCCATGCCTGTTGACGAGAGCAGCTTTCGCCGGGTGTGCGGGCATTTCGCGACGGGCGTCTCGATTGTGACCATGGTCGGGCCCGACGGGACTCCCCAGGGCCTGACCGCGAACTCGTTCACGTCCGTGTCGATCGATCCCCCGCTGATCCTGGTCTGTGTTGACAAGAAGATCGCGACGTACCCGACGATGGAGCAGGCGGAGGGTTGGCTGGTCAACATCCTGACGGACCAGCAGGAGGAGCTCTGCCGTCGCTTCGCGACCCCGGAGATCGACAAGTTCGCGGGGGTCACGACAGAGCCCGGCGCCTACGGCGCCCCGTCGATCCCTGACTCCCTGGCGTACCTGGCTGCCCGCAGCTACGCGGCGTACGACGGTGGCGACCACGGTATCTTCGTGGGCGAGGTGACCGACGTCCGAGTGGGCAGCGGTGAGCCGCTGGTCTTCTACCGGGGGATGTACGGGCTCCCGGACTCGCTCCGAGTCACAGGCCTTACCTGAGAGCCTGACCAGCGGGCCGATCGGCGCCGAAGGTCAAGGAGTTAGCGAGAACCGGAGCGAGCGTACACGAAGTACGTGAGCGAGGATCGGAGCAGGCGCGGAGCGCCGGTAACGACGCCGAGATTCGGTGCCTAGCGGCCCGCTAGTGCGCGCAGCCGCCTGAGCCGCAGGAGGCAGCCTCTCCGCCACCCTGGGCCGAGTCGAAGCTGTGGCCACAACCACAGGAGCTCACGGCGTTGGGGTTGAGCACGGTGAAGCCGGCGCCCATCAGGCTGTCGACGTAGTCCACCTTGGCACCACCGAGGTGCTGCGAGGAGTAGGCGTCGACGATCACGCGGAGGCCATTGACCTCACTCACGATGTCGTCTTCCAGCGGTGCGTCGTCAAGCGCCATCCCGTATGAGAAGCCACTGCACCCGCCGGGCTGGACCCATACCCGCAGCGCGAGGCCGGGGTTGCCCTTCTTCTGGATCATGGTGCGAAGCTGGTCCCGGGCGTCGTCTGTGAGTGTGATGAGCTGTTGCGTCTCGACCTGAATTGCCATTTCTGGACGGATCCTCCGGAACGGGTGGCGGCGTCGCGCCGAATTCGAGATCGAGTTTAGCATCGGGGTTGGCCCGCGCGGCCATGGGCATGCGGATCTAGAATGCCGCGGTGTGAACTTGTTCCTGGTGCTGAAGTACATCCACGTGATGCTCGCGGTCACCGCGGTGGGCACCAACATCACCTACGCCGTCTGGGGCGCCCGTGCCCGGCAGACCCCTGAGCACCTGGGCTTCGCGCTTCGGGGCATCAAGTTCCTGGACGACCGGGTCGCCAACCCCTGCTACATCCTGCTGCTCCTGACCGGGGTGGCTATGGCCGCAATCCACTACAGCTTCACGACCAGGTTCATCGAGATCGGGATCGTCCTCTGGGTCGTGCTGGCGGGACTGGCGGCCGGTCAGTACTCGCCGACGCTGCGCAAGCAGATCGACGCCCTGGACGCCGGCGGAACGGAGTCGGAGCTGTTCAAGCAGCTCGACCGGAGGGCGACGGCCATCGGCATCCCGCTCGCGATCATCGCGCTCCTCATCGTGCTCGACATGGTGGTCAAGCCCAGCTTCTAGCCCACCATCCCCGGGTCCGGTTTGCGGGCCACCGCGTAGAGGATCCAGACGTCGACGGCGGTGATGGATTCGCGCGTGACGAAGTCGGCGAGCTCGGCCCGGACCTCCGCCGCCTCGGCGCCGAGAAGCTCGACAACCCGGCGATTCCCCGAGCCGAGGAGGGTCCACCAGAAATCGTCGGCGCTCTCGAGCGGCAGGGACAGCTTCTCCGTCCGCACCACCGGGTCGTCCGTCCCCGCGTCAAGGAAGAGCCGGCGCAGGCGTTCGGGCGTCCCCACCTGGCGGGTCGGCGAGTTCTCGATGTATAGCTCCGGGCGGCGGGCCCGCACCGCCGCCCAGAACGCCGCCCGGAGCGGCTCGTGAACCCGCGCGCCCCAGGTGGTGATGGCCAGGGCGCCGCCGGGAGCGAGCAGGCTCCAGAGCAGGCGTGTGCTGGCCACCATGTCCGGCATCTGGAATATCCCGAACTGGCAGATCACGGCGTCGCAGGCCGACTTGGGGAAGTGCAACTCGGCGAGGTCGACGCAGCGGAACTGGATGTTCGTCAGTCCGGCCGACGCAGCCTTCGCGTTCGCCAGTCCCAGGAGGCCCTCCGACAGGTCGACCCCCAGCACGGTGCCGAACGGGCCCACGGCCTGCGCGGCAGGGAGTGCGCTGGAGCCACTGCCGCAGCAGACGTCGAGCACCCGCTTGCCCGCCACCAGCTCCAGTCCGTCGACGGTGCGTCGCCCAGCGTGGGCCCACACCGACAGCGGGGCATCGTCGAAATTGTCGGCGGCGAGGTCGTAGGCGGCCGCCGTCCGAGCCCGGGCTTCATGGAAGTCCACCACACCTCTATAGCATTGGGTGCACCATGCAACTCGACCTCGGTGCCGTGAACCCGCCAGACGGACTCCCGACCGGCGACCGCTCCCGCGCGTTCGAAGATGCCCTCCGGGAACGCATCCTGGTGCTGGACGGCGCCCAGGGCACCTACCTCCAGGGCTGCGACCTGACCCCGGAGGACTTCGGCGGGCCCGAGTTCGAGGGCTGCAACGAGTACCTGGTGGTGAACCGGCCGGACATCGTGTCCAGGATGCACCGCGATTACTACAAGGCCGGCTCCGACGTCGTCGGCACGGACACCTTCGGCAGCACGCCGCTGGTGCTGGGTGAGTACGGCATCTCGGAGCAGGCCGAGGAGCTCAGCGCCGCCGCCGCCCGCCTCGCCAGGACGGTGGCCGCCGAGTTCACCGACCGACCGCGCTGGGTCAGTGGCTCGCTGGGGCCGACCACCAAGGCGATATCGGTGACGGGCGGGATCAGCTTCGAGGAACTGGCCGAGCATTACCGCGTCCAGGCCCGTGGCCTGCTGACCGGTGGGGTCGATCTCCTGCTCCTCGAGACCATCCAGGACACCCGCAACGCCAAGGCCGGGATCCTCGGCATCTGGGCCGCGATGGCCGACGTCGAGACCCGCGTACCCCTGCTGATCAGCGGCACCATCGAGCCGATGGGCTCGATGCTCGCCGGCCAGGGTATCGACGCCTTCTACACCTCGGTCGAGCACGCCGGTGCGCTGTCGGTGGGCCTGAACTGCGCCACCGGTCCGGAATTCATGACCGACCATGTCCGCACCCTGTCGGGGATGGCCCGCACCTTCGTCTCCTGCTACCCCAACGCGGGTCTGCCCGACGAGATGGGGCAGTACTCCGAGACGCCCGAGATGATGACCGAGACCCTCGGCCGCTTCATGGAGAACGGCTGGATCAACATCGTCGGGGGCTGCTGCGGCACGACGCCGGAGTACATCCGCCAGATCGCCGACGCCGCCCACGCCCACAGCCCGCGCCAGGTCCCCAGCGGCCGGCTGGTGACCCACGTGAGCGGGATCGACTATGTCGAGGTCGAGGAGGACAGCCGCCCGCTGATCATCGGCGAGCGCACCAACGTCATCGGCAGCCGCAAGTTCCGCCGCCTGGTCGAGTCCGGTGAGTGGGAGGAGGCGGCGGAGGTGGCGCGTGCCCAGGTCAAGGCGGGCGCTCAGCTCGTCGACGTCTGCATGAGCAACCCGGACCGTGACGAGATCGCGGACATCGAGGAGTTCCTCATGGTCGCCACCAGGATCGTGAAGGCGCCGCTGGTGATCGACGCCACTGATACCCGGGTGTATGAGACCGCGCTGCCGTACTCCCAGGGCAAGGCGATCCTGAACTCGATCAACCTCGAGGACGGCGAGAAGCGGTTCGAGTCGGTGATCCCGGTCGCCCGCAGGTTCGGCGCGGCCCTGGTGGTCGGTTGCATCGACGAACGGGGCCAGGCGATCAGCACCGAGGAGAAGCTGAAGGTGGGCGAGCGCTCGCACCAACTGCTGACCGAGAAGTACGGCGTCCAGCCGGAGGACATCATCTGGGACCCCCTCGTCTTCCCCTGCGCCACCGGCGACGAGAACTACCGCGGCTCTGCGCCGCACACCATCAACGCCATCACCCAGCTGAAGGAGCGGTTCCCCGGCACCCGCACGGCGCTCGGGATCAGCAACGTGTCGTTCGGGCTGCCACCCGCGGGCCGCGAGGTCCTGAACAGCGTTTACCTGTACCACTGCACGAAGGCGGGGCTGGACTTCGCGATCGTCAGCTCCGAGAAGCTGGTGCGCTACGGCACCATCCCCGAGGACGAGAAGAAGCTCTGCGACGACCTGCTGTTCCGCGGCAGCGATGACGACATCGCCGCCTTCACCGCGCACTTCCGCGAACGCAAGCCCCAGCAGGGGGTGCAGGTGGACCTCCTGCCGATCGACGAACGCCTCGCCAGCTACATCATCCAGGGCACCAAGGAGGGGCTGATCCCCGACCTCGAGGCCAAACGCGCCGAGGGTGTGGCCCCCCTCGAGATCATCAACGGCCCCCTGATGGCGGGCATGGACGAGGTGGGGCGGCTCTTCGGCAACAACGAGCTCATCGTCGCCGAGGTGTTGCAGTCCGCCGAGGTCATGAAGGCCGGCGTCGCCCACCTCGAGCAGTTCATGGAGAAGACCGCGGGCTCGTCCAAGGGCAAGATCCTGCTGGCCACGGTCAAGGGTGACGTCCACGACATCGGCAAGAACCTGGTCGAGATCATCCTCGGCAACAACGGGTTTGAGATCATCAACCTGGGCATCAAGGTCGCGCCCGAGACGCTTGTCGCCGCCGCCCGCGAGCACAAGCCCGACTACATCGGGCTGAGCGGCCTGCTGGTGAAGTCCGCGCAGCAGATGGTGGTGACGGCCGAGGACCTGCAGGCGGCGGGGATCGACGTGCCGCTGCTGGTTGGCGGCGCGGCGCTCACGCCCAACTTCACCTACAGGCGAATCCTGCCGACCTACCAGACGGTGGTCGTATACGCCAAGGACGCCATGGAGGGCCTGGACATCGCCAACCGGCTGCGCACCCCGGAGGGACGGGCGCAGGTAGAGGAGCAGGTCAAGGCGCGTGTGGCCAAGTTGGGCGAGGTTGCCGAGAAGCCCGCCCGCCCGGTGGTCACCGCCGGCACCGACCGCTCCGGGTCGGTCCAGGTCTCCCCGGTGCGCGAGGCGCCGGACCTCGAGCGCCACGAGCTGGCGCTCCGGCCGAGCGAGGTCTGGCCGTACCTCAACGAGCAGACCCTGTTCGGCAGCCACCTGGGCCTCACCGGCAACGTCCGGCGCCTGGCCGAGGCCGGTGACGAGAAGTACCTGAAGGTGAAGGCCATGGTGGACGACGCCAAGCGTCGCGCCGAGGGCGGCTGGGTGCGGGCGCGGGGCGTTTACCAGTACTTCCTGGCCAACTCCGACGGCAACGACGTGGTGCTCTACGCGCCGAACGGCCAGGAGACCGCCCGCTTCACCTTCCCCCGCCAGCCCACCGGCGACCAGCTCTGCCTCGCGGACTACGTCGCCCCAGTCGGCGGCGACCCTGACAGCATCGCCCTGTTCGTCACCAGCGCGGGCGCGGGCATCCGCAAACTGAGCCAGGAGCTGAAGGAGCGCGGCGAGTACGTGCTGTCACAGGCCATCCAGGCGCTGGCCATCGAGACCGCGGAAGCCTTTGCCGAGAAGCTCCACCACGACATCCGGCGGATGTGGGGGATCGAGGACGCGACCAGCCTCACGATGGCCGACATCCAGAAGGCCCGCTACCAGGGAATCCGTGTGAGCTTCGGCTACCCCGCCTGCCCCGATCTCTCAGACCAGGAGACGCTGTTCCGCCTGCTGCACCCACAGTCGGTCGGGGTCGACCTGACCGACGGTTTCATGATGGACCCGGAGGCCAGCGTCTCAGCCGTGGTCTTCCACCACCCGCAAGCCCGCTACTTCGGGGTCGGGGTCACCGAGGACCAGCTGGAGGCGGTGCCCACGGCCTGACCGACGGACTCAACTGGCGGCGACGACCGATGGAGGTTGGCTCGGCGGCTGTGGCTGGGACGCCAGGTCGAGCGACCCGTCCCGGCCCACCGGAACGCGGCGCAGGTAAAAGGCCGCGACCGCTCCCTTCGCGGCCAGGTCGAGCGTGGCGACAATCAGACCGACCCCGTAAATGAGTGGCAGGGATTGTGTCCCATCCACGCCCGATGCCACGCTCAGGAACTGCAGGGCCAGGGGTGGAAGGAACACGTACCACGCCGCCGCCGGCCAGGTCTTGCGGATCATCCGCAGGCCAATTCGGAAAGCCTGGGACGCAGAGGTGGTCGTGAAAGCCAGCGCCGGGGTCATGAAGGTCAGCAGAAAATCCCAGCCCAGGCTGACAAGCACCACCGGGACAAACCAGGGGCTGTCCATGAGCCGCACCGAACCCGGGGTTCAAACGCTGGAGCATAGAAGGCAAGAAAGCCGCGACATACAGCGCCAGGGTCAGCAACGGCAGCCGTGGATCCACGCGCCAGCAGCGGACCGCGTATCCCAGGTCGCCGAGGAAGGTGCCGTCCTGCGGGGACAGTCCAGCGCTGGGCTGGGAGGTACTCAGGCGGGTCGCCGCCTCCAGCTGCGTGCGAAGTAGACCAGTGCGCCCACCACCGCGAGCCCGCTCAGCCCCAGCCCCACGGTGTCGGACAGGTCACTGCGAATCGCGTCGGCGACCCGCAGGGCCGTCACCTTCACGGGGTTGTAGCCATCGAGCTTCGCGGCGTCACCCGCGCTCGAGTTCCCCTCCAGGAACTTGATCTTCGCGACCTTCCCCGCACTGGGGCCCGTGTACTTCACGATGTACAGGCCGTTGCGGATGTCGATGAAGTAGATCAGCCCGTTGTGGATGATCGGGTAACTCCACGCCGTGACCTTGTTGTTCTGGTTGGGCCCGAAGTTGAGGGCCGGGTCCTCCTGTCCGACGGATGCCTCCGGCGTGGCGACGAAGTAGCCGGCCTGCGTGGGCTTGAGGGGGTTCCGGATGTCGATGGCCTGGAGGCCGCCGGAGTGCCAGGTGACGAAGGCGATGTCCGAGGTGACGGTGGGGTTGTGGGAGGCGTAGCTGGTGTAGTTCTGGGTGAAGGTGTCGGCGCCGGCGCAGAATGCCGGGTCGTTCTCCGGGAGCTTGTACTCCGCCACGATCTTCGGGTGGGTTTCGTCGTGGATGTCGATCACCCGCATCCAGCCCCAGGGGCAGCCGCCCAGGCCGTCACCGAAGGCCTGGTTCAGCACCAGTCCCTTGCCGTACTTCTCCTCGGTGCTGATCGCGTACGGCTTGCCTGGGATCTTGACCGAGGAGTGCGCGCCCTGGTTGTCCCAGGAGGCGCGGTTGGCGATCGGCGTGACTTCGCGGATCACCGGGCTCGGCACCCCGGACGCGACGTCGCTGGTGTCGATGACCAGGAAGCCGCCGCCAAGGTGGGCGAGGTAACCGCGGCGGCCGTCGGGGGTGATGCTCAACGAGTGCATGCGCAGGTCATAGGCCGAGCCGTCGGTCCCCGCCGCCGTGAACGAGCTGCCAAGGTCGAACGACGCGATCTCCTTGAATGCGCCGGTGCGCCAGCCCGCGATGTCGGTGACGATCAGCGACTTCGTGCTGCTGTTCGGTGAGGTCGAGTACATGAAGGCGCGGTTGCCGTTGGCGGGGTCGATCCAGAGGAACATCTCGTGCGGGGTCGCGGTGGGCTTGAGGGTTGACAGCAGCACCGGGCTGGCCGGGTTGCTCAGGTCGAAGAACGAGACCTGCTGCAGCGGCTGGAGGCCGGTGATGTCCGACTGCGAGGCGCAGGCATGGAGGATCGAGCTGCAGCCGAAGTAGATGACCATCAGGGCCTTCTGCTGGGGCCAGACCCGGAGCTCCCGGGACGTGTAACCCGCGGCCATGGCGGGCGGCTGGGCGATCTCGCCCACGTCCTTCGGGTGAGACGGGTCGGCCACGTCGACCACCAGGACACCGGGGTGGTTGGCGGCGTGGGTGCCGGCCGCGTCCGTGCGGTTACCGATGTACAGGTAGTGGCCGTACATCGCCATCGCGGCGTTCATGCCCCTGTTGAACAGCGGGTCATGGCCGACCAGTTTGAAGTTGGAACTGGTCCCCGGCGTGGTGGCCAGCGCCGCCGATGCGCCGAGGCCGGCAAACGAAACTGCGGCGGCAAGGAGCGCGCCAAGCACACGCACGGGTGTGTTCCCGATCATCTCAAACCCTCCAGCGCGCCCTGGGCACCCCGCGCGCGAAATCATTCTAGGCATCCCCGGCAACCAGCGGTCAGCCAACCCTGGGACCGCGGGCGCAGAAGTCATACTTTGGTGTTCAGTCGCGCCTTGTTTGACTCAGGGGAAGGAGAAACCGATGCCAGTACAGAGAATGAATTCGCTCGACTCGTCGTTCCTCCACCTGGAGACTCGCAACACCCACATGCACATCGGCGGCATCGCGATCTTCGAGCCCGGCCCCTGGAAGAACGACGACGACCGCTACAACGCGCTGCTGAAGCACATCGAGCCTCGCCTCGACCTGATGCCCCGCTACCGCCAGAAGGTCGCGTTCCTCCCGCTCAACGTCGACACCCCGGTGTGGCAGGACGATGAGCAGTTCGACATCACCTTCCACGTGAAGCGCGCCGCGTTGCCCGGGAAGGGCGAGCGCAAGGAGCTCTGCAACTTCGTCGAGCGCGTCTTCTCGCGCCAGCTCGACCGCCGCCACCCACTCTGGGAGCTCTACTACATCGAGGGGCTGACCGGCGGACGCTGGGCTCTGCTGAGCAAGACCCACCACTCGCTGGTCGACGGCCTGTCGGCCCTCGAGCTGGCCACGGTGCTGATGGACACTTCTGCGGATTACCGTCCGCCCGTCGAGGGCTCTCGCTGGCGCCCCGACAAGGAGACCGGGACGCTGGGCCTCATCTTCAAGACCCTCCAGGTCCGCGCCGCCAGCCCCATCGGCCTGGTGCGCAACGCGGTCGGCGCCGCCAGCAACCCGGGGCGGTTGGCCGCGGCGGTGGCCGAGGGCGCGGGCGCGCTGGCCGTGGTGAGCCGCGAACTGCAGTCCCCCGAGGGACCGCTGAACGGGCCCACCGGTCCCACCCGCACCTACTGGTACAGCCGCTTCGAGCTCGAGGAGTTCAAGGAGATAAAGAACGCCTTCGGGGCAACCATCAACGACGTCGTTGTGGGGGTGGTCGCGGGCGGGTTGCGCAAGTACCTGGAGATCCACGACGAGGACGTCGACCGCCTCGGCATCAAGGCCTTGATGCCGGTATCCCTGCGCGACGAGAAGCAGAAGAGCGCGCTGGGCAACGTCCTGTCGATGATGATCGTGAAGCTACCGGTGGATGAGCCCTTCCCCGCCGCGCGCATGCGCAAGGCGAAGGCCAACATCGACCGGCTCAAGAAGAGCAAGCAGGCACTGGGCGCCGACCTGCTGCTCAAACTCGCGGGGTTCGCCCCCGCCACGCTGCACGCGATGGTGGCGCGAGTGTCGCTGAGGACCATGAACTACAACACCATCGTCACCAACGTGCCGGGGCCGCAGTGGCCGCTGTACACGCTGGGCTGCAAGCTCGAGACCGCGCTGCCGATCGCCTTCCTCTACGAGGGTCAGCAGATCGCGACGGCGATCTTCAGTTACCTGGGCAGCATCAACTTCGGCTACATCGCCGACCGCAGTTCGTTCCCCGACCTGCCGCGGTTTGCGGAGTGCATGGAGGAGTCGTTCGCGGAGCTGCTGGACGTGGCCCGGGCGGGACAGGCGGACTCCCAGGGCGCCGGCGGACCGCGCCGGGCCGCCCGCCGCCCGGCCGCCCCTGCTCGCGCTGCAGCGGCGCCCAGGCCGGTGGCCGCGAAAAAGGCGGGCCCCGTCCGCCGCGCGGCGCCAGCGAAGAAGGCCTCAACACCCGTGGCGACCAAAAAGGCATCAGCACCTGTGGCGGCCGCGGCCACGGCCGCGAAGCCGGCCGCTGCCCGGAGATCCGCGGCCAAGAAACCTGCGGCTGAGCAAGCGGTGGCTGAGCAAGCGGTGGCCAAGAAGGCAGTGGCTGCCAAGGCCCCGGCGCGGAAGCGCGCCGCGTCCTCGATAAAGTCGGCGGCCAGCGCGGCGGCGTCCGCTCGCGCGGACACCCGCAAGCGGGCCGCGGGCTAACCACGACAGCCCCGACAGGGGGCTGGCGATGACCTCGCGCACGCCGTCCATGCGCCAGAACATTCGGCGGCTGCCGCGCGCGCTCTGGGTGCTCTACATAGGCACCTTCATCAACCGCTTCGGCAGCTTCGTCGCGGTCTTCCTGGTCCTCTACCTCACGCGGCGCGGCTACTCCCCGGCGCAGGCGGGGCTCGGCGTCGCGGCATTTGGCGCCGGGGCCATCCCGGCCTCCGCCCTTTCGGGGTACCTCGCCGACCGCCTCGGCCGCCGCGAGACGATCATCATCGCGTCCGTCCTGTCCGCGGTGTTCACAATGGCGCTGGCACTGGTCGCCAGCCTGCCCCTGCTGATCCTGCTCGCCGCCCTTGCGGGGCTGGCGAACCAGATGTTCCGGGCGCCTTCGGCGGCGCTGCTGGCCGACCTCGTTCCTGAGGAGCGCCGGATGGCCGCGGTCGGGATCATGCGGGTGGCGATCAACGCCGGCTTTGCCGCGGGTCCCGCCGCCGCCGGGTTCCTTGCCGACCGCTCCTTCCTGCTGCTCTTCTCCGCCGACGCCGCGACCTCGCTCGCGTTTGGGGTCATCGCGCTCGGGTGGTTGCCGCGGGGCGCGCCGCGCAGCCACGCCCCCAGGGTGCGCGGCGAAGGATTGCGGTCGATCGTCGCGGACCGGCCGTTCATGCTCTTCATGCTGGCGACCACGGTGGTCGCGTCGGTCTATGCGCAGACCGCCACCGGCTTCCCGCTTTGGGTCCACCAGAACGGCTTCAACAACGCCACCTATGGGGCCCTGATCGGCTTCAACGGCGCGGTGATCGTGGTGGTCGAGCTTTTCCTGATCGCGTACCTGCAGCGCTTCCGGGCGCGCCCGGTCATCGTCACCGGCTACCTGTTCATCTCCGCCGGGTTCGCGGCCACGGTTTTCGCCCACACCATCCCCGTGCTGGCGCTGACGGTGCTGGTCTGGACCGCGGGCGAAATGCTGTCATTCCCGGCCAGTGGCGTCCAGGTCGCCAACGCCTCGCCACGCCACCTCCGCGGTCGCTACCAGGGTGCTTGGGGGCTGGCGTGGGCGATTGGTTGGACTGTCGGGCCCAGCCTGGGCAGTGCCGTGTACCAGCGAAATACGACCCTGTTCTGGCTCGGGTGCGGGGCGCTCGGGGTCGCGGCCGCGATCCTGGTGGCGATCCTCCCGGAGCGTTCCGGCAGACAGGCCGGAGAGGTCGACCCTGTGGACGGCGCCATGATGCCGGCGCCGGGCGAGCGCGTCTAGGAGAAGACGGCCCGGAGGTCCTCCGGCGACAGGCTGACGTGGAGCCAACCCTCCACGATCTTGCCCCCTGCGACCCGGTAGGTCCACGAGGTGTGGTAGACGCGCGTCGAGCCGCGCCGGGTGACGGTCACCCGGCTAAGCGCCAGCGCCATGTCATCGGTCGCGGTCACCGTCAACAGCTCGTTCTTGAACTGCCCGCCCGTCAGCTCCAGCATCTTGCGCACCAGGCCCATAACCACCATCGGCCCGCGGATGTCACCGGGGTCGAACGGGAGCTGGGCGGGGACCTCCAGCTTGAATCCTGGGCTGAAGTCCTTGAACGCCGTCTCCAGGTCGCGCTTCTCGAGCGCCGCATAACAATCACGGATCCGCTGTGCATTCGGGTGGGACCCGGGCGACCCGGGCTTCTCCTTGCCGCCGCCCCTCGCCGGCCGCGCCGGTCCCATGGCCGGGACAGACGAAACGAACGGGGCGAGTGGGTCGGGTGGCCCTTCCTCCTCCGGGGGTCCCTCGGCGCCATCCGCCGGGGCCTCCTCGTCGACGCCCTTCGATTCCGTCCATGAAAAGGCGTTCACAGCCTCAGCCTACGCCTGCTTGGGGCGCCGTTCAATCAGAAGTTATGACGGCCTGGTAGCAGCGACGCCCGAGGCATGTGCCATGTCGTCCTCGAACCAGCGCCGGAAGACCTCCCGCCGAGCTCGGCGAGCAGGCCAGACGATCGCCGCGACCCCAGCCCCCGCGGCGATAAAGGCCACGATCCAGTACCCGCCCATCACCTCGCGGAAGCCGACAAAAGTGTGCAGTGGGATGTGGCTTGTGACCAGCCACGTCACGTAGGTCACCACAGCCAGGATCGCGGCACCGACTGCCGCCAGGAGCCAATCAGACCTGCGGGTGTAGGGCACCGGGCCATTGTCTCACCCTCGGTGAGGCAGGACACTAGGTCCCGAGCGACCCCGCGAAAACCCACGGACCACAGCTGTGGTCGCCATTGCATGGGTAGGGGGCGATCGAGTAGCTGATGGTGCCGTGGAACAGGCCGTCGGGCAGTCGATCGACCATGCCCCGTGACGAGTACTCAAAAGCGATCGACGACCATTCCCTACGGCCCCGGCGGTACATGCGGGTTCCATGGCCCCGGGAATCGCCGGTCAGCTCGCCCACCTTGGTCCAGCCGGCTCCGGACATCGCGCTGTCCAACCACCTGGTCATCGTGTCGATCTCGGCGCCCGTGGTGAGGGATTGCGATGCGCCCGCGGCCCCGCAGTAAAGGCCGTTGCCCTGCATGGTCCGACTCTCGTCCCCCGCGCCGGTGGTGCCACCGTTGATGACCCCGAAGCCAGGCTGGGCCTGCACCGCAAAGCTGGGGCCACCCGCGCCGTAATAGGCGCCGGGGAACCGCGGCAATTTCGCCAGCCCGCCTGCGACAACGGGGTGGGCAACGGGCGCCGTGCCGAAGCCGCCATCATCGAACTTCGCACCCACCTGGCAGAGCTTGCCGAGCGAGTGTGCCACGGGCCACCCGAACTCGCCATATCCGCTTTCCGTGGTCAGGAGGCGAGTCGCCGCCGGAGCCAACGTCGCGACTGCCGCGGCGACGGCGAGCACGGTGACGCGCGATAGAAACGTCCTCAGTGTTGCCATACCTCGAATACTCGAGTTCGAGGCCAAACTCAACGGCGGCTTACTCGCCTACTTCTTGCGGCCCTCGATGAGGTCGGCAGCGAGGCGGCGGCCGATGCGGTGGGCGGTGGCCATGATCGTGAGCTGGGGGTTCACCGCGGTGGACGAGGGCAGGAGGCTGGCGTCGCACACGTACAGCCCCTCGCAGGCGAAGGAGCGGCCATAGCTGTCGACCACCGCGCGGCGCGGATCCTCGCCCATCCGGGCGGTGCCCATCGGGTGGTACGCGGATAGCTTCAGGTCCCCCGGTTTGACCTTCGCCGGGTCGAGCTTGTGCAGCTCGTCGAGCGAGTGCACGACGGGGAAGCCATGCACCACCGGGTAGTACTCCTTCGCCCCGGCGGCGAAGTAGAGCTCCCCGGCCATCACCACGGCCTGGGCCATCCGGTAGGTCTCGCTGGCGCCGATGTTGTAGTACATCAGCGGCCGCCCGTCGGGCCGGCGCAGGACGCGGCCGGAGCAGTGGTCTGACACCATCATCCCGACCGCGGCCATCCGCGGGTACTCGGCGACATGGCGCACCAGCTGCTCGCCCGCGAAGGGCAGAGCCCCGGCGCTGTACGAGATGCCCGGCGGCGGCATGGTCGCCTCCAGGATGATCCCGTCCGACTGCAGCTTCTCGTCGACGGCATACGACTGCATCGTTCCCTTCCAGGCGTGGAGGTCCTCGTCGAAGAGCGCCAGCGCTCCAGCCCCGGGATGGATCCGCAGGTTGCGGCCCAGCTGGCGGCTGATCCCGCCCAACCCGCTCTGGCCCAGCAGGATCGGCGTGTACACGGCGCCGGCGGCCACGACCACGGCGCGAGCCCGGATCTCCATCGTTCCCTGCGATCTCCCGTGCGAGTCGAGGACCTTCACCGAGACTCCCGTCGCCCGGACCCCGTCGTGGCGTACCCGCTCCACCCGGCAACTGGAGTAGATGCGGGCGCCGCGCCGCACCGCCATCGGCAGGTAGCTGAGGTGCATCGCCTGCTTGGCGTCCCGGGGACACCCGAAGGCGCATTGCCCCGACCCGTGGCAACCGCGGATGTTGCGGGGGATCGGGCCACCCTTCCAGCCCAAGGCCTCCGCCCCCCGGCGCAGCGTGGCGCCGTTGGCGCCCAGCACCTCCTCGGGAACGGGGGTGACATTGAGGATCTCCTCGACCTGGGCGAAATAGGGGTCCATGGTCGCCGGGTCGGTGTCGAGGACACCCATCTCGCGGGTCCACCTGTCGAGGATCCACTCGGGGGCGCGGAAACAGGTCCCCGAGTTGACCACCGTGGTGCCGCCCACGGCCTTGCCCATCGGGAGGGAGATGGTGACGTTGCCGGTGGTGAAGGTGAGGCCGTTGTCCCGGTATGCGTGGTCGAGGCGGTCCAGCAGGGGCACGCCGTCGAAGTCCTCGCGGGCGTAGGTCGTCCCCTCCTCCACCAGGATCACCGACAGCCCGGCCTCCGCCAGCTCGTAGGCGGCGACCGCTCCACCGGCACCGGTCCCGACGATGACGACGTCGGCCTCGTCCCGGGCGCCATCCTGGATGTCGGGGAACGCGATCGACGGCAGGCGGCTGGATTCCTTCTCCTTGACCACGGGCACCAGGGGCAGGCCGTCGTAGCCGATGGCCTTCTCGACCTGGGGGGTCGAGAAGTAGGCCAGTTGAATGAGGGCCTTGAGCCCGACGGCGAGGTCGCGGCGGGCGGCCAGCCGGCCGGAGTCGAGTTGGGTGATGAAATCGATCCGCTGGGCCGGGGACATGCGCCGGAACGGTCGCATGTGGCGAGAGGCGACGCCCATCAGGTCGAAGCCCGAGATCATCGCCTTGATCAGCCCGCGGGTGGCCCGGTCGTAGCCCGCCAGCTGGTTGTCGATGCGATCGCAAAGGCCCAGCTCCGCCGCGCCGGGGATGGCGCCGACACCCGAGGGCAACAGGGTCGTGGCCAGGGCGTCGAGCGTCTCGCGCTGCCGCGGTGTGAGGTTGCGGGTGGGGGTCGAAACGGTCACCGGTTGGCCCGGAGCCGCGTGCCCTGGGCGCTGTCCTCGACGGCCCAGCCCAACTCCTCCAGCTGCGCCCGCAGCGCATCGGCTGCCGCCCAATCCCTGGCGGCGCGCGCGGCGTCGCGGCGCTGGGCCAACTCCTGGACCTCGGCGGGCGCCTCGTCGTGTGCCTGCGACGGCGCAGTCGTGAGGTCCAACTGGAGCACCCGGTCCCAGTCCTCCAGGAGCCATCGCTTCTCGCCATCAGGCACGCTCGACCGCAGGAGCTCCTGCAACAGGCTGCTGACGAGGGGCAGGTCGAGGTCGTCCGCCAGCGCCCCCCGGAACCTCTCGCCGAAGGCGGCGCCGTCGCCACCGGCCGGCTGTGAGGCGGCCGGGAGCCGGGAGGCCTTGAGACGGATCGAGTTCAGCCCCCGCTCCGCCGCCTCGAGGATCTCCTCCGAGAAGCTGAGCTTGGCACGGTATTTGGCGGTCATGGCGAGGAAACGAAATGCCAGCGGGTCGTGGCCGGCGTCGACGAGGTCGCGGACCCGCACGACGTTGCCGGTGGACTTCGCCATCTTGCGGCCCGCCATCTCGAGGAACTCCCCGTGGATCCAGTAGTTGACGACCTGGCGGCCCAGCACCGGCTCGGACTGGGCGATCTCGTCCTCGTGGTGAGGAAACACGAGGTCGATGCCGCCGGTGTGGATGTCGAACCCCTCGGGGAAGTACTCGAGGGACATCGCCGAGCACTCCAGGTGCCAGCCGGGGAAGCCCTTTCCCCAGGGCGAGTCCCAGATCT
This sequence comes from Chloroflexota bacterium, assembly GCA_034666405.1. Lineage (GTDB taxonomy): Bacteria > Chloroflexota > Dormibacteria > DASZGP01 > DASZGP01 > JAXDLW01. The sequence goes on along the minus strand of JAXDLW010000005.1, from coordinate 96,864 downwards.
GCAGCCGCCGTTCGCCGCCGTGCTTCCACAGCAGGAAGTCCGCGGGGTGGTGCTTCTGCGGGTCCGGTTCGATGCGGTACCCGGCCTGCAGCTGGTCGAGGGTGTTGTGCGAGAGCTTGGGATAATCCCCCCGCCTCTGCACGTCGTAGAAGACGTTGCCGTCGACCTCGTAGGTCAGGCCGCGGTCCTCGAGGGCCTTGACGAGGTCGACCATCTGGGGGATGAACTCGGTTGCGCGCGGGTAGTGGTCCGCGGGGCGTATCCGCAGCAGCGCCGCGTCCTCCTTGAAGGCCGCGGTGTAGAAGCTGGCGATCTCCTCCGGTGACTTCCCCTCCGCCCGGGCCGAGGCCAGGACCTTGTCCTCGCCGGTGTCCTGGGTGTCGTCCTGGAGGTGCCCGACGTCAGTGATGTTCTGGACCACGGTGACCTCGAACCCCAGGTACTCCAGGGAGCGGGCCCAGAAGTCGGTGAGCAGGTTGGTGCGGAAGTTACCGACGTGGGCGTATTTGTAGACCGTGGGGCCGCACGCGTACATCGCGACCTTGCCGGGTACCCGCGGGCGAAACACCTGCTTCTCCCGACCTAGGGTGTTGTAAACCTGGATTTCCGACATCGGTGAGGGAGTCTAAGGGGCGCCCAGGCGGGTCAGGTCAGGGAGCCTGCTGCCGCGCCTCGGCCCGCTGCTCGGCCTCGAGGCGGCCGAGGTAGACGTCGTCCTGGTTCACGAATTGCATCGCGTCGGCGACCAGTTGATGGCCTGCGACGTCGCGGATCAGGGAGTGCATCTGCTGCGCGACCCGGCGGTAGCTGGGGTGTCCCTGGGGCGAGCTGCGGAGCTCGATCACGTGCATCGCCTCGCGGGCGTTCATCCGCATCAGGTAGCGCACCCGGTGCCCCATCGTCACCAGGTACGAGGCCTGGGCCGGCGACTCGGTCGCGAGGACGGCGTGGGCGGACTCGGCGCGCTGGACCGCCTCGCGCCATACCGCGCCGACCCCCGCGGCCTCGGCCTCCGCGGGGACGTCGTAGCCGAGAGCCGGGCTCAGCCGCTGCCACTCGATCGTCAGCAGGCGGTGGCGCTGCATGTCACGGAAGGCGCCGTAGTCGGAGACGACCTCGAACTCGTAGTCGGCCGACTCCCAGTCGCGGCCGGGGTGGTGCCGTCGGTTGCGGCGCTCGCCCACGGAGGCACGGAAGATGGCGGCCCGTCGTTCGGCAGGGAGCCCGGCGACCGTGCCGCGCAGGTCCTCGAGGGAGCGCGAGCTGTGGGGATAGAGGGCGTTCGCAACGATCTCGTCCTCGGCGTCACCACGCCAGCCCAGCAACCGCACCTCGGCCGCCGGGGCCGCGCCGGCGACGTCGAGCCCGAGCTCGCCCGCGGCCTGCCGCAGCGCACCCGCGCGCCCCTGGCGGTACTCCACCCAGGCCCCGCCCCGCTCGGGGCGGTCCAGCCTGGTGAGGAAGTCCGGGATGACCTTCTTCAGCTCGACAAGGAGGAGCTCGGCATAAGCCCGCGCCTCGGGTAGCTCGTGTGAGCGCATCCGCAGCACCAGCTGCTCGTATGCCTGCGGGCTGCCGAACATCCCGACATTGGACGCCGTAGCGGCCGGCAGCAGGCCCCGGGCCACGTCCAGCGCGGCGGCCCGCGAAGCCCGGCGCGCCGCCGCGTCGCCTGGGGCCAGATCCTGTTCCAGCAGCGCCCGAACGGCCTCGTTCACCTGGCAGTAGGCGTCGAAGAGGCCGTCGAGTGCCGCCTCCACCAGCTCCGCGTGGGGCCCCGCGAACAGCTCAGGGTCGCGGTAATAGCGGTAGCGCCCGCCGGGCCTGTCGCCGTAGAACACGTAACGCGTGGATTGCTCCAGGTAACCCATGAGGCGACCGCGCTCGAGGACCTTGGTCAGCAGGTTGCTCACCTGTTCGCAGCTGACGTGGACCCCGGCCAGCTGGGCGACCGAGTCGTCGCCGTAGTCGGCCAGCACGCGACTGAAGAGGTCGGATGCCTTGGCCAGGCCCACCGACCCGGCGTCGCCGCGCTGCTCTCCCTCCTCGTGGAACTCGTCCAGGAACACGCGCTTGAGCGGCTTGGCGGTGCGGCTGTAGCGGGCGAAGAGCGCCGCGCGCGTGGAGTCGGGGAGGTTCACCAGCACCGCCACCGGGCCATCGACGGAGGTGAAATGGCGGGCCAGGACCGCCCGCTCCGCGGTGGTGTAGTCGGCCTCGACGTAGGTCTGCAAGGTCCTCGGATTATGCCCGTAACATTCGAGGATGGAAGCATCGGCGACGCTAGCGCAGGCATCTGAGGGCGAACCTCTTCCCCCTCTACTGCGGGCGCTGGAGGGCGTCCTGCGCAAGCGGGCCGGGACCTACAACTTCAAGCCCTCGGCGCGCCGCCGGGCAGCCGGGGTGCTGGTGCTCTTCTACCGCCGCGCCGGGCTGATTCACCTGCTCTTTTTCCGGCGCACGGAGCAGGTCTCGACCCACAAGGGGCAGGTCGCCTTCCCGGGCGGCTCGGGCGAGGAGATCGACCGGGATCTCCACGAGACGGCACTGCGGGAAGCCCGCGAGGAACTGGGCGTCGACGCGTCGAGGGTGGTGCCGCTGGGGGCGCTGAAGCCGTTCGACACGTATGTCAGCAACTTCGTCGTCAGCCCCTTCTGCGGCTGGTTGATGGACCCCGACCCGGTCTTCGTCCCGCAGCCCTTCGAGGTCGACGAGGTCCTCGAGGTGGCGCTGGACGACCTGCGACACCGCAGGAGCCGGCACCGCGGCCAGGTCCCCGGGTTCAAGATCCCCGTGCCGCTCACCTACTTCCGGGTGGGCCCGGCGGTGATCTGGGGTGCGACTGGGGGCATCGTCGAAGAGCTGCTCGAGGCGCTCGACGAGGCCGAGAAGTCGCTGGCCTGAGAGCGACTGCGAGCCGCTTCGTCCCGCTGCTCGAGGGAGGCGCGGCCGGCAGCCTGGGAGCTGCGGACCTCGAAGAGCTGGGGTTCGAGCTCGTGGCCGTCAACATCCTCGAGCTGGCGATGTCCCCCGGCCTCGAGGTGGTCGCGGCGGCGGGGGGGCTCGCCGCCTTCACGGGCTGGCGGGGAGCACTGTGCGGCGTGGTCCTCGCGGGCGACCCCGGCCAGCCCTCGCGTGGCGGCGCGAACCGCCACGACGGCTGGCGAGCCCGACGGCTGCCGGTCGTCGAAGCCGAGGACGGCGGCAGGATCACCGTGCGCTCCCCCATCGACGGCACGCTCCACGACCTCGACCGGGCGGCGCTGCTGCTTCAGGCGGCGGAGCTGGGGGCGGCCTCTACGGCTGACGTCCTCCCCGGCGGCGAGCTGCATTGGTGGCGATCGTCCCGCGAGCCCGCGCCCGCCGGCTGGGTCGTGAGTGCGGTCCCCGCCGACGCCGCCCGCGAGGGCCTCTACTGGAGCGCCGCGACCTGGCAGCGCATCGACGCCACCCTCGACGCGGCCGACGATCGGAGGCTCGATCCCGGCTGCCCGTGCCGGGCCTGCCGGGTGGCTCGCCTCGGGTACATCGCCCACCTCTGGCGCCAGCACGAGATCACCGCGTCACACCTCCTCGGCTGGCACAACCTCCACCAGGCCCGGCTGCTTGTCGAGGGCGCCTGACCGCAGCCGCCCGATCGCCCACGCAGCGGCCTCCCTGACGACCGGGTCCGGGTCCTCTGCGGCCGCCCGCCGCAGGGCGGGCACGGCGGCAGCGTCGCCGGCGTTGCCCAGGGCGATGGCCGCATTGCGCGCCAGGCCCGCGCGCCCCGTCCGCCAGACCACGGTGCCCCGGAAGCGCTCGGCGAAGGCCCCGTCGTCCAGGGCCAGGACCTCGACCAGGTCCGGGAACGGGACCGGGCCGGAGCGCGTCGACCCACCGGTGTCGCCGGTGGCCCCCGGGGCCAGCCGTTGATTGATCGGGCAGGCCTCCTGGCACAGGTCACAGCCGAAGATCCAGGTGCCCATGAGCGGACGCAGCGTTACGGGGATGCTGCCCCGGTGCTCGATGGTCAGGTATGAGATGCACCTGCGGGCATCGAGCACGCCGGGCTCCAGCAGCGCACCCGTGGGACACGCCGGCAGGCAGGCCCGGCAACTGCCGCAGTTCCGCGCGACCGGTTGGTCGGGCTCGAGTTCGACCGACAGGAGGATCTCGGCGAGCAGGACATAGGACCCGGCGGCCGTCGTGAGAAGGGTGGTGTTCTTGCCCGCGAAGCCCACCCCGGCCCGTTCCGCCACCGGCCGGTCCATGGCCCACCCATGGTCGATGAAGCGCTTGCTGCGCAGTCCTGGGTGGCGCTCGCCGATCCATGCTGTGAGCTCGTCGGACGAGCGCCCCATGACTTCGTGGTAGTCCTCCGGTTGGGCGTCGCTCCCTGGCAACAGGGCGTAGGCTGCGACCCGCCCGCGCGGCCGGCCGGGGCTGCCCGCGGGAGCACTCGGTACCTCGCCCGCCGAAAGCCCCGCAAGCGCGGTCGCCGGCCGGTACGCCCAGGCCAGCGACAGGATCGAGCGCGCCCAGGGGTAGCGCGCACCGAGGTCTGACGCGGCGTCCGCCCGCGCCGGCGTCATCCACTCCATGCCGGCCATCCGGCCCGCGGCGATCGCCTCGAGGGTTCGGTCGCGGGCGTCGGGGAAGGGAGCCACCCGGGCCACCCCGGCCGCCGCCCAGCCCAACTCGAGGGCCCGGGCCACGACCAGGTCGCGGTCCAGCGAAGCCTGCTCCGCCGCCATGGCGGGAGTTTAGTGTCCTGCCTTGCTGGAGCTAGTTGACCGCGGCCGCCTCGGCGTGCGCTGCGGCGTGGCCGTTGCGCGACGACGGCATGTTGCAGAACATCTCGTAGTCGATCAGCTCGGTGATCGTGGGGTGTTCACTGCACACCGGGCAGTTCGGGTCCTTGCGCACCTTGAAGTTGCGGAAGGTCATGTCCAGGGCGTCGAACATCAGCAGGCGCCCGCGCAGCGGCTCGCCGATCCCCAGGATCAACTTGACCGTCTCGGTGGCCTGGATGATCCCGACCGTCCCGGGCAGCACACCGAGCACGCCGGCCTCGGCGCAGTTCGGCGCCATGTCGGAGTCGGGGTCCGGGGGCTCCGGGAAGAGGCACCTGTAGCAGGGGCCTCCGTTCTTGGGGTCGAGCACCGTGACCTGGCCGTCGAACCGGAAGATACTGCCGTGGACGATGGTCTTGCCGGTGAAGACCGCGGCATCGTTCAGCAGGTAGCGCAGCGGGAAGTTGTCGGAGCCGTCGACGATGATGTCGTACGGGCCGATGACGTCGAAGACGTTGCTCGAATCCAGGCGGGTGTTGTACTGCACCACCTTGACGTCGGGGTTCATCGCGCGGATCGCGATCGCCGCCGACTCGGTCTTGGGCATTCCTATCCGGTCCGTGGTGTGGAGGATCTGGCGCTGGAGGTTGGACTCGTCGACGACGTCGAAATCGACGATGCCCAGCTGGCCGACGCCCGCGGCAGCCAGGTAGATGCCCGCAGGTGACCCCAGGCCGCCCGCCCCGATCAGCAGCACCTTGGCGTCGAGCAGCTTCAGCTGTCCCGCCATCCCGACCTCGGGAAGCAGCGTGTGGCGGCTGTAGCGGGCGAACTGCTCGGGCTTCAGGTTCTGGGGAACTGCGAACTTGAACCCCTTCTCCTTCCAGGCGCCGAAGCCGCCGGCCATCGACTCAACCCTGGTGTACCCGAGGTCCTGGAGCGTCTTCGCGGCGATCGCCGAGCGAACCCCGCCGGCGCAATAGAGCACCAGCGGCGTGTCGCGCTGGGGGATCTTGTCCTCGACGCGCATCTCGAGGAAGCCGCGCGGGATGACGACCGCGCCGGGGATCACCCCCTGCGAGGTCTCGTCGTTCTCGCGGATGTCGACCACGACCGGGGCGCCGGGCGCCTCCAGGCGGGCCTGGACCTCCTCCGGGGAGGTCTCCTTGATCTCTTTCCTGGCCTGCGCCAGCATGTCACGCCACGCCATCTCTACTCCAAGTGCAACGCTTGACCACCCGGTCTGTATTTCCGACCAAATTTATCAGGATTGTGACGAGCGGCCTCGCCGGGCCGGCGTCGCAAAGCGCTCGGCGAGGTTGACCAGCAGGCGCACGCCGTACCCGGTCGGCCCCTTGGGCATGTCCCGGATCGCCGCCACCCGGTTCCAGCCGGGGGCCGCCATGTCGATGTGGATCCACGGCAACCCCTCCGCGAACTCCCGCATGAACAGCCCTGAGGTGATCGCCATGCCGTCACGCACCGTGGAGTTCGCGAGGTCGGCGATCGGGCTGTCGATCACGGCGCGGTACTCCGGGTATATCGGCATCTGCCAAACGCGATCGCCAGACGCCGCGGCGGCGGCCACCAGGCGGTTCGTGAACTCCTCGTTGTCGCCCTGGACGTGGGCGGCCACCTGGCCCAGCGCCACCCGCTGACCCCCGGTAAGGGTCGCGATGTCGAGGACATGGGTTGCCCCCAGCGTGACCGCGTGGTGCATCCCGTCGGCCATCACCATGCGGCCCTCGGCGTCCGTGTTGACCACCTCTATGGTCTTTCCGCTACCCGTCCGCACCACGTCCCCGGGCCGCATCGCGGTGGCGGAGACCATGTTCTCCGCGAGGCAGAGGATGCCGACGACGTCGACGTCCAGCTTCAACCGGGCGATCGCCGACAGCGCCCCCAACACCGCGGCGGCGCCGCCCATGTCGCCCTTCATGTAGCCCATCTCGGCGGCCGGCTTGATCGAGATCCCGCCGGAGTCGAAGGTGACGCCCTTGCCCACCAGCGCCAGCAGTGGCCGCGCCCGCTTGCCCCTCCCGCGCGCAGGAGCCGAGCCGTGGCGCAGGACCACCATCCGCGGCGGCCGCGAGGAGCTCATGCCGACGGCCGTGATGGCACCGTATCCCAGGCGCTGCAGCCGGCGGTGGTCAAGAACCTCCACCTTGAGGCCGGCAGCAACGCCGTGCCTCCGGGCGTCGGCCGCGAATGCCTCAGGGAAGAGCTCGAGGCCCGGGGTATTCACCAGGCGGCGTGCGTGGAGCGTCTCAACAGCCAGCACCTGGGACCTGTCCAGCGCCGGGGGGGCGACCCTGGGGAAGCCCGCGAGCACGAGGGTGCCGACACCGCGTCGTGGTTTCTTGCCGCCGCTCTTGTGGGTCGCCTCGGTGAATTCCGCGAGGATTGCGGCCTCGGTGGCCGCGCAGGCCAGCGCCTGGGCGTCGACCTCGGGGCCCAGCTCCGCCATCCAGGCCAGCGCGACCTTTGCGGGCAGCGGCGAGCCGGCCTGCCGGATGCCCATTTCCAGGGCGTTGTTCAGGCGGGTGCGATCGATCTCCTGGCGTTTGCCCAGGCCCAGCACCATCACCCGCTCCGCCGGCAGGGTGCCGAGGCTGTCGAGCACGAGGGTGGCGGCAAACCGGCCGGCGAACCCGCGCTTCTCCGCCCGGGCCAGGGCCCCGGCCAGGGCCTCGTTCACCTGGGGATAGGCGACCGACGCCGCCAACCCGTCGAGGACGGGAAGGACGAGCAGCTGCGCCTGCGCGCCCTCGGCGGCGGCGGCGCGCCCGAAATTCAAGCGGCGGTCAGTCCCGGGGTCATACCTGCTGGCTGGTCGCGGCCGCCGGCTCGTGGTCCTTCGACCGGGGCGAGTCGGCATCGGAAACGACCGCCTGGAGGCGGGCCTGTTTGCGATCCGCCAGCAGCTTGGTCACCGCCACCACGGCGGTGGTCCCATCGCCCACGGCGGTTGTTATCTGCTTGGTGAGCTGGTGGCGAACGTCTCCCGCGGCGAAGATGCCCTCGATGTTCGTGGCCATGTCCGTGTCTGTGTAGATGTAGCCCAGCTCATCGTGCTCGACGTGGTCGCGGAAGATATTGCTGTTCGGCAGGAACCCGACGAACGGGAAGACCGCCGCAACTTCGAGCGTTGAGGTCTCGCCGCTCTTGACATTCTTCAACTGCAGGCTCTGCACCGACCCGCCATCCTCGGGTTTGCCCGAACCGGCGATGCCCTCGACGACGGTGTCCATGACGAACTGCACCTTCGGGTCCGCCTTGGCGCGTTGCACCGCGACCGCCTGGGCGCGGAACTCGTCGCGCCGATGGATCAGGTGGACCTTGCTGGCGTAGCGGGTCAGGAATGTGCCCTCCTCGACGGCGCTGTCACCACCACCGACCACCGCGACCTCCTTCTCCTTGAAGAAGGCGCCGTCGCAGATGGCGCAGTAGCTCACGCCGCGACCGGCGTACTCCTCCTCGCCTGGGACCCCCAGCTTCTTGGGCGCGCCGCCTGAGGTCACGATGACCGCCGGGACGCGGTACTCCTTGTCCAGGTCGGTCGTGACGACCACGTCGTCGCCGTCCTTGTAGATCTCCTTGACCGAGTCGTACTCGATCTCCAGGCCGAACTTGCGGGCGTGGGCCTCCATCTTGTCGGAGAGCTCCTGGCCCGTGATGTGCTCGAAGCCCGGGTAGTCCTCGATGTCGAGGGTGTTCAGCAACTCACCGCCGGGGGCCTTCATCTCGAGCGCCAGGGCCTTCAACTCCATGCGCCCGGCGTACAAACCCGCGGCAAGGCCAGCGGGGCCGGCCCCCACTATGATGACGTCGTATTTCCTGTCGGCTGGCATTGCTTCCTCGCGCTGAAAAGGGTTGATGGCTACGACATTTACAACACCGCGGGCGGCGTTCCGCTTCCCCGCCAGAGCCGGGCTTCGCAGTGGAACGTAATGATATGAGCGGCAACACCATGCGCTGGCAACCGGGCCGCCGGGGCCACTACGAAGGCTGGTTCGTAGCCTTCAACAACCCGGCCGAGCAGGCCGGTTACTGGCTGCGTTACAGCATGGTGTCCCCCAGCGAGCAGGGTCGGGAAGCGTTCGCGCAGTGCTGGTTCATGCGCACGGACCGCTCCGCAACGCCTCGCAACCGCGCCGTCAGGCTGACCTTCCCGATCGACAGGTTGGTGGCGGCCGGGACCCCGTTCAGCGTCGCGGTCGGGGAGAACCGGCTGCATGAGGAGGGCTGCTCAGGGACGCTGCAGGATGCCGCCGGCGAGGTGACCTGGAACTTGCGCTTCGAGTCACTCCTGCCCGGCTTCACGCCCACCCCCGAGTGGGGGGCCCGCATCGCCACCTGCTTCCAGGAGCCCCGCCCACTCATCCGCGTCAGCGGCGAGATCAGCGAGGGAGGTCTGGTCCGCATGGTCGACGGGTGGATGGGCGAGCAGGCCCACGTCTTCGGCGCCAAGCACAGCGACCGCTGGCACTGGGCGGAGTGCAAGCACATCGGCGACGGGCGGGCGTTCACCGGGGTGGCCGCATGGCCGAAGTTCCCACCGCGAACCATCACCTCGCTCGCGCTCTTGGGCGGGCCGGCCCAGCTCAAGCACACCGGCACCGTCGACCTCTTCAAACCGTCCACCGAGCACTCGCCCGCCGGGTGGGAGTTCGATGCCGAGTACCCGAAGGAGCGCCTCTGGGGCCGGGTCACCCCGCAGCGGGAGGACCTCATCGGGATCACCTACCACGACCCCTCCGGAAAGCCCGTTTACTGCTACCACTCGGAGCTGGCGGACTTCACGTTGAGGCGCTACGCGCGGGCGTCGGGAAAGAGCGCGTGGAACCTGGAGGAGGAACTCACCGCGGCGGGCGCGGCGGCGTTCGAATACGGCAGCTCGACGAAGCTCGACGGGGTCCCGCTGCTGCTCGACTAGGTCCCGCTGCGCTGCTCCTTGCGGGGCAGGATCCTGGCTAGCGGGTCGCGGCCTCCCGCGAGCGCTGGCGCTCACGGCGCATCATCTCGCGACCATCTTCGCTGCCGTGGTCGCCAGTGAAGAGCTTGAGGAACTCCTCGGCGTAGGCGTAATCCATGCCGCCGTGCTTCTTCGCCCGCTCGCCGGCCTCCGCGGCGTTGCGACGGACCCAGTCGGCAACCTCCGGCGGGAGCTGGCTCGTGTGAGCCAGCAGGGCGGCGACCTTCTTCTCGAGGACATCGGTGATGTCCTCCCAGTGGTTGGGGCGTTCGAGGGTCGCGCCGGCCACGTAGACCCATTTGACCACCCATTTCTCCAGCCCCTCGTGCTCCAGGAGATCAGGGAACGCCATGGGGTTCCGGGCGGCGGGGTAGATGGCGGCGAGGGTGGCCTCACCCACCGCCAGGTGGTCCGGGTGGTTGCCGCCGATGGCGCTGTAATTGCGGACGGCGTTGTGCGTGAACACCAGGTCGGGCCGCTGCTGACGCAGGACCCGGGTCAGGTCCTTGCGCAGTTCCAGCGAGGGGGTGACGTAGCCGTCCTCATACCCCAGGTTGATGACCCGCTCTATCCCGATGACGCGGGCGGCGGCGGCCTGCTCCTCGACCCGGACCCGGGCCAGTTCCTCGTGGGTGCGGTCCCCTTCGCCGCCGGCATTGCCGTTGGTCACGACCACCAGCGTGCAGTCGACGCCCTGCTGGACCAGTTTGGCCAGCGTGCCAAAGAACCCGAACTCGTTGTCATCGGGGTGGGCGCCGATCGCCATCGCGCGCTTGATGGGGAAGAGCTCGTCTGTCATCGAGCCTCGATTCTAGTTAGGCGCAGGGGCTCTCATGGTCGCCCGGGTGAGACGTTCGTAGTATTGCCCGGACATGTCGCCGACCGCCGTCGAGAGGCTGGCGCAGACGCCGGTCATGCAGCGCCTCCCGGCACAGCTGCGCGACCCCTTCCTGCTGAACAACCTGGTCTATTTCGCCGGCAACTTCTTCGCGGGGCTGGCCGGGTTCGCCTTCCAGACGCTGCTCGCACGGGCCCTGGGCAAGCCCCGATACAGCGAGGTCGCCAGCCTCATCGCGATCTTCTACCTGATCCAGATCCTGCATTTCGTGGGCATGGCGGTGGCGGCCCGGATCACCGCCCCACTGGCGGCCCAGGGTCAGCACTCCGAGGTCCAGAGGGCGTACCGCGACATCACCATCTACGCGACCCTCATCGGCGGCGCCGGGATGCTGGTCTTCATCCTCATATCGCCTTTCCTGCACCAGCAGCTGCGAATTGGCCTCGGACCGCTGCTCATCCTCTCGGCCACCGTGCCCCTCAACCTCCTCGTGGGGCTGGGCCGCGGCGTCGTCCAGGGCGAGCAGCGCTTTGTCCCCCTGTCCCTGAACTTCATCACCTATGGCACCACGACCCTCGTCTTCCTCCCGGTCCTGCTCCATTTCCAGCTCCACGCCGTCGGCGCGACCCTGGCCATAGTGCTCGCGCTCAGCCTGTGCAACCTCGTCGGCGCAGTCACCCTGAGGGACCTGCCCCGGGGCGGACACCACGCCCGTCTTGGCCTGGCCGGGGTCGTTCGCAGCTCGATCGCTGCGGGGGCCGGGCTGAGCGTGATCACCGTGTTCTTCAACATGGACGTCATCCTGGCGAAGTACTTCATGCCCGACGTGCAGGCCAGCGTGTACAGCGCCATGTCGCTGCTGGGCAAGATCCTGTTCTTCGGCACCATCAGCGTGTCGGCGGTCATGTTCCCCCGCGTCGCGGCGATGCACGCCCAGGGCAAGTCGGCGCACAAGCTTGTAAACCTGTCCCTGGGCCTGGTGCTGGGCGCCGGCCTGGTCGTGGTCAGCGCGTACTTCCTCTTCCCGACCTTGGTCATCAGCCTGGTGCTCGGCAAGCAGTACGTCGAGATCGGTGGCAACCTCGGGATCTACGGCCTGGCGATGCTGGGCCTGGCCGTCTCCAACGTCCTCGTCTACTACTTCGTCGCGGTGCACCGGCGCAGGTACGCCTACGCGATGGGCTTCGGCGCGATCCTTTTCTTCGGCGGCATCGGCCTGTTCCACGCCAACGTCTCGCAGTTCACCATCGCGGTGACGGTGGCGATCAACGCGATGGCCCTCGCCCTGGTCGCGCTCTACGTCGCCGAGCACCCCCGCGGTCACCAGCCCGGCGAGCCGGACACCGTCCCGCTCAGCCCCATCGCCCCGGGCGCCGCCGGGCAGTCTTCGTAGACTGCCCGGATGTCGAGCCTTGAGGACTCCGTCCACCAGCTCCTCGTGGAGCTGGGTGAGGACCCGGAGCGGGAGGGGATCCGCGACACGCCGCGCCGGGTGGCGCGCTCGCTGCAGTTCCTCACGCGTGGTGCCGCAGAGGACCCTGTGGCGCTCCTGCGAACCGCGCTCTTCGAAAGCGACTTGGACCAGATGGTGGTGCTCAAGAACGTCGAGTTCTACTCGTTGTGCGAGCACCACCTGCTGCCCTTCTACGGCCGCTGTCACATCGCCTACCTGCCGGACGGCAGAATCGCGGGGTTGAGCAAGCTGGGGCGGGTGGTGGACTCCTTCAGCCGGCGGCTCCAGGTCCAGGAACGCCTCACCTCACAGATCGCGGAGGCGATCCAGGAGGCGGTCAAGCCCAAGGGGGTGGGAGTGGTCATGGAAGCCCACCACCTCTGCATGATGATGCGTGGCGTGGAGAAGCAGACCAGCCTCGCAGTCACCAGCAGCATGCTGGGAAGGTTCAGGCAGGACGCCCGCACCCGCGGGGAGTTCCTGCAGTTGATAAAGGAGAGAAATGCCTAGCAAACCCGAAATGAACATCGACAATGCCAAGACCTACCGCGCCACCATCGACACCAACAAGGGCCAGGTGGTCATGGACCTGCAGCCGTCACTGGCGCCGGTCACGGTGAACAACTTCGTCAACCTCGCCCGCGACGGCTACTACGACGGGCTGACCTTTCACCGGTATGTCGCGGACTTCGTGATCCAGGGTGGAGATCCCACCGGCACCGGCAGCGGCGGCCCCGGCTACCAGTTCGAGGACGAGCCGGTCAAGGGCAGCTACCGCGAGGGCGCGGTGGCGATGGCCAATGCCGGGCCCAACAGCAACGGCAGCCAGTTCTTCATCTGCAACAGCGACTGCCAGCACAAGCTGGCGCCGTCCTACAACCTGTTCGGCTATGTCGTCGACGGCATCGACGTGGTCAAGCAACTGCGCCAGGGCGACAAGATGGACAAGGTCGCCATCGAGGAGCGCGACGCCTAGCCGGGCTCAGTCCTGCAGCCAGGCTGCAAAAGCGCCTCGATAGGCGCGCTCATCCCTTGCACTGAAGGCACAGATGACGACCTCGGGTGCCTGGTCGTCGTCGACCGTGGAGATCGCCGCCCCCAGGGCCGCGGCGGCGATCTTCGCCGCGCGGTCCACCGGGAAGCGGTAGGCGCCGGTCGAGAGCGACGGGAAGGCCACCGATCCGGCCCCGTGCTCGATCGCCTCCCGCAGGGCCGAGGTCCACGCCGAGGCCAGCGCGCGGTCCTCGCCTTTCAGGCCACCCCACCAGACCGGACCGACGGCGTGGATCACCCACCTCGCCTTGAGGCGGCCCGCGCCAGTGGTCACCGCCCTGCCAGTGGGACAGCCATCGGGGAACCGGCGCCGCGTCTCATCCATGATCTCGGGGCCACCAGCGCGGTGGATCGCGCCGTCCACCCCGCCACCGCCGGTGAGGTGGGAGTTGGCGGCATTGACGATCGCGTCCACCTCCAGGGCGGTGATGTCGCCCCTGGTGACGCGTACCCGGGGCTCAGCCAGCCCCATGCCTCCGCGGGCTCTTGTCCCCCTGCTCCACCCGCAGCAGGGCGTCCACGATCCGCGGGTCGAAGTGGACCCCGCTCTGTGCCAGCACCTCCGACGTCGCTCGGTGCCGGGGCCAGGACGGGCGGTATGGCCGCTCACAGAGCAGGGTGTCGAACACATCAGCGACGGCGACGATCCGCCCGGGCAGCGGGATGTCCTCAGCGACAAGACCGCGCGGGTAGCCGGAGCCGTCCCAGCGCTCGTGGTGGGTGATGCAGATCTCCCCGGCCAGCCACAGCACCGGGTGAGAGTCCGCCAGGATCCGCGCGCCGATCGTCGTGTGGGTCTTCATCACCTCCATCTCGGAGGGGTCCAGGGGCCCTGGCTTCAGCAGGATGCTGTCGGGGATGCCGACCTTGCCCAGGTCGTGGAGCGGTGCGGCCATCCGGATCATGTCGGAAATGCCCGGGCTGACCCCCAGCGCGAGCGCGAGGTCGGCACTCAGGTCGCCCACCCTGCGGGCGTGGTCACCGCTCTCGTCGTCGCGGTAGTCGGCGGCCCGGGCCAGCTTCTCGAGCGCCTCGACGTGGGCGCGGTCGAGGTCATCGGTTCGCTCTCGCACCAGGGCCTTGAGCGCAACGTTGCCCTCCTCGGCCTGGGTCGCGAGGAGCCCGTGCCGCAGCGCGTTGCGGCCGCGAACCGCGACCTCCAGCGGGTCGAAGGGCTTGGTGACGTAGTCGAAGGCGCCGGCGGTTATGGCCCGCTGGAGTAGTCCGGCATCATGGTCGGCGGACGTCACGAGGACCGGGATCGGGACCTTCAGGCCCAGCTCCTTGGACAGCAGCTGCATCACGCCGAAGCCGTCGAGGTCGGGCATCTGGAGGTCGAGGAAGATGACGCTGGGGTCGTGCTGGGCAACCGCGTCGATGACCTGCCAGGGATCGCCCTCGGTGATCACCTTGGTGCACCCGGCGGCCTCGAGGATCTGCCGCAACCGGAGGGCGTGCACGGGAGTGTCATCCACCACCAGGATGGTGGCAACCTCGAGCCCTCCACCGACCTGCTGCGGCCGGCTGCTTGTTTGCATCGCGGGCATGATGCCAGATGACGGGGCGAACATGACTGCTACTGTGCCGGGGTGTCTCTTCGAATCGGCGTCATCGGCGACACCCAGGGTCGCTACCAGGTGCCGGCACTGATCGAACGTGCAGGAGCGGTCTTCGCGGGGGTCGACGAGGTCTGGCACGCCGGCGACTGGCAATACCCCGAGGTGCTCGACGGGCTGGCGGGGATCGCCCCGCTGACAGTGGTCAACGGCAACGCCCCCGACGATCCTCGGTACCCGGAGCGGGTCCTGCGCCACCTCGAGGGCCTGAAGGTGGGGATGGTCCACCGCTCCCCCCGGCCGGGCGACGAGTGGCTGCGCGGCCTCGACATCTGCATCCACGGCCACTCCCACAAATGGCGCGACGAGGTCGTCGGCGGGGTGCGGCTCATCAATGTGTCGACGCCGACAGCCGCCGGCTTCAGCCGCGAGCGGACCTGCGGTGTGCTGACCATCGTTGGCGACCACGCCGAGCTGGAGAAAATTGCGTTCTGACGGCCGCGGCTCGAGGCGGCTCACGTCAAGCTCCGCGCCGCGAGGCGGCAAGATCCCGTCGTGGGCGCTGCGCCACGACGGCTACCTGCCCATCGGCGATTACGGGGTCATCGGCGACTGCCGCTCCATGGCGCTCGTGGGGGTGGACGGCAGCATCGACTGGTGCTCTCTCCCGCGCTTCGACAGCCCCAGCATCTTCGGCCGTCTCCTGGACAAGACCCGGGGGGGTTACTGGCAGATCGCCCCGGTCGGGGATTTCGCCTGCCGCCAGGAGTACGGCGACAAGACCAACGTGCTGCGGTCGATCTTCCAGACCGAGACGGGCCTGGCCACGGTCACCGACTTCATGCCGGTCGACGCGCACGACGTCAAGCAGCACGCCCGCCCCCACCACCACCCGCGCATCGTCCGCATGATCACCGGGCTCGCCGGGACGATGAGATTCCGGATGCGGGTCGACGCGCGCCCGGACTACGGCGCCGCGCCCAACCCCCTGGTGGCCGACGACGGGCGCCTCCACGGCGACCACGACGGCCACCATTACTGCTTCAGCGGCACCCGACCGATCCGCGGGCGGACCACCGAGTTCACGGTCCGTCCCGCCGAGACGGTGGCGTTCACGATGGCGGTCAACACCGCCGGCAGGTGCGGCCGGCCCATGGACAACGTCGAGGACAGCCGGGCCCTGTTGCGCAGCACCCAGAACTACTGGTGGCAGTGGATCAACCAGTGCACCTACATGGGCCCGTACCAGGGCGTGGTCTGGAGATCCGCCCTGACCCTCAAGCTGCTGACCTACGCCCCGACCGGGGCGCTCGTCGCCGCGCCCACCACGAGCCTCCCGGAGTGGATCGGTGGCGAGCGCAACTGGGACTACCGGTACACCTGGGTGCGCGACGCCTCGTTCACGCTCTACGCCCTCTTCCAGCTGGGCTTCGTCCAGGAGGCGACCGATTTCATGTCCTGGGTGACCAGCCTGACGATCGACCAGGGTCTGAAGATCCTGTACAACCTCGACGGCAAGTCGGCCGGCGACGAACGTGAGCTCCCCCACCTCGAGGGGTACCGCAAGTCACGGCCCGTGCGGGTCGGCAATGGCGCCGAGGACCAGGTCCAGCTGGACATCTTCGGAGAGCTCCTGGACACGGTCTTCATCTGGGCGGTCAACGGCGGGAAGATCTCGCGCCCCCTGTGGCGGGAGCTGCGGCGGATCGTCGACTTCGCCTGCAGGGGCTGGCAGCAGGCCGATGCCGGCCTGTGGGAGGTGCGAGGCGAGAACCTGCACTTCACCTACAGCAAGGCCATGTGCTGGGTCGCGGTCGACCGCGGCCTGCGCCTCGCCGACCGCTTCAAGCTGCCTCACGACCATGACCTCTGGGAGCGGTCCCGGCGCGAGATCCACGCGGCGGTCCTGGAGCGCGGCTGGTCCAGGCGGCTCGAGTCCTTCACGCAGTCGTTCGGGTCAGACCAGCTCGATGCCTCTGCGCTGCGACTGGTACAGCTGGGGTTCCTGCCGCTCGCGGACCGCCGCTTGCGCAGCACCATCGACGCGGTCGACGCGGGCCTCAGTGCCGGCCCGCTGGTCTACCGTTACCGCGCCGCCGCGACCGACGACGGCCTGGTCAGCCCCGAGGGCTCCTTCATCATCTGCGCCTACTGGCTGGCCGACGCGCTGGCCCTGGTCGGCGACCTCGAGCAGGCTCAGCGGCGCTTCGAGAGACTGCTGGCCTTCAGCTCGCCACTCGGGTTGATCGCCGAGGAGGTCGACGCCGAAACCGGCGCCCTGTTGGGCAACTTCCCCCAGGCATTCAGCCACCTGGCACTGATCTCGGCGGCGATCAACATCGAGCGCCGTCGGAACAACAACCTGGTGCGCAACCGCAGCACGGACGTGACCTTCACCAGCACCCGCCAGAAGGTGCGCCAGGGCAGGGCCGCTGCCCGCCAAACGCAGTCCGTCAAACCCAAATAAAGGAGGATCCCGGATGCTTCTAGAGGGACGTCGCGCGGTGATCACCGGCGCATCGAGCGGGATCGGCAAGGCGACCGCGCTGCGGTTGGCCCGCGAGGGGGCCTCGGTCGCGGTCAACTTCTTCTCCGACCGCGAGGCCACGCACGCCCAGGCGGTGGTCGCCGAATGCGCGAAGAACCCGGGGGTGCGCGCGATCGCCGTGCAGGCGGACGTTGGCAGCGAGGACGACGTCGTGCGGATGACCGCGCAGGCGAAGGAGGCGTTCGGGGGGATCGACATCCTGGTGAACAATGCGGGCATCGAAAACCAGGTCCCCACCCTCGACATGCCGCTGAAGGACTGGGAGCGCGTCCTGCGCACCAACCTGACAGGCGCGTTCCTCTGCCTGCGGGAGTGCGGCAAGGTCATGCGCGACGGCGGGGGCGGGGTCATCGTCAACATGTCGAGCGTGCACGAGTTCATCCCCTGGCCGGGGTTCGCGCACTACTGCGCCTCCAAGGGCGGGATCAAGCTCCTGATGCAGACCGCGGCGCGCGAGCTGGCCGAGGCCGGGACCAACATCCGGGTGGTCAACATCGCGCCCGGGGCGATCGCCACCCCGATCAACGACTTCGTCCTGAATGACCCCACGGCGCGCCACAGCGTGGAGGCGGAGATCCCGGTCGGGCGGTTCGGCCAGCCGGACGAGGTGGCCGCCGCGGTTGCCTGGGTCTGCAGCGCCGAGGCCGCGTATGTCACCGGCACCACGCTCGTGGTCGACGGCGGGATGTCGACCTACCCCAGGTTCATTTAGGGGGCTCTTCCGGCAGGATCATCTCGCCGCGCGCGATGTGCACCGCCTGCCAGCTGTACCACGCCGGGATGGTGCGGTACGGCCGGAATCTCTCACCGAGTGCGTCCAGCTCCTTGGGCCTGGGCATCTCGTCCATGCCGTAGATGAGCTTCCAGCCGTGGCGCACGCCGAGGTCGCCGACCGGCCACACGTCGAGCCGCCCCAGCTCGAAGAGCAGGAACATCTCGGCCGTCCAACGCCCGATCCCGCGCACGGTCGAAAGCCGGCTGATGACCTCCTCGTCGTCGTAGGCCTCGATCCCATCCAAGGGGACGACGCCTTCGACCACCCGTCGGGCGAGGTCGATCACGGACGCCGCCTTGGCGCCGGACAAGCCCGCCCCGCGCAGGCCCTCCAGCGGCGTCGCCAGCACTGCCTCGGGGGTGACCTCTCCCCCGATTGCCTCAACGAAGCGCCCGTGGATCGCGGCCGCGGCCTTACCGGCGAGCTGTTGGTAGAGGATCGAGCGCACCAGCGCCGGGAAGTACGCGCCCTGCCCGGGACGCGGCACGAATGGGCCCACCCGCCGGATGTGCGCCGCCATCACCGGGTCACGACGCGCGACCTCGGCGACCGCGGTGTCGATGGCCGCGGTCTCAGGCATGGATCACCTCGTTGGCGGCGACCCCGGGCACATCAGACGGGCCGCCCTGGCAGCGAGGGCAGTAGTACGTCAGCCGGCCCATCTCGCCCTGGGCCCTGACAGCGATGCCATTTCCGCAGCGCGGACAGGGCCGGCCGCCGCGGCCGTGCGCCGCACGGCGATGCCGTGGCCCGGGAGCGACGACGCTCTCGCGCATCATCCGCCGCGCGGCCGAATACAGCTGAACCAGCGCCTCGTCATCCATGCGTGCGACGGGGGTCCACGGGTTGACACGGTGCTGCCACATCGACTCGCATTTGTAGATGTTGCCGATGCCCGCGCAGACCCTCTGGTCCAGCAGCACGTCGCCGACCTCCGCCCGTTCGGACAGCCGCGCCAGGCGGACCGCGGCCGCAGGCTCGAAGTCCTCGGCGAGGATGTCGGGACCAAGGTGTCCGACCCGCGACTGCTCGTCGCGCACAAGCTCCACCACCGGCGCGGAGAACAGCACGGCGACCACGTCGTCAAAGGTGAGGACGGCGCGGGCCATGCGCTCCGGGCGGCGCCACCTGTCCCCGGGGGAATAGACGTGCCACGCCCCGGTCATGCGCATGTGGCTGTGCAGGACCAGGTCCCCTTCGAACCGCATCAGCATGTGCTTGCCGTTCGCATCGACGCTGGTGACCCGGCGGCCACGTAGGCGCGCGATGGACGCGGGCTGGGCACCGACGACGACCTTACCGACCATCCGCGGACGGAGCGCCGCCGCGGCCCGGCGGAGGGTGTCGCCTTCAGGCATCAGTCATCAGGCACCAGGCTCAGGCGGAGGCTGACGACCCGCGCTCGGGCCAGATCACCAGGCCGCGCGGGGAGATGCCAAAGCCGACATCGCGCATCAGGGGCTCGAGGCGGCTGCCCGCGACGGGGTCGCCGTCCACCGTGCGCACCTCCAGCCTGCCCAGGCGCGGCGCCACCGCGGCAAGGGCGGCGAGGTCCTCCCGTGCGGCCTCGTCAAAGGTCAACAGCGAATGCCCGCCCCGTTCGAGGTACAGGCGAAGGCGCCCCGCGGTGATCACCACCAGGGCGCCCGCCTGGCGCGCGGCCCGGCCCGCCGCGGTCGCGGGCCACGGCACCGTGACCCCAAAGGGGTTGGCGGGGTCGGTGGCGGCGAGGGTCACCGGGGGCTGCTCCTCCTGGCGCGCGGCCCGGAGCCGGTCCACCGCCCCGGGGAGTGCGAACTGCGACCCGCCGAGCCCCTCGACGAAGTAGCCGCGGCGAATCCGCCCCGCCTCCTCCATCGCCCGCAACACCGGGTAGAGGGCGGCGAACCCGCCGGGCACGCCCTCCGCCAGCGCCGCCTCCCGCGTCAGCACGCCGTAGCGCTGGAGGAGGGTGCCGGCGATGGCATGCAGGCGCTCGGTGACAGTGATCGCTGGGGAGGTGAGGTCGGCGACGAGCGACCAACGACCCTCAGCACCCGGGGGAGTCAGCCGCATCAACGGGCGGCGCGAGGAGGGCCGGCGACCGCGACCGGGTCCAAAGCCGACCCTCGACCGCAGTGGCAGCAGCGTGTCATTGGTGACATGGCCGGACCATACGAGGTCCCAGAGCGCATCCAAAACCACTTCGGTCTCTCCACCACCGCTGCGGCCGAGAAGGTCGGCGAAGAAGCTGGCGCCGCGGTCCCGGAGGTGCTCGACGATCGAGCGGTGCAGGTCGCCGGCGGGTGGCTCACCGGGGGCCGCGATCAGTTGCGCCGCGTCCGCGCGCAGGTACAACGCGACGCGCCCGTCCCCCCGCGAGAGCGAGCCACGCCCGGTCCAGACCACGTCGCCGGTCGACATCAGGTGGTCGATCAGCGCCGGGGTGTAGCCGAAGACCCGCGTCGCCAGAACATCGCGCTCCAGCACCGACGCCGGGATCGCGGCTCCCTGGAGCTGGCGCACGACCTCGGCGAGGCGGTCGTGACCGCGGGACATCGACTGCACCCCGTGCCAGGCGGGGAGGAAACGGACGACGGCATCGACCGCCACCGGCTCGATCTCCTTGCGCAGCGCCGCCAGGGAGCGCCGGCGCAGCGCGGCCAGGACGTCGGCGTGACAGTACTCGCGGTCAGGGCCGCTCGGACTGAACGCTCCCGACAGGAGCTTGCCCGCCACGACCACCCTTCGCAGCGCACTCTCGACCAGCGCGGGATCGAGGCGATAGCGGTGGGCGACCTCGGCTGCCGTGAAGGGCACGTGGGTCCTCGCATAACGCGTCAACAGCAGCTCGAGCGCGGCCTCCTGGGAGAGCTGGACCGCCCCCGCCAGCAGGTCCACGGGCAGGCCCGGGGGCAGCGCGATGCCCAGCCCATCCCGGTAGCGCGCCGCGTCCTCGACGCTGATCCAGCGATCCTCGCCGGCCAGGCGGGTGCGCAGCGCGCGCTGCTCCCGAACCAGGACCTCGAGCCAATCGGTTCCAACCCCCCTCGCGGCGGCCTCCTCGAGGGACAGGTCGCCGAGCCGGAAGAGCAGGTCGGCTGCCTCGTCCACGTCGCGGGGCCAGCGCTCCGGGAGCAGCCCCTGCAGCTCGAGTTCCAGCGAGGCGATCGCGGCCGGGTCGATCAGCTCGCGCAGTTCCTCGTCGCCGAGGAGTTCGGCCAGCAGCTCGCGGTCAAGGGTCAGGGCCTGGGCGCGGCGTTCCCCGATCGGCGAGTCGCCCTCGTACATGTACTGGGCGATGTAGTCGAACATCAGGGAGGAGGCGAACGGCGAGGCCCGCTCGGTCTCCACCTCCACCACCCGGACGGTGCGCTGGCGGACGGCGCTCATCAGCTCGGCCAGCGCATCGAGGTCGAAGACATCGGACAGGCACTCGCGGTAGGTCTCCAGGATCACCGGGAAGTCCGGGTGTCTCGAGGCAACCTGCAGGAGGTCATGGCTGCGCTGGCGCTGCTGCCAGAGGGGTGTGCGCTGATCGGGGCGGCGACGCGGCAGGAGCAGCGAGCGGGCGGCATTCTCGCGGAAGCGCGATGCGAAGAGCGCGGATCCCTGCAGCTGGGCCGTCACCGCCGAGCGGACGTCCTCGGGGTCGAGGAACAGGTCGGCCAGCGGTGGGGGCTCGTCTGCCTCGCCAAGGCGAATCGCGAAGCCGTCATCCGTGTGGATCGCCTGGACCTCGTTGCCGGTGCGCTCCTGCACCTGCGCCGCTACGGCGAGGGCCCAGGGCGCGTGCACCCGGGCCCCGAACGGGGTCAACACACACATCCGCCAGTCACCCAGCTGGTCGCGGAAGCGCTCCACGACGATGGTGTGGTCGTCCGGGACGGCGCCTGTGGCGGCAGCCTGCTCATCGAGGAAGCCCAGCAGGTTGCGCACCGCGGCGCCGTCCAGCCGTGAGGCATCGCGGAGCCGGACCATGGCCTCCTCGCGGGGCAGCGCCCGGACCTCGCGCGTCAATCTCCCGATCTCCCGGCCAAGCTCGACCGGCCTCCCGAGGGCGTCCCCGTGCCAGAAGGCGATGGTCCCCGGCTCCCCGGGCGCCGGCACCACCAGCACCTCGGAATGGGTGATTTCGACGACCTTCCAGCTGCTCGCGCCGAGGATGAAGGTCTGGCCGGGGCGCATCTCGTAGACCATCTCTTCGTCGAGCTCGCCGATCCGCCTCCCGGGCCGGCGGCCGCCGGGGGGCGCCGCGATCCCGGCGGCGGCGAAGCCCGTCTCCGTGGGCCGGGTGTCGCCCGCCCCTTCGAAGAGGTTCACCGCGAAGAGGCCCCGGTCGGGGATGGTTCCGCCACTGACGACCGCCAGCCGCTGGGCCCCGGCGCGACCGCGCAGGGTGCCGGCCACCCGGTCCCAGACGATCCGGGGACGGAGCTCGGCGAAGTCGTCGGAGGGGTAGCGGCCGGCGAGCATGTCGAGGACGGCCGTGAAGGCGCGTTCGCCCAGGTCGCTGTAGGGGTAGGCGCGCCGTACCAGCGCCAGCATGTCCTCGACCTGCCACTGGTCGAGGGCGCACATCGCCACGACCTGCTGGGCCAGCACGTCCAGGGGATTGCGCGGCACGCGCGTCGTTTCGATCCGTCCCTGCAGCATCCCTTCGACCACGGCCGCCGCCTCCAGCAGGTCCCCCCGGTGCTTGGGGAAGATGACCCCCTTCGACGGCTCGCCCACGTGGTGACCCGCGCGGCCGATGCGCTGGAGCCCCGCGGATACGCTGGGGGGCGACTCCACCTGGATGACGAGGTCGACTGCGCCCATGTCGATGCCCAGCTCCAGGCTCGAGGTGGCCACCAGGGCGGGAAGGCGCCCACTCTTGAGCGCGTCCTCGATCTCCGCGCGCTGCTCCCTGGCGATGGAGCCGTGGTGGGCGCGCACCAACTCCGGGGGCCGGCCGTCCGGTCGCAGCTGGATCAACCCCTCCGCCTCCGCCTGCTCGGCCCAGAGCTCGTTGAGTCGCGCGGCCAGCCGCTCCGCCAGCCGCCGCGAATTGACGAAGACGATGGTGGAGCGGTGCGCCCGGATCAGTTCCAGGAGCCTGGGATGGATGGCGGGCCAGATGCTGCGTCGCGGCAGGCTCGCCTCGCCGCCCAGCGCCGCTGCCGGCCCGCTGTAGCCCTCGGTCCCGCGCTCCAGGTTGGCCATGTCCTCGACAGGCACCTCCACGGTGAGCTCCAGCGGCTTGCGTTCGCCGGTGTCGACCAGGGCGACGTCGCGGCCGGCGCCGCCGAGGAACCGCCCGACCTCCTCGAGCGGCCGCTGGGTGGCCGAGAGCCCGATGCGCTGGGGCTCGGCCACGGCCAGCGACGACAGGCGTTCGAGGCTCAGGGCGAGGTGGGCGCCGCGCTTGGTGCCCGCCATCGAGTGGATTTCGTCAACGATCACCCAACGCACCGACGCCAGCACCTGGCGGACGGCGCTGGTCAGCATCAGGAACAGCGACTCAGGCGTGGTGATCAGGATGTCGGGCGGATGTCGTTCGATCTGCCTTCGCTCGTTGGCGGGGGTGTCGCCGGTCCGCACCGCCACCGTGAGCCCGGGCACCTCCACCCCGGCCCGGCGGGCCTCGAGCGAGATCCCGGTGAGGGGCGATCGAAGGTTGCGTTCAACGTCAACGGTGAGGGCCTTGAGCGGTGAGACGTACAGCACCCGGCAGCGCTCCGCGTCCACCGGCAGGGGCTCGCGCGCCAGCTGGTCGATGCACCAGAAAAAGGCGGCGAGGGTCTTGCCGCTGCCAGTCGGCGCGCACATCAGTGTGTGGTTGCCGGCGGCGACGGACCGCCAGCCCTGCTCCTGCACCGGTGTGGGCCGCTCGAATGCCGCCTCGAACCACGCGCGGGCCGGGGCTCCGAAATCGTCGAGGGGTGATGGGGTGGGGATCTGGGCTGCCTCCGGTCGCATTGAGCTTTTTGGTCCCAGGTGCTAGCTTACGGCCCGGTCCCACAGGGACCGTGGATGGAATTGGTGCATACACTTCGGGCGGGATCAGAAAGGGAATCCCTAGCGGGAGGGGAGCGAACATGAAGTTGCGCAACGCGTTTTCGAGAGCCATGGGCGCGCGGGTGGCGATATCGGCGTCACTGGCCACGATGCTCTTCTCCGGCATCTCCACCGTCGCCCCGAGCCCGGTGCTCGCCGCTGCCTCGGACCCCGTGGTCAACGCCATCTCGCCAACTGACGGCCCCATCGGGGGCGGCACCGGCGTCTACGTCATCGGCTCGGGTTTCACGGGGACTGACGCGGTGTTTGTCGGTGCCAAGGGCCTCGCCGCCTGCACCGCCACCGCGCCGCCGTGCTTCACGGTCGGCTCCGACAACCAGATCACCATCACGACACCCGACTATTCCGTCAGCACCCCACCCGGCGCGGGGCCAGGCCATTTCGACATCAAGGTGCACAAGCCGGCGCCGCCCGCTACCGCTGGGGTCTATTCCGCGACCTCCTCGGCTGACGTCTTCACGTACCACCCCGTGGTCACGAGCGTGGTGCCGCCGGCCGGGACCGTTGGGACCAGCGTCACCGTCCACGGGCAGGGCTTCCAGTGGAAGAACGGGAGCGGTGTCACAGCGGGCCCATCGCACGTGTGCTTCGGCGGCACCAACGCCGGTGGCGACTGCACCGATGCGATGGGCGGCCTGACCGCCCCCACCGGGATCACCGACCACACGATCACGGTCGCGGCCCCGGCCAACACGCCCGGCACCTACCACGTCGACGTCGTGGTCAACGGCGTCGACAGCATCGTCAATGGGCCCAACGACCAGTTCACCTACACGGTCCCGGCGCCGCCCCCGGGCAGCCCGCCGTCGATCAGCAGCACGAGCCCGGCCGGTTGGTCCCCGGGCAAGACGGTCACGATCAACGGGTCGAACTTCAGCGGCAACCTCCAGGTTTATTTCGGCAACCCGAACTGCTCGGGCGAGACGGCCGTTGTGGCCGCCGCCAAGAAGGACGCGGTCAATCCCACGGTCATCACCGCCGAGGCCCCTCAGCTTGCCGCCGGCACCTACCACCTGGCCGTGCATAACGAGAACGGGACCTCAGCCTGCGACACCCACACCTACGTCTACAGCCCGCCCACGATCACCGCCGTCTCGCCCAACACCGGCCCGAGCGCGGGCGGCGACACGGTCCAGATCAGCGGCGGTATCGGGGGCGGCACATTCGACGATGACGCCCGCGCGGGCGCCAACAAGTTCAACGGCTTCGTGAACTTCGGGACCAACCGGGCCTGCGGCCCCTGCGACGTGGCCACAGTGTCCGGGAACCGGGTGATCGTCACCAAGGACCCGGCCCACGCGGCGGGCCCCGTCGCGGTCCAGGCCACGAACTCCGAAGGCGGGTCGAACAGTGACCAGACCTTCAGCTACTTCGCGCTGCCACCGACGGTGACCGGCGTGGCGCCGGCCACCGGTCCGTCAGCCGGCGGCAACCAGGTGGTCATCACGGGCACCAACCTCACGGCTGCGGACGCGGTGCACTTCGGCGCGACCAGCGTCCCCTCATCAGACTTCACCGTCAACAGCAATACCCAGGTCACGGCGAAGGCACCGGCCGGCAGCCCGGGGGCCGTTGACGTGACGGTCACCACCGCCGGCGGCACCACCGCGGCGAACCGCACCGGCTGCCCCAACTCCCCGTGCACGATGTACACGTACGTGGCCCCACCGGTGATCACCGGTATCGCCCCGTCGGGCGGCCCGAGTTCGGGCGGCAACAGCGTCACGATCACCGGGACCGGGTTCCAGAACGCCGACCGGGTGGTCTTTGGCGGCACGGTGGTGAACCCGTGCAACCCGGCCGCCACTCCATGCGCCGCCGGGTTCAGCACCAACCCGGGCGGGACCTCGATCCAACTGCTCGCGCCTCCGCATGACCCGGGCGCGCAGAACGTCACCGTGCGCACCCCCACCGGCGGCACATCGGCCCCGGCCTCCTACAGCTACGTGCGCGAAGGCACCCACCAGGCCGTCGCCACCAATACTGATGGCCGGCTCGAGACCTTCGCTCTCGGGGTGGACCATGTGCTCTACCACAACTGGCAGGGCACCCCATCGGGGACCTTTGGCGGCTGGTATGCGTTCACACCCAGCCCGACGCTGGTGAGCGACCCGGCGGTCGGACGCAACAGCGACGGTCGTCTCGAAACCTTCGTGGTGGCGAATACCGGCGATCTCTACCACCTCTGGCAGACCAGCCCGTCGGGTGGGTGGTCGCCGCTCGTCTCGCTGGGCCAGCCCACGACCGGCCCAATCCAGGGCGTGCCCTCGGTGGCCACCAACGCTGACGGCCGCCTCGAGGTATTTGCCCGCGGGAGCGATGGCGCGCTCTGGCACGCCTGGCAGACCGCGCCAAGCGGTGGCTGGGGGTCGTGGTACTCCCTGGGCGTCACCGGGGGCGGACCGCTGTTCAGTGGCCTGGCCGCCGGGCGCAACGGCGACGGCCGCCTCGAGGTCCTGGGTGTCGACGGTAGCGGCGGTCTCTACCATGTTTGGCAATCCGCGCCGAGCGGTGGCTGGGGCGCCTGGTACAAGCTGGCCTCCGCCAGCGCGTTCGGCACACCGAGCATCACCACCAACGCAGACGGCAGGCTGGAGGTGGTCTACCAGGACCTCGCGAGCGCGGCCATCTTCCACATCTGGCAGACGGCGCCAAGCGGTGGCTGGGGACCGGGGTATTCGCTTGGCGGGCAGCTGTCGAGTGACCCGACGATCGCTCGCAACGGCGATGGCCGGCTCGAGGTGTTCGGCATCAACCTGGCCGGCGACGCTGTCCATGTCTGGCAGACCTCGCCGGGCGGTGGTTGGACCGGGGTGGCCTCCCTGGCCCAGGGCGGGGTGCACCTCGCCGGCGACCCGCGTCCCGCGACCAACGCCGACGGCAGCCTCGAGGTGATGGCGCTGGACGCGACCAGCGGCAGCATGCGCGAGGACCGCCAGGTCTCTCCGGGCGGCGGCTGGACCGTCTGGTTCGACATGGGTGGGAGCTTCCTCCCCTACTCCTAGCAACGCCCGGGGGCGCCGGCAGGCGCCCCCTCCCCGCTCCTGCTAGCATCCGCCTTGTTCCGAAGGGGAGCCCCCCGAGCCACCGGGGAATGCTGAGAGGCTGCCGTGCAGCGACCCTTTGAACCTGACCAGGCAATGCTGGCGTAGGGAGTCGGAAACATGAATGCTGCGGTGGACGACGAGTTTCTGCGCATCGAGCTGCGCGGGCTGGAACCGGTGCCCGACAGCGACCGGCGGGGGCACCCGCGGGAGCTCTACTTCATCTGGGCCGGGGCGCTCGCCGACTTCTTCTCGATCCTTGCCGGGGCGCTTCTGGTCAGCGTCCTCGGGCTCGGGGTCGTCGATGCGGTCGCGGTGCTTGTCCTCGGGGCGCTCGCGGGGGGAGCTCTCCTCGGACCGCTCAGCGTCACGGGCGTGCGCGCCGGGGTGCCCCAGATCGTCTTCTCGAGACTGGCGTTTGGGCGCCGCGGGGCAGTCGTCGGGGGCGTGCTGACCAGCCTGATCGCCATCGGGTGGTTCAGCTATGACTGCGCGATCGCGGTCACCACGGCGAAGGCCCTCCCGGTGTTCGGCTCCGGGCCTCCACCATGGGCGGTGGCGCTCATGCTCCTGGCGATGGTGGTGGGGTGCGTCCTGGTGGCGGTCTTCGGGCACCGTACCATCACAGTGGTACAGACGGTGCAGGCCCCGGCCTTCATGGTGCTGGCGCTGCTTGTCGGGATTGTCCTGGCGCCGCGGTTCCACCCTGGCCTGGCGAGTACGCTGGACCCCGCGTCGCACGTCTCCGCGGTCCTCCTGGGGTTCACCGCGACGTTTGCCCTGATCGTCTCGTGGGCGACCTACGCGGCGGACTACTCGCGCTACCTGCCGCGGAAATCGAGCGGGCTCGCGGTCAGCCTCTGGAGTGGCGCGGGCAGCGTCACGACCCTGGTGCTCTGCGGCATCCTGGGGGTCCTGGTCCAGAGCATCGACCCGAAGGACCAGGACCTGGCCGGGTTGATCGTGGGCCACCTGCCGGCGTGGCTGGCCTGGGCGTTC
Organism: Chloroflexota bacterium; assembly: GCA_034666405.1. Taxonomy (GTDB): domain Bacteria; phylum Chloroflexota; class Dormibacteria; order DASZGP01; family DASZGP01; genus JAXDLW01. Next base: position 68,809 of record JAXDLW010000005.1, on the reverse strand, counting down.
GTCGCGTTCATCGTCATCGCCGAGATGAGCAGTAACTACCTCAACGTCTACACCGCCGCCCTGAGCTCGCTGGCATCCGGGCTCACCCTGCTCAGGTGGCAGGCGGCCGTCGCGGTGGGCCTCGTCGGGGGCGCGATCGCGGGGCTCGTGCTGGCCAATACGGACCGTTTCGCGAGCATCTATCTCAGCTTCCTCACCGTCACGTATGTGTGGTTCCCGGCGTGGTGCGTCGTGGTCCTCGCGGACTACTGGCAGCGGCGCCGTGCGATCGACCCGGGTGTCTTCCTGGCAGGTGGCAACCTGCCCGCATGGCGGTGGCCGGCGTTGGCCACGTTCGGCGTGGGAACCCTTGCGACCCTGCTCTTCTTCCAGGAGCCCGGCTTCTTCCGCGGAGTCGGCGCGCAGCTCCTCTTCCACGACCAGTTTGCCGACATCAGCCCCTTCATCGGCGTGGCCGTGTCAGTCGTGGTCTTCCTCGGGCTGGTGCGGCTGCTCCGCCCGAGGTCCGCGCCGGCGTGACCCCGGCGGTGGCCTGCACGATCGCGGGCAGCGACTCTGGCGGCGGGGCAGGCATCCAGGCCGACCTCAAGACCTTCGCCGCATGTGGGGTCTATGGCTGCAGCGCCATCGTCGCCCTCACGGCCCAGAACACCCTGGGCGTGCGCGCGGTGGAGTTCGCGAGCGCCGAGATGGTGCGGGCCCAGGTCGAGGCGGTTGCCGAGGACCTGAGACCGGCTTCGTGGAAGACCGGCATGCTGGGAACCTCAGGGTTGATCCAGGTGGTCGCCCAGGCGCTTTCCGATCAGCGGGCCGCCAACCTGGTGGTCGACCCGGTGATGGTGTCGAAGTCCGGCGCCCGGTTGCTCGAGGCGGAAGCCATCAGCGTCCTCCGCGATCTCCTGCTGCCCATCGCGCTCGTCGTGACGCCGAACCTGCCCGAGGTCGAGGCGCTCACCGGGGTCCGTGTCGCGGATGCCCGCGGCGCACGGGCGGCGGCGCTGGCGCTCGCCGCCATGGGGCCCCGCATCGTCGTGGTCAAGGGGGGCCACGGGGCCGGCGACCCCGTGGTCGACGTCGTGTATGACAGCCAGGCTGATGCGTGGCACGAACTGTCGTATCCGCGCATCGGCGGCACGTCCACGCACGGCACCGGGTGCACGTTCAGCGCCGCAATCGCGGCCCACCTGGCACGGGGCCGACAACCACTGGATGCCGTGGTCGAGGCACGCGCGTACCTCCAGGGGGCATTGCAGCGCGCGCCGGGCCTGGGTGCCGGCCATGGCCCGCTGGGCCACTTCCCCGAGCCGTGACACTCACCGGCCCGCAAGGATTGCCGCCGCCGGGGCGTTTGAAATCAAGACGGTAGATTAACCGTCGTACCCAGGACCGGGGGGGCCTGGGCGGGAGGCTGTATTTCGTTGATTCCCGGTTTCGATCGGCCCTTGCGCGGGCATTTGCACGCGCTGGCCGCGGCTGCCCTGCTGACGCTGGCAGCCCTGCCGCTGGCCGCGCTCACCGCGGCGGCAGATCCCCCGTGCATTCCCGGCGTGACGTGCGCGGCATCGCCGTCGCCGTCGCCCTCGCCCTCGCCAAGCCCCAGGACCTCCCCCTCGCCCACGGCCGCGACGGCCCCTCAGCCCACCAGTGCGCCGGCCCCTGCCGCCGCCCAGCCCCCCAGGATGTCACCAACGCCCGCCCCGAGCCCCAGCCCTGGCCAGGTGGCCGCCCGCTTCCAGAACGCCCCATTCCTGGCCGACCTCCTCAAGGTCCTCAACCACCCGGTGAGCGCGCAGACCCCCGACCTCAAGCACTTCCGCCTCGAGGCCGAGCGGGCTGCCGCGGTCCGGGCCGAGGCGGGGCGTGCCGGGCGCGCAGCGCAGGACAACCGCACCGTCACGGCGCTGTTCACGATCGTCGCCCTCGTCGCGATGGGCGCCGCCGGTGCCGGGCTCTGGGTGGCGCGGTTCCGCATCCCCAGGCAGGCCAGGCACCTGGGCCTCCTCCTTGTCCCGGCGGTGGCCATGACCCTGGCAACCGGGCTCCGGCCGCAACCGGTGCGGCCGACCAGCATCCCCCCCGTGGAGCAGGTCGCCCGTGCCGTGCCGGTCCCCACACCGCGAGCCGCCAGTGTCCTCGAGAACGCCCCGGCCTGGCAGGAGTTGGTGGCGGTCGAGCGCGACCTGATCAAGAACCAGGACATGCTGGCACGCCAGGAGGACCTGATCCGCAAGACGGCGGCCAACCCGGTCGCGTCGTCGCCGGGCGGGGCGCCGTCTGCCGACGCGACCCCGGCGCAGGTGGACTCCATCAGGCTCGATGGGGCGGCTCGGCAGGAGGCGCGCATGGCCAGGCTCCTCGACGCCTACCACGAGGCGACGGCGCGGTACCAGGACAGCCTCCGCCAGGAATACGAGCTCTACCGCGGTGCCGCAAAGGACCCCTCCCGCCGGCAACAGCTGGTGGCGGCGGCGGCCGCGGCGCCTGCCCCTGAGGTCAGGGACGCGGTCAGCTACAACCTGGCCGTGGTCCAGGCGGCCCTGGACCAGGAGGCGCAGATCTCCGCGGCCGAGGGCAAGCTGCAGGCCCTGGGGTCGCTGTCGGGCGCCCAGCTCGAGGCGATCCGCAAGCACCAGGCGTTCATCACCCCTGTCCAGGCCCAGGTCGTGCAGGGCTTCGGTTCCACGGATGTCGGGTTCGAGCCATCCGCCAGCTACCACGGGACCTTTTATCCCCACTTCCACAGCGGCCTGGATTTCGCCGCGCCCGAGAACACCCCGGTCCATGCCGCCGCCGACGGCATCGTGCTGCTGGCCACCTCCAGCCGCGATTCCCAGGGCAACCTGATCGGCTACGGGAACTACGTTGTCATCGCCCATCCCAACGGGTTCGTGACCCTCTATGGGCACCTCAACGGCTTCTCGGTGAAGGAGGGGCAGGTCGTGCACCAGGGTGAGATCGTCGGCCAGGAGGGGTCGACCGGCCTGAGCACCGGGCCCCATGTGCACTTCGAGATCCGCCACAACAACGAGTGGGTGGACCCGGCACCGTACCTCGCCGGCCAGGTCAACACCTGAGGCCGGCGGGGGAACGTCAGAAGGCGCGGGTCAGGGCGGTGCGCGCGGCCCAGTAGCCGCACATCCCGTGCACGCCGCCGCCGGGCGGGGTTGACGAGGAGCAGATGTAGAGCGATCGGTCGGAGGTCACATATGGCAGGGGCCTGGCCACCGGGCGGGTAAACAGTTGGCGCCAGTCCTGGATGCCGCCGTTGATGTCACCGCCGACGTAGTTCGCGTTGTACGCCTCCATCGCGGCTGGGCCCGAGGCATGCCGGGCCAGGACGAGGTCGCGGAACCCGGGAGCAAAGCGCTCCACCTGGTCCTCGATGGCCGCCGTCATGTCCTCCGTCGAGCGGTTGGGAACATGGCAGTAAGCCCAGGCGGTGTGCTTGCCCTGGGGCGCCCGGCTGGGGTCGCAAACGGTCGCCTGCACCAGGATCACGAACGGCTGCGCGGCCGCCTTTTGGGACACCGCCGCGGCCTCCGACGCCACCACCTCATCCAGCGGACCACCGAGGTGGACCGTGCCGGCGCGACGGCAGGCCTCGGCCGCCCAGGGAATCGGGCCGTCCAGCGCCCAGTCCAGCTTGAAGACCCCCGGGCCGTAGCGGTATCGCCCCAGGGCCTCTCGATAGGCCGGGGTGAGCCGATCACCGGCGACATGGAGCACCTGTCGGGGGGTCAGGTCGAGGAGCACCGCATGCGATGCCGGCAGGTCGTTGAGGCTGGTCACCGGGTTGCCGGACCGGACCTCGCCGCCGAGGCCCTCGAGGTAAAGGAGCAGCGCCCTGGTCAGGCCCTCCGAGCCGCCGCGAACGACGGGCCATCCCGACGCGTGCACCGTGAGGGCCAGCATCAGCGCGAATGCCGATGTCAGGGGATTGGTCAGGGGCTGGATGGCGTGGGCGCCCAGGCCGCCGAAGAGGGCTCGCGCCTCCTCGGTGCGGAAGGCCGCGCGCGCCAGGGTCGCCGCGGGCCATAAGGCCCGGATACCGAAGCGCGCCATGGCAACCGGGTGGGCGGGCGGGCGCAATGGCCCGAGGAACTCGGAGAACAGCGCCTGGCTGTTCCTCTCCAGCGGCGACACCAGGCGCCGGTAGGCGCCGGCATCGCGCCCGAGGCCGGCGGCGGTGCGGTCCACCGAGCGGTGCACGGCCACCGCCCGCGCGCCGTCCAGGGCGTGCACCAACGGGATCTCGGGGTGGACCTCCTCACAGCCCAATTCGGCCAGCGGCAGGTTGGCCAGGAAGGGCGACGCAGCGACCATCGACTGCACCGTCGAGCAGACGTCATGCTGGAACCCGGGCAGGGTCAATTCGTCAGTCCGGCACCCGCCCCCGGGGCGATCGGCGGCCTCCAGGACGAGCACCCGCTTGCCCGCGCGCGCAAGTGTGATCGCGGCGCTCAGGCCGTTCGGCCCGGCGCCCACGACGACCGCGTCGTAGCGGTCAGCCATGCTCGCAGCCTAGGACGGCGTCAGCTCGCGACGGTGGTGGGTGGCGAGCTCCGCCAGCAGTCCCGGGGCCACGGCATCAGGCAGGATGGCGGCGACCTTGACCGCCGTCACGGCCTTGAGGGTCGAGGTCCGCCGCCCGGACTCCAAGAGTGCCCGCTCACCCACGACAACCCCGGGACCGAGGTGGGCCAGCAGCTCGCCGCCGGCCTCGACGGACAGGACCCCGTCAAGCAAGAGGAAGAGCTCCTCGCCGGGGTCGCCTTCGGCGCAGAGCACCTGGCCGGCCTTGAGCTTGCGCAGGGACGGTTTCGCACCGCCCTTCATGATGTGGGTCGACAGTTCGTGCTCCAGCGCGGTCTCGACCGCGGTCACCAGTGCCGGGGAGTCCTCGTCGCCCCACGGCGTGTGGGCGCCGAAGGCCTTGCCGGTCCACGACTTCCAATCGATGAGCCCGGTCTTCTGCACCAGGGCCAGGTCGCTGCCGTAGATCCAGTGCCGTGGGAATGCGCTGGCTCCGACGACCTCGTGCTCAGCCCTCCCGTCCGCGTGGATGGTGAGGGCGAGGGTGGTCCAGGCCAGAGGCGCGGTGATCTGGATGAACGGCGGGTACTTCACCTTGCGGGGCAGTGGCAGGCCGGTGCGGCCTCCCGCGGTCTGCAGGAACCGGACCGAGGTGTCGGTCACGGTCGGCTCGGGACGACGGTCGGGGAAGGCCGCAGCGGCGACGCTCATGCTCCGAACCCCGAGGTTCACGACCGTGGCCCCGATCAGGCCGCCGCCCGACTGGCCATGACCCACGATCTTGCCGTCTTCGACTTCGATCCATGCGTGGAGGTCGTTGGCGAAGCGGAAGCGGTCAGCGCGACGCAGGGCATCCAGGTCCTCGATGCGCTCCGGCGGGGACTGGTCGTAGTGGTTCACGCCCATGTCGAAGGGCACACGGTACATCCCCGAGATGGCCTCGGACGGGATCCAGGAGATCGACGTGACGCTGGATTGGATTCGCATTTTTCGGAAGTCCTCCGTTGTTGGCCCCAGCGTAGGCCCCCGGGCCCACAGCGTCGAGGATGCCGACCTGCTTACGCGCGGGGTGCCGACACGCCGCCCCGGGTGGTGCCAGCCCCCTTGCCCGCCGGCAACCGGGACGCGTTAGATACAGCGATGACCAACAGCCGGATCAGCGTGTTCCTGGCCGACGACAACATCATCGTTCGCGAGGGCGTCCGGGCCCTGTTGGAGATGGACGACGGCATCGAGGTGGTCGGGGTCGCCGGCGACTACGACGGCCTGGTGAACGGCGCGGGCGCCGCCAACCCCCAGGTCGTGGTGACGGACATCCGCATGCCCCCGACCTTCCAGGCCGAGGGGATCGAGGCTGCCCGCGAGGTCCGCAAGCAGCACCCCGGGACAGGCATCGTGGTGCTGTCGCAGTTCGACGAGCCGGAGTACGCGATCTCCCTGCTGCAGGACGGCGCTTCCGGGATGGCCTACCTCCTGAAGGACCGCGTGGCCGATGGCGACCAGCTTCTCCGCGCCATCCGCGAGGTGACCTCGGGCGGATCGATGCTGGACCCACGCATCGTCGAGGCCATGACCCGCCCCGTCACCAGCAGCGGCAGCAGCCTCACACGCCCCGAGGAGGAACTGCTCCAGCAGGTCGCCGAGGGCAGGACGATCAAGGCCATCGCGGTCGCGCTCAAGACCACACCGGCGTCGGTCGCTGCGGATGTCGACAGCCTCTTCCTGAAGCTGGCACAGGACGCGAGCACGGGGGCGCGCGGCGCCCTGGAGCGGCTCAAGTCACTGCACCAGGCGATCATCGACAGTGAGGAGCAGGGCGAGCACCTCAGCCGCATGCTGCCTCGTTCCATCGCCGAACGGGTGCGGCGCGACGGTGGACGCGTGGGCAGCAGCGAGCGCGTCGTGGTCACGGTCCTGATGAGCGACGTCCGGGGATACACCACGCTGGCCGAGGACGCCGATCCCACCATGCTGGCAAGCCAGCTCTCCGAGCACCGCGCGCGGATGAACGAATGTGTCACGGCCGAGGGTGGCACCATCATGCAGTTCGTGGGGGACGCGGTGATGGCAGTGTTCGGCGCCCCTCTCCCACTGCAGGACCACGCTGACCACGCTGTCGCGGCAGCCCTGCGGATGCACGCCGCGCAGGCCGAGTTGAACAACGAATGGACGGGGCGGGAGCTCCCCCCGTTCGGGCTTGGCCTGGGCGTGTCCACGGGCGAGGTGGCCGCCGCTCTGCTCGGCTCTGAGGACCGCCTCGAGTATTCGATGGTCGGCGACAGCGTGAACCTCACGCAGCGGCTTCAGCAATGGGCGGCGGAGGGTGAGACGGTGCTCAGTGAGGCTTCGCACGCGGCGCTCATCCGTCCGGTTCAGGCGCAGCGCCTGGAGCCCCAGATGGTCAAGGGGCGGCACGCCCCGGTGGTCGCCTACCGCATCGCCGCGGCCGTCGCCGCCCCCACCTGACAATCAGCGGGCGTTCTTGTCAGCCGTCCGTTCTGCCCAGGTAGACGAGCGTCGCCTTGACGCGGCGATGCACGTCGGGCTCCTCGCCCAGGCCGAGCTTGGAGAAGATCGAGTTGATGTGCTTCTCGACCGCGCGCTCGGTGAGGAAGAGGCCGGCGGCGATGGCGGCGTTGTTCTTGCCCTGCGCGACCTGGCCGAGGACCTCGCGCTCGCGCGGGGTCAGGGAGTCGAGGGGCGAATCGGGACGCTTCGACCGGGCGGCCACCAGAGCCTCGACCACCTTGGGGTCGATCACCGATCCCCCGCGGTTGACCTCCTCGATGGCGTTGCGCAACTGGCCCACGTCGGACACCCGCTCCTTGAGCAGGTACGCACGGCCACTGGCGCCGTTCTCCAGGAGGGCGAGGGCGTAGTCGGCCTCGACGAACTGGCTCAGCACGACCACGCCGGTGCTGGGCGATTCGTGCCGGAGCCGATCGGCCACCTGGAGTCCCTCGTCGGTGCCGGTCGGTGGCATCCGGATGTCCGTCAGCAGGACGTCGGGGCGATATTCGGCAAGGGCGCGGTTGACCGAGTCGAGGTCCTCGCACGCCGCCACAAGCTCGATTCCCTCCTCCTCCTCGAGCAGCTGCCTGATCCCCTCCCGGACGAGGTAGTTGTCCTCGGCCAGAACCACCGTGATCGCCACCGCGCCAAGGATAGGCTGCATACCCAACTGTGGTGCAGGCACGAAAGACCTGGAGAGGCGCTCCCGGCTAACGTAGTGGCATGACAGTCCGAGTCCTCGTCGTCGATGACCAGGCCCCGTTCCGCATGGCGGCCGCCGCGGTTGTCGACGCGACTGACGACTTCGAGCTCGTCGGCGAGGTGGAGACCGGGGAGGCGGCGGTCGAAGCGGCCCGCGACCTGCACCCTGACCTGGTCCTGATGGACGTCAACCTGCCGGGGATCAACGGTCTCGAGGCGACGCGGCAGATCCTCGAGCATGCGGCGAACGGCGGGGCCCCGGTGATCGTGCTGGTCCTCTCGACCTACGAGGCCGCCGAGTATGCGCCCCGCGCGGCCGAGGCCGGCGCCGCCAGCTACATCCCCAAGTCGGAGTTCAGTCCAGACCGCCTCTCCGAGGCCTGGGAGGCCGCGCAGACCGCAGCCTAGCGCTCACCTGCAACCCTCAGCTTGACCTCTACATTGTTTGATGGTACATTAGTCGATGTCGCCGTTCCCCGTGGCTGACAGGCCGGGGAGGAAAAGGCAACATTGACCCTGTAGGGAAAGCGGATAGGAGGAAGTGGCGATGGCAGCGCATGTGATGAACCTCATCCCGGCTGCGGTGGCGCAGCCCGCCGGGCACGTCCGGCCCCTCGAGTGGCTCCTCTTCATCATCCCCATGGCCGCGCTCTTCGGCCTGGCAGGCTTCTTCTTTGGCACCGGCGAGAGCGGCGGCGGCTCGGTCATAGCCATGCCCCTGCGCCGTCTCAACTCCTCGCTGCGCCGCGCCACGGGACTGCCGGGCTGGGCTGCCGGCGGGATCATTTTCGGTGAGTGGTCGTTGCTGATGGCGGCCCTGGGCTTCTACTGGGACGTCGCCTGGCACATCGACTTCGGGCGCGACAAGGTGCTCTTCACGCCGCCGCACATGATGATCCTGATCGGGCTCATGGGCGTCCTCGGCTCGGCCATCCTCAGCATCGCCCTGGCCTCCGTCGAAGGCGCCCGGGTGGGCGTGCGCCTGGGGCGCCTGCGCATCCCGTACGGCGCCCTGCCGCTGCTGGGGCTCGGCCTCTTCGCCACCGCCGGCTTCCCCCTGGACGACCTCTGGCACCGCACCTACGGCATCGACGTCACGATGTGGAGCCCCACCCACCTGATGATGATCGGCGGCGCCTGCTTCAGCCCGCTGGCGCTGCGCCTCCTGCTCGTGGAGGCCGGCCCCTCGGCGTTGGAGACCAAGTTCGGGCGGATCGTCCGGCGCGGGCTGACGGGCGCGATCCTGGTGGCGCTGAGCGCCTTCCAGTTGGAGTTCGACCTCGGCGTTCCGCAGTGGCAGATGCTGTACCAGCCGGTGCTGATCATGGGTAGCGCGGCCATCGTCTTCGTGGTCGCCAGGGAGAGCCTGGGGCGCGGTGGCGCACTGGTGGTCTGGGTCAACTACCTGGTGCTGCGGCTGTTCTGGTGGGCCATGGTCGGCCCGGTGCTGGGACACGTCAGCCCCCATTTCCCCCTGTACCTCGGCGCCGCGCTCATCGTCGAGGCGGTCTGGATGTTCGGCGCCCGCCTGCAGCCGCTGGCCCGCGCCCTGACGGCAGGGGCGCTGATCGGCACCGCCGGGCTGGCCACCGAGTGGGGCTGGAGCCTGGTGTGGGCCAAGCACCCGTGGCAGGCCACGATGTTCCCCGGGATCTGGGCCGCGGTGATGATCGCCCTGGCGGGTGCCGTGCTCGGCCTGGCCGTGGGCAGCATCCTGTCATTCCGACGGCCCCCGGTCGGCGCGGCGACCCTGGTGCTGGCAACGCTGGGAGTTGTCGGCGCGATGGTTGTCCCCTTCCCGCGCCATGCGTCGGACGTCACCGCCGCGCTGACGGTCACCCCGGCGTCGGAGCCGCAGCAGGCCGTCGACCGCAACGGGCTGCCGACCGTCGTGCGCGATTACAACGTGGCGCTGCAGCTCCAGCCTGCCGACGCCACACGCAACGTCGACTACTTCAGCATTCTTTCCTGGCAGGGAGGCAAGGCGCGCCTCACCCCGCTCATCGAGGATGGGCCGGGCCGCTACCACGCCGCCAACCCCGTGCCGACAGGCGGCACCTGGAAGACCGCGGTCTTCCTGCAGAGCCGAGACGTCCTCGACGCCCTGCCCATCTCGATGCCGGCCGACAGCGACTACGGCATCCAGGCGATCAGGGTGCAGAGCCGGGCCAGCGCCCACTTCGTCCCCGCCGAGCAGGTGTTGATGGCCGAGAGCCATGCCGGCAGCACCGTGCCCAAACTGCTCGCGTTGACCGGGTTCTTCGGTGAGCTGGCGGTGACGGCGCTCTTCTTCCTTGTGGCCTTCATCGGCCTCAGCCGTCGCTTCGGCGAAGGCGAGCCGCGCCAGGGCCGCCGCGCCGGTTCACGGGAGATGAGGCGGGCGGCTACAGCTTCCTAGGCAAAGGGCCATCCCTGAGCGGCGCCAAGCCTGTGCCTCCAGGCTGGCTTGGGCAAACGGTCGGAATCGATCGGACACAGGTTGGCGTGAAGCTGTTGATCTAGCGGACCGGTGGCGTAGGGCCGCCCTCTCCCGGTGCCTTGGGTTGGATGATCCCGAGGGCATTTCCACTCGGATCGATGATCCAGGCTGCCCAGGCGAAGCCCATGTCGGCGATCCCGTTCACCGTCTTCGGGTCGGGCAAGTCGTACTCCTCGATCCGCGCACCGCGGGCACGGAGGTCCTCAAGCTCGGCCCGAAGATCTGTTACGCGCCAGCCCAACTGGGTCTGCGGGTCGGCGGTTCCCACAGTGCTCAGCGTCACCGAAACCATCGACCCTGCGCCGCACCGGAACATGATCCGCTCATCGTCTTCTCGCAGGATTTCGAGCCCGAGCATGTCGTGGTAGAAGGCTCGGCTGGCCGCCAGGTCCTTCGACAACAGGATCGGGAACACGAGATGATCGCCCAACATCGGCAGCCCTCCAGTTCAGCTTTTCGAGTTTCATTCCAACACAGTCGCATGTGCGACGGACCTAGGCGGCGACGGCCGTACCCGGCCCGCGCGCCAGGCTGAACAACTGCGGTGGGACGACCATCACCGGGACATCGGGGCGAGGCAAGTTGCCAGCCACCCTCGTGCACCCGCCAGTGGTGAAAGAAGCAGAGCCGGATCATGTTGCTGAGCTTGGTCTTGCCGCCCCGCGAGTACCAAACAGCTTTCACTGTCTAACCGTGAAGCGGTCCCGTCCCACGTCCACTCGGCGCGGGTGGACCCGTACGTGGTGCGACCCGGGACCAGGTTGCCCGCGGTGCATGCCGCAAGCACCAGGGCCACCGCGATGACCACGGTCCGGCCCATCAGAACAGGGCGGTCTGAACCTCGACGGGTTCCGCCGCGCAGGCTTCGACGGCGCGTCGCCCGCCCTCAGTGTCGCCTGAGCGAAGTAGCTCCAGGGCGCCGCTGTCGGGGACCCGGGCATAGGCGGCCATCTGCTGCTCCAGGGGCATCCCCTCAGTGCGCAGGCGGTCGCGCAGCTGTCCCACCAGCTCAACCAATTCGCCGTACTCCGGCCCCAGCGTCGCCTCCAGCAACCGCCGCACATGTGAGGCCATGAACGGGCTCCGCCCCGCGGTCGACACCGCCACCTGGAGCGGCCCGCGCCGCACCACCGCGGGGGCGATGAAGTCGCACAGCGCCGGGCGATCCAGCACGTTGACCAGGACGCGGTGGCGCCTGGCCGCCTCGGAAACCCGCCGGCCCAGGCCCTCGTCGAGGCTGGCGTCGACCACCAGGTCCACCCCGGCCAGGTCGGCCTCCGTGAACGCGTGCGCCAGCAACCGGACCTCCTGCCGCCCTCCCATCTGCACCAGCTCATCATCGAAATCCACCGCCACCACGGTCACATCCGCACCGGCGGCCACCAGCCCGCGCGCCTTCTCCCCGGCCGCCGCTCCGCCACCAAGAACCAGGCAGGTCTTGCCGGCGAGGTCCAGGTAGACCGGGTAGTACCCGACCCCCCCGGGGCCGAACGCCTCAGGCACGGTTGTCGGCGACCTCGACATCCGGGGGCGCGTAGCCCGGATGGGCGACATGCAGGCGATCGCGCAATTCGTTCTCGAGCGGGCGCAGCGCGGGGTGGTGCGACCGCTGGGCCCTCGGAACCTTGATCTCCCACGTCCGCTCGAGGCGGCCGGCGGATCCCAGCAGGTAGATGTCGTCACCTAACAGGATCGCCTCGCGAAGGTTGTGGGTGACGAAGACGACGGTGACACCGGTCTCCTCCCACAGCCGAATCAGCTCGACCTGGAGGTTGTCGCGGGTGATCGCGTCGAGTGCGGAGAACGGCTCATCCATGAGCAGGACCTGGGGCTGCATCACCAATGCTCGGGCGATGGCCACCCGCTGGGCCATGCCTCCGGACAGCTGGTGGATGCGAGCGCCGGCCACGTCCTCGAGGCCCACCAGCCGCAGGTAACCCTCGACCTCACCGCGGGCCACCTCCTCCGGGACGCGGGTGGCGCGGAGGCCGAACTCGACGTTCTCGCGGACGGTCATCCAGTCGAAGAGGGCGCCGTTCTGGAAGACCAGTTGCACTCGCGGGTTGGTGCCCGCGACGGGCCGGCCGCCCACCCGGACGGCGCCCGCGTTCGGACTGAGCAGCCCACTGACCAGGGACAGCAGGGTGGACTTGCCCGAGCCGGACGAGCCGATGACGCAGGCGAAGCGCCCGGCATCGATCTTGAGGCTGACGCCGTCGAGCACCGCCCGCTCTCCATAACGCAGGGTGCAGTGGTCGAGCTCGACCGCCAGGCTCATGACCCGGGGACACCCTCCATCCGGGCCCTCTCCGCGTCAAGCAGGACGCGGGCGATGGCGGGCCGGGTGAATTCCTCGGGCAGGTCCTCGCCGGCGCGCAGCATCTCCCGCACCCTGGTCCCGCTCAGCACCACACGGTCGTCGCCGCCGTGCGGGCAGGTCCGGGTGGTGGCCATGCCACCGCAGGCGCGGCACCAGAACGAGTGCTCGAACCTGAGGATCTCGATACCGATCTCCTCGCGGTCGAACTGGTCGAAGATCTCCTGGGCCGCGTAGGTGCCGTAGTACTGCCCCACGCCGGCGTGGTCGCGCCCGACGATGAAGTGGGTGCACCCGTAGTTCTTACGGACCAGGGCGTGGAAGATCGCTTCGCGCGGTCCGGCATAGCGCATCGACGCGGGGAACACGGACAGCAGCACCCGGTCGGGCGGGTAGTTGTTCTCGATCAGCGCCTCATAGCACCGCATCCGGACATCAGCCGGTATGTCGTCGCCCTTCGTCTCCCCCACCAGCGGGTGCAGGAGGAGCCCGTCGACCTGCTCGAGGGCGACCTTCTGCAGGTACTCATGGGCGCGGTGGACGGGGTTGCGGGTTTGGAACCCGACCACTGTGCGCCAGCCCCGGCGCTTGATCTCCTCGCGTACCTCGATGGGAGTCAGCCGGTACTCCGGGAAGGTCCCCTGGGGCACCCGGATCACCTCGACCGGCCCGGCAACCGCGTGGTCCGGCTGCGCCAGCGTGCGGGCGACCCCCGGGTGGGCCTCGTCGGTCGTGCCGTAGACGGCAGCCGCGAGCTTGCCGCGGTCGTAGCTGTAGGTCTCCGTGACGGTGAGGACGGCGAGGTCCTGGCCCCCGGAGCGCAGCGCGACACGATCGCCTTCGCCCAGCTGATGGGCCTGCTCGGCGGTGATGGGCAGCATGATCGGCAGGCTCCAGACCAGGCCGTCAGACAACCGGAGCCGATCCTGCACCGACAGCACGTCGACCTCGCGCATGAACCCGGTCAGCGGGCTCAGCCCACCCCCGGCGAACAACTCGAGGTCACTGACCGCCCAGGGATCCAGCTCCACGACCGGCAGGTCGCGGGCCTCCGCCTCGAGCTCGCGGGCCCGCTCGGGTGGGGCCAGGCGCACCTCGAGCTCACCACCATGGGGGACGGCGCCATGCTCGTGGTGGCCGATGTGCTCCAGGTGAGCCAGCGTCGGATGGTCGGTGTGGCTGTGGGGGATGTAGCCGCGAGCCTCGAGCGCCGCGAGGATATCGGCGACCGACTCCTCCACGGTCTGGGTCTCGCTGCTCACGCGGACCTCCGGGTTCTCCGGCGCCTCGTATGGGTCGCTGACCCCTGTGAAGTTCTTGATCTCGCCGCGCAGCGCTTTCTCATACAGGCCCTTGACGTCGCGCCGGGTCAGCTCCGGGATCGAGCAGTCGACATGGACCTCGACGAAGTCGCCGATGCGCGCCCGGACCTCGTCGCGGATCGCCGCGTAGGGGGAGATGGCCGCGGTGATCGCGACGACCCCATTGCGGGTGAGCAGCTCGGCGACGTAGCCAATGCGGCGGATGTTGGTGTCGCGGTCCTCCTTGCTGAACGTCAGGCCCTTGCTGAGGTTCTCGCGCACGGCGTCGCCATCGAGGATCTCGACGCGGCTCCCGCGCCGTTCCAGCTCGGCCGCCAGCGGTGTGGAGATGGTCGACTTGCCGGCGCCGGACAGGCCGGTCAGCCAGATCGTCACGCCGCGCCGGTGGGCGGGGTGCTGCGCGCTCGTGTCCTCGGTCATGGATCCTCCTGGTCGTTGTTGATCTAGATAATGGGCGGTGAGTCTGCCCGCCCGCAGTCGTGGTCGGGGCTTAGCGCTCCGGCCGCTTGCGGTCCGCGGCCTCCTTGTACCCTCCGCCTGGCAGCGCCATGTCGCCCTCGGCCCGCACCGCGTGGATGACGGGGGCATCCGACGACCCCGCCTCAACCAGCGCGCCTTCGGGCATCGACTCGCGCGCGAAGCGCTGCAAAGAGGCGTCGTCCAGCTCGTTGATGAACTCCTGGAACCCCTGCCCCGCGGATCGGCGCGCGAGGTAGACGCGCAGCATCGCCTCGATGAAATCAGGCATCCGGTCCGCCCGAACGCGAGCGCCCTTGGCCAGCCGTCCGAAGCGATTCTCCGTCCCGAGGTGGCCGCCCAGGTGAACCTGGAAGATCTCGGTGGGCACCCCGTCGATGGCCGCGACCGAGCCCATGAACCCGATGTCCGCGAGCTGGAACCGGGCGCAGCTGTTGGGACAACCGTTGATGTTGATGCGGACGTAGTCCTCGAAGTCGGGCAGCCGCCGCTCCAGGTGCTCGACGATGGTGGGGACATAACCCTTGGTCTCGGTCACCGCGAGCTTGCAGAACTCGATGCCGGTACAGGCCATGGTCGAGCGCCGGAAGCTGGACGGACGGGCGTCCAGGCCGATCGCCGCCAGGTCCCGGATCAACAGCTCAACCTTGCTCTCGGGGATGTCAAGGATGACCATCTTCTGTTGGGTCGTCGTGCGCACCCGGCCCCGGCCGTACTTCCGCGCCAGCTCGGCGACCCCTCGCATCTGGGCCGCGTTACTGCGCCCGGCCACCAGTGCGAACCCGACATACAGGCTGCCGTCCTTCTGCCGGTGCACCCCGACGTGGTCGCGGTGCGAGGCCTCCGTGACGGGGGCCGGCGGACCATCCACCAGGCGGCGCTTCAGGTACTTCTTCTCCAGCACCTCGCGGAACTTCTCGATGCCCCATTCCATGATCAGGAACTTCAGGCGCGCCCGGTTCCGTGCGCGCCGGAAGCCGTAGTCGCGGAAAACCTGGGTTATCGCGACACACACTTCCTCGAGCTCGTCCGGAGGAACAAAGGCGCCGAGCGACCGGGCGAAGAAGGGGGTCGTCGAAAGCCCCCCGCCGACGGTGACGTCAAACCCGACCCGTCCGTCGACGCGGTGGGCGACGGCGCCGATGTCGTTCACCTCGTCCGCGGCGCAGCGGTGGGTGCAGCCGGTGATCGACACCTTGTACTTGCGCGGCAGGTTGGAGAACTCCTTCGTGCCCGTGAGCCTGGCCGTCACCGCCCGGAGGTAGGGCGTGGCGTCGATGTACTCGTCGGCATCCACCCCGGCGGTGGGGCAGCCGAGCATCGTGCGGGGCGTGTCGCCACAGGCTTCCATGGTGGAGAGCTGCACCGCCGACAACGTCGCCCAGATGTGGGGCACATCCTCGATGCGGATGTGGTGGAACTGGAAGTTCTGCCGGTCGGTGACGTCGATCACGCCCTTGCCGTACTTCTCGGCGATGCCCGCGCACGCCAGCAGTTGCTCGCTGTTCAGCTGTCCCCCGGTGACCCGCACCCGCATCATGAAGCGCTGGTCCTCTTCGGGGCGCTGGGTGTAGAGGCCGTACCAGCGGAAACGCCCAGAGAGGTCGGCGGGGTCGATCGAGTCCCAACCGTCGCGCGAGTACTGGTGGACGATCCGGTCGTAGACGTCGAGCCCGTCCTGGTTCCGCTTGTTCTGCTCCTGGGGGGTCAGGGGCTCCATGTAACCCAGGCCCCACTGACCCTGTGCCCGCTTCGGTCGAGGGATGTCCACGGGTGCGTCGATGTCGAAGAGGATGTCCTCGTCAGGCATTCTCGAGCTCCGGCACGGGGCTGCGGTCGTCCGGCACGCCGCTCGGGTCCTGCCGGGAGCCGGCCTTCGCCACCCGCTCGCTGCTGACCCTGGTCGTGCCGCCGGCGTCGACCGCGAGCTCGTAATGGATGCCGCACTCCCGTGCTCCCTGCTCCCACCACCAGCGCCCGGCCCGCGGATCCTCGCCGGGCTCCGTCGCGCGCGTGCAGGGTTCACACCCGATGCTGGTGTAGCCCCGGGAGTAGAGCGCGTTGCGCGGCAGCCGGTTCTGTTCGACGTACCCGAGCACTTGCTCCTCGGTCCAACCGGCAAGCGGGTTGAGCTTGACAATGCCGCCGTGTACGACGTCAAGCTGAACCGGTACGACTGCCGACCTCTCCGCGTTCTGGTCGCGCCGCAGGCCGCTGATCCAGGCGTCGAGACTGGTCAGGCGTCGCTTGAGGGGGCGAACCTTGCGCACGTCACAGCAGGAGAGCCGTAGCTCGGGCGAGTTGTAGAAGAGGTTCGGACCATGCTGGGTGACCAGGTCGCCCACCTCGGTCGCATCCGGGTAGATCACCTCGATGGCGATCTTGTATCGCTCCCGGACCTCCTCTATGAGGTCGAGGGTCTGCTGCGGCAGGCGGCCCGAGTCGATGGTGAAGACATGCACCGATGGATCGATGCGGTGAGCCATGTCCAGGAGCACCATCCCCTCGTGCTGGAGGGAGGTGCAGAGGGCGATCCGGCCCGGGGCGAAATTGGCAAAGCCCCAGCGCAGGACGTCCTCAGGCGTGGAGCCGATCAGCCGGCGCTGGGCGTCCTCGACCAGCGTTGCGGCACCTGTAATTTGCGCGGGAGCCTGCGACACGCTGCGATCACCTCGAATCCTCCGTGGTCTAGAATCTCGGAATTCCGACCAGATGGATAGGAATTATGCATGAGCGTTGACGCGCCTCGCAACAGCGGTGAGGTCACCCTGCCGGTTCACCTGGTGGGCGCCGGGCCCGGTGATCCCGGGCTGATCACCCGAAGGGGCGCGGAACTCCTCGCCACCGCAGATGCCGTCTTCCACGACGAGCTCGTCGGTAGCGACATCCTCGATCTCGCCCCCCATGCCACGCGGTTCCCGGTGGGCAGGCGCGCGGGCAACCCGGGACGCGACCCCGGACGCACGGCCGCCCAGATGGCCCGCCTGGCGCGCCGGGGTCAGCAGGTGGTTCGACTCAAGGGGGGTGATTCCTACCTGTACGGTCGTGGCGCCGAGGAGGCCGTCGCGCTCCTCGCCGAGGGAGTGCCGTTCGTCGTTGTTCCCGGCGTCAGCTCGGCGTTCGCCGCCCCCGCGGCCGTGGGGATCCCCCTCACCCACCGGGACCTCGCCAGCTCGGTGACGATCATCACCGGCCACCGGCGCCCCGAGGTCACGACTGCCCGCTGGCGGGCCCTGGCGCTGGGAGCGGACACCCTGGTGGTCCTCATGGGCGGTCGCCGGCTGGAGGAGGTCACGGCCGACCTGGTTGCCGCGGGACGGCCACCGGCCACCCCGGCGGCCGTGGTGGTGGCCGCCACCACGCCCCGTCAGGCCCACCTCGTGACAACGCTGGGTTCGATCGCCGCAGACGCGCGCCGCCTCGAGATGGGAACCCCCGCGATCATGGTGGTCGGCGAGGTGGTGAGGCTCGCCGAGACGCTCAACTCGCCAGCCCTTCCCGAGCTGGTCGCCGCCAGCGCCTAGTTCCCGCGGCCGCGGGCGCGCACCGGGTGGGAGCCGCGCCGGGGCCTGGCGTCGCCCAGCGGCCGCGATCGCCGTGGCTTGCGCGAGGTGCGTTGGACCGGGGTGCCGGTGGTCACCTTGACCTCTCCGCGGCCGGCTTCCTTCGGGTCCTCCCAGCACTCCTCCAGGAAGCGGCCTATCTCCTCGACCAGCCGCTCCGGATGAAGCCGCATCTCGAGGATCGATGTCGCCTCGACGAGGCGGGCATTCGGTAGCTCGGCGGCCAGCATCTCGGCGTCGGCGAACGGGTGAATCGGGTCCTGGTGGTGACCGATCACCAGGACGGGCATCTCGAAATGCCGGCGCAGGTCCCGGTGGGGGGCGATGCGACCGAGGAAGAGGCCCTGCAGGATCGCGGCGCCCGCCACGTGGTCCTGGCGCATCGTGTCGAGGATGACATTGCCGAGGAAGGGCACCAGGCTCCGCGGGACCAATCGCGCGAGTACGCCCACCGCGCGCATCACCGGCATGGCGTAGAGCAGCGCTGTGAGCAGCGGGGTGAAGGCCACCACGGCGCCGTACACGCCGGCGTCCAGTACGGGCATCTCGACCATCAGGCCGCGCGCCCGGCGGGGCGCGATCGCGCCGAACTCCAGTGACACGTTGGCCCCGAGCGACGTTCCGCCCACGACCGCCTTTCGCAGCTCGAGGTGGTCGAGGAGGGCGACGACCTGCTCGGCGAACTGGGTCATCGAGTACCGCCACATGTCCGCGGGCCGATCCGACTCCCCGTGCCCGAGCAGGTCGAGGGTGACCACGCGGTGGCCGCGGGAGGCCAGCTCCAGGGCGATGGGTTCGTGCATGAACTGCGACAGCAGCTGGCCGTGGAGCAGGACGAAGGCATGATTGCCCGTGCCGTGGTCGGTATAGGCGAGCCGGCTGCCCTCGAACTCGAAGTACCCGATCCGCCCCCCCGGCTCAGAGCTCATCGCGGGGATGTTAGCCGACGCGCCCCACCGCCGCCTTGGGGCTGCAACATTGCTGCACCGACCCGGGTGATGATGGCAGCAGCCCCCGCCAACGGCCGCACCAAGCGGAATTTCACGCATCCTGGGTCCACCGGCCAAAATCGCTGCAGACCCACGTCAGCCGTGACGCCCGGTCCCAGCAAGGTCGTGCTCGTGCAAGAGCTCCCGGCGGAGTACCCGCGAACTATTCCCGTGGAGGCGTTTCTGCAGCGAATCGCCAGGCTGACCACGGCCCAATGGGACCACGTGATGCACCGCTCGAAGGGCATCGCCCCAGGCCTCACCCAGGACGAGGTCGTGCGCGGCGCGGTCGTCGCGATGACCGTCCGCGAACTGCTGTCAGTCGCCCATTTCGCCCTTCTCTACATGCCCTTCGCCGAGGCGATCCCCGTCACCTCGCTGCCGGAGGCGCCGGCGCCCGGGGACGATGTCTGGCGCCTGTTCGACGACGGACCGAAGTGCTAGATTGACCTCCTATCCGCAAAAAGATCGGCAACAGCATGCTGCCCGGTCCAGGTTGGTCAGCATGACGCAGCGCCAAGTCGCGCGGGGGACAGCCCGAGGCGGCAGGCAGACACCTCTTCCCACCCGGTGGATCGGCTGACATGCCGGTACCGGAGCAGCTTCGCGTGCACCTGCTGGGCGACTTTGAGATCGAAGGCGTGGCGGAGCACCGCGTGGGCAGCCGCAAGGGCCGGGTCGTGTTGAAGGCCCTGGCCCTGGCCCGCGGGCAGTCGGTCCCCGCTGACACCCTCCTGGAGTTGGTGTGGGGTGACCGCCCACCGCAGCGGGCGCACAAGGAATTGTCAGTGCTGGTGAGCCGGCTGCGGGCCGCGCTGGGCAAGGACCGGCTGCCGCGTAAACAGGGTGGCTACGCGCTCACCGTCGACTGGCTGGACGTGGACGCGATGGCGACTTTGGCCCACGAATCGCACACCCGGCTCAGGGATGGCGCCTATGTCGCGGCCCTCGCGACGGCGCTGTCCGCGCTCACCCTCTACAGGGGGCCACTCCTGGCCGAGGACACCGGCGCGGGCTGGGTGGCCGAGGAACGCGAGGCGGCCGACCGTTTGGCGGCCACCGTACGCGAGACCGCGTCCCGGGCGGCGCTGGCCGTCGGCGACCTCGACCTGGCGACGGACATGGCCCGGCTCGCGCTCGCGAGCGATCGCTACAACGAGGCAGCCCTGGCCCTCTTGATGACCGGCCTGGTCCGGTCTGGCCGGCCGGCGTCGGCCCTGGCCGAATATGCCGCCTTCCGTGACCGCCTGAGCCAGGACCTCGGCGTCGACCCGTCGATCGAAGCTGACGCGATCAACACAGCGATCCTGCGGAGAACGCGGTTACCTGGAGAGTTCCCCACCTAACGCCGCTGCATCCTCACTGCAACGGCCGTGGCGCAGACTCATGGCTTCCCGCCCAAGGGGGGTCAAACCCCCCGCTGAACCGCCGGCGGAGTGAATGCCGCCGGCGGGTCGCGGGCCTCAGTGAGCCTCGAGGCTGTAGCCCCGACGAGCGCGATTCACGACCTGGCACGGGGCGCCCACGTCCAGCAGTTTGCGCCTGAGCCGGCCGATGTATGTCCGCACCTGCTCCGGGAAGAGGCCGTCGTCGAGCCAGGCGCGCGAGGCGATCTCGGTGGCGGTGAAGAAACTCCCCGGGCTGGCCATCAGGAAGGCGAGCAGTTCGGTCTCGCGTGAGGTCAACTCGACGGCGGACTGCCTGTGGGTGAGCCGCCGGGCGGTGATGTCGAGTTCCAGCCCCTGCAGCTGCCAGAAGCGCTCCTGCCAGAAGTCGAGCCGGCCCTGGTAGCGGTCCCGCTGCTCCCCCAGCGCCCCGATGTCGCTGCGCCCGGCCTCTTCGCGCGCCTCGCGAGAAAGGTCCCTGACCGACTCATTGAGGCGCTGGAACAGGCCTGCCTTGAACCCCACCAGCTCGGTGTAGATCAGCATCCAGTGGCGGGCATCATCCAGGTGCGGACTCGCGGGATCCTCATGCGGAAGGAGCATCTTGCCGCCGCTGAACGCACGGCGCGCAAGGTCGGTCGAACTGGGGAATCGCTGCAACGGCAGGCCAACCTCCGGGGGCAGGGGCCGGAGCGGCGGCCGTTGACGGTCGGCCCAGGTGGGGCCGGCTACTCAGCTTGTGAGCTCAGTATGCGCCGATTCGCGGTGGGGGCGGTCAGGTGAGGGGAGCCAGGGGCCATTCGCCCGACTCCAGCCAACCCTGCAGCGCACCGGCGATCATCGGCCTGCTGACGTGGTAGCCCTGGGCGAAATCGCAGCCGTGGCGCAGGAGCATCAGCTCAGATGCCTCGTTCTCGACCCCCTCCGCCACAACGCTGAGGCCCAGGTTGTGGCCGAGGTCGATCGTGGGGATGACGATCGCGGCGTCGTCGGCGTCGGTGTCCAGCGCCATGACGAACGACCTGTCGATCTTGAGCTCGGACACCGGCAGGCGCTTCAGGTAGGCCAGCGATGAGTAGCCGGTGCCGAAGTCGTCGATCGAGAGGTTGACGCCCAGGTTGCTGATCGGCAGCAGCCGGTCGGCTGCCTCCGGGTCCATCGCGGCGCTCTCGGTGATCTCCAGCGTCAGGACCTCGGCCGGCAGGCCGTTCGCTCGCAGCAGGTCCGCCAGGTATGCCGGCAACTCCGAGTCGTGGAGATTCCGCGTCGAGAGGTTCACCGCCACCTGGATGCGGCTGCCGGCAGCCCACCATGCCCTGGCCTGCTGGAGGGCGGCTTCCAGCACCCACCGGGTCAGTGGCCTGATCAGCTCGCTCTGTTCGGCGAGGGGAATGAAGTTGTCGGGTGAGAGCATGCCGTCACGCGGGTGCTGCCAGCGGACCAGGGCCTCAACCGCGACCGTGGTCCGGCTGCGGAGATGGACCTTGGGCTGGTACTGAAGGACCAGCTGGCCGGCGCTGACCGCCTCCCGTAGTTCGGTGAGGAGCGACAACCGGTGCGCCGCGTGGCGGTCCTGGTCCGCCGCGTACAGGGCGTACCCGCTGCTGGAGCGTTTCGCCGCGTACATCGCCACGTCCGCGCGCCTGACCAGGGACGCCGCGTCATCGCCGTCGTCGGGGTAGACCGAGATCCCGATGCTGGCCGAGGTGACGATCCTCTCGCCCTCGATCTCGAACGGGGCCTCCAGGGCCTTCAGGATCTTCTGCGCGGTGGTGATGGCGTCGGCCGGCCCGGGCATACCGTCCGGGAGCACTGCGAACTCGTCCCCGCCGAGGCGGGCAACGGTGTCGGATTCCCGGAGCACCTCGGCGAGCCGGGCTGCGAGGGCCTCCAGCAGGAGGTCGCCCGCTTCGTGGCCCAGGCTGTCGTTGATGTCCTTGAACCGATCGAGGTCGAACATCAGGAGTGGGAAGGTGGCGCTGCGACGTTGGGCGCGCAGAACCTTCTGCCGCAGGCGGTCCCCGAACAGGGTCCGGTTCGGCAGGCCTGTGAGCGAGTCGTGCAGTGCCTGGTACTCCAGCGCCTCCGTGTGAGCCTTGCGGTCGGAGATGTCGCGCATGGTTGCGAGGAACAGCCGGCCGCCCTCGACGTCCATCGGGCTGAGGGCGTACTCCATCGTGAAGATGGTGCCGTCCTGGCGTCGCCCCACGGCTTCTCGAGGAGGGCCGCTGGGCGCATCCCCGAGCACCCATTCCGCGAGCGCGGCCGAGAACTGCGCGCGGCTGCCCTCGGCAACGAGGTCGTTGACCTGGAGCGCCGGCAGGTGGGTGTGGTCGCAGAGGAACATCCTCTCGGCAGCCGGGTTGAGGGTGAGGACCTCTCCATCCTGGGTGAAGCTGATGATCGCGTCGGTCACGTTGTCGACAACCGCCCGGACGCGCTGTTCGCTCTCGCGGAGCGCCCTTTCGGCCTGCTTGCGCGGCGTGATGTCGCGGATCAGTCCGAGGATGCGATTGGGGCCTTCGCCCGCGAGCATCCGGATGGAGAACTCGCAGTCGATGCGCCGCCCGTCCCTGGTCACCAGCTGGGACTCGGCGGCGTGCTCCACCCCGACGCGCCCCGCCAGCCGGTCGGCCAGGCGCCTCGTCAGGTCCGCCTGGAGCTCCGGCGGGGCTAGTTCGATCAGGTTGGCCCGCGCCGCCAGTTCCGCGAACGTGTACCCCGTGAGTCGCTCGTAGGCGTCGTTGCAATAGAGCATCTTGCCCGCCTCGGTGACCACCATCGCCTCGCCCAGGTCGCTGAGGGCATCGAGCATCTGCCTATAGCGCTCGGTCTCCTGGTCCCGGTCGGGCGGCTGCGGTGGCAGGCTCATGCCCTGCCGATTCTCTTCCTCCGCGAGGCCCGCCATACTCTTGCGAGGGCGCAGGTTATGTCGCGCACGGGCGTTGGAACTGATCGGGCGGCCCGGGTCACACCGGGCCAGCCGCGCGGGTTGCCGGCAAATCGACTGGAGAGGAGTGGTTCGCGTGGGTGGGACCCCGGTTGTTCTGATCGTCGAGGACGACGAGGCGATATGCGACATGTATTGCCTCGCTCTGCGCGCTCGCGGCCATGAGGTGGTGACCGCCGCCACCGGCGCCGTCGCGCTGGCCACAGCCGCGGAAGTGAGCCCCGGCATCGTGCTGCTCGACATGGGGCTGCCGGATCGCCCGGGAATCGAGGTGCTTCGCGAGCTGAAGGGCGATGACGCCACCGCGGCCATCCCTGTGTTGATCGTGAGCAACTACGACGAGCCCGAGATCGTGGACCGGGCGCTGGAGGCCGGCGCCCTGCTGTACCTGGTGAAGGCTGACACCACGCCAGGCACCCTGGCAAACACCGTCGAAAGGATCCTGGCGCACCGAGAAACCTGACACCGACGGTGGCATGTTAGGCCCCGCGAGGCCTAACATGTACTCGCGGCGGGGATTTCCCCTTTCGCGTGTACGAAGGAACCAGGATCCACTTGGCCCGCACAAGAACCGCCAGCGTCCACGTTCCCACCGACATGGAGGACCGTTGCCCGTGCGCCCGGCCTTTCAGCGAGAGCTACTCCGGGTGCCCCGCTTACCAGCGCGCGACGTTCACGGCAGCCGACTCACTCAACCGTCCCCTGGGTTCATTCCTGACCTGCCGGCACCTGACCTTCGGGCGCAACACATCCGAGACCGGGGGCTTCTACCCGCGCTGCGCCCTGGGCAGTCGTGACAGCCGGCTACGGTGGCTGGCGGAGATCCGGCCTGAGCGCCTTGATGCGGTGCAGGCCATCTCCGAGGAGTTCGACGAATTTTCCGCCGGCTATCGCCAACAGCTGTTCGCGACCAAGCTTCGCGCCGTGGCGGCACCGGGCGACATGGCGATCCGGCAGGAACTGTCGGCGGTCGTCGCCGGGTACGTCGCGGCTGTCAGGGACTTCCTCGAGAGCCGGCGGGAGCGCCTCGCCGAGGTAGGCCTTCCGGCCACCGAACTCACCAGCCTGATCGAGGAGTGGCTCGTCGCATGGACCGCGACTCGGGACATGGCCACTCTCGCCCCCGACGCCGACCGCCTGGCCGCCATGGGTGGCCCGGTGCAGGCGTTCCTGGGCGGCGATGCCTGGCGCCGCAGCGTGGTCACCCATCCTGGCGCGGTCGGGGCGGCGTCGATCCTCCAGGATGACGGCGTACTGAGGATCTCGCGGGGTCCGGGAGGCCGGCTCGAACTGGCCGGGGACGTCGACTCCTCGACGGTCCCGGCCCTGGCCGGCGTGCTGGCCGCGGCCATGCGGCGGGGCCGGGACATCGAGGTCGACATGACCGGCGTGCTCTTCTGCGACCTCGGTGGGGTGCGCGAACTGCTGCGCTCTGCCGCGGCGATGCCACCCGGCCGGCGCCTGGTCATCAAGGGCATTCCCGATCACCTGCTCAAGGTGATGAGGTTGGCGGGCTGGGGCGAGATGCCCGCCCTCGCCGTCGTGGAACAGTGGGAGACCTCAGCCGGCGTCGTCCCGGCGAGCGGCGCGTTCCTGCAGGCCCCGGCGTGAGGGCGACTGTCGACGACGCGGCGCTGCCGGATTTCCGCCACGAGGCCCTCCTCTACTCGGGCCAGGATGACTTCCTTGTGGGCACCGGCGCCTTCATCCGCGAGGCCGTGGCGGCCGAGGAGCCGATCCTCGTTGTCGTCAGCGCGGCCAAGATCGCGATGCTGAAGGACACGCTGGGGCCGGACGAGCGGAAGGTCCAGTTCGCGGACATGGCGAATGTCGGCCTGAACCCCGCGCGAATCATCCCGGCCTGGGTCGACTTCGTGGCCCAGCACGCCGGGCCCGGGCGCCGGCTGCGCGGCATCGGTGAGCCGATCTGGAGTGAGCGCGCGCAGGACGAGCTGGTCGAATGCCAGCGGCACGAGGCGCTCCTGAACGTCGCGTTCGACAACGCCGCGGACTTCTGGTTGCTGTGCCCCTACGACATCACGGCGCTGGACCGCGCGGTCGTCGAGGAGGCGCATCGCAGCCACCCATACGTGGCCGGCGCCTCGGGGCACGCCGCAGGCCAGCCCTATGCGGGCGACGCCGTCGCCGATACCCACCTCCACACCCCACTGCCGAACCCCGGCGGCAGGCCGCACGTGCTGCACTTCGATGAAGGCTCGCTCGCGGCGGTGCGACGGATGGTCTCGCGGCACGCGGCCCGCGCCGGCTTTGGGCCGGAGCGGATTGCCGATGCCGTCTTTGTCGTCAACGAGGTCGCCGGCAACAGCATCACCCACGGCGGGGGCGCGGGCACGCTGCTGGTGTGGAGCGACCCCGGGGCGCTGGTGTGCGATGTCCGCGACCACGGCCGCATCGGCCATCCCCTGGCCGACCGCAGCCGGCCCGGGCCGGGGATCGATGGCGCTCGCGGGCTGTGGCTGGCGAACCAGCTGTGTGACCTGGTCCAGTTGCGGTCATTCAAGGAGGGCAGTGTCGTCCGCCTCCACATGAGGTCCGCCCGCTAGGTCCAAGCTCCGAGCCGGGTCAGCCAATAGACTCCTGTGCTGTGGCGCCAGCATGGAACATCGGCCAGGTTGGCTGCGGCGAGTGGGGCCGGCTGGTCCTGCGGGACCTGGTCGCACTCGGAGCGAAGGTTCACGTTGTCGCGCGCTCGGACAAGAGCCGCCGCAACGCAGCCGCCGCGGCCTCGGTGGTCGGAACGATCGCGGAGCTGCCGGATGTAGCCGGGATCGTGGTCGTCGTGCCCACCCTGGTCGCGCCCGGCGTCCTCACCGAGGCGCTGGCGCGCGGGGTGCCGGTCTTCACGGAGAAACCGCTGTCTGCCGACCCGGCATCGGCCCTCGAGCTCGCGCGGCTTGGCGCCGGACGGCTATTCGTCATGGACAAATGGCGCTACCTGCCGGCGGTCCGGTACCTGGCGGGCCTGGCCCGGTCGGGTGAGCTGGGCGCGCCGGTCGGCCTCCACTGCCGGCGGCTTGGACCGGTCAACCCGCGGCGCGATGTGGATCCGGTCCTTGTGCTCGCGCCCCACGACCTCGCCATCGCCCGCGAGGTCTTCGGCTTCATACCGACGGCGACCGCGGCGGTCGGCCACCGCGACGAAATGGGAGTCGGAGGCCTGACCGCCCTCCTGGGCTCCTCACCGTGGTTGACCATCGAGGTGTCCGGACGCCATCCGCAATCATTCCGAGAGTTCCACCTCCACCTGGAGCACGGCTCCGCGCTCCTCGAAGGGCACGACCTCGAGCATGTCCAGGTCTTCTCGGCGGCGACCGGTGACTGGCGTACGGTGGCGACCCCCGGCGAGGCCCCCCTGCTGGCCGAACTGCGTGCCTTCCTGCTCCATCTCGACGGTGGGCCGCCTCCCCTGACCAGCGCGGCCGAAGCCGCCGAATCAGTGGTCATCCTGGATGAGGTGCGCCGCCTGGCCGGCGTTCGCGGCTGACGACCGCGCCCCGGGTGACCGTTGTCGTGCCCACGCACGACCACGGCGCCACTCTCCAGTTCAGTGTCCAATCCGCGCTGGACCAGGAGGTCGAGGACATCGAGGTGGTGGTCGTCGGGGACGGCGCCCCGCCGGTCACGACTGAGATCATGGCGGCCTTCGTCGCCCGGGACCACAGGGTTCGCTTCATCGACAACCCCAAGGGTGCGGGCAACGGCGAGAGCCACCGTCAGGACGCGCTGGCCCAGGCCCGGGGAGCCGTCGTCGCCTACCTCGCCGATGACGACCTGTGGCATCGAACCCACCTCACCAACCTGCTCGACCTGCTCCAGGGGGCCGACTTCGCTCACACACTGCCGCTCCGGGCGGACCCTGATGGCTCCATCCATGCATGGGCCGTCGACCTCTCCCTGGACGCCGACCGGCGGCTCCTGCTGGAGCACGAGAACCGGGTCCCCCTGGCGTTCACCGGGCACACCATGGACCTCTACCGGCGGCTGCCGGCAGGCTGGCGCGCGGCCCCGCCGGGCTCGCCGTCGGACCTCCACTTTTACCGGCAGGTCCTGCGGGTCGATGGTTGCCGTGCCATCAGTGGCATGCGACCGACGGCCCTCACCTTTCCCTCGCCCGATCGCCGGGCGATGACGCCCAGCCAACGCGTCGAGGAGCTGGGGCATTGGGCCGAGAGGGTCCGGACGGACTGGCCATCGATCGTGGACGCGGCCCTCCAGGCCGTCGCCAGGGAGCGGGCCGCCTTCGAGGCGCAGTGGCGGGAGGCAATCAATGCCGTCGCGGAACTCGAGGTCGTGCGCGGCACTGCCACGTGGCGGCTGCGCGAGCGGTTCGTGGGCAGCGGTGCCACCCGGCTCGCCCGGGGACTCGTCCAGAGGCTGGCCGGGCGCAGTCGCGGCTAGGTCGCCGGCTCGCCCTCGAGCTGCGGGCGCAGGTCCGCAAGGCTGGGCAGGCCGGCATCGCGCAGCGAAACCAGGACCTCGCCGGGGGGCCAGGGGATGGCCAGGTCGGGATCGTCCCAGCGGCACCCCAGCTCATCGGTGGGTTCGAAGTACTCAGACGTCGAGTACAGGTGAACCGACGGCTCGCGGAACAGGAACCCATGGGCCACGCCCGGCGGGATGGTCAATGCCCGAGGCTGGTCCGCCGCGAGCTCGACCGTGAAGGCAGGGCTCTCGGCCCCGGGCCTGAGGTCGCGCATCCCGATGGTCGCGGCACCGGTGACGAGCAGCAGGAAATCGGCATGGTGGCGGTGCACATGCACGCCCCGCAGAACTCCGCGCTGCGACGACACCACGTTCCACTGGACCGGGTCGACCCCCGTGGGCCAGGCCTTGCGGAAGACCTCCGTGAACGAGCCGCGGTCGTCGAGGTGCGCCTGCAGAGGCGTCAGCCGGACACCCGGGGGGTATGGCAGGTCGACGTCGGCGGACACGCTGCGACATTATGCCTTCAGCGACCCGTCAGGAAACTCGACGCGGGTCTCCGCCGATATCGGGCCTAGGGGAGGTGGGCTACGAGCGCCTCCAGCACAGCCGTCGCCCGTTCGAGGCGCCGGACTGTGACCGGGGACGGTGGGAGCCGTCCCGATTCCAGGCCTTCGCTGATCTCGGCCACCTGGGCGATCGCCCGGGCAATGTCGGCGCTGAGCCGCGTGGGCAGGGACTGGGCGTCGTCTTCCACGTCGTAGGCGAGGTTGAACGTCAAATGAGGATGCCTCGATGTGCTGTTGACACCACGAGGATGTATGAAGTGACGCGCCAGGTGGTCAAGAACCGGTAAAGACTCACCGGACCGACCGGCTCCATCTAGGCGCTGACGCAGTCAGGACAGGTGCCCGAGAACACCAGCTGGTGGCCCCGGACATGGAAGCCGGTGCTGGCAAGTACCGCGGCGGCCGCCCCCTCGACGACGCACCCGGGCACCTCGGCGATCCGCCCACACAGCGAGCACTGGACGTGCTCGTGATGGTCCTGGTGGGATTCGTACCGGGCTTTCCCGTCGCCAAGGTCGATGCGGTCGAGCACGCCCGATTGCTCAAGCGTGGTCACCGCCCGAACGATCGTCGAGAAGTTGGCCGTGGGCACACGCTCACGCACCCGGGCGTGGAGGTCGTCCAGGGACCACAGGTGCCGCTTGTCTCCGCCAACCACCCGGCGGACGGCATCGGTGACTGGGCTCGGGCGGGGCATGCAGGCAGTGTAGCCCAGCGCGCGCGGCTTGCGCACATCAGTTGCGCAACTTCCTTGCGCGACTGGTAAGCTACCGCCGATGCCGACCCGCGCCTGGCCCACCGTCCTGCTCACCCTGGCCCTGGCCGGCTGTGGGCTGAGCCCCTCCCCTGCAGGGGGCGGCAGTCATCCGGTCGAGGTGGTGGCCGCGGAGAACTTCTGGGGCAGCATCGTCCAGCAGGTTGGTGGGGACCGGGTTCATGTGACCAGCGTGGTCGTCAACCCGGACGCGGACCCGCACTCCTACGAAGCCCGGCCGGCCGACGCCCGGGCAGTCGCGCGTGCCCGCTACGTCGTCATCAACGGCGCCGGGTATGACTCCTGGGCTACCAAGTTGGTCGACGCCAACCCGGTCAGCGGCCGTTCGGTCCTCGACGTCGCTGGGCTCCTGGGCAAGAAGGACGGCGACAACCCGCATTTCTGGTACTCGCCCGAGTACGTCGAGACCGTGATCGACCGAGTGACGGCCGATCTCAAGGCGATCGAGCCGGCGGCCGGGGACTATCTCGACCGTCAGAATCGCACCTACAAGGCGACAGGCCTCAAGGAATACAAGGACATCCTGGCGGCGATCCGCGCGAAGTACGCCGGGACGCCGGTGGGTGCCACCGAGAGCATCTTCCAGTACCTGGCCGCCTCCCTCGGGCTGGAACTGCTGACCCCGCCGAGCTACATGAAGGCGGTCAGCGAGGGCACCGAGGTGAGCGCACAGGACAAGGTGACGGTGGCCGCCCAGGTGGCGCAGCATCGTGTCCGCGTGCTGGTCTTCAACTCCCAGAACCAGACGCCGGAGGTCAGCGCACTGGTCGAGGCCGCGCGCACCCAGAAGATCCCGGTCGCCGCTGTGACCGAGACCCTGACCCCCTCGACTGCGACCTACCAGGGCTGGCAGGTCGCGCAACTCCGCGCCCTGTTGCAGGCCCTGGGAGGGTGAGCACCAGCTCCGCGCTGACGCTGCAGGGGGCCGGCATCGAGCTCGGTGGTCGCTTCGTCTGGCGCGGGGTCGAGCTGCAGGTGGCCACGGGCGAGTTCGTCGCCATCCTGGGGCCCAACGGCGCCGGCAAATCCACGCTCCTGAAGGCCCTGCTTGGGGTGCTGCCGCTGAGTGAGGGCTCGATCTCGGTGTTCGGAGCCCGGGTCCGCCGGGGCAACAGCGCGATCGGCTATCTCCCGCAGCGACGTTCGTTCGACGATGACCTCCGAATTCGCGGGGTCGACCTGGTCCGCCTCGGACTGGACGGCGCCCGGTGGGGCCTGCCGCTGCCCTTCGCCAAGAGGTTGGGCCTCGGGGGGGAGCTGACCCGCGCCCGGCGCGTCGACGAGGTGATCGAGCTGGTCGGGGCGGGCGCCTACGCGGCGCGACCTGTTGGGACGCTCTCAGGTGGCGAGCAACAGCGGATCCTCATTGCCCAGGCGCTGGTCTCCGGCGCGCGGATGCTGGTCCTCGACGAGCCTCTCGACAGCCTGGATATGAACAACCAGCAGGCAATATCCGGGTTGGTCCAGCGCATATGCCACGACAGCGGGGTCACGGTGCTCCTGGTGGCCCACGACATCAATCCCATCCTGCCGCACGTCGATCGTGTCGTGTACGTCGCCCAGGGTCAGATCGTCTCGGGCACTCCAGCCGAGGTCATACGAACCGATACCCTGACACGGCTGTACGGCGCCCCCGTCGAGGTCCTGCGCACCACCGACGGACGGATCGTGGTCGTCGGGCAGAACGAGCCCGTCAGCTACCACGCGCACGACCACTAGCCGTGCCCGACCAGTCGCCGTCGTGGGACCCGCTGGCCGACTTCCAGCTCCTGGTGCAGTTCCACTTCATGCAGAACGCCGTCGTGGTCGGCACGGTGGTGGCCGTCCTTGCCGGGGCGGTCGGCTACTTCATCGTCCTGCGGGGACAGAGCTTTGCCGCCCACATGCTGTCGCAGGTGGGCTTCCCGGGAGCCGCCGCGGCGGTCCTGCTCCACGTCTCGCCCGTGGCCGGGATGGTCGGTTTCTGTCTCTCGTCGGCCCTGGGCCTGAACGCGCTCGGGCGCCGGGCCGCCCCCGGTAGCCGGGTGCAGGCCGCCGCCACCGGCAGCATCCTGGCCTTTTCGATAGGGCTTGGACTCCTCTTCTTCCGGCTCAGCGCCGGCAGCGCCCAGGCCATTTACGCCTTTCTCTTCGGCACGATCCTCGGCATCACCGACGGCGATGTGAGCCTGGCGGTCGCGACCGCCGCGCTGTGCTTGGTGGGGCTCGCGATCATCTGCCGGCCGCTGTTGTTCGCGTCGGTCGACCCCGACGTCGCAGAGGCCCAGGGGGTGCCCGTACGGATGCTCTCGACCGCCTTCCTCGTGCTGGTCGCGATCGCGGTCGCGGAGAGCGTCCAGGTTGTCGGGACCCTGCTGATCTTCGCATTGCTGGTGGCGCCGGCGGCATCCGCCAGGCATCTGACGGCGCGTCCTTACCGGGGCCTGGCCTTGAGCGTCGTCCTGTCGTTGCTCTTCACATGGGCGGGCCTGTCGGTGGCGTATTTCAGCAGTTACCCGGTCGGTTTCTTCATCACCACGTTCGCCTTCGGCGCCTACCTCATCGCCCGGATCTCGGGCGCCCGGCGCCCGCCCTGGCAGGTCGCGTGATCGCCGTCGTCACCGCCTCGTTCTCTCCCAACCTGGCCCACGACCTCGGCGACATGCTGGCCCAGGAGTTCATGCGCAACGCCTTCCTGGCCGGTGGCAGCATCGCGATCTCCGCCGGGCTCGTGGGCTATTTCGTGGTCCTCCGCAACCAGGTGTTCACCAGCGACGCCCTCGGTCACGTGGCCTTCACGGGGGGGCTTGGCGGCCTCCTGGCGGGGATCCCGCTAATGCTCGCTGTCTTCGCCAGCACCGTCGCCGGCGCCCTGGCCATCGGGTGGTTGGGCGGCCGGTCGAAGGGCCGCGATGTCGTCATCGGCACCGTGTTCGCGTGGGTCCTCGGTCTGGGGGTCCTCTGTCTCAGCATCTACACGTCAAGCCGGAGCGCGGCGTCCGGGGTTGTCGGCGTGACCGTGCTCTTCGGCTCCGTGCTCGCCCTGCAGGCGCCCCAGGCGACTATCGCCGCCGTCGCCGGGATCGGGACGGCCCTCGCGCTGCTCGTGGTCTGCCGGCCGCTCCTCTTCGCCACCATCGACCCCGAGGTCGCGGCGGCCCGCGCGGTTCCGGTGCGCCTGGTGACCACCGTGTTCCTGGTGCTGCTGGGGCTGACCGTGGCCGAGGCCGTGCAGGCGGTTGGCGCCCTGCTGATCTTCGGGCTCCTCGTCACCCCGGCCGCGGTCGCCCAGAACCTGACCTCCCGGCCGTATGCGGGCATGGCGCTCTCGGCGGCGCTCGGGCTCACCTTTGTCTGGGTGGGCCTCGCGCTCGCCTTCTACCTCCCCTACCCGGCGAGCTTCCTGATCATCGCCATCAGCTTCGCCGCGTACCTCGGCTCGGCCGCGGTGCGTGGCGCCCGACGCTAGCTGCCGAGGACCTCTCTCGCCTGGATCCCGGCCTGCATCCAATCGGAGGAGTGAAGCCAGCCCTCGGCGCCCCACAACAGCACGACCGCGGCGCCGACATTCCGATACTCGTGCGCTGAATTGACGAGGTCCGCGGGCGTGAAGTTGGTCTTGTCCGGCCAGACCTCGCCCTGCATCTCGGTGATCCACATCGGTTTGCCCACCAGCCGCGCCTCGTCGGCCCAGTACTGCAGGGTGGTCGCCTTCCAGGCCACGCGGCGGGCCACCGATGCGTCCGCCAGGGAGGTCGAACCGATTGCCACGTAGGCGTCGATCCCCAGGATGTCTGCGAGGTGGAGCGTTGGCTGAGGGTGGCCGACCGGGGTCGCACCCGACTCATCCACCTTGCGCGCCCTCGGGGCACTCATCTGGTCGATGTCCAGCGAGAGGGTCGAGTTGTTGTAGGTCGTGATCACCGCGGGGTGGGCGGGGTCCAGCTGGTGGATCAGCGCGACGTCCTCCTGGAGGTCCTCGGCAGGGATGTTGACCGCCACGCCGGCCGGCGTCAGAACGTTGTCGAGGGCCTCGTTCTCGACCTGCCAGGCCTGGAGCAGGCGGTTGTGCGCATACCGCTGTACTGTGCGGCGGACGTATGCGCCGTAGGCCGGGTCGGCCACCGCCTTGGCGACCGGGTCGCGCTCTGATGCCGGCAGCCAATCGGGAAGGAATACCTCCGGGAACCCGATGTTCCGAGCGCCCACGACGAGCACCACCCGGGTGGGCCTGGCTGGGTCCTGTGCGTTGTGGCGGGCCACGACATCGAGCAACTGGTCGAGGTCCGAATAGTCAAACCCTCCCGGTTGGGGTTGGACATCCTTCCAGAAGACCGGCAGCCGGACGATGTCGGGTGAAAGCGCGGTCAGCAGGGACTCGAGCGCGACCGTGGGCTGGTCGCCGTAGGACTCGGCCCGCAGCGGGCTGAATGAAAACCCGACCTGGGGCGCGGCGGCTGCGCGCGCGGACTGGGTGAGCGCGCGGCCGAACGACCAGCTCGACGCGGCGCCCGCGGAGATGGATGCCAGCACCAGTGCGATGACGACCCGCGCCGGGCGCGACGCGCGGATCCGCATGAGGCGTGTCTTCAGTTCGCGTCGATTGATTCCCAGCCTGTCGCTCTCCCTGAACCGACGATGTGGCCGCATCAAGTATGTCGCGGCGCGGCCCGCCATCCCAGTCACTCTCCCAGAAGACGCTGAGAGAGGGCTGAGAACGCGGTCAGCCGCTAGCCGCTCACGAAGAAGGCGGCCGCGGCGATGATCACGTAGGTCCCGAGAAGCTGGGCACCCTCCAGCCAGTTGGAGCGGCCGTCGGCGCAGACCACCGTCACGATCAGCGTGGCGAGGGCGACGGTGACGATCTCGAAGGCCGTGAAGACAAAATTCATCGGGTGGCCCAGCACCAGGCTGATGAAGATCACCGCCGGGGCCACGAACAGGGCGACCTGGCTGGATGAACCGATGGCGATCTCTAGAGTGATGTTCATGCGGTTGCGAACGGCGAAGATGACCGCCGAGGAGTGTTCGGCCGCGTTGCCGATTATCGGGATGACGATCAGTCCGACGAACAGGGTCGGCAGGTGCAGGGCACCCAGCGCGGGCTGGAGGGAGGACACCAGGAACTCCGATTCAACCCCCACCGCGATCGCCGCGGCCAGGAGCACGATGATCGCCCGGCGTCGGGTCCAACTGGGCTCGCCGGACGCCTCGTGGCCGCCGAACAGGTGGGTATGCGTGACCTGCGTGAACGCGATCGTGGCGACATAGGAGATCACCAGGACCCCGGCCACCAGGGCGCTGAGGACCTCGATGTGCTGGTCGCTGACATGGGGGGACGTGAGGCGGAGGATCGCGGGCATCAGGAGCGCGACCACCGCCAACACCAGCGACGCTGAGTGCACCGCGGCAGACCGCGCGCTGAACCGCTGCTCCGAACGGCCCACCCCGCCCACCACGAATGCCAGGCCGAGCACCAGCAGGAGGTTGCCGATGATCGAGCCGGTCAGCGACGCCTTGGCCACGTCGAACTGGTTGTCCAGGACCAGGAGCGACGCCACGATCAGCTCGGTGAGGTTGCCGAAAGTCGCGTTCAGCAGCCCACCCAGGCGGGGGCCGACGTGGTACGCGAGCTCCTCGGTGGCCTCGCCGATCAACCCGGACAGCGGGATGATCGCCAGCGAGGCGCCCACGAACGCCAGGACCTCGATCCGCGCCACCTCTCCAAAGATCGACACCGGGATGAACACCAGCAGCCAGTTCAGCGAGGGCTTTAGGTTCATGGGGGCAACCGTACCCGATCAAATCGCCAGTCGTTCATGATCTGGATGTGCAGCCGTCGGAGGTCCTGGGCCGGGTCGACGGCGCCCTCGGGGGCGCCATCGAGCGCGCCACGATCGCCGTGCACCGGCGCCGGCTGTCGCGGGTGGGCTGGATGGGGGCGCTGAACCCGCCCGGCGATGGACCCTGGGCCGATGGTGACACGCCGCCCAGGCCCGGCAATACCGTGGAGATCCTGGTCGACGGCGCGGAGGCGTTCGCATCGATGCTGACGGCGATCAAGGCCGCTCGGTCCAGCATCAACATCACCGGCTGGCACGCCAACCCGGGGTTCCCCCTTGACAAGGAAGATCCGCCCAGCCTGCTCCACGAGGTGCTGGCCGAAGCCGGGCGGCGGGTGCCGGTCAGGGTCTTGCTCTGGGCCGGCGCGCCGGCGCCAATCTTCCGCCCGTCGCGGGGAGACATGCGCAAGGTGCTGGCGAGGTTCGCGGACGGGGGCGCCATCAGGTGCGCGCTCGATTCGCGGGAACGACCAATGCATTGTCACCACGACAAGACCATGGTCATCGACGATCGGGTGGCCTTTGTCGGCGGCATCGACATCACCGATTTCGGCGGCAATCGCCTGGACACCTCGGATCACCCGGCCCGCGACGGCGTCGGGTGGCATGACGCCGCGGCCCGCGTGGAGGGCCCGGCGGCGCGGGATGTCGCGGAACATTTCCGGCTGCGCTGGCAGGCCACCACCGGCGAGGTTCTCCCCGCGACAGTCGTCCCCGAGGCCGCCGGGAAGGTCGAGGTCCAGGTGGTGCGGACCCTCCCCGACGGGATGTACCAGGATGTCCGCAGGGGCGAGTTCCGAATCCTGGAGTCATACCTCCGTGCAATCCGATCCGCTCGTCGGTGCATCTACCTCGAAAACCAATTCCTCTGGTCGCCCGAGGTGCTCGAAGCCCTGCGCGCCAAGCTCCGGGATCCACCCACGGACGCCTTCCGACTCGTCGTCCTGCTCCCTGCGAAGGCCAACAGTGGCGCGGATGACACCCGGGGACAGCTGGGAACCCTGATCCAGGCGGACGGCGGCGGGCACCGGCTGCTGGCCTGCACCCTGGTCTCGCCCAACGGCGGCGCCGGCAACCCCGTGTATGTCCACGCCAAGATCGGCATCGTTGACGACCGCTGGATCACCATCGGCTCGGCCAACCTCAACGAGCACTCGCTGTTCAACGACAGCGAGGTCAATATCGTCAGCTGCGATCCCGGCGTCGCCCGCGATACCCGCGAGCGCCTCTGGGCGGAGCATCTCGAGGTGAACCGAGACCAGGTGGCGGGCGACCCGACCGAAGTGATCGACCGCCTCTGGAAGCCCATGGCCCGTGAACAGCTCGACCGAACCAGGCGAGGGGAGCCGCCGACCCGCCGCCTCACCATGCTCCCCGGGCTGTCCCGGCGAGCCGGGTTACTCATGGGGCCGCTCCAGGGCCTGATGGTGGACGCGTAGCGCGGCCGCACCACGCCTGCTCGGTGTTGCTGACGTTGTTACGCCGCATACCGCATCAATGGGCAGATGGACATCACCACCGACGGCCCGGCCGTCCGACCGGAGATGGTTGCCGCGAGTCGCGGCGGGGACACCGAACAGCTGATGGACGGCGAGGCCGACCTGGGAACCGCCTCGCTCGAGCAGGCGGTCTTCTGGCAGCGGGTCTACAGCGAGATCCTGGCCATGGAGGAGAAGGTCATGGCCCGGGTGCAGGAGTTGATGGCGGCCGAGTCACCCCGTGTACGCCGCGAGGTGCTGCTGACCAACGTGCCCGTCATCGCGTCCCAGGTGGAGCGATTCCGCCAGCGCCATGAGTACTGGGGCCTCAGGGTCCGGGAACTTCAGCAACCGGTCGGTTGACCCCTGGCTGCCTGGATCTAGGTGCGGGGAGCCTGCCGGGCGACGGGTGCGGCCAGGTGATGGCGGGCTCGCAACCTGAGCCCCACCCCGATGCCGCCGACCGCGGCCAGGATCGCCATAGGCACCCAAGGGGTCCCGGGCTGCCGCGGCGGACCACCACCGGCGGAGGGCAACGATGGTGTGGCGGTCGATGTGGTTGTCCCCGTGGTCCCGGTCGAACTGCCGCCGGTCGTATCGCAGGACCCCGAGGGCGGTGTGATCGTGTTGTTGTCCAGCGTGAGCGACGCATTGCGCGCCAGGGCACGCCCGATAAGGGTCGCCCCACTCACCATGGTGATACTGCTCAGGGCCATGATGTTTCCCTGGAAATGGGTGGCGGAGCCGATCGTCGCGGAGCTGCCGACCTGCCAGTAAACAGCACAGGCCTGCGCCCCGTTGGCGAGGAGAACAGTCGCGCCGTCGCTGCTGCCGGTGATCAGCGCGCTGGTGATCTTGAAGATGTAGACGCCCTTGCCGCTGAGGGTCAGCGGACCATTGAGGTAGGCGGCGTCGCTGAACGCGTAGACACCCGGGGTCAGGTTCTTGCCCGCCAGGTTCTGGCCGGTCATGTCCGAGGTGGTCGGGGCGTTGGCGGCGTCGGTGTACGCCGTCACCAGGTCATCCTTGGCCAGCGACGCGGTGGAGTCAGTGATGTGCTGAACCCCCGAGACGCCGGGCGGGAAGCCGGTCACCGATGAGCCCGGGAAGAGGCCGAGTTGGCCGTTGATGACAGTGGGATTGGTATTGGTGATGGTCTGTCCCGCCAGGACCGCGAAGTTCAACGCCGTCCCCAGGCGTGGCTGTGTTGCCGCCATGGTGGCAACGGGCCAGGCGGCCGTGGCCACGGCGGTGAAGAGGGCGGCGATCGAAGCGACGCGATGGCGATTTGTCATTTGCCGACCGTGGCGGGTACCGCATAACAAATTCAGCAACAACAAGCGCCCTACACTGCTCATGTGACCTTTCAGTTGCCCGCTCCGCTGGACGGCGAGGACCTTGCGACCGCCCACTGGGAGGACGCGCGCCACTGGATGAGCATCTACGCCGACCTCCTCCGGTTCAAGGTCGGCCTGCTCGACCGGGTCAGGCGGGACCTCGAGAAGCTTCCCCCCATCGCCCAGAAGGCGGCCTCGCAGGACCTGGTGATCATCGAGAACCAGATGGCCGGGTACCAGGCTCGCCTGGACCTCTGGTACCAGCGGGTCTGGGCGCTCCAGGGACTCTGGCTCGACCCGGATGGGCGGGTGATCCGTCATCAGGGTCGCGAGGCCGCCCTCACCGGCCGGGAGTTCCAGCTGCTCCAGTTCCTGCTGGATCATCCGCACCGCTACTTCTCGACCGCCCAGATCATGGGACATGCGTGGGGGGACGCGGCACTCTTTCCTGAGGAGGTGCGCAACTACGTCCGGCGGGTACGCAAGGTCCTCGCCCAACTGGAGATCCCGGCGAGCCTCCTGAACAAGCCCGGCCGCGGCTACTCGCTGGTGTTCCGCCTGGATACCTGACCGATCCGCGGCTGCAGCAATGCTGCAAACGCCGAAGCCGAACATCGGGCCTTACCCGCCGGAGGGAGGACACTCCGGCTACCGGCGGCTCCGGCCGCCGGTGGCTCCGACGGGCGCGGTTCATAGTATTGGCCCGGCGACCGCAGCGTCGCTCCGAGGTTTGGAGGTTGCCCGATGCCGAGACGAACCCTGCGCGCCGTGACCGCCATGCTGCCATTCGCCGGTGTGGTGCTGATGATGTCCATGGTTCAGACGGCGATGGGCGCCGAGACAATCCACCCGACCGTGTTCACCGACGTCACGCCGGCGGATTGCGCGCCCGCTCACACCGACCCCTGCACCCTGCGCGCAGCGGTCCTGCGCGCCAACGGCCAGGGCGACACGACGATCCAGCTTGACGCCGGGACCTACAACCTCACCATCGCCCGGAACGGATCCGACACCGGCGTCAGCGGCGACCTCGAGGTGAGCTCGACCGTCACGATCCAGGGCGCAGGCGCGGGGCTGACCACCATCCACGCCGGCACCATCGACGACCGTGTCCTCGAAGTCGAGCCTGACGGCACCCTGATCCTGTCCGACCTGAAGGTGAGCGGTGGCCGCCCGCCCGCGGTCGGTGAAGGTGAAAGCGACGGCGGGGGGGTCCTCAATGACGGCGCCACGCTGGTCGTCTCCCGGGTCATCTTCGATGACAACCGGACGGCCCGCGACGACAACGTATCCGCTGTCGGCAACGGGGGCGGCCTCGCCACTGTCGGCAGCGGCCATACCAGCGTGCGCAGCTCGACGTTCACCAACAACTACGCCGAAGGCGACGGTGGCGGCATCTACCACGAGACGTCGGCGAACTCGGGCACCGACACCTTCTCCGGGTTGCTGCTCGATAACAACCGGGCCAACGGTTTCACCCAGCAGCGGGACACCGGCGGAGGGGCGATCTACAACAGCATCTGCACCGGCAACACGATCCGATTCACCGACATAACCGCGACCAACAACAACGCCCTCCGGATGTCCGGCGGAGCGATTTACGAGGACTCCTGTCAGAACGATCAGACCACCGTGTCGTATGACCGCCTGACGCTCTCCCACAACAGCGCCTTCGCCCAGGGCGGCGGCTTCTACCTGTTCGACGGCGCGACCACGGTCACCAACTCCACCATCACGGACAACAGCATTCCCACCCCGGCCCAGGACGGCATCGGCATCCCGGAGGACGGCGGCGGCGTCGCCGTGGGCGGACCGCTGGCGCACCTGACGCTGAATAACGACACGATCAGCTTCAACACCTCGCCGGGCGGGACCGCGGGCGGGGTGTTCCTGGGCCGCAATCAGGACCACCTGGCCTACCACAACACGATCGTGCACGGGAACACGGCGCGCGGTGGGCTGACGGCCAACTGCGCGTACACCCAGGGCGCCACGGTGGTGAGCAATGGTTACAACCTGGCGAACGACAACTCCTGCGGTCTCACCGGCACCGCCGACCGCCAGGGCTCGCAGTACAACCCCAACCTCGGCGTACTCGCGGACAACGGGGGGCCGCGGGACGGCGCCCCCACAGCCGACAGCCCGACCCTGACCCGGGCGCTGCCGAGCGGCAGCATCGCCATCAACACCGCCGACAACGCGAACTGCCCGGCAATTGACGAGCGCGGCGTCACCCGCCCTCAGCAGACGACCTGCGACGTCGGCGCCTACGAGTTCGTCCTCGCGGCCGTGGCGACGCCGACGCCCGCGCTGCCCAAGGCCGGGGCGCCGGCAAAGGCCGGGGATGACCTCCCAACCCTGCTGGTCGTGGGCCTGGTGATCGTCGCCGCCGGGGCGCCGCTGGCATTCCTGCGGCGGCGCCGCTCCTGAACTGACCGTCGACCGCCCTCCTCGTCGTTCCGGGCGCCCGCTGGTTCGCGCCATCGGGGCAGCCGGCGGTGACGGCGGCGCGGCGGCGGTGAGCTGGATCCGAACCGCGCACATGGGCGTGGCCGGGCGGTGGTTCAGGGGCGTGGGCCGGGCCGCGACGCCGGTGCGCCTGGTCCACGATTCCGTGGCCAATGCGGTCTACGGGTCGATTGCCGGGGCGATGAGGATGGGCGGACGGGGAGCCGGGCTGCTGGCCGCCATGACGCCCGCCGCGACGAGCAAACTGCTTGCCGGTCCCGAGGCGAATGCGGTCCTCGGTGCGGTGAACGGCCTCTGGGGAGACCACCTCGCTCGCCGCCACCCGGAACTCGCCATCACCATGGGCGTCCGCAGCGGTGGCGAGGACGTGCCCCTCGAGACGGTCGCTCTGCACGAGAAATTCCCCGCCGGTGGTCGACGGCTGGCGGTGTTCCTCCACGGCCTGTGCGAGACCGAGGATTCCTGGGGTCGCCCGGCTGAGGACGACGACACCCCCGGCACGTACGGCGACAGGCTTCGCCGCGACCTCGCGATGGCGCCCGTGTTCGTCCGCTATAACAGCGGCCTGCCGGTGCCAGACAACGGTGAGCTGCTGGCGCAGCTGTTGCAGGACCTGGTCGCAGCGTGGCCCGACCGCGTCACCGAGCTCGCCCTGGTCGGGCACTCCATGGGCGGCCTCGTGATGCGCGCCGCGACGGACGTCGGGGTGGCCCGCGGAATGCGCTGGCCGGGGCTTCTCCGCCACAACGTCTACCTCGGGACCCCGCACGACGGGGCGCCGCTGGCTCGCGGGGTCGCGGTCCTGTCGCGGGCCCTGCGCCGGCTGCCCGAGACCGCCGCCCTCGCCGAGGTGCTGGATGTCCGCAGCGCCGGGATCCGCGACCTCGAGTCCGGGTATGCGTCTGAGGGTGGAAGCCTGACCGAGGTGCGCCACCATGTCATCGGGGCCACCCTCGGCGGCAGCCGCAACGACCCCTTGAGTCGCACGTTCGGCGACCTCCTCGTGACGCCGGACAGCGCCGGCGGACGGGGGCGCAACGGCGCCGTCCTGAAGATCGAGGACATCGATCGTCGCGAGCTGGCTGGGCTCTCACACTTCCAGCTGCTGGATCACCCCGCGGTGGCTGATGCGCTCCGCGACTGGCTGGCCCCCGCGAAACGACGGCGGCGCTAGTAAGGTCGGTGCCCATGGACGACGCGGTGATGGTGGAAGCCGCCGGGCGCGAGGTGCCCATCACCAGCCCGACCAAGGTTTTCTTCCCCGGGATCAAGGCCACCAAGCTGGACCTGGTCCGGTACTACCAGGCGGTTGAGGAGCCCCTGCTCCGCGCCCTGGGCGGCAGGCCGGTGCTGATGCAACGGTTTCCCAATGGTGCCGGCGGCCCCTCGTTCTTCCAGAAGCGAGTCCCGGATACCGCCCCCGAGTGGCTCCAGACCAGCATCGTCAGCACCCCGAACGGCACGACGTCCCGCGCCCTGGTTGTCGCGGACCTGGCCCATGTCCTCTGGGCGGTCAACCAGGGTTGCCTGGGGTTCCATGTCTGGCCGGCGCACGCCGCCGACCCGGACCACGCCGACGAGTTGCGGATCGACCTGGACCCCGGTCCCGGCGTCACCTTCCCGATGGTCCAGGAGGCGGCTCGGGAGGTCCGGGCGCTGCTGGGCGAGGTGGGGGTCGTCGGGCTGCCCAAGACCACGGGCAACCGCGGCATCCACGTGTACATCCGGCTGCAGTCCAGGTGGACGTCAATCGAGGTGCGCTCGGCGGCCGTGGCCGTCGCGCGCGAGCTCGAGCGTCGCCGGCCGGACCTGGTGACCGCCGCCTGGTGGAAGGAGGAGCGCGGTACCCGCGTCTTCATCGACTTCAACCAGAACGCCCCCCACAAGACGATTTTCGGAGCCTGGTGTGTCCGAGCCCGACCGGGCGCCCAGGTGTCCACCCCATTCCGCTGGGCGGAGCTCGACGGCGTGGTCCCCGACACCCTCACGATCGCCACGGTGCCTCCGCGGGTGGCGGCGGCGGGCGATCCGTGGGAGGCGATGGAGGCGGACCCGCAGTCCCTGGATCCCCTGCTCGAGATGCACCGGCGGGACACCGCCGCCGGGCTTCTCGACGCACCCTGGCCGCCGGTGTACCCGAAGATGCCGGGCGAACCGCCGCGGGTTGCGCCGAGCCGCGCGAAGAAAACCTAGCGGGGGTGCCGGATCAAGGGGCTGGCGCCGCCGCCGGGCCCGACCAGGACCTGGTCGAGGAGCTGCGGCTCGCGGGCTGCGTGTACGCGGAAGACGAGGCGGAACTGGTCACGGGGAGCCTGCGCGCCCGTCAGATGTCGCCGGCAGCCGACGAAGCCATCGCCCTGGTGCGGGACTACGTGGAGCGCCGCCGCGCCGGGGAGCCGGCGGAGTACATCCTGGGCTGGGCGGGCTTCAGCGGGCTCCGCGTCGCGGTTGGCCCGGGGGTTTTCATCCCGCGGCGCTGGAGCGAGCGACTCGTCGGCCGGGCGGCCGAACTGCTGAACGCCACCGGCAGCGGGATCGCGGTCGACCTGGGCGCCGGCTCGGGAGCCATCGCCCTGGGCATCCACGCGCTCGCGCCCGCCGCGACCATCTGGGCCATCGAGGTCGATCCCCGGGCGGTCGAGTGGGCGGCCCGCAACTGTGCCGGCGTGGACAGCATCACCGTGCTCTGCGGGGACCTGTACGGGGCGCTGCCGGCCGAGCTGCACCGAAGGGTCGACGTGGTGGCCGGGTCTCTGCCCTACGTGCCTCGCGCAGAGTTGGAGGACCTGCCCCGGGACCACGTCGTCAACGAGCCGGTCGTGGCCTTCGACGGTGGTGCGGACGGCCTCACCGGTGTCAGGCGGGCCCTCCGTGAAGCCACGCGCTGGCTCCGGCCGGGGGGTCGCATCCTCCTCGAGATCGGCGTCGGCCAGGGCACCCTGGCGGCCGCGGTCGCCGGTGATGCGGGGTTGACTGCCGTCGTCATCGAGCGCGACGAGGATGGCGGCGAGCTGTTCCTCGAGGCGGCTGCCTGAGCCGGTTTCCGCCGGCTCGCCGATTGGTGACCTAGCCCCCTGACATCGCCCCGACGACCAGGAGCGGCTCGGACCCCGCCGCCACCGGCCCGGGCAGCGGGCTTTCGGGAGGATCGTGCGACAGGTCCTCCTCGCCGGCATAGAAGCGGATGAAGGGTCGTCGGGTGTGGGTCGCCTGGTCGCGCATCGTGCCTCGCAGCATCGGGTAACCGGCCTCGATCGCATCCAGGACCGCGCCCAACGTCACCTGGCCGGGCACCTCGACCTCGACCTCCCCCTGCACCCGCGCAAGGGTGCGCAGCGGTGAGGGCAGCACCACTCGGATCACGACAGCACCTGTGCCTCGACCGACAGGACCGCGGGCAGGTCGCGGACGATGGGCTCCCAGCTGTCGCCGGCATCGGCCGACGCATACACCTGCCCGCCGCTGGTACCGAAATACAGCCCGCACGGGTCGAGGGTGTCGACCGACATGGCGTCGCGCAGCACGTTGAGGTAGCAGTTCTCCTGGGGCAGGCCCCTGGTCAGCGCCTCCCACTCCTCGCCCCCGGTGCGGCTGCGGTAGACGCGCAGCTTGCCGTCGGGCGGGTAATGCTCGGAATCACTCTTGATCGGCACCACATATATGGTCTCGGGCTCGTGCGCGTGGACGTCGATCGCGAAACCGAAATCTGTCGGCAGGTTTCCGCTGATCTCGCGCCAGGAATCACCTCCGTCGTCGGTGCGCATCACATCCCAGTGCTTCTGCATGAAGAGGGTGCTGGGGCGCGACGGGTGCATCGCGATCCGGTGGACGCAGTGCCCGACCTCGGCGTTGGGATCGGGGATCCCCTCCGAGTGCAGACCATGGTTGATGGGCTTCCATGATTCCCCGCCGTCGTCGGTGCGAAAGACGCCCGCCGCGGAGATCGCCACGAAGATGCGCTGCGGGTTGCTGGGGTCCTGGACGATCGTGTGCAGGCAGAGGCCACCCGCTCCCGGGGCCCAGGATGCGCCGCTGTCCTGGCGGCGGAGGCCCGACAGCTCATTCCAGGTCTGGCCGCCATCGGTGGTACGGAACAGGGCCGCGTCCTCAACCCCCGCGTAGACCGTGTCGGGGTCGTGAAGCGAAGGTTCGAGGTGCCACACCCGCGCGAACTCCCAGGGGTGAGGCGTTCCGTCGTACCACTGGTGGGTGCCGGGCACGCCGTCGTACGCGAACCCGTTGCCCGCTGCCTCCCACGTCTCTCCGCCGTCGTTCGAACGCTGGATCAGCTGGCCGAACCAGCCCGTCGACTGCGAGGCGTAGAGCCGCATCGGATCCACGGGGGAGCCCTTCAGGTGGTAGACCTCCCAGCCGCCGAAGAGCGGCCCGCGGACGTCCCACTTCGAGCGCGCGGCGTCCGATGTCAACACGAAGGCGCCCTTGCGCGTACCCACCAGGACCCTGACCGAGCTCATGCACACCTCCTGACGTAGCTGATACCACCCAAGTTATCTCATCGCGTCCCTGGGGTGCTGGCACCACCCAGGTGGACGCGGGGGCATCCTTGGCCCGCGGCCAGGAGCGGCGCAGACTACCCCGCGAAGGCCCGACAT
The DNA here is from genome assembly GCA_034666405.1 of Chloroflexota bacterium. Taxonomy (GTDB): domain Bacteria; phylum Chloroflexota; class Dormibacteria; order DASZGP01; family DASZGP01; genus JAXDLW01. The sequence continues at coordinate 24,075 of JAXDLW010000005.1, read as the reverse complement.
GATGAGGTCAGGAGTGATCGCCGCCCAAGCGCCCGCCAGAACGGAGACCTCCATGTTTGCCCTGCTCGGGATCGCCGCGAGCCTGCTCGTGCTCGCGGTCGCAGTCGCCGGGTTCACAGCTCTGAGCCTGACGATGCCGGCGTCGATTCCCAGGGCCGACGCCGAGCAGGCGAACATCCTGCTGGACGTCCCGTTCATCGCGATGGGCGGGATCGGGGCACTGATCCTCATCCGCCAGCCGGGCAACCGCGTCGGCTGGTTGGTCCTGGTCTGCGGCGTGCTGCTGGCCGTTGGTCAGCCGGGCCCGGAGTATGTCTACAGGGTCATCTACGCGCACGACCTGCCGCGCGAATGGGCCGCGCCCATCCTGGTTTCATCAGGCCTGGCATATGGCGTGGCCTCGCTCGAGCTCGTCATCCTCCCGTTGGTCTTCCCCGACGGACGGCTGCCGTCGGCCCGCTGGCGAATCCTGGTAATCGCCTCGGTTGTCTCCTCGGTCATCGGGTTCTTGATCAGCGTCCTCGACCCGACCGCACTGGGGGACGGCAACCGGTACCTGGTCAACCCCTTCGGCGTCCCCGCCATCCACCCGCTTGCATCGACGATCAACGCCGCCGACACCGTCTTCACCTACGTCGGGGCGGCCCTCGCCCTAGGTTCCGGAATCTACCGCTATCGCCGCTCCGACGGCGACGTGCGCCACCAGCTCAAATGGTTCTACGGCGGTCTCGCGACCCTGGTCGTCGGGCTGATCCTGGCCGGCGTGGTGTCACCCCCCTCGCCGCAGTCCAACTGGTCGACCCTGGGCACGATCATCGGCGCCCTGGCCTTCTCCGCCCTCCCCTTCACGATCGGCATCGCGGTCCTGAAATACCGGCTGTACGACATCGACGTTGTGATCAGCCGAGCCCTCGTCTACGGCACGTTGGCGGTCTTCATCACCGTGATCTACGTCGGTATCGTCGTGGGCATCGGGTCCCTGGTCGGGCAGGGCGACCGCCCCAACCTGGTGCTTTCGATCGTCGCCACCGCAGTCGTGGCGGTGGGGTTCCAGCCTGTCCGCGAACGCGTCACGCGCCTCGCCAACCGGCTGGTCTACGGGCGGCGCGCCACGCCCTATGAGGTGCTGTCGGAGTTCTCCCAGCGGGTTGCCGAGTCGTACGCCGCGGAGGAGGTCCTGGCGCGGATGGCGCAGGTGCTGGCAGAGGGCACCGGGGCGGAGCACGCCGCCGTCTGGCTGCGCGGTGGTAACACCCTGCGCCGGGTGGCGGCGTTCCCGACAGGCGACGGCGTTGCCGGGCCCGTCATGGTCACGGGGCAGATCCTCCCGGCACTTCCTGACGGCGACCGCGCGGTCCCGGTGCGCCACCAGGGTGAACTGCTGGGCGCCTTGACGATCACCAAGCGCCGTAGCGAGTCGCTCAGCCCCGTCGAGCAGAAGCTCCTCGACGACCTGGCGCACCAGGCGGGCCTGGTGATGAAGAACGTGGGGCTGACCGCCGACCTCCAGGCCAGGTTGCACGACCTGCGGGAGTCCCGCAAGCGACTGGTGACTGCCCAGGACGCCGAACGCCGGCGGCTCGAGCGCAACCTGCACGACGGCGCCCAGCAGCACCTCGTGGCGCTCAAGGTGAAGCTCGGCCTGGCCGAGATGCTGGCGAGCAAGGACCCGGTTCGCACCGAGACAACCCTCGACGAGCTCGCGTCAGAAGCGGATGAGGCGCTCGCGACGCTGCGCGACCTGGCTCGCGGCATCTATCCCCCGCTGCTGGCTGAGCGGGGCCTCGCCGCTGCCCTGGAGTCACAGGCGCGCAAGGCAACGCTGCCCGTGCAGGTGGTGGCGAGCGGCCTTGCGCGTTACACCGACGACGTGGAGGCCGCGGTTTACTTCTGCACCCTGGAGGCGCTGCAGAATGTCCAGAAGTACGCCGGCGCCTCCGCGGCCACCGTCACCCTTGCCGACGCCGGGGGACGCCTGCGCTTCCAGGTTGCGGACAACGGGGTGGGCTTCGCCCCCGAGACCGCCCAACGCGGCGCGGGCCTGCAGAACATCGCCGACCGCATCGATGCCCTTGATGGCCGGCTGTCCATCGACTCGACACCGGGCACGGGCACGACGATCAGCGCGGAGATCCCGGTCCCGGTATGAACGTCGAAGCAACCCCCCGCCCCGCGTGGGCGGTGCCGGCAGCACTGATGATCGCGTGCGTTGGCGCCGCGCTCATGGTCATCCACCTGGTGGTCCTCGGTACTCTGCCGGCCTCGCTCGTTGACACTCCCGGCCTGAACCGCGGGTCGATACTGCTCGCCATCCCCCTCAGCGCCATGCTGGCAGTCCCCTTGCTGCTGGCGATCAAGGTGCCGGGGAACCCGGTTGGCTGGTTGCTGGGCCTCAGTGTCCTCGCCTTCAGTTTCCTCGCGGCGGGATCGGAATATGTCCAGCGTTTCACTGCTCTTCACGACGTGCCGGCCGCGTTTGCCATCCCAATGGGATTGCTGTCGATCATTGGCTGGTGCACCAGTTTCCCGTTGCTGCTGGTCCTGGTGCCGCTGGTTTTCCCGGACGGACACCTCCTCTCGCGGCGTTGGCGCCCGGTGGTCTGGCTGGCGCTGTTCTCAATGACCTTCAACGCCGTCACCTCGTTTCTTGACCCGAATATCGCCGGTGGGGGCAACAGCACCCAACCGACCCTCATTGGATGGCTGGACGGCCCCGTTTCCAGCGCCATGACCCTCGGCCTCATCGTCTCCGCGGCGACGTCATTGGTCATTCGCTACCGCCGCGCCGGTCGGGAGCTGCGGCAGCAATTGAAGTGGTTCGTCGCCGCAGTCGTGTTTGCGATAGTCGGGGTGGCGCTGTCCCTGTTCGGTGTCACCGGGGTCATTTCTGACACGCTGCTGACCCTGTCGTTGGTGGCGCTGCCAATAGCGATCGTCGTCGCGGTCCTGCGGTACCGCCTGTACGACATCGACGTTGTCATCAGTCGCGCCCTGGTCTACGGCACACTGGCGCTGTTCATCACAGCCATCTACGTCGGGATCGTGGTGGGTGTCGGCAGCCTGGTGGGGAGCGGTGGTCGCCCGAACCTGGTCCTGTCTATCGTCGCCACGGCGATAGTCGCGGTCGGGTTCCAGCCTGTGCGCGAGCGGGTCACGCGCCTGGCGAACCGCCTGGTCTACGGGCGGCGCGCCACCCCGTATGAGGTGTTGTCCGAGTTCTCACAGCGGGTGGCGGAGTCGTATGCGACTGACGAGGTCGTGACGCGGATGGCCCGAGTCCTGTGCGAAGGCACCGGCGCGGAGTCCGCGGGGGTCTGGCTCCGCCGCGGTTCGCTCCTCGCGCAGGCGGCAACCTGGCCGGAGAGTCCCGACCCGGTCGAGCCCTTGACCGTGCCTGGCGAAGGCCTTCCCGACCTCGATGCGGCCGGCGTGGCCGTTGCGGTGACCCACCATGGCCGCCTGCTGGGGGCACTGACAGCGAGCAAGCGGCGGGGCGAGACCCTGACGCCGATCGAGCGCAAGCTCATGGAGGACCTCGCGCACCAGGCCGGCCTGGTCCTCCGCAATGTCGGCTTGGCGGCCGACCTCAAGGGCCGCCTGGAGGACCTGCGGCGCTCGCGCCAGCGGCTGGTCGCGGCGCAGGACCAGGAGCGCCGCCGGCTCGAGCGCGACCTTCACGACGGTGCCCAGCAGTACCTCGTGGCTATGAAGATCAAGATCGGACTTGCCAGGAACATGGCACGCCAGGACCCGGACCGGACGAAACTGGCGATTGCCGCACTGAAGGACGACGCCGATGCCACGCTGGCGAACGTGAGGGACCTCGCCCGCGGGATCTACCCGCCGCTGTTGGCGGAGCAGGGTCTGCAGGCCGCCCTCCAGGCCCAGGCGCGCCGCGCCGTTCTGCCTGTCTCGGTTGAGACCGAGGGTGCGGGGCGCTACTCAGAGGAGATCGAGAGCGCCGCCTACTTCTGCGTGCTGGAGGCGCTCCAGAACGTGCAGAAGTACGCCCGCGCCACCCAAGCCTCCGTGCGCATCACGGAGAGTGACGGCGAGTTGCGGTTCGCCGTCGACGACGACGGCCGGGGCTTCGACGCCGCGGTCGCCGCGCGCGGCGCGGGCCTGACCAACATGGTGGATCGGATTGACGCGCTGGGCGGGACGATCGAGATCGCGTCGGCGCCCGGGCGCGGGACCTCGGTCAGGGTGGCGTTGCCTGTCGGGGCCTGACCGCAATGACGCCGTCGTCAAGTAACCTGACTTCAGATGGTTCCAACAAGAACGCTGGGTGACGGACTGACGGTGTCCGCGGTGGGTTTCGGAGCGATGGTCATCGCGCCGGGTATATACGGCGAAACCAGCGACAGCGAATCGCTGGCGACCCTGCGCCGGGCGCTGGACCTGGGCGTCACGTTCATCGACACCGCCGATGTCTATGGAATGGGCCACTCGGAAAGGCTGGTGGGCGAGGCGGTCGCGGGCCGGCGCGATGAGGTGACGATCGCGACCAAGTTCGGCGCCGGCGGGCGCGAGGGCCTGGGCCGCCCCGAATATGTTCACCAGGCCATCGATCGCAGCCTCAAGAACCTCAACACCGACCACGTCGACCTCTACTACCTGCACCGCGTCGACCCCTCCACCCCGATCGAGGTGACGGTCGGCGCCATGGCCGAACTCGTGCAGGAGGGCAAGGTCCGGCACATCGGGCTATCCGAGGCTGCCCCCGACACGATCGCACGTGGCCATGAGGTGCATCCCCTGGCCGCGGTGCAGACCGAGTACTCGATGTTCTCGCGCGACCCCGAGGCGGCGATCATGCCTATGTTGCGTGACCTGGGGATCGGGTTCGTCGCCTACAGCCCCCTGGGCCGCGGACTCCTGGGTGGTGCCATTCATGCCGAGACCGACCTGCCCGAGGGGGACTGGCGACGCAGCGTTCCTCGCTTCCAGGGCGACAACCTCGAGCGCAACTCCGGAACCGTCCAGGCCCTGGGTGAGCTCGCCGCATCACGCGGTCTGAGCGTCGCCCAACTGGCCCTCGCGTGGCTGCTCCACCAGGGACCCAACGTAGTCCCGATCCCCGGGACCCGGAAGGCCTCCAATCTCGAGCTCAACGCGGCCGCGGCCGACGTCGAGCTGGACGCCGGCACCCTGGCGCGCCTGGATGAGCTCCTTCAACCTGCCAACGTCGCCGGCGAACGGGGCGACGCCGGCTACCTGGCCCGGGTCAACATCTAGCCGACAGGCGTCACCCCTGCCGGATCCCGAGGGTGTTGCCGTCCGGATCGCGGAACCATGCTCCGCGAGCGGGGCCAAGTTGGGCAATATGACCGGTGGTGGTCAGGGGTCCCTCGGCGTAGTCGAGGAACTCCACGCCCTTGGTCGCGAGCTCCTGGACCACGGCTTCGATGTCGTCCACCTCGAAATGCGCCAGGGTGTGCTCGGTCGCGACGGGGGGTCGCTTGAAGCAGGAGATCTCGCTGACGGCGCCGCACCGGAACCGAACCGAGACCGGGGTCTCCCAGAGCATGGTCAGTCCGATCGTGCTGCCATAGAAGTCCTTTGCGCGCTCCAGGTCCGTGACGGGAATCGTGGCTACGACCATGGTTGCGGTGATCACCGGCAAACCTCCCTGGCCGGTGCCGTGGGCGCCGGCGTATGTCCATCGGAATGTGTATGCAAGTAATAGTCCTTTTGCGACTGCGGGATCGGTCGGCCGGCGAGGTCGCCGGTAACATTCGCCCGGGGACCTCGCGGTTGGGATCTGCGGAGGCGTCGGTATGCGGGCATTGCACAGCGCAGCGGGGCTGCTCCTGGTGGTGGGGAGCGGTCTCGCCACGGGGGGATTCGCTGCACGCGTGACGGCAGCCGACATCGCGTTGACCCCACCCCCGGTGGGCTGCTCGCCCTCGCGGCCGGCCGTGGCGCACGGAGGCGACGGCAAGCCGGTCGCCGGCCAGCTGCAACTCGTCCCCTGCGCCACGGAGACCGGCTTCTACACAGGCGAGACCACGCTTGGCGTCACCAGCGCCGGCACGGCCTGGTTCTCCGGAGCGAACTGGGAGCACGCGCTGGCACGCAGCCAGGACGGCGGGGCGCACTGGACGGCCTTCACGGTGCCCGGCCCACAGGCCAACCCGGGTTGCACGGGCGCCAACCTCGGGCAGGCGATCTCCTGTGATGACACCGAGTCGGCTAAGAACAACACCGTGGCCGACGCATACCTCTGGATCGACCCTGTGACGTCGAAGGTCTTCTGGACCAAGACGTATGCCTATGCGGTCTGCTCCAGTCTCTCGATGAGCGGGGACGGGGCCAACTGGCAGCAGGTCGCCAACGTGGGTTGCCCCGGCGGCGACTACGAAAAGATCGCCGGCGGTCCCCCTCCCGCCGGCGGCGCCCAGCCCAGCGGTTATCCCAACGTGCTCTACCTCTGCGTCAACGGCCCCGCGCCGGTCTTCGTGGTCGGCCCCGCGCGCCTTTGCTACAAGTCCCTGGACGGCGGTGCGACCTGGGCCAACTCCGGGGTGCCGGTTGCCCCCGCCGCGCTGGCGCCCGGCTGCGATGAGTTCCAGGAGCCACAGCAGGTGGGCCCGGACGGGACTCTCTACCTCGCCCTCAACTGCGCCAACACCGGGGTCAATGCCGCGGGCCTGGTCCGCCTCGCGCTGAGCCATGACGAGGGCGGCACGTGGAACTATGCCGTCGTGCCGGCCGGCTCGGTGGGATTGGCCAGCGCCCTCACCGCCAGTGTGGGCATGGCGGTTGACCAGGCAGGCAACGTGTACGTCACCTGGACTGGGGCGGACAGCAAGCCGTACCTGGCGGTCACCCGGGACCAGGGCAACACATGGGCCGGGCCGTTCATGGTCAGCACCCAGGATGTGACGGCGGGGTCCCCGCGCGGCCAGGTGGTGGCTCGAGAGCCGGGCCACGTGGCGCTCGCCTATTACGGGTACACGACCGACTCCACCAGGCTCAACGGCTACCTCACGGAGTCATTCGACGCCGCCGCCGCGAAGCCTGTGTTCTACTCCGCGGTGCTCAATGACCCCACCCAGCCCCTCTACTTCCCAGTGAAGTCGGGCACGCTTCCCCGCAACGACTACCTCGGGGCGACGTTCGGACCGGATGGGACGCCGTGGACAGGCATGGTCAAGCTGCTCTCGGACACCGCGGATTCGCAGGGCTTCATCCAGTCCAGCGGCTTTGTCGGCAGGATGGTGCCCGCGTCCGGAATCGGCGCACGCCCCGCGGCCCCGGCCGCTGTTGCGCAGGGGCCGCTGCCCACCACCGGGGCCACTCCGCCACTGCCGTACTGGATGGCTCTTGCGGCGCTCGCGGTGGTGATAGCGCTGGCAATCACGCCTGTTGGAGGACGCCTGCGTTGAAACCGATCTCCCTGGCCCGCGCTTGTCGCGCCCTCTTTGCGGCCGCCGCCATCAGCTGTTTGGCGGCCGGCACCCCTCCCGCGACCCGAGCCGTGTTGGCGGTGGGCCCCTGCGGCGACCCCGCGGTGCGGCCGTGGTGCAACACGTCCCTCAGCCCCGACCAACGAGCCACCCTGCTGGTGGCGGCGATGACCCCGGCCGAGCGGGTCAGGCTCCTGGGAGGCGACACGGCAACCGGAGGCCCGGTCGGGCAGTCCCACACGGGTGCTTCGTTCGCGATACCGCGAGTCGGAATCCCCGCGATCTATTACTCCGATGGCCCGGTTGGACCGCGCCAGGGCCAGGCCACGGCGATGCCGATCCCACTGGCCCTCGCGGCGACTTTCGACACCAATGCGGCCTACAGTTACGGCTCGGTTGTCGCAGCCGAAACCCGCGCGAAGGGCAATTCCGTGGTCTTCGGGCCAACCGTGAACATCATGCGCAATCCCCAGGGCGGACGTTCGTATGAGGCCTACGGCGAGGACCCCTACGTTGTCACCCGGACCACGGTGAACTGGGTCAACGGTGCCCAGGCCCAGGGCGTGATGGCCAACGTCAAGCACTTTGCCGGCAACAACCAGGAGGGCCTCGGTGGCATCCCACCGATTATTTCCCTGGTTGGAGGCCGGTCCTTCACCAACGACGTCATGGACGAGCGCACCCTCCGCGAGGTCTACCTGCCGCAGTTCGAGGCGGCCATTAAGGAGGCCCATGCCGGCTCGGTGATGTGCTCGTACAACAAGATCAACGGTCCGTACAACTGCGAGAACCCCCACCTGCTCACGGACATCCTGAGAAAGGAATGGGGTTTCACGGGCTATGTCCTGTCGGACTACGCCGCCATGCACAGCACGGCCGCGTCGATGACCGCCGGGATGGACTTCGAGCCATGGCCGTCGGACTGGTACGCCGAGAACACCATCAACGCCAACCTGACTGCCGGCCTGGTCACCCAGGCGGAGGTCGACCGTCACACCCAGAACATCCTGCGCACGATGTTCCAGTTCGGCATGTTCGACCGGGTCCAGCCCGTGAACGACGACAACCTGATCAACAAACCCGCGGACGCCGCGGTGGCCCTGAGTATCGAGGAATCGGCGATCACGCTGCTCAAGAACCAGGGCGGTGCGCTGCCGCTCAGCCCCGCGAGCCTCCACCGTGTCGCGGTGATCGGGCCGTATGGCGACCGCTTCGTGACCGGCGGAGGCTCCGGGCAGGTCACCCCGTTCGCGGCAAAGACAGCCCTGCAGGGGATCAAGGACCGGCTCGGGGCGGGCGTGACCGTGACATTCGACGACGGCAGCAGCGTCAGCGCCGCAACGGCGAACGCAGCGCTGGCCGACCAGGTGATCATGGTTGTCGGGGACGTCGATTCCGAGGGCCAGGACAAGGGCTGCATGGCCCTCAACTGCCCCCTTGACGCCGAGAATGCCCTCGCCTTCGCCTGCAGCCTGGCCTGTCCTCCGAACGGGTCGAACGAGGATGGGCTGATCACGTCGGTGGTGGCCGCGAACCCGAAGACCACGGTCGTGCTCGAGACCAGCGGACCGGTCCTGACCCCATGGCGCGACCAGGTGCCGGCGATCCTCGAGGCCTGGTACCCCGGTGAGAAGGGCGGCCAGGCGATCGCCGGGGTGCTCTTCGGGGATGTCAACCCGAGCGGCCGCCTGCCCGCCACCTTCCCGGTGCTGGCCACCGACACCCCGACCGGCAACGACCTCGCCCGTTACCCGGGCATCGCCCAGGACGTCGCCTACACAGAAGGCGTTTTCGTCGGGTATCGGTGGTACGACGCCAACAACATCCAACCGGCATTCGCCTTCGGCTCCGGCCTCTCCTACACCTCCTTCGGCTACAGCGACCTGAGGATCGCTCCGGGCGGAAACGGCACCGCGGTGGCCACCGTCAGCGCCGCGGTCACGAATACCGGGTCGCGTGCGGGAACCGTGGTCCCGCAGCTGTATCTCCACCTCCCGTCGCCTGCACCGAGTGTCCCTCAACCGCCGAAGCAGCTGCGCGGGTACAGCCGGGTGACACTGTCCCCCGGGGAATCGCGCAGGGTTTCGTTCGCGCTGGACGACCGTGCCTTCTCGTACTGGGACACCCCGGCCAACGCCTGGAGGGTCGCCCCGGGTTGCTACGACGTCCTGGCGGGCGACAGCTCACGCCAGCTGCCACTCAGCGGGCGGATCTCGCGTGACAGCAACGCCTGCGGGGTCGGCGCGGTGGCGATCGGGCCGACCACCCCGGCTGCGACCACATCAGCGATGCCGAATACCGCCCGCGCGGCGGTGCCCCTGCCGGCCCTGTCGCTGCTGATCGCCGGTCTCGTCGCTGCCCTCGCAGGCATTGCGGCCCGCCGCAGGTTGAGCGCGCGGCACTGACCTCACTGAGCCGCTGAAGGGTCGACCAACATGACCGAGATGCGGGAGGGCGCCTAGGCCTTCAACCGACCCATGTACGGCGCCCCTGGCTGCCACTTCACCCGTGGTGCGGCGCGGGCGGGGCGCCCTCCAGCTCGAAGAAGAGCTCGTCCGGGTAGCACCAGTACCAGTCCTCGCCGGGTTCGTAGGACCGTATGAGTGGATGGCCCGTCGCGTGGTGGTGCGCGGTCGCGTGCTTGTTGGGTGAGCTGTCGCAGCATCCAATGTGCCCGCAGGTCGAGCACATTCGCAGGTGAACCCACCAGTCACCCGTCTGCAGGCACTCCACGCAGCCGTCCCCTGTCGGCTCTACTCCGAGGACCTGGTCCAGGTGCCCGCACTGGTCAGCCATCTCCCAGTCAGCCTAGTACCGACCGTCGATAATCGACGCATGGGGATGGCCGGAGGCACCACGCACATAGTCGATCGCCTGAATCGCCCGCTGCGCGACCTGCGGGTCTCGGTCACCGACCGCTGCAATTTCCGCTGTCCCTACTGCATGCCTGCCGAGGTGTTCGGCAAGGGCTTCGCCTTCATGCCGCGGGCAGAGGTCCTGACCTTCGAGGAGATCGCGCGCTTCGCCAGGGTTGCCGCGGGGTTCGGCGTCGCCAAGGTTCGCCTGACAGGCGGCGAGCCGCTGGTGCGCCGGGACATCGAGCACCTGATCCGGATGATCGCCACGATCGAAGGGGTCGAGATCGCCCTGACCACCAATGGCGCAGCCCTTGCGGCCAAGGCCGGCGCGCTGCGCGAAGCCGGGTTGTCTCGCGTGACCGTGAGCCTGGACAGCCTCGACGATGCGGTCTTCCGCGAGTTGAACGGCGTCGGCATGCCGCTGGCGCGTGTCCTCGACGGGATCGCGGCCGCGCGGCGAGCCGGGTTCCGGCCCATCAGGCTCAACACCGTTGTGAAGCGCGGTGTCAACGACGGTGGCCTGCTCGACCTCGCAACCTATGCACGTGAGAACGGCGATGTTGTCCGTTTCATCGAATACATGGATGTCGGCACGACCAACGGCTGGCGCCTCGACGATGTCGTACCTGCGGCCCAGGTGCTGGAGATGATCGATGCCCGTTACCCATTGGAACCGGTGGCCGCGCGCTATCCCGGCGAGGTCGCGCGGCGCTATCGATACCGCGACGGCGGCGGCGAGATCGGGGTGATCGCGTCCGTCACTCAACCCTTCTGCCAGGGCTGCACTCGGGCCCGGCTGACCTCCGACGGCAGACTCATCACATGCCTGTTCGCCGCTGCCGGGCATGACGTTCGCAGCGTGCTCCGCGCCGGCGACGACGACGCCGAGCTGAGCCGCCTGTTGACCCGGGTCTGGGGCGCCCGCGAGGACCGCTATTCCGAGGCGCGAGCCCAGCTCACGGAGCCCGCCGACCGGGTCGAGATGTCATACGTGGGGGGTTGATCAGGGCCCTTTGGCCCGACATTTAGGAGCCGTTCGGCATGGTATCCGGGTGCGGCGGATCGCCTAGGCTTTGGCGATCGCACACATCAATTCACAGGCCGCCAGCGCCGACAGGGAAGCCGCGAAGCGCCCCCGTCGCCGCCGCCAGACGGCGAAATCCAGGGACCTCATCCTTGCGGCCGCCCTGGCCCTGATGCGAGATGTCGGTGTCCGCAGGATGTCCATCGAGGCGGTCGCAACCGCGGCCGGCGTCGGCAAGACCACGATATATCGATGGTGGCCCTCAAAAGGCCTGCTTGCCATGGATGCATTCGAGCACGGGATGGGGATCCTCGAGCCGAAAACCGTAGCCGACAACGGGACGCTCAGGGGGGATCTAAGTGATCTGGTTCGCCCGGTGATCGACTCGATGCGGGAGGCGGGCGGGGAGCGCCTCGGGCCGCAGATCATCGCCGAAGCCCAATCAGACCCAGAGCTCGCCGCGCAGATCTACCCCCGGCTCCTCGCGCCCCATCGCAGCTTGCACGTTTCCATTTTTGAGGCCGCCGCCCGGCGGGGCGAGATCTCGCCATCGATGGATTCGACGCTCCTGCTCGACGCGCTTTATGGCGCCTACTATCACCGCCTGCTGCTCCATCACGGGACGGTGGACAGCGCGTTCTTCGAATCATTGATCGACCTGTTGGTGAGCGGCGCCGAGGCCCTGGGGCCCCTGGGACCAAAGTCACAGATCGAAACGGAGCGTAGCGTTTAAGCGGATTCTGTGAGACGATAGGTCTCCGGGTACCGTACCGCCTGCACCAGCGGGCAAGGCCGTCGCGAATGCCTCGCCACATGTCGATCTCCCCTCTCGCCGAGGACCGCTGATGGCGGCGAGGCCGCCGTCCAATGGGGCGCCCCGGACGATCCTGCTGCCGGTCGCGGCTGACAGCGAAACCGTTGATCCACAGGTCCTGCTGAGGGTCCTCGCGGCGGTCAAGGACGGCGACTTCACCACCCGGATGCCCCTTGAGTGGACCGGTATGCCAGGCAAGGTCGCGGACCTCTTGAACGATGTCATAGCGTCGAACCAGGCGCTGGAACACGAGATGGCGCGGGTCAGCCGCCTGGTCGGCAAGGAAGGCAAGCTCACGCAGCGACTGGCTCTCGGCAGGTCCGGGGGGGCGTGGGCTGACTGCGTCGACTCCGTGAACAACCTGATCGACGACCTCGTGCGTCCCACCAAGGAGATGCAACGAGTGATCGGCGCGGTCGCGGACGGCGACCTGAGCAAGAAGATCTCCCTGGAAGCCCAGGGCGAGATGCTGGAACTGAAGAACACCATCAATGCGATGGTTGACCAGCTCAACGGGTTCATCTCGGAGGTCACCCGCGTTGCCCGGGAGGTTGGGACCGAGGGCAAGCTCGGTCAAGCGGCCGCGGTGACGATCGAGGTCGGCGGTGTCTGGAAGGACCTCACCGACAACGTCAACATCATGGCCGACAACCTCACGGCGCAGGTTCGAAACATCGCGGACGTGACCACTGCCGTCGCCAACGGCGACCTCAGCCGGAAGATCACCGCTGACGTCAAGGGCGAGTTCCTGGAACTGAAAAACACGGTCAACGCGATGGTCGACCAGCTCAACAGCTTCGCCGGCGAGGTCACCCGGGTGGCCCGCGAGGTGGGGGTCGAGGGCAAGCTCGGTGGCCAGGCGCAATCCAAGGAGGTGGCCGGGGTCTGGAAGGACCTGACCGACAACGTCAACCAGCTGGCCGCGAACCTCACCAACCAGGTTCGAGCCATCTCCGACGTCGCCACGGCCGTGACCGAGGGCGACCTCACACGCCAGGTCGGGGTCGAGGCCAGCGGAGAGGTGGCGGTGCTCAAGGACAAGCTGAACGAGATGATCCGCAACCTGCGCGAGACGACCCGCGTCAACACCGAGCAGGACTGGCTGAAGACCAACCTCGAGCGGTTCACCCGCATGCTCCAGGGACAGCGTGACCTGTCAACGGTCTCGGAAATGATCCTGTCCGAGCTCGCACCCCTGGTTTCGGCGCAACACGGCGTGCTCTACACGATGTCCAACGGCGGTGAGAAGGAACTGCGCTTCCAGGCCGCCTACGGCTACGAGGAACGCAAACACCTCTCCAAGCAATTCAAGGTCGGCGAAGGCCTCGTGGGTCAGTGCGCGAAGGAGAAGCGCCGCATCCTGCTCACCGACGTCCCCACTGACTACGTGAGGATTTCCTCCGGGCTCGGGGATTCCGTGCCGTTGAACATCATCGTTCTGCCCGTCCTTTTCGAGGGATCCGTTAGGGCGGTCATCGAGCTGGCATCATTCAGCCGCTTCAGCGAGACCCACCAGGCATTCCTCGACCAGCTCACCGAGAGCATCGGCCTGGTGCTCAACACGATCGAGGCCAACACCATCACCGAGAACCTGCTGAAGCAGTCCCAGTCGCAGGCCCAGGAGCTCCAGGCACAGCAGGAGGAGCTGCGGTCCTCGAATGAGGACCTCGGTAAGCAGGCCCGACAGTTGGAGGAGCAGAACAGCGAGGTCGAGCGCAAGAACGAGGAGGTCGAGGTCGCCAAGCGGCTGGTCGAGGACAAGGCGGAGCAACTTGCCATCTCCTCGAAATACAAGTCCGAGTTCCTGGCCAGCATGTCCCACGAGCTGCGCACCCCTCTCAATTCACTGCTGATCCTTGCCGAGCAGCTCCAGGACAACCCGAGCGGGAACCTGACCGACAAGCAGGTCGAGTACGCCAGCATCATTCGGTCTTCCGGCACCGACCTTCTGAAACTCCTGAACGACATCCTCGACCTGGCCAAGGTGGAGTCGGGCACGGTACGGATGGAGATGGGCCAGGTCGGACTCGAGGAGCTCGCGAGGTCGCTGACCCGCGACTTCGCCCACGTCGCCGCAAGCCGCCAGGTCACCTTCAGCGTCGAGGTCGACGACGCCCTCCCGCAGGCCATGACGACGGACGCCGACCGCCTCCGACAGGTCCTCAAGAACCTCCTGTCCAACGCCTTCAAGTTCACGGAAGCCGGCCAGGTGACCGTGTCCATGAAGCGGGCGACCTCCGGCTGGACGGCGGGCGCGGGCGGGCTCGACGCGGCCGGCGAGGTGATCGCGTTCGAGGTCACCGACACCGGCATCGGGATCGCAGCTGACAAACAGCGCCTGATCTTCGAGGCTTTTGCACAGGCCGACAGCGGCACCGCACGGACCTACGGTGGGACGGGGCTCGGGCTCTCCATAAGCCGCGAGCTGGTTCAACTCCTGGGCGGTGAGATAACCCTTTCCTCGGCCCTCACCCGCGGGAGCGTTTTCACCGTCTACCTGCCCATGCCGGGAGCCGGCAAGCCCCCGTCACGGGACACCGTCAAGGCCCCGGAGACCAAACCATCGAGGCCAGGCCCCGTCGCGGGTTGGGCGCCGTCGCCTCCGGCCACGCTTCCGCGTGGCGGACCGGGCTACACCGCGCTCGTCGTGGACGACGACGCGCGCAATGTCTTCGCGCTCACAGTGTTGCTCGAGCGTGGAGGCCTGACCGTGGTACCTGCTTCCGGGGCCCGGGAGGCGCTGGACATCCTGGAATCCACCCCGGGGATCGACATCGTGTTCATGGACATCATGATGCCGGTCATGGATGGCTACGAGGCCATGCGCGAGATCCGCGCTCACCCTCCGTACGCCGACCTCCCGATCATCGCCGTCACCGCCAAGGTGATGGCCGACGAAGAGGCTCGTTGCCTCGAGGCTGGTGCGTCCTCCTACATCCCGAAGCCCGTGGACACCGAACGACTGCTCCTGACCGTCGGTCGGTGGCTCCCACTCGGGCTGGGTAGGGCCAGCCTCGCGCTGACCACAAGCCCCTGAGCGGCGGCCTCCGGAGAGACTTGCTTTGAGAGCCAAGGATCGGCAGCCGCAAACGAACAGACGGGTCGGACGGACCCTCGAGGTCATGTCGCCGCACAGCCCGGGCGGACGGGTCCAAGACCCCGACGACCTGACGCCCGAGGGCCTCCAGGACGCCGAGCTGGCCGCGGAAGAGCGTGACGCCGAGGGGGTGCGACGTGATCGCGAGGCGGAAGCTCGAGACCTCGCGGCGGGGATTATCGACCAGGCCGCGGAGGATCGCGCCGCAACGGATTTCCGCACCGCCGCCAAGGACCTGGCCCGTGCCGCCGCGGGGCGTGCTGCGGCGGCGCAGAATCGCAGCCAGGCAATGCGCGATCGCGAGGTTGGGGCCGAAGACCGCGCCCATGCTGACGCCGACCGCGCGGTCGCGGCCGTTGAACGCGCGAGAGCTTCTGAAGCGCATGCGCGGTCGGGCGCGTCGGCCGCGGCGAGGGGCCGCCATCGGAAGGCCGGGGCCGCGGCAGCGGCCCGCGACGAGGCCGCGGCCAAGCGTGACCAGAGGGCGAAATCGCGGGACCTTGCGGCGGGCAACCTCGACCATGCCGCCGAGGTTCGCGCCGTGGCGGACGGCGCCAGCGCGTCGGACGAGCTCGCTCGCGCAGCCGTGGGGCGGGTTGCCGCGGCCGGGATCCGCGCACAGGCGGTGGATGACCGGGAGGTTGCCGCAGATGATCGCGCGCGAGCCGAGAGCGACCGCAGAGTTGCCGCACAGGACCGGGCGCAGGGCAGCAGCGCCCTCCTCTACCAGGCCCTGCATGATGGGGTGACCGGGCTACCCAACCGGGCGATGCTCCTCGATGTGATGGACCGTGAGCTGATGGCCGCGACCAGGGACAAGCGGGCTTGCGGCCTCCTGGTCATGGACATAGACGACTTCAAGCACGTCAACGACAGGCTGGGCCACGATGCTGGCGACCAGTTGCTGGTGGACTGCGCCGCGCGAATCAAACGCACACTGGATCCCCAGGACACCCTCGCGCGCCTCAGCGGCGATGAGTTCGCAATCCTCCCGTTCGATGCAAGGGACGTGGAGACGGTGATCGCCACGGCGGCCCGGGTTACCGCTTCACTTGACGAGCCCTTCATGGTGGCGGGGATCAGCGTGCGCGCCAGCGTGAGCATCGGCATTGCCCTCTTCCCCGACCACGCGCTTGACGCGAGCACCTTGATGCGACGGGCTGATGTCGCGATGTACGTTGCCAAGCAATCTCACAGCGGGTACGCCGTGTACTCGGTCGGGCAGGAGGAGAACCTGGGAAGGCGAATGACCCTGCTCGGTGAGTTGCGCGAGGCGATCGCCAGCAACGAGATCGTCCTCTATTACCAGCCCCAGATCGACATGCGGGACGGGCACACCGTGGGCATGGAGGCACTCGTTCGCTGGACGCACCCGCGCTTCGGCCTCGTCCCACCATCGGAATTCATACCGGCCGCCGAGGCCAGCGACCTCATCGGGCCACTGACGCGCTGGATCTTGAACGAGGCCCTGCGGCAGCTGCAGACCTGGGAGGCCCAGGGCGTCCGGCTGAATGCATCCGTGAACATCTCGGCGGCGAACCTGCTCGATCCAGGCCTCCCCACCCTCGTTGGGGACCTGCTTCACGTCTGGACCATTCCCGCGCAGCGGCTGACCCTGGAAATCACCGAGACGACCGTCATATCCACGGACGTGGACGACACGCTGAGACAGCTGAGGGCCCTGGGCATCGGCCTTTCGATCGATGACTTCGGCACAGGGTACGCGTCGCTCACCTATCTCCGACGCCTACCCGTCACGGAGCTCAAGCTGGACCGCTCATTCGTCGGGACGATGGCGACCAACGCTGACGATGCCACGATCGTCAAGCCTGCGATCAGTCTTGGCCACAACCTCGGGCTGCGGGTGGTCGCCGAGGGCGTCGAGGACGAGCCGACCTGGGCGATGCTCGCGGCCTTCGACTGCGACCTGGCACAGGGCTACTACATGGCGAGGCCGATGCCGTCGTCGGAGGTGTTGGCATGGCTTGCCGAGAGCCCCTGGGGGATCGCGGATGCGCCGACGCCTCTGGGCAGCGCCGGGGGCCACGGCTAGGTACTGACCCTCGGTCATCGCGGCGCGTGGGTGCCCGTAAGGGTTGACTCGATATCCTGAACAGGAAGGACATGAGTGCCCGCCGGTGTCGGGCTCGACAGGAGGACCTGCAGATGTCTCGAGGATTCGACGCGGTCAAGACCATCTCCATCAACGCCCCGGCGTCCACGGTCTGGGAGGCCCTCACCAACCCGGACATGGTCCGGGAGTACATGCACGGCACCAACCTGTCAACCGATTGGAAGGTGGGCAGCCCAATCACGTGGAAGGGCGAATGGAAGGGCCGGCAATATGAGGACAAGGGCACCGTCCTGGAGGTTGACGAGGGTCGCCTGTTGAAGAACACCCACTGGAGCCCCATGGGCGGAACCGAGGACAAGCCGGAGAACTACCACACCGTCACCTACGAACTGACCGCGAGCGGCGACCAGACGACGCTGACACTCACCCAGGACAACAACGCCACCCAGGAGGACGCCGACAAGATGGCGGAGAACAACTGGGGGCCGGTCCTTGAGGGGCTCAAGGAGACCGCCGAAAAGTCCGGTTAGCTCCCGATGCATCAGAATGCGCGCAGCCTTGCATTTCGCTCCGACTCGAAACTGATCCAAAAAGGAAGGGAGGTTTCCCAAATGAAACTGCCAGTTCTTGCCAGGCGCGAATCCGCGCCGCGTTTCAGGTTTGTCGGGCCACGCCTGGCCGCCGCGTGCATGGCCATCGCCCTTGGCGGCGGGAGCGCTGCCCTCGCCGCAGTGCCGGCCGCCGCCGCCCCGCCCCTCTCCTGTGTCGTCAACTCGACAGCCGACGGTGGATGGGCAAGTGGCGACAACTGCGAGACCTCGACTGGCGGTCAGGTGACCCTGCGCAGTGCCATCGAGGCACTCAATGCCGCGGGCTCCGGGACCCACAACATCACGTTCAACCTCCCCAACCCCAGTGTGATCAACACGGCCAGTTTGCTCTCCGTCTCGACCGGGCCACTGGTGATCACCGGCCCCGGGGCCCGCGCCCTCGCCGTCGATGGCGCCGGGACCCACGCGGACTTTGAAACCCTCGATGGTGTGAACCTGACGATCACCGGGATGACCATCCGCAACGGCTCCCAGGAGGGTGACGGCGGCGGCATCGAGGCCAGGGGGCCGTTGACCCTCGACCATGTCGCCGTGACCGGCAACACCGCCTCGGGCTCGGGTGGTGGCATCGATGTCCAGGCCGGCACCATGACGATAACCAACAGCCTGGTCGCCAACAACCAGGGCAGCAACGCCGCCGGGATCGACCTTCAGGGCGACGGGGGCAGCAGCAGCATGACCAACGTGACGGTTGCCAACAACATCGACAGCGGCGGAAACGAGGCGGCGGGGATCGAGCTGACAGGGACGACCCTCAACCTCAACTTCGTGACGATCGCCGCCAATACCTACACCGGGACCCCGGACGCCGCCGGCCTGGGCGCGGCCGGAATCGGCGCCCATGACGGCGGAATTGTCAACTTCCACAACTCGTTGATCTCCGGCAACGAGGGCAAGAACTGCCGTTTCGACGTCCCGGCAGCCGACACCAATGACGCCGCCGGCTCATCGACCGACCAGGGCTACAACCTCGACAGCGCAGACGACTGCGGCTTCACCGAGGGATCCCCGAAGTTCGATGCGGTCAAGGCGGCGGCCAACCTCGGCACCCTCGGTAACAACGGCGGCCAGACCGACACACTCGGGCTCGGTGCCGGGAGCCGGGCCATCGATACCGCCGACCCGACCTGCGGCGCGGCCACGGACCAGCGGGGCACCACCCGCCCACAGGGAGCCCGATGTGACATGGGCGCCTTCGAGGTCCTGGCGACGGTGGCATCGCCAAGCCCATCCCCCACTCCGGCGTTGCCGAAGGCGGGTAACGAGGGCCGCGGCGCGCCAGGTTTCATCGCGGTCAGCCTGGTCGCTTTCGCTGTCCTCTCCCTGCTGGTGGCGGCGCGGGGCGCCGTGACGCGCAGGCGAAGCCGGCCCTAACCGCCCTCCCGCGAGTGGCCCGCGCCTTCAACGAGGGCGCGGGCCCCGCCCCGGTGGAAGAGGCCCCTCGGGGCCGGCGCGACCTACCCGGAGGTGCGGCGCCGGAAGAGCCACGAGGCTAGCGGCAGCGTCACTGCAAGGAGCGCGATGCTCCACGCGGCAGACAGCCAGCCGTAGTTGCCCAGGGGTCGGCCCAGCATCAGCGCGCGGACAGCCTCGACCACCTGGGTGATCGGTTGGTTCAAAGCGAACACCTTGAGGTAGGGGTTCATGCCCTCGGAGGGCACGAAAGCGGTGCTCGCAAAGGTGAGCGGGAACACCATGACGAACGTCAGCCACTGCACGCCCTCGACGCTCTTGGCAACCATCCCGACCACCGCCGCCAGCCACGAGAAGGCCAGCGTGAAGAGGAGCAGGATTCCCGCGATCAACAACCAGTCGACGACGCTCGCCCCACTGCGGAACCCGATGACCAGGCCGGCCAGGAGCATGACGACGGTGGAGATCGTGTTCCTGAGAAGGTCGGCGACGACGTGACCATTGAGCACCGCCAGGTTGTTCATCGGCAGGGACCGGAACCGGTCGATGATGCCGCGCTGGAGGTCATTCGCGACCCCGACGGCGGTTGTCGTGGAGCCAAAGGCCGCCGTCTGCACGATGATCCCGGCCATCAGGAAGTTCA
Source organism: Chloroflexota bacterium (assembly GCA_034666405.1). Classification (GTDB taxonomy): domain Bacteria; phylum Chloroflexota; class Dormibacteria; order DASZGP01; family DASZGP01; genus JAXDLW01. The sequence continues at coordinate 4,129 of JAXDLW010000005.1, read as the reverse complement.
GGTAGCTGATGCCGGGTGGCAGCGCCCTGGAGATGGCTCCGCCAAAGACCGCGGCAAACAGGACGAGGAACATGATCGGCTGGAAAAACGCCCCGAGCAGCTGGTCGATATTGCGAATGATGTGGGTGCAGCTGCGCCGGATCATGAGCAGCGAGTCGTTGATGGCCAGGACAGCGCGCGGTTGTTTGCTGAACACGAGTTCGGCCTTCATCTAGACCTCGCCAGTGCTGTCAGTCGATTTGGCCTTGCCCGTCAGGGACAGGAAGACGTCGTCCAGGGTCGGCTTGTGAACCGCAAGCGAGAGGACACTGATCCGAGCTGTCGCCAGCCGGTCGAGGGCACTCTTGACGTCTTCATTCGTGTCCTGGATCACCAGCGTCGCGGTCAGCTCTCGCCGGTCGGAGTCGACCACGTCCTGCCCGAGCTCTGCCATCGCGCGCTCCAGCGTTGCCTGGTCCTCGAACGTCAGCTCCAACCGATCCTTGCCCACCCGGCTCTTGAGCTCGGTGGGCGTCCCCTCGGCGATCACCAGGCCTCCGTCGATGACCATGATGCGGTCGGCGAGCTGGTCGGCCTCGTCGAGGTACTGGGTCGTCAGGAGGATGGTGGTGCCGTTCGCCACGAGCTCGCGGATGATGTCCCAGATGGCCAGCCGCGACCGGGGGTCCAGCCCGGTGGTGGGCTCGTCCAGGAAGATCACCGGGGGCGTCGCGATCAGACTGACGGCCAGGTCCAGGCGGCGGCGCATCCCCCCGGAGTAGGTCTTGGCCGGGCGGTCGGCGGCCTCGACGAGATCGAACTCCTGCAGCAATTCGGCCGCGCGGGCGCGGGCGCTGGGGCCGGTGAGGCGGTAGAGACGGCCCATCATGACCAGGTTCTCGCGCCCGGTCAGGAGTTCGTCGACGGCTGCCGATTGACCGGTCAACCCAATCACCCGACGCACCCGGTCGGCCTCGGTCCGGACGTCGTGGCCCTCCACCATCACCGTGCCCCCGTTGAACCCGAGCAGGGTGCTCAGGATCCGCACCGTGGTTGTCTTGCCGGCGCCGTTGGGGCCGAGGAGCGCAAGCATGGTGCCGCGCTCGACACGCAGGTCGATCCCCTTGAGGACCTCGGTGTTGCCGTACGACTTGACGAGGCCGCGGACCTCGATGACGTACTGACTCGGGGCTGACTCGGTCACACGGTCAAGGGTACCGGCCGGCCTTCGGCTCACCTACCGCCGCGGATATATCGTTGACACGACATATATCTGTAGCGTAATATATCGCCATGACCGCAGCATTCGAGATCCTCGCCGACCCAACCCGCAGGCGTCTTGTCGAGGCACTCCGCGAAGGCGAGCGTTCGGTGACGGAGCTGGTCGGGGTCGTGAACATCGGCCAGCCGGGCGTGTCCCGGCAGCTGGCCATCCTTCATGGCGCCAAATTCGTGGAGGTCCGCCCTGACGGGCGCCGGCGGCTCTACCAACTCTCCCCCGGGCCCTTCAGGGAACTGGACGAGTGGATGCAGGGTTACAGGGAGGTGTGGGAAGGGCGCCTCGACCGTTTCGGCGCGGAGCTCGAGCGACGCAGCCAAAAGACCGATCGGAAAATCCAGGAGGAAACCAGATGACAGAGACAGCCACCGCCGCCGTACCGGACACCACCGTGACGGTGCAATCGATCACCCCGGTCCTGACCTTCAGCGACCGCACCGAGGAGGCCATCAACCTCTACGTGTCGCTGTTTCCCAACTCGCGAATCGTCAACATCGTGCGCAGCGATGGTGGGCTGATCCCGGCCGGCAAGGTCATGTCGGCGACTTTCGAGCTGGACGGCCGGCCCTACAACGCATTCGACGGAGGCCCAACGTTCGGGTTCAGCGAGGGTTTCTCGATCATGGTCACGTGCTCCAACCAGGACCAGATCGACCTTCTCTGGGACCGCCTGACGGAGAACGGCGGCGAACCCGGGAGGTGCGGCTGGCTGAAGGACCCATTCGGCCTTTCGTGGCAGATCATCCCCGCGGAGCTCGGGGAGATGCTCGGCAACCCGGCCGGCGGCAACACCCAGAAGGCCGGCCAGGCCATGATGTCGATGAACAAGCTGGATATTGCGGCCCTGAGGGCCGCATACAACACCTCTTCGTAGTGGCGCAGACACAGCCCGCTCGCAGCACCGTGACACTGGAACGCGTCTTCGACGCCACCGTCGAGGAGGTCTGGGAACTCTGGACGACGGCCGACGGAGTCGAGGCGTGGTGGGGCCCCGAAGGGTTCGAGGTCATGGTCCGGGCCCTCGACCTGAGGCCCGGCGGTGAGATGGCCTATGTCATGACCGCCACCGCGCCCGACCAGGTCGATTTCATGAAGAAGGCGGGCATGCCGATCGCGACCGAGGCTCGACTCACCTTCACCGAGGTCGATCCCCCGCGGCGACTTGCCTACAACCACCGCGCTGATTTCATCCCCGGGGTCGAGCCCTACACGGTGGCTACTCAGGTCGACCTCAGCGCTGGCGATGGCGGCGTGCGGTTGGCGCTGACCATTGAAGCGATGCATGACCAGGAATGGACCGGGAGGATGGTGAGCGGCTGGGAAAGCGAGCTTGACAAACTGGCGGCCGTCCTCCAGCAGTGATGGCCGGTACGCGGAAGACCAAGATCGTCGCCACGATCGGACCTGCATCAGACAGCGAACAGGTCCTTGACGGGATGATCGAAGCAGGGATGGACATGGCGAGGCTCAGCCTTGCCCACGGAGCGCCGGAGGTCAGCCTGGACCGGCTTCGGCGCGTCCGCGCATCGGCGGCCCGGTCAGGACGGAATATCGGGGTACTCGCTGACCTTCCCGGACCCAAGATTCGGGCGGCCGGCTTTCCCGAGGGGGGCGTCGTGCTCGCGGAGGGCGATCGCGTCGAGATGGTGGCAGCCGCCGCCGGCGCCGGCAGCGACCAGCACCGGATCAGCGTGGACCACCCGGCCCTCCTGAGCGACCTGCGACCGGGCGACCTCGTCGCGATGGGCGACGGTGGCGTTCAGCTGGACATCGAGGAGGTCGGCACAGAACATGCCACCGCAATCGTCCGCAGCGGCGGGCGGTTGCAGGGACGCCCTGGCGTCAACCTGCCGCCGGAGCGGTTCAGCGCCGCGACACCGACGCCCGAGGATCTCCGGCTTCTCGAGATTCTCCTCGCGGCGGAAGTCGACGCCGTCGCGATCTCCTTCGTTCGCGACCCGGACGACATCCGCGCGGTCCGAGCGACCTTCGGTGGACCAGGCCCCATGCTGGTGGCCAAGATCGAGACCAGGTCGGCGGTGGAGCAGATCGACGCGATCATCGAGGCCGCGGACGGCGTCATGGTCGCGCGCGGGGACCTCGGCGTTCGCCTGCCACTCGAGGAGATCCCGCACCTCCAGAAGCAGATCATCCGCAAGGGCGTGGCGTACGGCCGGCCCGTGATCACCGCGACCCAGATGCTCGAATCGATGGTCCACGCGCCGACTCCCACCCGCGCCGAGGTGACCGATGTCGCCAATGCGGTCTTCGACGGCACCAGTGCCCTGATGCTCTCGGCGGAGACGGCCATCGGACGGGACCCCGTGGGAGTGGTGCGGACCATGAGCCGCATAGCGGAGCGCGCGGAACGGGAGTTCGACTATGCCGGCTGGGGCGCGCGACTCGGCCGGCAGCAGAGTGCGACCATGGCCAGTGCGTCGTCGGCGATCCGGGTGACCTCGGCGATCACCGCGGCCGCCTGGAGGGCCGCCACCGACTGCGACGCCGCGGCCATCATCTGCTGCACCAACACCGGCCACTCCGCTCGCGCCATCGCTCGGTTCAGGCCGACCGCGCCGCTGCTTGCCTTCACTCCCTCAGCGCGGGTAGCCCGCCAGCTCTCCGTTGCCTGGGGCATCACCGCGGTCGCCACCGAGGAGTACCCGACAGCCGACGACATCGTGTGGTTCGCGGTGAAGGCGGTCGTCGAGTCGGGGATCGCCAGGAGAGGTGACGTGGTCGTGGTCCTGGTCGGCTCGCCGGCGGACCCCGAACCCACCACGGACCTTCTAACGATCGTTCGCGTTCGCTTACGACGGCGCCTCACCGCCCCCCGCCGCGATGATCGCCCGAACCTCCGTGCCCACCACC
>JAXDLW010000004.1:0-16692 GCA_034666405.1 Chloroflexota bacterium | reverse complement strand
CGCCCGCCCGGGCGCCGCTTCCGCGCGGGTGGGGGAGGAGCGATGAGCAACGCCCTCGTCTTCACCCTGGCGTTCTACGTGCTGGCGATCGCCACCCTGGTCTCCGGCCTGCTGGTGGTGACCCTGCGCAACATCGTCCACGCCGCGATCGCCCTGATCGCGACGTTCTTCTTCGTCGCCTGGCTCTACCTGCTGCTCAATGCCGACCTGCTGTGGGTCGCGCAGCTGCTGATCTACGCCGGGGCCATCCCTGTGCTCATCGTCTTCGCGGTCATGCTGACCCGCCGCTCGATGTCCGACACCAGCAACGCGGAGTCCGGCAACGTCCTCTGGGCGGCGGTGATCGCCGCCTCGGTGTTCGGGTTGCTGATCGCGGTGATGATGCCGGCGGCCTGGCATGTGGGCAACTACCCGAGCGGACTGGCGGGCACCACGGCGGTCATAGGGCGCGAGCTGGTCAACCACTATGCCGTCCCGTTCGAGGTCGTGTCCGTGCTGTTGCTGGTCGGGCTGATCGGCGCCGTCGTGCTGGCCCGGAGGGAGGGGGAGTAGCGATGTCCATCGGCTACATCGGCCTGAACCACTTCCTGGTCGTCAGCGCGGGCATGTTCGGCATCGGGGTCTACGGGCTGCTCGCCAAGCGCAACGCGATCAGCCTGCTGATGGCCGTGGAGCTGATGTTCAACGCCGCGAACATCGCGCTTGTCGCCTTTGCGCGCTTCGGGTACCACTCCGCCCAGCCGCTGGCGGGCGACGCGTTCGCGCTGTTCGTGATCACGATCGCCGCGGCCGAGGTCGCGGTCGCCATCGCCATCCTCCTCCTGGTCTACCGGCTGCGCGGAACGGTATGGGTCGACGAGATCGACCTGATGAGGTGGTGACGCCGCTGAACGGGCGATGCGGGCGTCGCGACCGGCGCTGCGCGCCTGCTCCGCTGCGTGCTCACGGACGTCGTGTCCGCTCCGCGCGCTGCTCGCTCGCTCCTTCGCCTAGCCCGCTGATCGGCGCCACCCTCAAATCGGATAGCTGATGGCCGCTCCCTACTCCCTCATGTACCTGATCGTCCTCCTGCCCCTGGTGGCGTTCGCCGTCATGTTCGGGCTCACCTACGAGAACAAGCGCGTCTCCGCCTGGTTGGGGATCCTGGCCGTCGCGGGTGCGGACGTCATCTCTATCTGGGCGCTGATTTCGGAACTGCAGAAGCCCATCCACATCCAGTACGGCCTGGGCCCGTTCAGCGACTTCCTGCGCTTTGCCGACGTCCACTTCTCCCTCGGCATCCTGGCCGACCCGCTCTCCGCGATGATGGTGGTCGTCGTTTGCAGCGTCAGCCTGCTGGTCCAGGTCTACTCGCTCGAGTACATGAAGGGCGAGGAGGGCTTCGTCCGCTACTACGCCTTCATCTCCCTCTTCACGTTCTCGATGCTGCTGCTGGTGCTCAGCACCAACTACTTCCAGACCTACATCGGCTGGGAGCTCGTGGGGGTGTGCTCGTACCTGCTGATCGGGCACTACTTCAAGCGCCCCGCGGCCGCCGCCGCGGCCAAGAAGGCCTTCATCGTCACGCGCTTTGGCGACTTCCCGTTCTTCGTCGGGATCGCCTTCATCTTCTTCCGCTTCCACGGCCACATGGGGGGCGCGGCCGACCTAGATTTCTACGCGATCTCGCCCCTGTACCACGCAGGCCTGGTGAGCCAGGGTGGCCTGTTCGTGATGGCGATGCTGATTTTCAGCGGCGCCGTGGGCAAGTCGGCACAGTTCCCGCTCCACGTCTGGCTCCCCGACGCCATGGAGGGTCCGACGCCGATCTCCGCCCTGATCCACGCGGCCACCATGGTCGTCGCCGGCGTCTACCTGGTTGCCCGCACCTACCCGTTGTTCGCCGCCAACCCCACCTCACTGGTGGTGGTCGCCAGCCTCGGCGCCCTGACCAGCGTCATGGCCGCGATCTGGGCCGTGGCCCAGGACGACATCAAGCGGGTCATCGCCTATTCGACCCTCAGCCACCTGGGATTGATGATGTTCGGGTTGGGGGTTGGCGCGTACAGCGCCGCGATGTTCCACCTCTTCACCCACGCCTGGTTCAAGGCCCTGCTGTTCCTCGGCGCGGGCTCGGTCATCCACGGTGTGCACACCCAGAACATCTGGGAGATGGGCGGCGTCGGCAAGCGGATGAAGATCACCACCTGGTGCGTCGCCATCGGATCGTTCTCCGCGGCGGGGATCATCCCCTTCTCCGGGTTCTGGTCGAAGGACGGGATCATGGCCTCGGTCTTCGCCACCGCCAACCCGGTGTTCATCGCGGCGGCCATCGTCATCACCTTCTTCTCGGCCCTCTACACGTTCCGGCTCTTCTTCGTCGTCTTCACCGGGGAGCCGGCGCGGCGCCGGGCGTTCGACCCCAAGAAGATCCACGAATCGGGTGCCTACATCACGGTGCCCCTCATCGTGCTGGCGGTCCTGGCGGCGTTCATCGGGTTCACCGGGCTCCCCGGCAGCAAACAGGGCTTCGGCCAGTTCATCTTCTTCGGCAAGCACCCCGAGGTCGAGGCGATCAACTACATCGCGATCGGGGTTTCGCTCGTTGTCGCCCTGGTCGGGGTCACGGTCGCGGCACTCTTCTACTGGCCCCGGTTCCAGCGCTTCAGCGCCCCGGCATTCAACGCGCGCTACGCCCGCCACTACGACTGGAGCCACAACAAGGGCTATTTCGACGAGATCTACCAGGCCCTGTTCGTGCGCGGCCTGGTGCTGCGCGCCGGCCAGGCCACCGCCTGGTTCGACAAGAACATCGTCGACTATTTCGTGGACGGCCTGGCCGATGGGTACCAGCTGGCGTCTGAGCGACTGCGACGCCTCCAGGGCGGCCGCGTCCAGGGCTATGCGATCGGCCTCTTCGCGGGCGTCGTGGCGATCGCGGTGGTGGCGCTGGTCTTCGGTTCCAGCGGGCCGCTCTCGGTCGTGTCGGGGGTCGGTCGATGAACCTGCCGGCGCTGGTCGGCCAGCTCGGGGCAGCCATTCCATCGGGAGCCACCGTACCCGGCGCCAACTCCAGCTTCGGCTTCCCGCTGCTGAGCCTGATCGTCTGGCTACCGCTGGTCGGGGCGCTGGTCATCCTGATGCTGCCGAACCGCTCCGAAAACGACCACGGGCGTATCAAGAACGTCGCCCTGGTGTTCACGTTCATCCCGTTCTTCCTGACCCTGATCGCGGTCTACGTGACGGTCTTCATCGACCTGGGGGTGAGCTACTCGGGTGGCTTCCGGTACGAGGAGAACTACAACTGGCTCGGGGTTTTCGGGGCCCAGTACCACGTCGGTGTCGACGGCATCAGCCTGCCCCTCGTCCTGCTTTCGACACTGCTCTTCTTCGTGGCGACCATGGCCTCGCTGAATACCAAGACGCGGGTCAAGGAGTACTTCTTCCTGCTGCTGGTCCTCGACATCGGCGTCACCGGGGTGTTCACCGCCATGGACCTGCTCCTGTTCTTCATCTTCTGGGAGATCGAGCTGATCCCGATGTTCCTGCTGATCCTGATCTGGGGCGGCAAGCGGCGGGTTTACGCGGCATGGAAGTTCCTGCTGTACACGATCGCGGCCTCCGCGGCCCTGCTGCTGGCGATCCTGGTGCTGTACTTCAAGGGCGGGGCGCACACCTTCGACATGACCGTTCTGAGCCAGTCGCACCTGGCCCCCGCCCTGGGCGGCACGCTGTTCTGGCTCTTCTTCCTGTGCTTCGCCATCAAGCTGCCGGTCTGGCCCCTGCACACCTGGCTGCCCGACGCCCACGTCGAGGCGCCGACGGCGATGTCGGTCCTGCTGGCGGGCGTGCTGCTGAAGATGGGTGGCTACGGGATGATCCGGATCTGCGTGGGGTTCTTCCCCGCGGCGGCCAAGTACTACAGCCTGGCGATCCTGACCCTGGCGGTCATCGGGATCCTCTGGGGCGGCTTCGCGGCGCTGGCCCAGGACGACATGAAGCGCATGGTCGCCTACAGCTCGGTCTCGCATATGGGGTTCGTGCTGCTCGGCATCTCCGCCCTGACCCCGCTCGCCCTCAATGGGGCGGTCTTCCAGCTGTTCGCGCACGGCATCGTGACCGGCTCCCTCTTCCTGCTCGTCGGCCTGGTCTACGACCGCGCCCACACCCGCTCGATCAGCGAACTGGGTGGGCTCGCCCAGCGAATGCCGTACCTCACAGTGGCCTGGGTGATCGGTGCCCTGGCCTCCGTCGGGCTACCGGGCTTCGTCGGTTTCGTGGCCGAGTTCGAGATCTTCCTGGGCAGCTATGGTGCGCACCACATCGGCACTCTCCTCGCCGTGTTCGGCGTCGTGCTGTCCGCGGGGTACCTGCTCTGGATGCTGGAGCGAGTCTTCTTCGGGCCGCTCAAGGAGGCCTGGGCCAAGCTCAAGGACCCGACCGCGATCGAGCTCTTCTACATGTACGGGATGCTGGCGATCGTCTTCCTCACCGGGGTCCTGCCGGGCAAGCTCACCCAGCTCATCGACTATGCGATCGCCCCGCTGACCCAGAGGCTCGGGGGCAGCTGACATGACCGTCGCCACGCTGCGCCAGCTCGCCCCTGAGATCATCCTCGCCGTCACCGCGCTGCTGGTGGTGATCGCCGGGCTGTTCATCGAGAGTGACCACCAGCTGGACGATGGCGCCGGCGAGCGGCCGCGGTCGGTGGCGACCGCGATCGCGCTGCTGGGGTGCGTGGCATCGCTGGGCGCGATGGCACTGCTGATCAGCTCCACGGCGGTGCCCCGGAACGCCTTCTTCGGGACCTTCGTGCTGGATCGCTTTGCGCTGTTCTTCGAGGCCATCCTGGTGGTCTTCGCGATGGTCACGGTCCTTGTGGGCTTCCGGTTCACGGAGCACTTCCGCCCGCACCAGTCGGAGTTCATCGCCCTGATCCTGCTGGCGACGGTGGGCGGGATGTTCATGGTCTCGGCGCGCGAGATGATCCAGCTCTACGTGTCCCTGGAGACCCTGTCGATCGCCCTCTACGTGCTGGTGGCGTTCAACAAGGGCTCGCGCCTGTCCTCCGAGGCGGGTTTCAAGTACCTGATCGTGGGCGCCGCCAGCTCGGCGGTGCTGCTGTACGGCCTCGCCATCCTCTACGGGCTGACCGGGCGCACCGAGCTCGACGCCGTCGCCAGGCAGGTGGCCGCGGGCGGGTTCAACTCGCCGGCGCTGGTGCTGGCGATGATCTTCGTGATCGGCGGCCTGAGCTTCAAGATCGCCGCGGTGCCCTTCCACCAGTGGGTTCCCGACGTGTACCAGGGCGCGCCGACCCCTGTCACCGCCTTCATCTCCGTGTCGTCGAAGGCCGCCGGCTACGGCCTGCTCATCCGGGTGCTCAACTCGGCGCTGCTCCCGATGAGCCACCAGTGGGCGATCTACCTGGCGGTCATCGCCGCGATCACCATGGTCGTCGGCAATGTCACCGCCCTCACCCAGACCAGCGTGAAGCGACTCATGGGTTACAGCTCGATCGCCCACGCCGGCTACATCATCATGGGCCTGGTGGCCATGGCCGACGGCCGCACCGCGACACTGGCGATCGGCGCGGTCCTCTTCTACATCCTGGTATACGGGCTGACCAACCTGGCGGCATTCGGCGCGCTCCAGGCGGTCCAGGAGGGGACAGGCGGCGACGACCTGTCATCGCTGGCGGGCGTCGGGCGGAATGGGGGTGGCGTACCGCTCGTCCTGGCCCTCTCGATGCTCTCTCTGACCGGTATCCCGCCGTTGATCGGCTTCTTTGCCAAGTTCTTCGTGTTCCTGGCCGCGGTCCAGGCGGGGTATGCGTGGCTGGCGTTGATCGCGCTGGTGAACAGCGCCGTCTCCTCGGTCTATTACCTGAAGGTGGTCCGCGCGCTCTATGCGGACGATGGCCCGGAGCGGCGCCGCCTCACCGTGGGGCCGGCGATGTGGACGGCCCTGGGTATAGGGGTGCTGGCCATCCTGCCCTTGGCCGCATTTGCCAACGTGTTCGTGCAGCGAGCGCAGGACGCGGCCGCAGCAGTCCTGCGCTGACCCGCCGGGGCCGGCCGGCCCGGGCTCTAACCTTTAATTCAGCAGTGCGGTTTAGAGTCGAGACCCCATGACCGCCAGGCGTGGTGTTGCAGGCGGCAAGACCCCGGGTCCGCGTCGCCGCCCGCGGCAGGTTGCCGCGGCGACGCCCGAGCCGGCCCACCGGCGCCGTTCGGCTGCCGGTTCGGCCGCCCCGGGCCAGCGTCCCGCGCGCCGCCCGCAGCGCCGTCGCCGGCGCTGGCTGATCCTCTCGGCAACCCTGCTTGCCCTGGGCTCGATGGTCCTGGTGGCTGGAGCAGTATGGGCCAGTTACTCGCAGGACCTGCCGTCGGTGGATGGCTTCGGCACGGCCTCGCTGTCGCAGATCACGCGGATCTACGCCAGCGATGGGACGACGTTGCTCCAGGAGCGCTATGGCCAGAACCGGACGGTCGTGCCGCTCGACCACATCTCGCTGTCACTGCAACACGCCACCGTCGCGATCGAGGACCGCGAGTTCTACAACCACAGCGGCGTCGACCCGGGCCGCATCGCCTCGGCCGCCTACTACGACATCACCCACCGGCAGGCCGCCCGTGGCGCCAGCACGATCACCCAGCAGGTGGTGAAGAACTCGATCCTGTCGCCGGCGCTGGCCCAGTCGCGCACCGCCGACCGGAAGATCAAGGAGTTCATCCTGGCGATCGAGCTGGAGGGCAAATACAGCAAGCCCCGGATCCTGGAGATGTACCTGAACTCGATCTACTACGGCAACGGGGCATACGGCATCGAGGCCGCCAGCCAGACGTACTTCGGCCTCCACGCCAAGGACCTCGAGGTGGCCGAAGCCTCGCTGATCGCGGGCATCCCTCAGAACCCAACCCTGCACGACCCGCTCACCGCCGACGGCTACATCTCCGCGCGTGCCAGGCAGCGGGACATCCTCAAGGCGATGGTCGCGGCGGGCTACCTCACCCAGCGGGAGTCCGATGCCGCGGCGCTCAAGGACCTCAAGCCGGAGCTCGACGCGGCTCAGAAACAGGGGGCGGTCCCGACCACCAGCCTGGCGCCCCACTTCGTCGACTACGTCCTCAACCAGCTCCGCGCGAAGTACGGCCAGGACGTGGTGGACAAGAGCGGTTTGACAGTGATCACCACCCTGTCGCCGAAGATGCAACAGCTGGCGCAGGCCTCGGTCAGCAAGGACGTCGCGGCAGTGGCAAAGATCACCCCAACCGGGAAGGACCCGGAGGACGGCAAGCCGGCGTATGCCCCCAACACCGGGTCGATCCTGGTGCTGTCGCCGCAGACCGGGGCGGTCCTCGCGATGGTGGGCAGCGCCGACTACAACAACAAGGCCATCAACGGCTCGGTCAACATGACGGTGGACGACCCCCACCAGGTGGGATCGAGCTTCAAGCCGTTCACCTATGCGACGGGCCTGGCCAATGGGCTGACGGCCAGCTCAACCCTTGACGACGGCAACTCCAACTTCATCACCGACAAGACCTACCACCCCAAGGATTTCGACGGCCGGCAGCTGGGCAACATCAGCCTCGCCACCTCCCTGCAGCAGTCGCGCAACCTGTCGTCCATCCACCTCTTCGAAGCCATGGGCGCGGGCCGCGTCTTCGCCACGGCCGAGGCCCTGGGCCTGCCACCTGAATACCTCAAGAACTACGGCCCCAGCGCCACGCTCGGCACCAACGAGGTGCGGATGATCGACCACGTCGCGGCCTACGGTGGATTTGCGAACGGGGGCCGGCGGCTGCACCCGTGGGGCATCGCCAAGGTCACCGACAGCCAGGGCCGGGTGCTCGAGGACAACCGCCCGCCGAAGATGGAGCAGGCCATCCCCAGGGACGTGGCGACCCGCTTGACCGACATCCTCAAGGGATCGGAGAAACCGTCCGGTTGGAACATCCCCTTCCCGGTCGCGATGAAGTCCGGCACCACCGAGCACTGGACCGACTCCTGGTACGTGGGTTACACCACCGACCTGGTCGTGGGGGCGTGGATGGGCCACACGGACTCCAAGAGTGGGCGGTTCTACCAGAACCGGATCTACGGGGAGAACGGCGCGGGGCTGATCCTTCGGGATTTCGTGAAGGACTGGTACCAGGGCAAGGCCCCGGCGGAGTTCCCGGCGGCCAAGAAGGTGACCTGCACAATCGGCCCGGCACCGAAGGCCTCGGCGGGGGCCGCGCCGTCCGTCCCGTACCAGCGACCGGATGCGGCGGCCCAGCCGTCCCCGACCGCGACGGCGTTGCCGATCTGCCCCTCGGTGGCGCCGACGAGGGCGCCGTCGCCCGGGGCCTCGGCGGCTCCCGCCCCAGCCCCCGCCGCGCCCGCGCCGTCGCCATCAAGATGACGGCGCCCGCACCCCGCGCCGGCGCACGACTGGAGGAGGCTCGCGAGGGCGCCATGGCGCCGAACCCGTTCCTCGAGGACCAGCTGTCGGCGCTGCACCGGGGAGGCGGCTTCGGCAGCTTCGCGCGCGCCTTCTGGGATCGTGCCCGGGAGAACGCCGAGGCCCGGCCGGGCCTGGTCCGGGAGCTCCGCGTGGCGCGGCGCCTTGGCCTGGTGCTGGCGGTGGCCACCGGGCTCGTGCTCGGCGCCGAGGGCGTGCCGGTGCTGGTGGCCGCCTGGGCCCTCGGGCTGACGTGGTTGCTGCTCACGGGCTGGACCTGGGCCGAGCTGGGCCTCGTCCGGCACCCCCGCACGGACGCCCCGGCACCGCGTATCGGCCCCGCCAACGTGATGACCCTGTTCCGGGGCTGGGCCGCCGTGCCGGTTGCGCTGGTGGGCATCTACCGGCCGGGTCCCACGGTCGCCTGGGTCGTCCTCTGCCTGCTCGCCGGGTTCACCGACCTGTTCGATGGCACCGTGGCGATCCGGTTGGGACACGAATCCAGGCTGGGCCGGGTGCTGGACCCGGTGCTTGACGCCTTCTTCTTCTCCGCCGCGGCGTTCGCCCTGGCCCGTTGGAGCCTGCTACCCGCGTGGATGGCGGCCCTGGTGGCGCTGCGCTACTTCACCCCGGTCATCGGCGGCCTGGCGCTGCTGTTCCTGCGCGGGCGGAGCCTCCCGGTCCGCCACACGCCGTGGGGCCAGCGCTCCACCTTCGCCACGGCGCTGGCGCTGCTGGTGACCTGGCTCGCGACGCGAATCACGGTGCCCGCGTGGCTGCTGCTCGCGCTGTACGCGGTCGCCGTCGTCAACATGGCCCTCGCGCTGGGCGGCATTGCCCGGCGCGCCCCCCGGGCCGCTTGATGGCGCAGGTCAGCTGGACCTGGGCGGTGCTGCTGGTTCTTGCCTACCTTGCGGGGAGCCTGCCGACCGGGCTGTGGGTGGGCCGGCTGACCGCCGGCGTCGACGTGCGCAGCCTGGGATCCCGGCGGACCGGCGCCACGAACGTGCAGCGCGTGGTGGGCCTTCGGGCCGGCCTGATGGTGGCGGCGATGGATGTCGCCAAGGGACTGGTGCCCGTCCTGCTGGTGCGAGCGATCACCGGGAACGCGTACCTGGCCGCCGTCGCGGGCGTGCTGACTGTCGTCGGCCACGTCTGGCCTGTGTTCGCGGGCTTCGACGGCGGCCGTGGGGTGTCGACCACTGCGGGGGCGCTCGCGGCGCTGGCCCCGGTGCCCTTCCTCTGTTGCTTCCTGGTGATGGTGGCGGCGGTGGCAGTGACTCGATACGTTTCCCTCGGTTCGCTGGCGGCCGCCTACACCGCCGGGCCGTTCACCGCCTTCTGGCTGGGCCGGTCCCCGGAGACCGACGCGGCCCTGGTCGTCGCGGTCGTCGCGGGCGCCCTCGTGGCCCTGAAGCACCCCGACAACGTCCACCGTCTGCTGCACGGCACCGAGCGTCGCTTTGGTGGCAAGAGGGAGCCTGTCGCGATCTCGGTCGAGCCGCGTAAAGAGTTGTGAACTGAGGCAACAGAACGCCCCGGCGCGCCTACCATAGGCGGGTGGCCATCCCTGTTTTCTGGCGCCGGTTGAGGTGGCGGGCAGGTGACCGAGGCGCCCTGCTCGAGCGCCGCCTGATCGCCGCCGTCATCGCCCCACTCGCCGTACTTGCCCTGGCATCCACGGCCCTCGCGCGCCCCGGGTCCCCAGCGCCGTCGGCGGCACTCCTGCCCTCAGTGCTGCCAACCGTCTGCGTCGGCGGCATCGTGCTCTGTGGCGGTCCTGTCGTCACGCTGCCGACGTCCGTGCCCGTGCCGTTGCCGTCCGTCTGCGTGGGACCGGCGTGCACCAGCGAGATCATCGGCACGGCCGCCCCGGGGTCCAGCCCACCGGTGACCACGCCGGCCGGCGGCGTGGGAACAACCAACCCCCCGTCGAGCGGCACGCCCGGTGGGTCCAGCGGCCCGGGCGCCCCGGCCACGGTGGCCGCCGCCCTTCTGCCCGCGCCCCCCGGGGTCGGGCTGGTCCCGCCGGTCAGTGCACCGGCGGTCCAGGACAGCCTCAACCCTGACGCGTTCGCCACCCTTCTATCGCTCTCGTTGCGCGACGGGCTGGGCGCGGGGCGCTATTACATCTGGCCCTGGCTACTGGCGATCCAACTCGTCCTCTGGACCGTGATCGCCGGCGTCGCCTGGAGTCGACAGCCCGGCTCTTCCCCGCGTCCCCGGCGCGGCTGAGCATGCGCTCGCGGCTGCGGCGTTCGTTCGCCGCGAAGCTTGTCGCGTTCGAGGTGGGCACCATCGTCGTGGTGTCCCTCGCGGTCGCCGTCCTGCTGGTCAGTGCTCGCCTCCTGCAGACCCGCGACCTCGAGCAGAAGGTGGCCGCGGCATCGGCTGACGGACTGCGCACCGACCTGGCGACGGCGGGCGCCAACGCATTCAAGCTGACCCAGGGCCTGGCCGCCTTCCCGACGCTTGCCGCCGAGTTCGGCAATCCCGACCCGGCACGGATGGACGCGCTGGTGACCACGGAGGCCCAGACCCTGGCGAAGGGCGAGGCCCTCGTCGCCTTTGATGCCAACGGCCGCCCACTCCTGGCCAGGGAGGGCGCCGGGGGCGGGGCGGCGCACCCGCTGGACACGACCGGTTTTGCCTCACTGCCGCTTCTGAACCAGCTCGCCCAGGGCCACGACCAGAGCGTCGGGGTCCTCGAGCCGGTGGCGGGGACACTGCGGCTGGATGCGGCGAGCCGCGTCCAGCGGGGGGGTACCACGGTGGGGTACATCGTCGACAGCCAGGACGTCCAGGCTTTCCTGGCGCGCGTTGTGCGCCGCAACAGCGGGGTGCAGTACAGCGTTTTTGCCGGCGGTCGCCGGCTGGCCACGACATTGCCGGCGGGGCTACCCGACAGCGTGCCGACCGCGTTGGGTAACCCGGATGACTCCGGCGGGCGCTTCGGCATCTACCAGCTGGGTGACCGGGCGTACGCCGGCTTCTTCGCCCGGGTGCAGCAGGGCGAGAACGTGGTCGCGGTGGCGGAGGTGGACGACTCGGTGTTCGCCGCGCAGAGCCTCAACGACATCCTGGTCGTCGTCTTCGCGACCACCCTTTTGGCCACCCTGATGTCCCTGGTCGCCGTCTATTTCGCCCGGCGCAACGCGATCGAGCCGTTGCGGGCCCTGTCCGCCGGCGCCGAGAAGCTGGGTGCCGGGGAATACGGCGCGCGAGTCGTGGTCGACTCCGAGGACGACTTCGGCCGCCTGGCGAACACGTTCAACCAGATGGCCGACCAGATCCGAGACAACACACGCCAGCTCGAGCAGCAGCGGGCACGGCTGGACGCCGCCCTCTCCAGCCTCGGTTCGGTGTCACGCGCCCTGACCACCACGACGGCCGGCGAGGCCCGGCTGCGGCAGGCGGTCCTCGAGTCGCTGCTGGAGCTGACCGGTGCGGACGCGGTGGCGATGTACGAGGGGCGCGAGCGCCTGCGGGTGACGGCCGGGCGGGGCCTCGAGGCGGGAGAGGCACGCGCGCTGCTGGAGCGTCTAGACCTGGAGCGTGTGCTGGACCGCGGCGAGAGTGTCGTCGCGGAACTGGTCGACGCGCCGGGTCCCTACCGCGGCTGGAGCGCCGTGGCCGTGCCGATGCTCTACCAGGGCGAGCCGAGCGGCCTGCTCGCTGCGTACAGCCGGAACCCCCTCGACGGCGCGGACACCGACGCGCTCGGCGTCCTCGCCAACCAGGCGGTCGTGGCCCTGCAGAACAGCGTCCTGTTCGAGCGCGAACGGGAGACGGTCGCCCGCCTGCAGCAGCTGGATGGCATGAAATCCGACTTCCTGGCGACGATCCAGCACGAGCTGCGCACCCCGTTGACGGCGATCATGGGCATGACGGACCTGCTGGAGATGGCCTGGGAGACCTGGGGCGAAGAGCAGAAGCTGGAGGCCCTGGGCGACGTCCAGGTCTCGGCCAAGAGCCTCTACGAGATTGTCGAGACCATTCTCGACTACTCCATGCTCGAGTCGAACCGGGTCCAGCTCTCGATCGGCACCTACGGCCTGCGGGAGATCGCCGAGGAGGCGCTGGAGGACCTCAAAACGCTGATCCGCAGGAGTGCTGTCACGGTCGACATCAAGGTCCCTCCGCGGATAAAGGTCAAGGGGGACGGGCAGCGCCTGACACAGGTGATGAAGGCCCTCCTCGACAACGCCGTCAAGTTCAGCCCCGAGAAGGCCCGGGTCCAGGTGCGCGCCAGCCAACAGAACGGCCGGGTCCAGCTCCAGGTGGTGGACCGCGGCATCGGCATCGCCCGCGAGCACCAGAAGCAGATCTTCGACCGCTTCTTCCAGGTGGACAACACCGCCACGCGACGCTACGGCGGAACCGGCATGGGGTTGGCGCTGGTGAAGCAGCTTGTGGAGCTGCAGCAGGGCAAGGTCACCGTCGAGAGCGTCCAGGGCAAGGGCTCGACCTTCACGGTCACGCTGCCGTCCGGCGCGGCGAGGCCGGGCCGCGACTAGGTTTGGGCAGGGGGGAGGGGACCTATAATCGGGTCGGTCGCGCTAGATGGGGAGTCAGCGGTGCCCTGCACCCGCAATCCGCTATAGCGGGGTCGAATTCCCTTCTGAGGGTCTGGGAACCTGGGTGGTCCCGGGCTACGGCGTTGAAGACCGGGCCCTGCGCAGCTCGAAACCCACGAACCCCGTCAGGTCCGGAAGGAAGCAGCGGTAAGTAGGTGACGGGGGTGCCGCAGAAAGCTCGGTTTGAGCCGTGGTCCGGCAAGGCGCCTGGGGGCTCCGGGGACGAGGAAGGGTGCGCGACCACTTTCAACTGCTTGAGACAGGCTCACTGATTTGACAGCGCTCTATACCCGCTACCGCTCCCAGCGCTTCGATGCCCTCGTGGGCCAGGACGCCGCTGTCCGCACGCTCAAGAACGCGCTGACCGGCAACCGCGTCGCCCACGCCTACCTGTTCACCGGCATCCGCGGCACCGGCAAGACCAGCACCGCTCGGCTCCTCGCCAAGGCGGTCAACTGCCTGGGCCTGGTCGATGGCGAGCCGGACAACAGCTGCGTCAATTGCGTCGCCATCAACGAGGCGTCGGCCACCGACCTGATCGAGATCGACGCCGCCAGCAACCGGGGCGTCGACGAGATCCGCGACCTGCGCGAGAAGGCCCGCTACCTGCCGGCTTTGCTCAGCCGCAAGGTCTACATCATCGACGAGGCCCACCAGCTCACCAACGAGGCCTTCAACGCGCTGCTCAAGACCCTCGAGGAGCCGCCTGAGCATGTCCTGTTCATCCTCTGCACCACGGAGTCGCAGAAGCTTCCCGCCACGATCATCTCGCGTTGCCAGCGCTTCGACTTCCGGCGCATCAGCGAGCCGGAGATCACGGCCAGGCTGACCTGGATCGCCGAGCAGGAGAAGTTGCCCGCCCGGCCGGATGGCCTGGCCTTGGTGGCGTCGATGGCCCAGGGCAGCATGCGGGACGCCATCACCATGCTCGACCAGCTGGCCAGCGCCGGGGTGGATGCGATCGATGCCGCCACGGTCCGCCGGCAACTGGGTCTCGTCACCCAGGCCGAGCTCGCCGGGATGCTTGGCGCCGCGGCCCACGGCGACGTCGCGGCGGTCCTGCGGCAGCTGGACGAGATGGCCACACAGGGCGCCGAGATGCGCCAGCTCACCTCAAGCTTGGCCGACATCGCCCGGAAAGCGGTGCTGCTGAGCATCGGGGCCGGCGAGCCTGCCGCCATCGGGATCGAGGAGGCCGCGGAACCGGCCTTGGCGGACATTGTGGCAACCGGGGGGCGAGGGTTCGCGGCACGGGCGTTCGAGCTGGCGGTGGGGGCGGGCGCCGAGATGCGCCAGTCGCATGAGCCGCGGCTCCTCCTCGAGCTGACCCTGCTCAAACTGGCGACAGGTCCCGGCGGGGGCATGGCCGTCGTCCCGGCACCGGTGCCCCCGGCGGCCCAGGTGCCGGCCCCCCCCGCAGCCGCCACCCCCGCGCCACCCGCCGTCGCGCCGGCGACCGCCCAGGTCCCGGCGAGCGTGGCGACCCCGGCGGCAGAGGCCGTTCCCCCGGCGAGTGCCCCGCCGGCCGAGCCGGTCAAGGCCGAGCTCGCCGAGGTCCAGTCCCGCTGGCCGGCGCTCGTGGACGCGCTCCGCGGGGGATCGTTCGCCGCCACCCGCGTTCGTGCCCTGCTGGCCGACGCCGCGGCCGTGGACGTGGAGGGGGACCAGCTCACGATCGGCTTCCGCTTCGCGATCCACAGCGAGCGCGTGCAGGAGAAGGTCAACCGCGACGAGATGGAGAAGGCCATCAGCCAGGTGTATGGCCGCAGCTTCCGCCTCGCGTTCAGGGTGGACCCGGACCTGCAGGCGCGAGCCCCGGCCGGCCTGGCGAGCATGCCGGCGCCTGTGGCGCCTCGCCCTGAAGCGCCTCGCCCTGCCCCGGCCCCCGCGATGCCGGCTCCGGACCGCGAGCCCCCCCCAGGGCCGGCCCCGGCCCCTGCCGCGACCGACAGTGGCGAACGCCTCGTCGAAGCTGCGGTGGAGATCCTTGGCGCCCGCATCACCGACATCCGCCCGCGCCAGCGTCCCGCGTGAGCGCTCGGTAGAATCGACCCGTGGCCGGGAACATGAAGATGATGCGCCAGCTGCAGGAGATGCAGAGCAAGATGGCGCGCATCCAGGAGGAGCTCGGCACCAAGGAGGTTGAGGGCACCGCCGGGGGCGGCGTCGTCAAGGTCCGGGTCAACGGGCACCAGCAGGTGCTGGGGGTCGAGATCGAACGTGACGTCGTCGACCCTGAGGACGTGGAGCTGCTGCAGGACATGGTCCTGGCGGCCACCAACGAGGCCCTCGATCGCTCGCGCGAGCTCGCCGCCGGTGAGCTCGGGGCGCTGACGGCGGGCCTGGGGCTTCCACCCGGTCTCATCTAGGGCCTCCGCGCCCAGATGGACTTCCTCCCCCCGGCGCTCACCGCCCTGATCCAGGAGCTCGGGCGCCTGCCCGGGATGGGCCCCAAGAGTGCCAACCGACTCGCCTTCCACCTGCTGCGGACCCAGAAGGCGGCCGTCGACCGGCTCTCGGTCGCCCTTGCCGGGCTCCACGAGGGGGTCGGCTTCTGCAAGACCTGCGCCTTCATCTCGGCCGGGGACCAGTGCCCGATATGCGCCGATCCCCGCCGCGACGACTCGATCCTGTGTGTCGTCGAGGAGCCGACGGACGTGATCGCGATCGAGCGCACCGGCGAGTTCCGTGGCCGCTACCACGTGCTCCTCGGGGCGATCTCGCCGATGGACGGCGTCGGCCCGGGCGAGATCCGGGTGGAGGAACTGCTGGAGCGCCTTCGCGGCGGCCTCACCAGGGAGGTCATCCTGGCCACCGACGGGGACATCGAGGGCGAGGCCACCGCCGCCTACCTGGCCCAGGTGGTGGATCGCCTCGGCCAGGGTATCGGGGTCACCCGGCTGGCCCGAGGGCTGCCCATGGGCGGGGAACTGGAGTACGCGGACGAGTTGACGATCGCCCGCGCCCTGAGTGGCCGCCGGCCCCTGTAGGACAAGTTGCCCCGACCCCGTTCGAGGTATACAATCAGAGGTCGCGTCCCGGCCCGCCAGGTTCGGGAGGCACTTCCGTCACCGGCGGTGGTTCTCGCCCAAAAAGCGGACCGAACCCGGCAGCACCTTAACAGTTGAAGAGTGAAGAGACTGATCCGCTAGGTAGCGGAGAACCTCCGAGGGTGCAAGCCCCTGAGGAGGCAGTCGCAAACCAGGCCTTGACCCCGCGGTGGGGAAGAGGCCGATAGCCAGACCCGTCTAAAGACATAAATCCGGAGGTTCGCAAGACCCGATGGACTTAAAGAGGTCTTTTTTCGGAGAGTTTGATCCTGGCTCAGGATTAACGCTGGCGGCGTGCCTGACACATGCAAGTCGAACGAGCGAAGCCCTTCGGGGCCCAGCGAGTGGCGGACGGGTGAGTAACACGTGAGGAACCTACCTTCAAGTGGGGAATAACTCGCAGAAATGCGAGCTAATACCGCATGTGGTTGCGGAGTGGCATCACTCTGCACCTAAAGATTTATCGCTTGGAGACGGCCTCGCGGCCTATTAGCTAGTTGGTGGGGTAACGGCCTACCAAGGCGATGATGGGTAGCTGGTCTGAGAGGACGATCAGCCACACTGGGACTGAGACACGGCCCAGACTCCTACGGGAGGCAGCAGTGAGGAATTTTCCGCAATGGGCGCAAGCCTGACG
>JAXDLW010000003.1:0-58673 GCA_034666405.1 Chloroflexota bacterium | reverse complement strand
CGCACCTGCTGGTGGCGGGGGCCACCGGCAGCGGCAAGAGCGTCTGCGTCAACGCCCTCCTTGCCGGCTTCCTGCTGCGGCACACGCCCGACCAGCTGCGCATGGTCCTGATCGATCCCAAGCGTGTGGAGATGTCGATGTACAAGGACATGCCCCACCTGCTGGTGCCGGTGGTGACGGAGTCGGACCACGCGGTGGCGGCCCTGCGATGGGCGGTCACGGAGATGGAGAACCGCTACAAACTCTTCGCGTCGCACGCGGTCCGCAACATCGCCGGCTTCAATGCCAAGGCGCCCGAGGTCGGACTGGAGCCAGTGCCCTACATCGTGATCATCATCGACGAGCTGGCCGACCTCATGATGGTCTCGGGCAACGAGGTCGAGGAGCTGATCTGCCGGATCGCCCAGCTGGCCCGCGCCGTGGGCATCCACCTGGTGGTCGCCACCCAGAGGCCGTCGGCGGACATCATCACGGGCCTGATCAAGGCCAACATCCCGAGCCGAATCGCCTTTGCGGTCAGTTCCGGGATCGACTCCCGGGTGGTGCTGGACGAGATGGGGGCGGAGAAGCTGCTGGGCCGCGGCGACATGCTGTACCTGCCGGTCGACGCCGGCAAGCCCACCCGCATCCAGGGCGTGATGGTCTCGGACACCGAGCTGGAGGCCGTGGTCGAGCACTGGAAGGGCCAGGGGGCACCCGCCTACCAGGAGGAGATCTTCAACCTCGTCAGCACCGTCAGCTGGGCCAAGGAGGGCATGAAGCGCGATCCCATGTTCGAGCGGGCCGCGCGGATCGTGGCCAGCGAGGGCCGGGCCGCCACCAGCCTGCTCCAGCGGAAGCTGTCGATCGGGTACACGCGCGCCGCCCGGGTCATCGACCAGCTGGCGGAGTACGGCGTGGTCGGGCCGTACGAGGGCAGCAAGTCGCGCGAGGTGCTGATGTCCCTCACCGAGCTGGACGAGCTGTTCAACCGGATGAACTCAAACACGGAGACTCCCGGGGAGCCGGACGCGGACGACGCCCCGTACTGACCCCTTAGAATCTCCCCGGGCCGCCCTTCCTCACGTTCGATCCGGCGCGCCCACGGAGAGGGATGCTAGGAAGCAAGCTCAAGCAAGCCCGCGAGTCGCGCCAGCTCACGCTGCACGAGATCGAATGGGCCACCAAGATCCGGGCCGAGTTCCTCCAGGCGATGGAGGAGGATCGGTTCGACCTCCTGCCGTCGGCCACCCACGCCCGCGGCTTCCTGCGCTCGTACGCGCGCTACCTGGACCTCGATGCCGACGCGATGGTCGACGAGTACAACCATGGGCTGGGCGCGGACCGCGAGATCATCTCGACCCGCCCCTCGGTGCCCCAGCGCCAGCGCGACTTCGCGGTGACCCCGGGGATGATCGTGGGCGCCGCCCTGATCGTCCTGATCGGGATCTTCGGGTTCTACCTCAAGACCCAGTTCGACAAGTACCAGGCCTCGCGCGCCGCCGACGCCCAGCCCACGCCCCAGCTGCGCCTCAGCGCACTGCCCACCCCGACTCCCACGCCCACGCCCGCGCCCTCGGCGCAGCCCGCTCCCTCACCATCGCCGACGAGCGTCGTCCTGGTGGTGCGTCTTGACGCCACGTCCTGGCTCTCGATCGATATCGACGGCAAGCCCTCGGCCGAGACGGGGGCCGGCAAGACGTACCCGGCGGGGGCGGTCCTGACGCTGACCGGCACGAGGTCCGTGCAGATCTTCAGCGGGCGGGCGGCGCACACCTTCCTCACCCTCAACGGCAAGGACATCGGCACCCTGCCGGCCGGGCCCAACGGCACGGGAAACAAGACCTACACTCGGGGGCAAACCTGATGGCAGACGCAAGCTTTGACGTGGTTTCCGAATACGATCGCCAGGAGATGGTGAACGCCGTCGACCAGGCCCAGCGTGAGATCGGCAACCGCTATGACTTCAAGGGCACCGATTCCACCCTCGAGCTGAAGGAGAAGGAGCTCGAGTTGGAGGCTGACAGTGAGTACAAGCTCACCGCCATGATCGACATCCTGAAGGGCAAGCTGGTCAAGCGCCAGATTGACCTGAAGGTGCTGGACCTGCAGAAGGTGGAGCCCGCGGCCAAGGGCCGGGTTCGCCAGAAGGTCAACCTGCGCGCCGGCCTCTCGGACGACCTCGCCCGGGACGTGGTCAAGCGGATCAAGGGCGACCTGCCGAAGCTGCAGTCGCGGATCGAGGGCGACAAGGTGCGCGTCACGGGCAAGTCGAGGGACGACCTGCAGGCGGCGATCAAGCTGCTGCGCGAGGCCGACCTCCCGGTTCCCCTGCAGTTCACCAACTACCGCTGATGCCTGAGCGGCGCCCGCTCGAGGCAGCCGCAGCCGCAGCCGCATTGCCACCATCAGCGGCTACGCTGGAGCCGATGACCGATTCGCCGGCGGGAGCAGAGCCCATAGCCCGGGCCAAGAGCCCCAACTTCAACATCCCCAACAGCCTCACCGTGTTCCGGCTGCTCCTGATCCCGGCGATCCTGTACAGCTTCGACGGGGGGTTCCCGCACCACCAGCTGGTGGCCTTCGGGCTGTTCGCCGGGGCGTCGTTCACGGATTCCCTGGACGGGCGGATCGCGCGGCGCTATGCCAAGGTGACCACGCTGGGCAAGTTCCTCGACCCGCTGGCCGACAAGCTGCTCATCCTCGCCGTGCTCGCGCTGCTGGTCCAGGACAGCCTGCTGCCGGCGTGGGTGGTCATCGTGGTGATCGGCCGCGAGCTGCTGATCACCGGGCTCCGCAGCATCGGCGCCGCCCAGGGGCTGATCATCGCCGCCACCCCGTTCGGCAAGACCAAGACCATCAGCCAGATGCTGGCGGTCGGACTGGTCATGCTCCAGCGCCCGTATCCCGGGCTGTCCGGGCTGGCGACCGTCGCCGTGGTCATCGCGGTCCTGTTCACCGTCTTCTCGGGCATCGATTACGTCTGGCGGTACCGCCGCCTTCTATATCGCTGAGTGGTCGTCGAGGGGAGTTCGCTCAGCCCGGTCCTCAGTCCCCTGCAGCGGCTGCTGAAGGACCGTGGCCTGACCATCTGCGCGGCCGAGTCGTGCACGGGCGGGCTGGTCTGCGCGGCCCTCACCGACCTCCCGGGGTCCTCGGAGTATTTCCTGGGCGGAATGGTGACCTATGCCAACGAGGCCAAGATCGACCAGCTGGGCGTGGACGAGGCGACGATCAAACGGGTCGGGGCGGTCAGCCCGGAGGTTGCCGAGCAGATGGTGCGGGGTGTCAAGAGGCTGTTTGGCGCGGACGTCGCCCTCAGCGTCACCGGGGTTGCGGGCCCGGACGCGGAGGGATCGAAGCCGGTGGGCCTGACATTCATCGGGGTGGCCTTCGAGGACCGGGTGGAGGTGCACGAGTACCACTGGATCGGCGGCCGCGCCTCGAACCGTGTCGCCAGCGTCGAGGCCGCGCTCGGCCTGGCGGTCGAGATTTTGTCATGACAATATCACATCGCCGTGTAGACTATCCGTAGGTGGGGGACTGTGCTAGGATCGAACAAACGTTCGATCACACGTCCAAGCACGAAGGGGAGCACTCAATGAGCAAGCAGAGCGAGCCGACCAAGGACCAGACTCTCGAGAACGCCCTGGCGGCGATAGAGAAGAGCTACGGCAAGGGCGCCATCATGCGACTCGGTGACGCGCCGGCCGCCCACGACATCGAGGTGATCCCCACAGGCGCGATCACCCTCGACCTGGCGCTGGGCATCGGCGGCGTTCCCCGGGGCCGCGTCATCGAGATCTATGGTCCCGAGTCCAGCGGCAAGACGACCCTCGCCCTCCACGTCGTGGCCGAGGCCCAGAAGCTGGGCGGGGTCGCCGCCTTCATCGATGCCGAGCACGCGCTGGATCCCCTCTACGCGGCCCGCATCGGCGTCAACACCGACGACCTGCTCGTGTCGCAGCCCGACACCGGCGAGCAGGCGTTGGAGATCGTCGACGTCCTGGTCCGCAGCCAGGCGGTGGACATCGTCGTTGTCGACTCGGTCGCGGCCCTGGTGCCGAAGGCGGAGATCGAGGGCGAGATGGGGGACAGCCACGTGGGCCTCCAGGCCCGGCTGATGAGCCAGGCGCTGCGCAAGCTGACTGGCGCGATCTCCAAGTCCCAGACCTCGGTGGTGTTCATCAACCAGCTGCGCGAGAAGATCGGCGTCATGTTCGGCAACCCCGAGGTCACCACCGGCGGCCGGGCGCTCAAGTTCTACGCGTCGGTGCGCCTTGACGTGCGCAAGATCGACACCATCAAGAG
The DNA here is from genome assembly GCA_034666405.1 of Chloroflexota bacterium. Lineage (GTDB taxonomy): Bacteria > Chloroflexota > Dormibacteria > DASZGP01 > DASZGP01 > JAXDLW01. Next base: position 54,383 of record JAXDLW010000003.1, on the reverse strand, counting down.
CGGCCTGGACGTGGTCGGCTCCCGGGTCAAGGTCAAGGTCGTGAAGAACAAGGTCGCGCCGCCCTTCCGGTCCGCGGAATTCGACATCCTCTACAACGAGGGGATCTCCTTCCTCGGGAGCGTTCTCGACGCCGGGATCGAGGCCAACATCATCGACAAGCAGGGCTCCTGGTTCTCATATGGCGACGATCGCCTGGGCCAGGGCCGGGAGAACGTCAGGGAGTTCCTGAAGGCCCACTCCGAGGTCACCGACCAGATCGTGGCGGAGCTCAAGACGAGGCTGACCAATGGCCCGACCTCGCCGATGGGCCACACCGCGGTGGAGGTCACCCCGGTTGAGGAGCCGGCGCCCGTGGTGGCTGATGCCGTCCCGGACAGCTCGGCCACTCCGGACGCCGCAGAGGCTGCCGGGTCGGCAGCCATGACAGCGGCAGGACCGGCCGCCGCCAAGTCGGTCAAGGCCTGACCGGCCGCAGGCTGGGCACTCCGCAAGCAGCGGATACGAAACGCGAGACACCGATCCCTGTCGACGCTGAGGATGCCGAGGCGGCCTTTGAAAAGGCCGTCCGGGTCCTCAACGCGGCATCCCAGACACGCAGCGGGCTCAACACCAAGTTGCGACGCGCCGGCTACAACGCTCGGGCAGCGGACGAGGCCTGTCGCCGGGCGGAGGCCCTCGGTTACCTGAACGACCGGGCGTTTGCCGACGCGCTGGTGGGCAAGCGGCTCCGCCAGGGCCGGGGACGGATGCTGATCGGCCGCGAACTCGGCCACAAGGGCCTGGATGAGACCGTGGTGGGGGAGGCCCTCGGCGATGTCGATGCGGCGGCCGAACTGCGTTCCGCAGTCCCGCTTGCCGTCAAGCTGCTGCGACGGCACGCCTCCGAGGAGGCTCACCGTCAGCGTGAGAAGGTCCTGGGCGCGCTGGCCCGCAGGGGGTTCTCCGGGAGTGTCAGCAGGGACGCCTTGGCCCAGGCAACCTCGCAGGAGGGCTTAAGCTCTGAGTCTTGACTTAGTACCCCGCTCTTCGGCCCGCGAGGGCAGGAGAGCCTGAAACGCTAAGGCACCTTTACAACTGAATAGTGAGGTGACACGACATGTGGTTATGGGTCCTATCAGGGCTTGTAGCTGCTGTGGTGGCCGGCGCCGCGGGCGCCATCTTCTTTGTCCGCACCAGGGGGCAGGTCGACCTGCAACATCGGCAGGTCTCGGCCCATCGCGCCCTCTCGGAAGCTGAGACCTCGGCCAAGGAGATCGTCCTTGGCGCCAGGGAAGAAGCCCACCACATCAGGACTACTGCTGAAAACGAAGCACGCCAGCGTCAATCCGAAGTGCTCGAGCTGGAAAGGCGGGCCCAGGCGGGAGAGGAATTGATCCTCCGCCGGCTGGAGGAGCTGGACCGGCGCCAGCAGGCGCTCAGGGAGGCTGAGACCGTCCATGCGGAACTCAGCGCCGACATCGATTCGCGGAGGGAGGCCCTTTCGGCCGAGCTCCAGAGGCTCGCAGGGCTGACGCCCGACCGGGCCCGCGAGCTGGTGTTGGGCAACGTGGAGCGCGAGCTGTCCCAGGAGGTCTCGTCCCGGATCCGGGACGCTGAGGTCTACGCGCGGCAGGCTGCCGAGGCGAAGGCCAGGGAGATCGTCACCACCGCGATCCAGCGGGTTGCGGCGGAGCAGACCACGGAGAACACCGTGGCGGCGATACATCTCCCCAGCGAGGAGATGAAGGGTCGCATCATCGGCCGCGAGGGGCGCAACATCCGCGCCCTGGAGCTGGCCACCGGTGTGGACCTGATCATCGACGACACCCCGGAGACCGTCATGATCTCGGCCTTTGACCCGGTGCGGCGGCAGATCGCCCACCAGGCCCTTACCCAGCTGCTGACCGACGGCCGTATCCATCCGACTCGCATCGAGGAGGTGGTGGCCAGGGCCACCAGCAGCGTGCAGGCCCAGATCAAGGAGGAGGGCGAGCGCGCCCTCTACGAGGCCGACGTCCACGGGGCGCACCCCGAGTTGGTGCGCCTGATGGGATGCCTGCACTTCCGGACCAGCTATGGCCAGAACGTCCTCAGTCACTCCAAAGAGGTGGCAGCACTCGTCGGCATCATGGCCGCCGAGGCGGGCTGCACCCCCGACCAGCAGGCCATCGCCAGGGAGGCCGGACTGCTGCACGATATCGGCAAGGCCGTCGACCACGAGGTCGAAGGGCCCCACGCGATCATCGGCGGGGAGATGCTCCTCCGGTTGGGTAGGTCCAGCGGCGTCGTGCACGCCGTCAAGGCCCACCATTACGATGAGGAGCCTGCGACACTGGAGGCGATGCTGGTCATCGCCGCAGACGCCATCTCCGCGGCACGACCGGGCGCGCGGCGCGAGACGCTGAGCAACTACATCAAACGGCTTGAAAAGCTGGAGACCATCGCCAACTCCTTCCCCGGGGTTGAGCGCTCCTATGCGGTCCAGGCCGGTCGAGAGATTCGCATCATCGTTCGACCCCAGGACATCGATGACTGCACCGCCCAGGTGATGGCGCGCGACATCGTCAAGCGCATCGAGGGTGAGCTGACCTACCCCGGCCAGATCAAGGTGACGGTCATCAGGGAGACTCGAGTAATCGAATACGCCAAGTAGCCATTGGAGCGCCGGTTCACGCCGGCGCTCCTTTTTTTGGACTGCGTCGCGCGTCGGCGCGATGCGCCCGCGTCCTCACCTCGGATCGGGAACGGGCGGGTTCCTCTCCCTTGTTTGCCGGAGCCCGTAACAAATCGGTCCGCAAGGACGTATGAAGGGATGTGATGGGGAACCTGCGGCGTCCGGCGTGGTTGCGGTGGTCCATGACGCCGACGGTGCTGGCGGGATTGTTCGTTGCGCTGGCGTCGGCCGCGATGGCGGGGCTGTTCCTGCGGGGCGGCCCGACCGCGGGCTCCGCGGGGTCCGGCCCCTGTTCGCCGGCCGGCCCCTCGACGACGTCAATGCCGGACCTGTCGCCACCGGCTCCCATCGCCAGCGTCACGGTTGGCCTGGCGCCGTCCGCGAACGTCCCGGTGCTGACGAGTCCCTCCTCACCGACCACAAGTGAGTGTCCTTTCCCCAGCCCGAGCACCGCGAGCCTTTCCTCGCCGATCATCAGTTCCGCCTCGCCCTCACCACCGACTTCCCCGACGGCACACTCCGGCGGTTCATGCACCGGTCCGGCCGGGACGCCGACCTCCTACATTGGCACCACGCTGGCTTTCGATGCTCAGCGCGGTTATGCGGTGCTGGTCGCCCCGACGCCCGACATGACCGGGACCACCACGTGGACCTGGACTGGCAGGGAGTGGCGCCAGTGCGACTCGTCAGGGTCCGCCCAGCCGTACCCGGCCCACCAGAACCTCGTATACGACGCCTCACGCGGAATGGTGATCAGCCTCAGTTGGAAGGACTACGGGGCACCGGCCAGCCTGACGTCGGGTTGGGACGGCTCGAAGTGGGTGGCTCTGCCGGTTGGGAACGTCCGATATCAGTCCGGTGACCTCGTCTATGACGACCTCCTCAGGGACGTTCTCTTCATCCACACCGGGAATTACGCCGGCGACCGCCAGGTCATGTGGGCCCTCGATGCATCGGACTGGCACAACCTCAACAACACTTCAGGTCCCACGGGTGGGGCATTTCAGCGCGGAGCTGTCGCCTGGGATCCCCTCACGAGCACGCTCCTGGCGGTGCTGAACCCTCCCGGTCCGGGGTTTGGCACGGGTGTCATGGAAACCTGGGCCTGGGATGGGGTTGAGTGGCGGCAACTACGTCCACAGACGAGTCCACCTGCCGGTTATGCGCAACTGGCGTGGGATGGCTCCCGGCGGCGCGTGGGCATGCTGCTGGGCCAGGCGGAAAAGGACGGACACGTTCCCGATGCCACGGATTGGACCTGGGACGGGCGCGCATGGGCGCAGAGCCACAGTGCACCGGTACCTTCGGTCTCCGGTTATGGCGCGCTGCTGTCGCTGCCCGCGAACGGCGGATTGTTCCTGTTCGCCAGCACCGGCAGTGGCCAGTATTCGCTCCCCGGCGCCACGTGGATCGAAAGCGGTGGGGCCTGGAAAAAAGCCGGCTGAACTAGACGGCCGGTGAGTTCTCCGTGAAGTTCCGGTCGGCGCCGCGGGGGTAGGTGAGGCCCAGGCCGATGAGGAACACCAGCGACACGGCTCCGACCGTCGGGGTCAGCCGGTTGCCGCTGTTGCTGAAGTAGTTGTAGGCCCACGCGATGATCGCCAGCGCGTTGTACAGGATCGCCAGGTTGACCCAGGTCCTGTGGGCCCCTCGGAACGCGAGGATCATCCCGGCGCCGAAGGCGATCGACGCCATCGTGATGTCCGTCGCGGAGAACTGGTCGAGGCGCAGCGTGAGCGGCGACGACACGAACTGCAAGGCCCCGCCCAGGATGATCAGTGCCCCCTGGACCGCCAACAGGATGCCCCGGATGGCACGCAAACGTTGCTCGTTCATATGAACTTCCTCCTTACTCCTTCCTAGTAGCCGGCCGGCCACTGACACTTACGTACCACAAGCCGCCGGGCTGGACAAGCGCAGCGTGGGCGGTCAGGCTTCGGGGTCGGCCCCCGGCGGTAGCTGGACGACGCCGATCATGTTCCCCTCGCTGTCCTTGAACCAGGCGGCCCGGGCGTCCCCGGTCGCGGCGATCCCACCTTCGGTCTTGAGGCCCGGGAAGTCGTATTCCTCGAAAACCACGCCGCGCGACTTGAGCTCCGCGACCGTGCCCTGGATGTCGTCGGTGGCGACACCCATCTGGGTGTGCCCGCCCCGGGTTTCATTCGGCGTGGGGTAGAGGATGAAACGCGTGCCCCCGAGGACATAGAACAGGCCGGCCGGGTTGTCGCTCGCGGGGACCAGGCCGAGCTTTTCCGCGTACCACTTCCTGGCGCGCCCAAGGTCGAGGGCGGGCAGGGTCGTGTGGGTCTTGTGGTCGCTGAACATGGGCGGTCCTCCAAATTCGGAAGCTTGGGTGGACCCCTACCTTAGTCGCTGCCGGGCTGGTTGACGAGCGATGTCGCGGCCATCTCGAAGTACTCGATCATGGTGTTGACATCAGCCTCGGACAGGCCGCCCGCGTGAACCGCGGCGCTCATGTGCCCAACCCAGGCATCGCGCGCGTGCGCGTCGATCGCGAATGGGAAATGGCGCTGTCGCAGCCGGGGATGCCCCCGCTCCTCCGAGTAGGTTGCCGGTCCGCCCCAGTACTGCGAGAGAAACTGGGCCAGGTGGGCGCGACCCGGGGCGAGGTCCTCGGGGTAGAGCGGCCGCAGGACCGGATCGGCCTCCACCCGTTCGTAGAACCTGTCGACGAGCGCGATGAACCACGGTTCGCCGCCGGCGCGCGCGAAGAGGGAATCAACTCGAGCCACGGGCGGATGGTAGGCCAACGAACGGGTCCGGGGCCCGGCGTAGCATATGCGGACCCATGGACGAGCTACTCACGGTGCTGGCGGTTGGCGACATCGTCGGCCGCCCGGGACGGCACGCGGCGACCAGGATGATCCCTGAGCTGCGGCAGCGCCATGGCGTGGACATGGTCATCGCCAACGGGGAGAACGCCTCCGGCGGATTCGGGCTTTCGCTGGGGGACGCGCGAGACCTCTTTAACTGTGGCGTCGACGTGATCACGTCGGGCAACCACATCTGGGACCAGAAGGAGATCCTGCCGGCACTCGACGACATGCCCATCCTGCGGCCCATGAACTACCCGCCGGGTGCTCCCGGCCGGGGCTGGCTCGTCCACGACCTGGGCGGCAAGGGCTCGGTGGCGGTCTGCAACCTCCAGGGCCTGGTGTTCATGCCTGCCATCGACTCGCCCTTTCGCGCCGCGGAGGAGTTCGTCAAGGCCACCGCAGACGTGAGTGTCAAGGTCATCGACTTCCACGGTGAGGCGACGAGCGAGAAGCAGGCGATGGGCTTCTACCTCGACGGCAAGGTGAGCATGCTTTTCGGCACCCACACCCACACGCCGACCGCGGACAACCGCGTCATGCCGGGCGGCTCGGCCTACGTCAGCGACCTCGGGATGGTCGGGCCGCGGGACAGTGTCATCGGCATGGATGCCGAGGGCTCGCTGCGGCGCTTCCTGACGGGCATTCCCCAGCGTTTCAAAGTTGGCCGTGGCATGGTGACTTTCAATTCGGTACTCGTTAGAATCAGGCCCGCCACTGGCCTTGCTGAGAGCATCGAGCGGATCGACCACTCTGTTGACGTCTCATCGGGCGATTGACGATGCAGACGCAGTTGGAAATTCTCAAAGTCTCAGCAACATCGAAGCCCGTCGCAGTCGCAGGGGCTATCGCTGGTGTCGTGCGCACGCAGTCCAAGGTGGAGGTGCAGGCGATTGGCGCGGGCGCAATTAACCAGGCAATCAAGGCCATAGCGATCTCCCGCGGCTACGTCGCACCCGGCGGCATCGACCTCGTCTGCATCCCGTCGTTCATCGATATCTCGATCGACGGCGAGGAGCGCACCGGCATCCGCCTCCTGGTCGAGGCCCGCTGAGGAGCCGGAACCTCGGGTACAGGTCCCCTCGAAGATGGGGAGGTCAAGCCGATAAGCTTGGCCGATGGGGCCGGGACACACGTTGCCGAGGTTGATTTGACGACCGCCGCGCGTTCTGCCAGCCCGGTTCTCGACCAGTGGCGCAGGGCTCGCGCGGAGCACCCCGCGGCGATCCTTCTCTTCCGGCTGGGCGACTTCTTCGAGACGTTTGAGGAGGATGCCGAGGTCGCCTCAGCGATCCTCGGGATCACCCTGACATCCCGTGACTTCGGACGCATCGGGAGGCGGCCCATGGCGGGGTTCCCGCAGAACTCGCTTGAGGGCCACGTCGCGAAGCTGCTCGCCGCGGGTCGGTCGGTGGCCATCTGCGACCAGGTGGAGGAGGCCTCGGCGGCCAAGGGGCTGGTCCGGCGCGAGGTCGTCCGGGTCCTGACCCCGGGCACGATTGTCGAGGGCGCCCTGCTTGACCCGGGACGGGAGAACCCGCTCCTGGCCTTGGCGTGGGACCAGGAGCGCATCGGCATCGCCGCGCTGGAGGTATCGACGGGGCGGATCGAGCTGAGCGAATTGCCGGTCGCGGCCACCGGCCTCCTCGCCGAGGTTGTGGACCGCCTTCAGCCCATGGAGGTCCTCGTGGCCGAGGAGGGCGAGCCCCTGGTCAGCGCGTGGCGCCCGGCGGCCGCGCGGTGGCAGGTCGCGACCCTCGAGGGCTGGCGCTTTGAGCCCTCGCGGGGCAGGGAGCGCGTCCTCTCATACCTGGGCGTCGCGAGCCTTCGCGGATTCGACGCAGACGACCTGGGCCCGGCGCTCGGGGCGCTCAGCGCGGCCCTCGACTACCTGCAGCGCAACCGACTCGACCTGCCGGCCGGGGTGGTGCGCCTACGGCGAGCGCGCCCGGGGGCGACGATGCACCTGGACGGACCGACCATCGCGACCCTGGAACTGGTCGCCGGGATGGGCGGCGGAGGTCGTGGGCTCCTCGGGCTCCTCGACCGGACGCGGACCCCGGTCGGTACCCGGACCCTGCGCGGCTGGTTGTTGCACCCCCTCCTGGACCTGGAGGCGCTCGAACACCGGCTCGAGGCGGTCGACGAACTGGCGTCCCGCGTCACCATGCGCGCTGACCTCGGCACCGCGCTGGGGAGGGTGCGTGACCTGGAACGCCTGACGGCGCGGACGGCACAGTCCCGGGCCACCCCACGCGACCTCGGCGCGATCCGGGATTCGCTGCCCCAGGTGGAGGTCGTGCGCGAGTCGCTGGTGGGTTGCGAGAGCGTCCTCCTGTCGAACCTGCGCGACCAGCTCACCACGGAACCCGAGTTGGAGGCAGCCCTGGTCGCCGCGCTCCAGGAGAGCCTGCCGCCGGGGGCGGGTGACGGCGGCATCATCCGCGACGGTTACGACCCGCGGCTCGACGAGTTGAGAGCCGCGATCCGTGATGCCCAGGGGTGGATCGCGTCGCTGGACCAGAAGGAGCGTGACGCGACCGGCATCCGCGGGCTCAAGGTGGGGTTCAACCGGGTTTTCGGCTACTACATCGAGATCAGCAACGCCAACCGGGCGCCGATCCCCGACAGCTACCACCGCAAACAGACGCTGGCAGGCGCGGAGCGGTACATCACTCCCGAGCTCAAGGAGAAGGAGAGCGTTGTCCTCAACGGTGAGCAGGCGATCAATGCCCGGGAAAAAGAGGTCTTCGAGACCCTCTGCCACGACGTGACACGCCGAGCGCCGGCCCTCCTGGCCACCGCCGAAGCGCTGGGCGCCATCGATGCCCTGACCGGGCTCGCGACTGCGGCGATCGAACACGCCTGGGTCCGGCCCACCCTGCATGACGGGTTCGACATTGACATCAAGGACGGGCGCCACCCCCTGGTCGAGGCCGCGCTCGGGCCGGGGCACTTCGTCCCCAACGACCTCCGGCTGGAAGGTGGGGCGCGCGTCGTCCTGCTCACCGGGCCCAACATGGCGGGCAAGTCGACTTACCTGCGCCAGGTTGGACTCCTGGTGCTGATGGCCCAGGTGGGCAGCTTTGTTCCCGCGAGCGAGGCCTCGATCGGCCTGGTCGACCGGGTCTTCACCCGGGTCGGCGCCCAGGACGCGATCGCCCAGGGGTTGTCCACGTTCATGGTGGAGATGGTCGAGACCGCCAACATCCTGCACCACGCCACCCGGGACAGCCTGCTGATATTCGACGAGATCGGGCGAGGCACCAGCACCTACGACGGCATGAGCATCGCCCAGGCGGTTGTCGAGCACATCCACGACTCCCCTCAGCTGGGATGTCGCACCCTGTTCGCGACCCATTTCCACGAGCTGACCGCGCTGGCCCAGCGCCTGCCGGCCCTGCGCAACCACCGTGTCGAGGTCAGCGAGGAGGGGGGCCAGGTGACCTTCCTGCACCGCATCGTCCCGGGCGGGGCGGACCGGAGCTACGGGATCCATGTCGCCGACATCGCCGGGCTCCCGGCGTCCGTGACCGGGCGCGCCCGGGAGATTCTCTCGGCGCTCGAGCAGGCCAAGCCCCTCGGGGCCGCGCGCGCCGCCGCCGGTGACCAGCTGGCACTGCCAATGGCCGTCCCGCACGAGGTGATGCGCGAGCTGGCCGCGTTGGAGATCGACAGTCTCAGCCCCCTGGAGGCCCTCAACCGTCTCGCCCGGCTCAAGGAGCTGGGACGTACGGGGGGTCAATCCTCGTGATCCATGGATCGAACGTGGAAGGCGCCAGGGCGCCCGGCGAAATTCGCCGGTTGGACCAGGCGGTGGCCGACGCGATCGCGGCCGGGGAGGTCGTCGAGCGGCCGGCCTCGGTGGTCAAGGAGCTGGTGGAGAACGCGCTGGACGCGGGCGCCCGCAGCATCCAGGTGGAGGTTGACGGTGGTGGCCTGGAGCGAATCCTGGTTGTCGACGACGGGGCGGGGATACGGCCCGCGGAACTGGAGCTGGCATTCACCCGGCACGCGACGTCCAAGCTGGGCTCGATCGACGACCTCGAGCGGATCTCATCGCTGGGTTTTCGTGGCGAGGCCCTCGCCAGCATCGCCGCCGTCGCGCGGGTCGAGTGCCGCAGCTGCTGTGCCGGCGCGACGGAGGGGGCACTGCTGGCAGTGGTCCATGGGCGCCCGGGCGTAACCGCCGCCGCTCCCCCGGTCCCGGGCACCCGGGTAGAGGTACGCGGTCTCTTCGAGAACACCCCGGCAAGGCGCGCCTTCCTGAAGCGACCGGCCACCGAGCTTGCGGCGATGGTCCGGGTTCTCTCCGCGCTGGCCCTGTGCCACCCCGAGGTTCGGATCCGCCTGACCGCCGACGGCAGGCGCGTCCTCGACCTGCCCGGGTCCGGCAGCCTGGATGCGGTCTACCAGGGCGTGAGCCGCGCCCGCGCCGGGCTCCTCCCTGTCGCCGGCGGGCGTGACGAGCTCACTGTGAGTGGAGTCATCGTCGAGCCGGCAGGGCTGCGGCGCAGCCGCGAGCACCTCTACCTGGCCGTCAACGGACGGCCTGTCTCCAGCCGGAGCCTGGCCTTTGCCGTCGAGCAGGCCTATCGCGGGCTGGCCGAACCGGGCCTGTTCCCGGCGGGGGCGCTGATGATCCAGCTGCCCCCCGACCTGGTGGACGTCAACGTGCATCCGACCAAGCGGGAGGTGCGGCTGCGGGATGAGCGTCAGGCGTTCTCCGCCGTGCAGGAAGCGGTCCTGCGGGCCCTTGCGGCAAGTGGCACCTATGGAGGTGACGGCCTCCTGCCGGCATCCACGCCGTACCCGACGGCTTCGGCACCGGGCGCGGAGAAGGTGGCGGCGGGAGGCTGGGACGTGGTTGCCGACGCCCTTGCAGCGGCCGCCCCGGTCTACGCGACCATCCCGATGCCAACGCTGTTCGACCAGTCCGCCACGGTCGAGCCGGTGCTGGCCCAGGACGCCCGCATCCTGCGCGGCCCGTACCGGCTCGTCGGACAGGTGATGGACAGCTACATCGTTGCCGAGGGGCCGGCCGGGCTGGTCGTGGTCGACCAGCACGCCGCGCACGAGCGCGTCGTCTACAACCGCCTGGCCGCGGCCGGCCGTGCCCGCCAGCTGCAGCCGCTGCTGGTGCCCGTCCTCCTGCAGCTCACGCCGGGCCAGGCCGCCTGTCTTGAAGAGACCCGCACCGACCTGGCGACAGCGGGCCTCGAGGTCGAAGAATTCGGGACCGGGGCGGCGAGGCTGGTCGCGTACGACCCCGTCCTCCCCGCGGCGCGGCTCGATCGGCTGGCCCTCGAGGTGCTCGACTCGCTGGTCAGCGAGGGCCGTGAAGTCGACCTGCACCGGCGCCTCGAACGCACCCTGTACACCGTGGCCTGCCACACCGCGGTCAGGTTCGGCCAGCGTCTCTCCCGCGAGGAGATGGAGCAGCTGCTGCGCGACCTCGAACTGGCGGACCCGGGCATCACATGCCCCCACGGCCGGCCTACCATCCTCGAGATCCCCGAGTCGCGCCTGCGCCGCGAGTTCCGGCGCAGCCCCGCCTGAAGCCGCTCGCCATCGTCGGTCCCACCGCGGTGGGCAAGACCGCGGTGGCGGTGAGCCTGGCCCGCGCCACCGGCGGGGAGATCATCTCGTTCGACTCACGCCAGGTGTTCCGCGGGGTGGAGGTCTGCAGCAACGCCCCGACGCCTGCCGAACTGCAGGGGGTCAAGGCTCACCTGGTGAGCGTCCTTGCGCCGTCGTCCGAGATCACCGCCGCCGGGTACGTGGAACTGGCGCGCTCGGCTGCCTCCGCCGTGTCGGCTGCGGAGCGGCAGATCCTGACAGCCGGCACCGGCATGTACCTCAAGGCCTACCTCGACAACCTGGACCTCGGCGGTATGGGTGCCGTGCCGGGCCTGCGTCAGCAACTCGAAGCCGAGGCCGCCACCGACCTGCCAGGCCTGGCCCGCCGGCTGCAGGACTTGTCGCCTGGCCTGGCGGCCACGACGGACCTGCGCAACCCCGTCCGTGTTGTCCGGCGCATGGAGTTGCTCTGGGCTGCCGCGCTGGCGCAGGACGACCGGGACACGAACGCCGGCCGCGACCGGCCCAGGACCGACGCCATCAAGATCGGTCTGCGCGCACCGGCAGCGGTGCTCGAGCGCTGGATCGCCGAGCGGATCGACCGGATGCTGGAGGCCGGGTGGCGCGACGAAGTGGAGGCCTTGCTCGCCCAGCAACCCGGCCCGAGCCCCCAGGTCCTGAGGAGCATCGGGGTGGCGGAGATGGCCGCCCACCTCCGCGGTGAGGTGGACCGGCGGACGATGGTCCAGCGCGTCCACGTCCGGACGAGGCAGTACGCCAAGCGCCAGCGCACCTGGTTCCGGGCCGACCCGGAGGTGACCTGGATCGACGCGGGCAATAAGGCGACCTCGGATATCGTTGAAACCATCCTGGAGATGCTGAATTGACGATCGAGTTCCACAAGATCCATGGCGCCGCCAACGACTTCGTCGTCATTGATGGCCGCGGCCGGGCAGAGGACTGGGCGGCGCTCGCGGTGCGCGCGTGCGATCGCCGGCGCGGGGTCGGCGGGGACGGCCTGCTGGTCCTGGAGCCGCCGAGCACCGGGCACGCCGATTTCCGCATGCGCTATCACAATGCCGACGGCAGCGAGGCCGAGATGTGCGGCAACGGGATTCGCTGCATGGCCAAGTTCGCCCTCGACATTGGGGCCACCGAGAAGCTCGAGCTCACGTGGGACACCGGCGCCGGGATTGTGCGAACCGAGGTCCTGGAGCATGGGAAGGCCGAGGCTACGGTCCGGGTCAACATGGGCGCGCCACGGCTCACGCCTGCCGACATCCCGGTGGCCGGGAGCGGTGACATGATCCGGGAGCAGCCCTTCGCTGTCGATGGCACCTCGCTCGAACTCACATGCGTGAGCATGGGCAACCCCCACGCGGTGACGTACGTGGACAGCGTCGCCGCCTTCCCCCTCGAGCGCCTTGGCCCCCTGGTCGAGCACCACGCCTCTTTCCCCCGCCGGACCAACTTTGAGATCGTCGAGGTGCTGGCCCCCGACCACCTCAGGATGCGGGTGTGGGAGCGCGGAGTCGGGGAGACCATGGCGTGCGGCACCGGGGCCTGCGCGGTGGCAGTGGCCAGCCACCTGGTGCGAGGCACGGCTGACACGGTCTCGGTGGACCTGCCGGGCGGCCGCCTGCTGGTGCACTGGGCGGACGGCGAGGACGTCCTGATGACCGGCCCGGCGGAGACCGTCTTCGTGGGTAGGCTCACAAGGTGACGTCAACCAGGTCGCCACTCGCCGCCGGGCGCATGGCGCGGATCCCGCCCTACCTCTTCGCCGAGATCGACAAGAAGGTCGCCGCCAAGCGCGCTGCCGGCGTCGACGTGATCGCGCTGGACATCGGTGACCCCGACACCCCCACGCCGGAGGCCATCGTGGCCGCTGCGGCGGAAGCCCTGAAGCGTGGCGAGAACCACCGTTATGCGTCGTACTTCGGGATGCCGGCCCTGCGCGAGGCGATCGCGGGCTGGTACATGCGCCGCTTCGGCGTCGAGCTCGATCCCGGCGCCGAGGTGCTCCCGACCCTCGGCTCGAAGGACGGCATCTCGCACCTACCCTTTGCCCTGGTCAACCCCGGGGACGTTGTCCTGGTGCCCAGTCCCGGTTACCCCGTCTACCTGACTGGCACCGTGATGGCCGACGGCGACCCTCACATCCTGCCCCTGACAGCGGCCAACAACTGGCTACCGGACCTCGAAAGCATCCCGGACGAAATGGCCGCGCGCGCCCGCATCCTCTGGCTGAACTATCCCAACAACCCCACGGCCGCCACCGCCCCGGTTCAATTCCTCCAGCAGGCCCTGGACTTCTGCCGCCGACACGGCATCGTGCTCTGCCACGATTTCCCCTACTCCGAGGTCTCGTTCCGGGGTTACCGGGCTCCCAGCATCCTGCAGCTGCCCGGCGCAAAGGAGGTGGCGGTCGAGTTCCACTCCCTCAGCAAGACCTTCAACATGACCGGCTGGCGGGTCGGCATGGCGGTGGGCAACGCCGATGTGCTGCGGCTGCTCGGCCAGGTCAAGACCAATATCGATTCGGGTATCTTCCCCGTCGTGCAGCATGCGGCGATCGCCGCCCTTGACGGCCCCGAGCTGCCCCACCTGAACGACATCTACGAGCGGCGCCAGTCGCGGACGCTCGAGGTGCTGCGCGAAATCGGCTGGCCCGACGCCAAGGCGCCCGATGCCACGTTCTACCTGTGGCTGCCGGTGCCGGACGGGTACACGTCGGTTTCGTTCGCGACCCGGGTCCTCGATGAGGCCGGCGTCAATGTCACCCCGGGCAACGGGTTCGGTGAGCCCGGCGAGGGTTACTTCAGGCTCTCCCTCACTGTGCCCGATCACCGCCTCGACGAGGCCCTCGAACGGCTCCGGAAACTGACCTTCTGAGGCCCCCCGGCTGATGCCTCGGCTGGACGAGTTCGTATTTGCGCCAGACCAGGAGAGCGAGCGGGTGTACCTCTTGGGCCTGGGCCTGCCCGGTGTCTCTGGCGAAGAGCTGGAGGAGCAGATGGAGGAGCTGGCCGAGCTGGCTCGCACCGCCGGTGCGGAGGTGGTCGGGTCCGACGTCCAGCACCTCCGGGCGCCCAACCCGCTCACCTGTTACGGGAAGGGTAAGGTGGAGGAGTTGAAGGCACTCAAGAGCGACCTCGACTTCACCACTGTGGTGAGCAACGAGGACCTCGTGCCCCGGCAGCAGCGCAACCTGGAAGATGCCCTCGACATGAAGGTGCTCGACCGCACCGAGGTGATCCTCGACATCTTTGCCCGCCATGCCCGAACCCACGAGGGCCGCCTGCAGGTCGAGGCCGCGCAGCTGCGGCACCTGCTCCCGCGCCTCACCGGCGGCCGCAAGCTGTCGCGGCTTGGAGGCGGGATCGGAACGAGGGGACCCGGCGAGCAGAAGCTCGAGGTCGATCGCCGCCGTATCCGTGGGCGCATCCAGGAGCTGAAGCGCGACCTCGAGAAGGTCGAGAAGTCGCGCTCCCTGCACCGCCAGGCCCGGCGCCGCGACGGCATCCCGGTGGTCGGGGTCGTCGGCTACACCAACGCCGGTAAGAGCACGCTGATGAACGTGCTCACCCAGGCCGGTGTGCTGGAGGCCGACCAGGTCTTCGCGACCCTCGACCCGACGACGCGCGCCGCGCGGCTCCCGGGCGGCATGCGGGTCCTTTTCACGGATACGGTCGGCTTCATCCAGAAGCTGCCGACTGACCTCGTGGAGGCCTTCAAGGGCACCCTCGAGGAGGTTACGGAGGCGAGCGTGATCCTCCACGTGCTGGATATCCGTCACCCGGCGATGCTTGAGCACTTCCTGGCCACCAACGAAGTCCTCGAAGAGCTTCGGGCGATGGACAAGCCACTGCTGCTGGCCCTCAACAAGGCGGACCTGCTCGACCCCGAAACGACGGAGATGATCAAGCGCCGCGGGGACTGGGCGCCCTACGAGGAGGTGGTGGTCGTCTCAGCGCGGACAGGGGAGGGGATGGAGAGCCTGCTGGAGGCGGTTGACCGCCTCACCCAGGAAGGCTTGGTACGCATCGAACTGTTGCTGCCTTACGAGCACGCCGGCCTGGAATCAGAACTGCGGGAGCGCGGACGGGTGCTGCTGCTGGACTACGAGGACGATGGGATCAGCATCACCGCCGAGGTCTCAGTTGGATTGGCGGGACGCTACGCGCGGTACCGGCGCCCCCCGGCCAAGCCAGGTGGGGCGCCGGCCAGGAAGAAGGCTCGGGTTACAGGCCGCGCGGGCTGACCCGGAGGACGCCCACGACGAGGCCCTCGATGGTCAGTTCGGAGGCCCGGATGGGGCTGTAGGCGGGGTTCTCGGCCTCCAGCCGGAAGCCGGCGCCGTCGCGGAAGAACCGCTTCACCGTCGCTTCGGACTCACCGGTCTCCTGGTGCTCGATCCGAGCCACGACGACCTGTCCGTCGCGGGCCTCGCGCCCGGGCCTCACGGCCACCAGGTCACCGTCCATGATGCCGGCGTTGATCATGCTGTCGCCGCGCACCCGGAGCAGGTACGAGTCACCGCCGAACAGCTCGCCCGACAGCTCAACGCGGTCCTCGACGTTCTGCTCAGCCAGGACCGGCGAGCCCGCGGCCACGTTACCGATGATCGGCATGAACACCGTCCGCCCGGTGGGGTTGGAGCCTCGCTCACCCTCGCGCTCGATGATCTCGATCGCGCGGGACTTGGCGGCGTCGCGCTTGATGTAACCCTTGCGCTCGAGGGTGTTGAGATGGTTCTGTACCGTCGAGCTGGAGCTCAGCCCGATGGCCAGGCCGATCTCGCGGACGGTGGGGGGGTAGGCCTTCTCGCGGAGCATCTTGCGCAGGTAATCCAGGATCTCTCGCTGGCGGTGGGTAAGAACCTCGGGCAAGGTGAATCCTCCTCTCGGACCGGTGTCGTGCCGGGCTCGGCGACCCCAAACGTAGCACAGATGTTTGCCCTTTGCAAACGCATGTTCGTCTGCAGTGTGATGGCGCCCGCGGGCCCCTGAGTGGGTAGAATTGCGGCGAACTCGATAACCGCCCGCCACGTCGGGCTCAAAGGAGACGCCGCCGATGACCTACGTGATTGCCGAGCCCTGTATCGGGACCAAGGACAAGTCCTGCGTCGACGTGTGCCCGGTCGACTGCATCCACGGCGCGGAGGAAGACCCCCAGCTCTACATCAACCCCGAGGAGTGCATCGACTGCGGTGCCTGCGAGCCGGCCTGCCCGGTGACCGCGATCTTCGTGGACTACGACGTGCCGGAGCAGTGGACGGCATACACGCCGCTCAACGCCGACTACTTCAAGACCGGGCGCACCACCCTCTAACCACGAGCACCCGCCAGGCAGCCAGGGTCCGGCGCGGACGTCCGCCGACCCTGGCTGTTTTGCTGTCTGCACGGAGGACACAGGTTTGAGCGAAGGAGCCGAGACCCGGATGGAGCGCGATTCGATGGGTGAGCTGGCGGTACCGGCGAGCGCCTATTACGGCGCGCAGACCCAGCGCGCGGTGCACAACTTCCCGATCAGCGGCCTCCGGATGCCCCTGCGCATGATCCACGCCCACGCGCAGGTCAAGGGCGCGGCGGCGCAGGTGAACCAGGACCTGGGGCTGTTGGACGGCAAGATCGCCGGCGCCATCGCCCAGGCCGCCGCGGAGATCGCGGAGGGGAAGCACGACGACCAGTTCCCGATCGACGTCTACCAGACCGGGTCCGGGACCTCGACCAACATGAACCTGAATGAGGTGATCGCCAACCGGGCCTCGGAGATCCTGGGCGGCAGCCGTGGCAGCAAGCTGGTGCACCCCAACGACCACGTCAACATGGGGCAGTCCAGCAACGACACCATCCCCACCGCGATCCACGTGGCGGCGCTGCTGGCCATCGAGAAGGACCTCATCCCCGCGCTCCAGCACCTCGAGCAGGCGCTCAGGGCGAAGGCGGAGGAGTTCCACGACGTCATCAAGACCGGGCGCACCCACCTCCAGGACGCGACCCCGATCCGCCTGGGGCAGGAGTTCCAGGGCTGGGCCGGCCAGGTCGAGCGAGGGGTGGCCCGGATGCGGGTGGCGGGGGCCGAGCTCGGCGAGGTGGCGTTGGGCGGCACCGCGGTGGGCACCGGGGTCAACACCCACAGGGAATTCGCCGAGCGGGTGACCGCGCGGCTTTCGCATGACCTGGGCGTGGACATCAGGGAGACCGACAACCATTTCCAGGCGCAGTCGAGCCTGGACAACGTGGTCAGCGCCTCCGGCGCCCTGCGCACGGTCGCGGTGAGCCTGTACAAGATCGCCAACGACATCCGCTGGCTGGGATCCGGGCCCCGGGCCGGCCTGGGCGAGCTCGCGCTGCCCGCCGTCCAGCCCGGCAGCTCGATCATGCCCGGCAAGGTGAACCCGGTGATCAGTGAGTCGGTGACCATGGTCAGCGCCCAGGTGATCGGCAACGACGCCGCGGTGGCGTTTGCCGGGGCGGCCGGCTCGATCTTCGAGCTCAACCTGATGATGCCCGTCGCCGCCCACAACCTGCTCTCCTCCATCGACCTGCTTGCCGCCGCCGCGCGCAACTTCGCGGACCAGTGCGTCGTGGGCATCGAGGACACCGGGCACGGCCCGGAGATGGTCGAGCGAGGACTGATGCTGGCGACCGCGCTGGCGCCGGCCATCGGCTACGACGCGGCGGCCGACCTGGCCAAGCAGGCGTTCAAGGAGGGCCGGACGATCCGCGAGCTGGCACGGGAGCAGACGGACCTGACCGAGGAGCAGCTGACCCACCTGCTCGACCCGGCCGCTATGACCGAGCCGGGGGCCACCGGTCCCGGGGGCGGTTAGCCGGCGAGACTTCCCGGATCCCGGGGGGACTTGACGCGAACAGCTGTTCGTGTACAATGCGAACATGAGTTCGTACCCCATTGACCTCCACCAGCCGTACCGGCGGGCCCGCTACCACACACCTCGGCTCCCCCGGCGCAAGGCCGCCAGGATCAAGATCGGCCGGGTGCTGATCGTCCTGGCGATCCTCTGGGTGGTCTTCATGAAGGCGGCCTACGGCGGGGCACGAACCGGGACCGAGCAGGTGACCGTCGGCAGCGGTCAGACCGTCTGGAGCATCGCCTCCGAGCGTTACCCCGATGACGACACGCGCAGCAGGGTGGGGGAGATCATCCGGCTCAACAACCTGGGCGACCAGCCGGTGTACGCCGGCGAGAGGCTGCAGGTCCCAGCGCGCTGACCGGCCCCGGAGCCGGTCCCCGAACCTGTTAGTGGCGAGCCCCACAGGTTTCTGCTAGAAATACCGTTGTAAGCAACTGTAAAGAGTTGTAGGCCGCACGTTACGGGATTGGCGTGCGGAGACCTTGATATCGAGGTAGCGGGAACTTGATTGGCTCAAACATCGTGCGCGATCGCGTAGCTGTTGCATTCATCACGCTGTCCGTCGCAGCGACCGTCGTGGGGGGTGGGGCCGTGGCGGTCTCCTACAACCAGCGCGGCGCCTCCAGCGGTACCGCCGGCGCGACGACCGACAACGGCACGGCGACCGACCAACCCGCGACCACCGACACCGCCACTCCGGGCGCCGCGGGCACCGGCACCGCCGGCAACTCCGGCACCGGCGGCAGCTCCACCACCACCTCTGGCGGTGGCAGCGGCAGCACCTCGACCAGGGGCCTTTCGACGAGCCAGGCGGACTCGGGCGTCACCGGCGACAAGATCACCGTCGGCGGCATCTTCGACGAGACCGGGGCCGTCGACTCGACCGTGGAGCGGGACACCGTGCGCGCCTACTTCGCCAAGATCAACGCCCAGGGTGGCGTAAACGGCCGGAAGCTGGAGTTGATCGATTGCGACTCGCGTTACGACAGCACGGCGGCCACCCAGTGCGCCAACCAGATGATCAGCAACAAGGTCCTCAGCATCGTCGGTTGGACCGCGCCCAAGGGCGAGAACGAGCAGGTCCAGCGCCTGGCCCATGCCGGGATCCCGATCATCGGCGGCCTCGGCACCCCCGAGGAGTTCAACTCGCCGCTGTCCTTCCCGGTCTCGGTGCCATTCACGCGCTACGGCCAGGGCATCGCCGAGCGGGCCTCCGAACTGGGCATCAAGCACCCAGCGATCGTCGTCATCAACGATGTCCCCTGGGTGGCCACGGTGCTGCAGTCGCTGCTCGACGCGCTGCACGCCAAGGGCATCAAGGAGACCCACGTCGACAAGGCCAGCGCAACCCAGGGTTCGTACGACCAGGACGTGCTCCAGCTGCGCCACCAGAACGACGGCAACGGCTGCGCCAGCAGCGACCCCACCAAGGACTGCCCGGACGGCCTGATCGCCGCGCTCGACCCGTTCAGCTACAGCAAGCTGTTCGCCTCGATGGACGGCTCCAACTGGCACACACAGATCATCGGCGGCGGCATGGACAAGGGCACCTCACAGCACGACTACGCGGACCAGGTGGAGAACGCGAACTCCCTGGTGCCGTTCATCTCGCCGTACGACAACACCAACAACCCCACGGTTGCGGATTACCTGTCGACCGTCAACAAGTACTACCCGGGCAAGCAGTACAAGGCGCTGGATGTCTACACCCAGCACTCCTGGACCGCGGCCATGATCTTCGTCGAGGCGGTGAAACGCGCCGGCAAGAACATCAACCGGGCTACGCTCGTCGACGCCCTCAACTCGATCAAGAACTTCGACACCGGCTGGAGCAAGCCGATCTCATACGCGCCCGGCAACCACGACCCCAACCACTGCTTCATGTGGACCAAGCACGACGGCAAGACCTACGACGCCGGCGGCTCGTGGCACACCATCAGCGACTGGAAGTGCTTCTAAGCACCTGAGTCGGAGAGGTAAGAAGAAATGCTCCTGCAGCTTGAAGGGGCGGGGATCTTTGGCCTGGTGCAGGGCGGCGTCTTTGCCCTGGCCGCGCTCGGCATCGTCCTCGTCTACCGCGTCACCGGTGTCCTGAACTTCGCGCACGGGGCGATGGGGATGTTCTCCACATTCGTGGCCTGGCACGTGCTGATCGTCTGGCACCCCCTGGCCAAGACCGGGGACCAGGCGGCGGGCGATTGGCCGTCCGTCATCCTCGCGGTGGTATCCGCCCTCCTGTTCTCACTGGCTCTCGGGTTCGTCCTCGAGAACGCCGTGTTCCGCTGGCTGCGGGGCCGACCTCAGTTGGTCAAGGCGGTCATCACGATCGGCGTGCTGCTGGTCCTCCAGGCCGGCGCGGCCCTGCTCTTCGGGACCACCCAGTACCACCAGGCGATCAGGTTCCCGGGGGCGCGCAACACCTTCGTGTCGTTCGGGCCGTTCATCAGGCTCTCGCTCGAATACATCATCGCCGTGGCGGCCGCCCTGGTCCTGGCCGCCTCGCTCGCCGCCTTCCTGCGCTTCAGCCGCTTCGGCATTGCGATGCGCGCGGTCTCCGACGACCCCGTGGCCGCGAGCCTCTGGGGGGTGCCGGTCAACCGGGTGGGCAGCATCAGCTGGATGCTCGGCAGTTTCGTCGCCGCGATCGCGGGCATCCTGATCACGCCGTTCATCAACTTCGACACCGTCAGCCTCACCGTCCTGATCGTCGATGCCCTCGCGGCCGCCCTGATCGGCGGCCTGGTGTCCCTGCCTCTGACGCTGCTCGGCGGCTTCCTGCTCGGGCTGCTGGAGGCCTTTCCCAAGATCTGGATCCAATCGCCTGGGTTCCCCAAGGTCATCGCCATCGTGGTGATCCTGGCGGTGCTGCTGATGCGCAGCGAGCGCGGGCTGCTGAGGTCCTCCAACGATGAGTAGCCTGGCCACGGGTCGCTCGGCCAAGCTCGGCGCCGGACTGGTGGCGCTCGCGATCTTCGCGGTCGTCCCTTCCTTCTTCAACAACCTCAGCATCCGCGCCGACGCGGCCCTGGCCGTGATCTTTGCGCTGGCGATCCTCTCGGTCGTGATCCTCACGGGCTATGTCGGCCAGGTCTCCCTCTGCCAGGGGACCTTCGTCGGCATCTCCGCGTTCGCCACCGGCTGGCTCTTCAACAGTGGGATGAACTACTGGATCGCCGCGGTCATCGGGGTCGCCCTCGCATTCCTCCTGGGTGTGCTCGTCGGGCTCCCGGCGCTCCGCCTGCGGGGCATCCTGCTGGCCATCGTGACCGTCGGGGTGGCGCTCAGCTTCGACTACTACTTCTTCCAGGACCAGGCGTTCGCGTGGTTCAACGGCGGCTTCGGCGGCTGGTCGGTGGACAGCGCCACGCTGTTCGGCGTCAACTTCGACAGCATCAGTCCCGACGGCGTGCTGCACTCCTTCTGGCTCCTGCTGGCCGTCTTCGCGATCACCGCGATCCTGGTGGTCAACATCCACGACTCGGGCAGCGGGCGCCGCTTCCGGGCCATCCGCGACTCCGAGCTGGCCGCGGCCACCATGGGCGTCAACCTGACCCGCTACAAGCTCCTGGGCTTCGGCCTGTCGGCGATGGTCGCGGGGCTGGCGGGAGCGTTCTACCCGCTGGTGGTGGGCAGGGTGAGCGCGCAGCCGTTTTCGTTCTTCTACTCGTTGCAGTTCGCTGGGTTCGCGGTCCTGATGGGCGTTCGCTACGTGCCGGCGGCCGCGCTGGCGGGCATCTTCATGTCATACGTCCCCGAGCTGCTGATCAACGTCGGGCGCTGGACCGGCAGGGACATCAAGTACGACTACTTCAACGTCATCCTCGGCGCGCTCCTGGTGGTCCAGATCATCACCGCCCCGGACGGTGTCTGGGGCGACATCGCCAAACGCATCGGGCACCTGCAACCCAAGCGGCGCAGGGTGGCGCAGCCTGACAACGTGGTGACGACGTGAGCCTGCTCAAGGTCGAGCACGCGGGCATCGCGTTTGGCGGTGTCCGGGCACTGAGCGATGTCTCCCTCGAGCTGAACCGCGGCGAGATCCTCGGCCTCATCGGTCCCAACGGCGCCGGCAAGACCACGCTGTTCAACCTGATCTCCGGTGTGCTGGTCCCGGACCGGGGCCAGATCCTGTTCGACGACAAGCAGACCGCCCACCTGAAGCCCCACGAGCGCGCTCAGCTCGGCATTGCCCGCACCTTCCAGAACCTGCAGCTCTGGAAGACCATGACCGTCCTCGAGAACTGCATGACCCCCCAGGACGCGCTGCGCGGCCGCAATATCGTCGCCGACGCCCTGCGCCTTCCCGGCGCCGTCCGCGCGGAGCACGAGGCTCGCGAGCGGGGAGAGGGGATCCTTCACGCGCTGGACCTGCTGGAGCACGCCGACGAGCTCGCGGGTGACCTCCCGGTGGGCCTGCAGCGCCGCGTCGAGCTGGCGCGCGCGCTCTGCATGCGGCCACGCCTTCTGCTCCTCGACGAACCCGCGTCCGGCCTCGACGCCACCGAGACCGAGGAGCTCGCCGGGCTGCTACGGCGCATCCGCGACCGCTTCCAGGTCTCGATCCTGCTGGTGGACCACGACATGAGCCTGGTGATGCGGGCATGCCATTTCATCTACGTCCTGGACTTCGGCGAGATGATCTCCGCCGGCCGTCCGGAGCAGGTTCGCGACGACCCCAAGGTCATCGCCGCCTACCTCGGTGACGCGGAGCCCGCCGCCGCGGAGCGCGAGGTGACGAGCAAGGACAAGAAGTCGCCCGCGAAACCGGCGCGCCGCGCCGGCGCTGCGGTCACCCCGGAAGAGGTTGCCGCCGCCGGGAGCACCAAGCGCCGCGAGGCCCTGCTGGAGGTGCACAACCTCGGAGCCGGGTATGGCGGGATCCAGGTCATCCGCGACGTCAAGCTGACTGTGGGCAAGGGCGAGGTCGTGGCCTGCATCGGTGCCAACGGCGCCGGCAAGACGACGACGCTGCGCGCGATCTCCGGCGTCATCCGGCCGACGTCGGGCAAGGTCATCTTCAACGGCATCGACATCACCCGCAAGCCGGCGGAGTGGATCGTCGGCAGGGGGATGCTGCATGTGCCCCAGGGCCGCGGACTGTTCCCGAAGCTCTCGGTGGAGGAGACGTTCCGCCTGGCCGCCTACAGCGGTAGCTCCTCCGACAATTACGACGCCGCCTTCGACGCGTTCCCGGTCCTGAAGGAACGGCGCGCCCAGCTGGTGGGTACCCTGTCCGGTGGTCAGCAGCAGATGGTGGCGATGGCCCGGGCGCTTCTTGTCAAGCCCGAGCTTCTGCTGGTCGACGAGATGTCCCAGGGCCTGGCCCCGCTGGTCGTGCAGCAGCTGTTCGAGCACATCACGCTTTTCAAGGACCAGGGGATCGCAGTTTTGCTGGTCGAGCAGTTCGTCGACAGCGCGCTTTCCGTTGCCGACCGGGCATACATCTTCGAGCAGGGCACGATCGTTCGCGAGGCTGACGCCGCCGAGCTTCGGCGTGACCAGGCGGTCATCGCCGGTGCCTACCTGGGCACGGCAGCCGAGGTCGATGGGGTTGCCGCCGAGGCGCCGGTTCTCCACGCGGACCTGCTGGACGAGCTGACCCTGAAGCTGCCCGCCGAGATCAAGCGGGCGCTGGAGGAGCGTGCCATCAAGGAAGGCAAGGACAAGGACGAGTTGGCCATGGAGCTGCTGGCCGGGAGGATCGAGCGATGAGGCGTAGGTTCACCAGGATCGTCGTGCTGTCGGGGCTCATCCCCGCCGCCATGATGCTGACCTTCGTGGCGACGGCGTCGGCGTCCGTCCCGGACACCGTCGCGGTCTACGGCAGCTCGGGCAAGGCTGCGGGCGTCCACCTCGTGGGCGGCACCTCGCAGTTTGAGAGCTTCGGCGACGGCGCCGTCAACAATCGCTACCCGCTGGCCGCGGTCGGCCAGGAGGCGGCACCGGCGGCCCAGGCCGTCGCGAGCCCCGCCGACTACGGCCCGCTGGCAGCCACCGTCTTTGCCAGTGACCCGCCTCAGCCGTTCTGCACCGCGCCCGCGCCGAGTGCCCTGTGCACGCCCCAGACCACGATCCCCCACGACTCACCGCCGAACACCTACGCCCAGGCGCAGTACCCGAGCCCTCCGGGCAAGCCCGAGGACCAGTACTCGAGTGGGGCCTCGGACCACGCGGACGCCCGCGCCCGGGAACTGGGAGCGGATGCCACCGGCACCTACGCCGGCGGACCGACCTCCCTGTTCAGCCAGGCGACAGCCGAGGCCCACACCGTCCTCAACGCCGACGGCTCACTCAAGGTCAATACCCACTCGCACGTGAACTCCGCGAACTTCGGCGCCTTCATAATCCGCAACGTCGACGTGGTCACATCGGCGCTGTCAGCCGGCGGCAAAGGGTCCGCGGCCGCCACGGTGAACCCCGGGATCATCGACAAGGGTGACGGGAACCCGACCGCGATCACCGTCGCCCCCGCCGGTCAAACGTTCTCGATCCCGTCCAACCCGCCGGTCACGGTGCACGTGTTCGCGGTGTCACCGGAGGAGACGACGAAGGGCGAGACCGGGAGCATCTGCGCGACGGGGACGCACGTGGTGATCGACCAGCCCAGCACCGCCGGCCAGTTCAGCCACAACCTGCAGTACATCCTCGGCGAAGGCTGCTCCGAGGCGTTCGTGCAGACGGCAACTCCGCCAGAGATCGTTCCTGACCTCGGATCGCTGCCCGTTGTCACCGACAGCAGCGGCACGCCGTCGTTCTCGACCACGACCAGCACCAGCGGCAACTCCGGCGTGTCCGACACCTTCACCGGGGCAGCCCCGAGCACGATCACCAAGGCACCTGCGAAGAAGGTCGCGGTCCGCCGCCGCACCGCGCTCCTCGCCGGCCGGGTGCCGATGCCGCTCGCGGCCATGTTCCTCCTGTGGGAGGCACTGGTGCTGGGCGCCGCATCGGCAACGGTGTGGGCTCGCCATGCCGCGGGAGCGCCGCGATGACGTACCTGCTCGATCGTCTCAACCTCGGTCCGTCGCGGCGGCTGACCGCCCATTGCCAGGCAGATGACTGGGAGTTCCACCCGTTCTACACCAGTGGCACCTGCCCGATCTGCGGCTGGCAGCCGGAGGGCTGGCCCCAGCCGGTGCCTGCCTGGGCGGCGCGGCTGGAGACCGTGCAGTGGGACTTCGTGGCCCTGCTGGGCCTGTTCGCGCTCTTGCTGGTGGCGGGCTACCTGGTGGCTTCGGCCGCGGGTGGCCTGGTTCCCGGCAGGTAGACCCCGACCGGTCCTGTGAGGGGGGCCGGCCGAGGCGAGGGAGGGAGGGGAAGTGAGGCTCCGGCTCTAGGGCTGGGGCCTCATCCATTCCCGGGCTCTCCCCGGTGACAGCCGGATTCGAGCCTCATCTCCATCAATGGCCCACGTTTGTGGCCTCCGAGGCACAAGTAAGGGGGCGCCCTGTGATATCTATGGAGGCTCAGAGATGGTGAATTGACACAGGTCCTCGCGCCCAAGGAGGCAAACCCCATCAGCAGCCGGCAGTGGACGCCCCGCCGGCCGCGGAACAAGGACGCCCTCGACATCGGGACCGGGCTCGTGTCGGACCTGCTCCTGAAGACCCTGTACCAGACCAGCCCGCTGGCCGGGTTCGAGCTCGCCCAGCGCCTGCGGCTGGACTACCCGGTGTTCAGCTACCTGCTCGAGGAGCTGGTGACCCAGGGCCAGGTCCAGAAGCTGGGCGACTCGCCACGGCGCCCGGCGCAGCTCGGGTCGCTGGATGAGGGCTTCAACTACGGCATAACGGCGACCGGCATCGAGCGGGCCCGCGAGGCCACGGCACGCAACGCCTATGTCGGGGTGGCACCCGTGCCGCTGGACACGTACACGCTGTCGGTGGTCCAGCAGGCGCTCCCTGAGGGGTTCGCCAGCCCGGACAAGCTGAACGCCGCACTCGAGCACCTGGTCCTGCCGCCCACCACGCTCAAGCTGCTGGGTCCCGCGCTCAACTCGCGCTCCTCGATCTTCCTGTATGGGCACTCGGGCAATGGAAAGAGCTCGATCTCGCGCGCCACCCGGGATCTCCTGGGCGGCGGGATGTACGTCCCATACGCCATCGCCGTCGAGGACCAGATCATCCGCCTGCTGGACCGCGGCTACCACGAGCCCTCAGGGAACGCCGATCCCAACGCGGACCAGCGCTGGTTGTACTGCCGCAGGCCGCTGGTGACCGTCGGCGGCGAGCTCGACATCACCATGCTCGACCTCGTCTGGCACCCCGACGCTCGCTTCTATGACGCCCCGCTGCAGATGAAAGCCAACGGGGGAGTCTTCCTGGTCGACGACCTGGGCCGCCAGGTGGCCGACCCGCGCACCCTGCTCAACCGTTTCATCATCCCGATGGAAGAGAACATCGACTACCTCAACATGACGGCGTCGGGCCGCAAGATCGACATCCCGTTTGGGGTGCTGCTGATCTTCTCGACCAACATCCAACCCCGGGAGCTGGTGGACGAGGCGTTCCTGCGCCGCATCCGCCACAAGGTGCGCATCGACGACCCCAGCGAAGAGGCCTTCACGGAGATCTTCCGGCGCGAGGCCGAGCAGCAGAAGGTGGCGATCACCGACGCCTGGATCGAGTACATCCTCAACCTGGCGTACAAGTCGAAGAACCCGCCCCGGCCGCTGCGCGGCGTCCACCCCCGCGACCTCCTCACCCATATCCGGGAGATCGCGGAGTTCGAGGGCGTGCGCGACGTGGTGATCAATGCCGAGCTGGTCGACGCGGCCTGCCAGGCCCAGTTCGTCGACGAGCTCTAAGACAACCATCTCGACGCCCTG
Organism: Chloroflexota bacterium; assembly: GCA_034666405.1. Lineage (GTDB taxonomy): Bacteria > Chloroflexota > Dormibacteria > DASZGP01 > DASZGP01 > JAXDLW01. Next base: position 27,608 of record JAXDLW010000003.1, on the reverse strand, counting down.
ACGCGCGCCGGGGGGCGGCGTCACTCCTGACGCAAGATCCAACTTTCCGGAGCGTTGTAAACTTTTGTAAGGGGTTTACGGGGCCACCTGTTGGGAGGGTCTGGCTTGCAGCGGATAGTTCTTCTTGTGGTGTGCGGCATGTCCGCGCTCGGTCTCTTCGCGGTTGGCGCCCAGGCGGCATCGAACCCGCCGGGGACGACAGACCCGGTCACCGCCTACACCAAGACGGCGGACGTCCGCGTCGCAATGCCCGACGGCACCAGCCTGGACACGGACGAGTACGTCCCCAACAAGGGTTGTCCCTGCCCGGTGATCATGATCCAGACGCCCTATCGCAAGAGTGGGAGCGCGGTGGGCATGTTCAACCCGTACTTCCCATCCCACGGGTACGCGGAGATCGTGGTCGACGTTCGCGGCACCGGGTCCAGTGAGGGTTACTGGTCGTCGTTCGGGCTCCCGGAGCAGAGGGACGGCGCCGACCTGGTCCGCTACGCCGCCAAGCGGCCCTTCTCGAACGGCAAGCTGGGGCTCGCCGGCGTCAGCTATGCGGCGATCAACCAGTTCCTGACCGTCGAGCAGCCTGGCACCGAGGCGGTGAAGGCGATCTTCCCGATCGTGCCGATGAGCGACCCGTACCGGGATGTCGTCTTCAGCGGCGGCAACACCGACACCGGTTTCATCCCGCTCTGGCTGGGCCTGGTCAACGGGCTGAACACAATCCCGGCAGATGACGCCCAGAAGAACCCCGGGATCGCCCTCAACGTTCAATCCCAGCACCTGATGGACATCGCCCAGTTCTCCTCGCAGTCCGTGGCTGATGCCACCCTGGGGGCGTACGAGAGCATGCTCCCGAAGGAGGCCCAGACCTTCCCGGACCAGGCCTACGACGGCCCCTACTACCGCACCGTGGCCCCGCTCAACCACGTCGACCGGGTCAAGGTCCCGACGTTCATCGTCGGCGGCGAGTACGACATCTTCCAGCGCGGTGAGCCGCTGCTCTACCGTGGCCTCGACCTGCCGAACAACCAGAAGAAGTTGGTCTACGGGCCGTGGTACCACGGGTCGCCCACCGCGAACCTGACCGCCGACGACGGTTCCGCACCCGTTCATGACCAGCAGGGGAACCTACTGCCGTCGACCAACAACCTGTCGCTGGCCTGGTTTGACCACTGGCTGAAGGGGGTCAACAACGGCATCGACCGGTTCCCGACGGTCGAGACCTACCAGATCGGCCGCGGCGCCTGGGCGCCTGACGGCGCGTTCCCGGCGCGTGGCACCCAGTACCAGCCCTGGTTCCTCGGTGGGACCGCGTCAGGTTCCGGCGCCAAGGCGCTCTTCGACGGCTCCCTGGCGCGGTCGGCCGGCGCCGCGGGGTCCACCCAGGTCCCCTGGCAGTCGTTGACCGGGGCCTGCTCGCGTTCGACCACGCAGTGGACCGCGGGAATCGTGGCGTCGAGTCAGTGCGAGGGCGATAACAGCTCGGCGGAACAGTTCGGCGCCAGCTTCACCAGTGCCCCGTTCACCAGGGACTTCACCGTCTCAGGCCCGCTCATGGCCGACCTCTGGGTCAGCTCCACCCGGCCCGACACGACGATCGTGGCCACCCTGACGGATGTCCACCCCGACGGCACCTCAGACCGCGTCACCGCGGGCTCCCTGGTGGCCTCGCTTCGGGCCGTGAGCGGTCAGAGCTGCCGGACCAAGGTCATCGATTGCTCGGTGTTCGTGGGCAACATCCCCGTGATCCCGTGGCACCCGTATACCCACGAATCTCAGAAACCGCTCACCACAGGTCAGCCCACGGAGTTGAAGATCGAAATCTTCCCCACCTCGTTGGTGGTCCAGCCCGGGCACCGGCTCAGGGTGAGCATCACCACCGGCGACCTGCCGCACCAGGGACCCAACGCCTCGACCCTGGCCAACTCGAGCGGTGGCGTCGACACCATTTACTTCGGTGGCGCCAACGCCTCGCGGGTGTACGTCGGCGCGGTGGGGGCGGCGTCTGGCCAGCAGGGCCAGCCCGCGGCCGCCGCGCGGCCGGCCGCCTCTTCCGCAGCCGCAGCGCCCCAGGCAGCGTCTGCCGATAACGCACAGGTGGCCGGTGCGCCTGCCGCCCGGCCCGTCGCCGTGTCGACTCTCGGTAGTGCCCGGCCGGCCGGAGCCCACGTCAAGTGGACGCCCGGGCTCGTCGCCACCACGGCCGGCCTGCTCGCCAGCCTAATGGTCGTGGGCTTTGCGGCAGGCGCTCGCTTCCGCCGGCGCCTGGCACTCCCAGGCATTGACTGACCCATGACCTGGACCGCTCCGGGTCGATACCGGCTCGTTGCCGCCGCCCTGGTGAGCCTCGGCGCGGTGATCGCGGCCTCGGGCGGGTTCGCCTCCCCGGCGGCCGCCGCCACCCAGGCGGGGGCGCCATTCAGGGTTGGGACCGCGGCGGTCATCATCGACCCCTTGACCCCGGTCACGATGGCGGCCTACGGGACGTTCCGGGTCAACGAGGCACCATTCGTCCAGCCCAAGCGCCATTTCTACGCTCGATCCATCGCCATCTCGGCGGCTGATGGCTCAATGGCCCACACGGTGGTGATCACGGCACTCGATTCGCAGGGCTACTTCATCGCCTACAAGCAGGACCCCCTGACGGACCCCGGTTACTACGGCACGGCCGGTATCCGCAAGCAGGTGATGGCCGACCGCGGGCTCGACCCGACCCATGTGATCATTGCCGCCACGCACACCCACAATTCGCCCGACAGTGTCGGCGTGTGGGGTGGGGGACAGGACCCGAACAATGTCGCCTACCTCGCCCTGGTGCGACAGAAGACGATCCAGAGCATCGAGGCGGCCCTGGCGAACAGGGTGCCTGCGACCCTGGCGACAGGCGTTTCGGACGCGCGCCAATACCAGGACACGCTGGGGCAGGTTCGTGGTGACCCGACGACGTACCCGCTGGACAGGCTGCTGCGGGTCCTGCAGGCGCGCAACGCGGCCGGCAGGATCGTGGCCACGCTGGTCAACTACGGGGTGCACGGCACGGTCCTCGGACCGGAACCTGTGCTCAGCGCGGACTGGACGGGCGAGGTCGCGACGCGGCTGGACGGGCGCTGGGGCATCGGCACCACGGTCGTCGTGCCGGGCGCTGTCGGCCGCACCTGGCCGACCTTCCCCGACCCGCACACCGGTAGTGATTGGGCCGCTTACCTATCGGCTTACGGGAAGCTGATCGTGGGCAAGGTCGACGCCGCGCTGAGCCGCAAGCGACCCGTGTTCGACGGGACCGTCGGCGCCGCCGGGGGCGCGTGGACCGAGCCGGTGACCGACCCCGCGGCGTACGCCCTCCTGACCACGCAGGCCTGCGTGCCCGGCGCGGTCTGCGGGACCATGCGCAGCATCATGCCGCCCTACTACCTACCGGGCGGGGTGGCCGTGGGAAGCGACCTGGAGGCGTTCCGCGTGGGCGACCTGTTGCTGGCCGGGGCCCCCGGCGAGGCCTACCCCGAGGTCGCGACCGAGCTCCAATCCCGGTTGATCGGAGCGCCCGTGTGCGGGGACAACCATCATGCCTTCACCCTCAGCCTGGCCAACGACCAGGTGGGGTACACGACCACCTCGGACGAGTACGCCGTCGCCCTCGCGTACGGTGGCGACGAGGGGATCTTCGCGCCGAGCCCGGTGATGGGCAACGACGTGATCAACGGCCAGCTGGCAAACGCCCGCAAGCTGGGCCTGGCGACGGGCCCGGATTACAACGGCGCAACCGCCGGCCCCCTGGCGCCTCCGCCGAACCAGGACAACCCGGCGCCGCCGTTCAAGGGCACGACCGGCCCCGCCCCGAAGTGCAGCTGACCTAACCGGCCCCGTTTCGCGCCCAGCACCTCAGCCCAGGCGGGTGAGGAACCCGCGCAGGAGCTCGGCGAAGATCTTCGGGCGCTCCAGGCTTGGCAGATGGGCCGTTTCCGGGATGCCGACCACGGTCGAGTCCGGGACGTCCTGCTCGATCATGCGCGAGGTTTCCAGGATGTGCGGCTGGTCGCACTCGCCCACGACCACCAGTACCGGGCAGCGCACACTTCCCAGGTTGTCGGTGGCCGGGCGGCGCGGCGGGAGCTCCTGCAGTTCCGCACCGACGCTGGCGTCCTCGAGGATGCGTTGGTTCATGGACGCCACGAGGGTGCGGACCGCGGGGTCGACCGGTGCGGTCCGGCCGACGCCGTCCATCCAGATACGCATCTCGAGCTCGTTGGCCAGCGCGATGTCGCCGGCCTCGAATGCCCGGTCGACCTCCTCGCCCAGGGCCACCATGCCTGCTGAGGAGGCGCGGCCGCTCAACCCTGGCCCGGCGGCTACGAGGGCGCGGACGCGCGCAGGAGCGGCCAGCGCGGCATCAAATGCCACCCTCGACCCAAGCGAGGTGCCGACGAGGACAGCCACTGGCATTCCGACCGCGTCCATGAGCCCGATGAGGTCGTGGACCGGGGAAATCGGGTCAGGCGGGGGAGGGGAGTCACCGAAGCCCGCCTGGTCGAAGTTCAGCACCCGGAAATCCGCCCCCAGGGCCTCGACGAGGGGGTCGTACATATGGCGGTTGCAGATCCCGGCGTGGAGCAGCACGATCGCCGGACCCGTGCCCGATAGGTCGCAGCCGTAGCGCCTGCCGTTGGCCTCGATGACGCGGGTCACCCGGGCGACAACCGCAGTCGGACCACCAACATGTCGTCGATCTCGTACTGCCGTTCGAATCCCGCGCGCTCGAACATGGCCAGTGAGCCGTGGTAGCTGCGGGCTTCACGCGAGAGGCTCGCGGTCGCGATGGGGGGTTGCGAGAGGGGATATGCCTCGGCCCAGGTCATGCCGAGGTCCCGGAGGAGGTCGGTCGCGGCCGCAACAAGCTTCGAGCCCACTCCCCGGCCCCGCTCGCCGGGGGCAACGACCAGGCAGACGATCGAGCCCACATCCGCGGCGTCAGCGCCCCGGAAGCCCGGCTCCTCGCGGTACTCCTCGAGGCGCTTGAGCGTGAGCTGGGGGGCGGCGTGGCACCAGCCCACCACCTGGCCGTCGCGGTAGGCCAGCACCCCGAACGCCTTGCCCTGTTGGATCAGATCAGCCTTCATGCTGCGGTTCATCTCGCCGGTCCTTTCCGCCCAGGGATCCTCCGACTCGCGGACATGGTAGTGGCAGCAGAAGCAGGTGGCCCAGCGGGGGTTGTCCGGGAAGGCTGTTGCCAGGAAATCGAGGGCGTCGTCGCTCAGCTCGGGCGCGAGCGCCCGGACGGTCAGGCTGCTCATGACTTCGGGTGTCCCATCGCCTAGAGAATGCATGACGATTCGCCGCACCAGCACATACACAGAATTGTGATATCATACGCACAGGTGTTCGTCGACGACGGCAATGGGGGAGTCCAAATGACCACGGAAACGAGCGATGCGGTGCTCGGTCGCATCCGCAAGCTGCAAAAGCTCACTGCCAGCAGCAACCAGCACGAGGCCGCCCTCGCGGCGGCCAAGATGCAGGAACTGCTGTTCAGGCACAACCTGTCGATGGAGGCGCTGCGCGACCCATCGGAGTACGTGGAGGAGCAGCGGCATGTCGGCCGCCGGATCTGGGCGCGGCGCCTCCTCGTGTCGCTCTGCCGCAACAACTTCTGCGAGCCGCTGCACTCGTCCTGGGGCGGAGACCTCTTCATCGTCGGACGACGCGACAACGTCGCTGCGGTCAACCTGATGTTCGCGTACCTCGTCGGTGAGATCGACCGGCTGGCCCGGACGAGCTACGCGGAGTACAAGACGAACACCCCGTGGCCCGAGCCTGGCAAGACCTGGTGCCTCGCCTTCCGCAGTGGCGCCGTAGTGTCGATCACCGGCCGTTTGCGAGATCAACGCGAGCGTGACATCAACAAGGTATCGACCTCGGTCGTCGGCGCGGAGACCGGTACGGCGATCATTCGCCGGCTCGATGCCGAGCTGAGCGCAGAGGTGACCCGGCGGCACCCTCACCTGACCGCGCACCGCGGTTCGATGTCGACCATCCGCAGCTGGTCAGGCTTCAAGGCCGGCCAGGTCGCCGGCAACCGGATGTCGCTGACCCGGGGTCGGGGTCATCTCGGCTGACCTGTTGCGTGGTCCCACCATGAAGAGGGGATGCGTTGGCGGCGGCGATCACCCCCGATTGCCGCGATTCACATAGCGTCGTAAATTGTATCTTTTACGACGTTAAGTGAGTGAAATCGCCCGTGAGATCATCGCGGGGATGAGCGCCGACAGTTTCGACTTCTGGCTGGGCACCTGGGACGTCAGCTGGGATGACTCTTCCGACCGCATGACGCTCGAACGGGTTTCCGGCTCCGCCGAGGCCTGATCAGAGCCTGCCGGCCTCGCGCTCCCCCGACACGAACGCCGAGACCAGCTCATCGAGGCCCTGTTGGGGTCGCCAGCCGGTCTGTGCTGTGAATGCTGAGTTATCGATCTGGATCCGGGAGTGCGGCACCCGTAAATCGTCTGGGCCGCTCGGCGCCCGGACCGCCCACTGCCCATGCGTCCCCGCCACGCGGTTGATCGTCTGCAGCAGGTCGCGGTATGTCACGAATCCACTCGCGACCGGGTACGCGGCGGTTGCTCCACGGTCCAGCGCCGCGACAACCGCTCGACCATAGTCCGCGTCGCCGATGTAGGACACACCCGCGCTGTCGGCCCAAGCGTCGTTTTCCGCCGTGAAGGTGTGTCCCGCCTGGGCGTGGAACACGAACGAGTTCAGGTATTGCCTCATCGGCGGGCGGTGGCTGCGGCCGAAATACACGCAGGGCCGGAGGCTGATCCCCGCGCCTCGCCCGGCCGCGCCCGCGGCATCCCGAACCTGGAACTCGTTCACCACCTTGCCCGCGTTGTACCAGTCGCCGACGTCGATCGCCGATGCTGCGTCCAGCACCGCGCGGGGCTCGCCGTTGACGGTGGCCGAGCTGGCATAGACGAACGGCCCCTGGCGCCAGGCGTCAAGGAGCTCGCCCGTGCCGAGGATGTCGTCGAAGACCACCGGGTCTCGTTCCCCGCTGCGGCCGCTGGCAAGGTGAACGACGGATCCGGACGCGCCGATTTCCGCCGTGAGGTCACCCAGTAACCCGAGTCCACCCCCGACGGTTCGCGCGCCCGGCACGCTGGCCCCGTCGCGCACCATCGCCGTGACGCTGCGGCCCGACTTCGTCAGTTCCTGCAGGACCGCCGGGCCGATGTAACCGGTCGCCCCGGTCAGGAAGACGTCAGAGCCTGCCATGTAGCCTCCTCAACCCCTGGTTCCGGCGCCGCTGCTCGCCAGGGCGTGGTCGTCGGTCGATTTTCCGTCGCTCGTCATGGGCGGAGCGGGGTTGCTGTAGTACTTGATCCGCTTGTCCTGGTAGCCCATCCGGTCGTGCTTCTCCTGTGGCGTCCTGCCGTTTTTCGACCACCAGTCCTTTTCGCGCTGGGCCTCCTTGAGCCGCCTGTCCCTCCACTTCTTTTCGTCGGGTGTCTCCGGGGGCGTCCTGGCCGCCGACAGCAGCGGTGGGATCGCCGCGGCCGCAAGTGCCGCGCCGATCGGGGTTCCCCAACAGTCATTGATCCCGGAGCAGTTGTCAGCGAGCGCCACGACCGGGCTCGCCAGCACCATCCAAACCACGCCGGCGCCCATCAGCAGGAGGGTGGTGGCGACGACCGGCGGTGGTTCGGCAGACCGGGTGCCCGGTGTCGTGGCGATGGCGACGACAAAGAACGTGGCTGATACCGCGAAAACAACCGAGAAGAAATAGGCCTCGGGATGGCCGATATTCGCCGTTATGTTCATGCGGTAAAGCGGCGTCATCATGGCGGCGGAAACCGCGATCGCCAGCCCTGCCCCGGCAGCGTACCGGAGGGCGGGTGGAGCAACGCGAACCACGGTCCCGATGATCGTCCGGTTGGCCAGGATTCGGGCCAATGGGCCCGAGGTTGCCACGGCTGCGAAGAGCAGGATCGCCTCAAATGGGGAAGCCAGGATCCCACCGAGGGTGAGGGTGATGAGGGCCGCCACCACGAGGTCTTTGAGTATCGCCAGCGCCTCCCCTCCCCTCCCCGGGCGAGGCGCGACCGGGCCTTCATCGAGGATCCCCTCGCGACCACGCGAAAGGGCGACGAACCCGGCAACGAGTCCGGCGAAGATGGCGAACACGATGCCACTCTCCTGGACCGGACGGACGGCGGCGATCGCCACCCCGCTCAACTTGGACCACACGAACATCGGTCGCGTCATGATCGGTACGGCAAGAGTCCACAGCCATGTGAAAGACCCTGCGCTGATGGCCGCCAGGGCGGCGATCACCACCCGCGTCCCGGCAACGGCTCGCCAGGACCCCGCCATCCACCGTGAGAACACCGGCACCTCAACCACCAGGAGCCATAGCGCCCAGAGGGCTATCAGCCGGCCGACCAGGGCCGACGGCAGGGGGATCAACTCGTCGGGCTGGGTGGCTGCGACCACGATGTCCAGCACCCCGAAGACCAGCACCAGCAATACGCCCAGTGACGGCAGGGCCTGGCCCACCAGGATCGCCAGGAGCAGAAAGATCGGTATCTCGAGGTACGTGTCGGCCAGCCCCAGCCTGGTCCACTCCACGCCCGCCCTGGCGGTCTGGTAGTGGTGCATTGCATGGCTGGCGGAGAAACCACCCGCGAGCACCAGGACGAGGAGCAACGGCAGGGTCTCGACAAGAATGCGCGGGTATTTCTCCAACGAGATGGCGTCTGCCAGGGCGGCGGCCCGCAGCCGTGGCCTGAACCGGCCGATCAGCAGCGCCGGCGCCATCCACAGCGGCCCCTGTCGCGAGGTCGTCAATCCCGCGGCCAGCGGGGTTGCCACCGGTTCATCGAAGATCAGCGGGAGTTCCCTCACCACGCCCTCGCTCTGGCCGCGGCTGCGCGCAGTCCCGCGGGCACCAGCAGGCCCAGGCCCGCACCGAACACAACATGTGCCGTGAACGAAATGCGCCGGAATTCGTCAACGAAGCCGATCTTCATCCAGCCCGGGTAGAGGGCCAGTTGAAACGTCTCGAGGAACAGCCCCCAGGCGACCCCGGTGGCCAGGGCGCGCCGGCGCGAGATCTGACCGTCGCGGGCGAACAGGCAGCTGTAGGCGATGGCGAAGGTGCACCCGTTCGACAGGTGGAACGCCCAGCCGACAACCGCGATCGCCAGGGCCGGCGCCTTGGCCCCGATCAGGATGGTCCCGAAGATGCGCGTGGCCTCGAACGGGTTGTACGGCGAAGGGTCGAGCTGCGCCAGCGCTGCCTTGGTGGCGTCATAGGCCAGGGTCGCGATGAGCCCCGCCCCGACGCCCACGACCACGTTGCGCAGGATCACCGCCCGGCCACGCCGATCCCCCACCCCGCCCATGGCCACCACCGCGGCCACCGCTATGGCCCACATGACCGCCAGCATCACCGGTAGCGGGATCCCACCCACGATGTGCGCCACCAGCGCGGCGCCGTTGGCCAGCGAGGCAACGCCCGCCACTGCGACTATCCGCCGGTGGCGATTCGCCCCTGTCGGGCTGGGGGCAAGGTCCTGCCGCATCCGCACATGATGAGACCTCGCAGGCGCCCTGGGGGCACTGGCCGTCCTAGGACCTATGTCCGGGGTTGGTCCAATGGTTTCGCCGGCTGTGGACCGGCATCGTGGGGTCCAACGAAGCGGCGGGAACGACAAACGCCGCACAACAATTGGAGGAGACCCCATGAAGATCTCAATGAGCAGGATCCTGGCAATCGGCGCGACCGGCGCCCTCGGCGTGGCGGCGCTGGGTGTCGGCGCAATGGCGGCAACAGGCCACAACGCCAACCGCATCGTCGTCACCAACGCCTCTTCACGGTCGGACGACCCGACGCCTTCTCCCGGCCAGACCGCGTCGCCGGAGCCGAAGGAGCACGCGACCCCCGAGCCCAGCGATGCTCCCACCCCCCAGCCAACCAGCACCCCGGCGGCGACCCCCACGGCCACGCCGACCGCAACCGTTGACGCCGAGGAGGCCAACGAGTCCGCGGCTGAAAAGGCCAACGAGAGTGACGAGGCCAGCGAGAGCGCCAGCGAGAAGTCCAATGAGACCGATGAGGCGAACGAGAGCGCTGCCGAGCAGCAGAACGAGGCCACTGAGGCCCACCGCGGCGCGGACGACACCCCCGCTGGTAGCGACACCAGCGGTCGCGGCGGGAGCGACGGCCGGCGTGGTGGCAGCGACGATGGCCCGAACCACCGCTAGAACGTGACCGTGCCCACGCGGGCAATCTGTCCTCAACGGGGCCGGCTCAGCCGGCCCCGTTCTTCGTACCCGCGGACGAGCGCTGGATACCCTTAGCCGGATGGGGTTGTTGACACGGTTGCGGATCGGTTCCACGGCCACGACCGCCGTCTTCCGGTTCGTTGTCGCCGGCCTGCTCGCTGCGGGGATCATCACGGCGGGGGCGTACTGGGTGGTGAATCGCAACGCCATCGCCGAGGCCACTCGCAACGCGCAGGAGATCGCGGTGATCGACGGACGCGGCATCGTGGAGCCCGCCCTGACCGACCAGCTCCTCGCCGGGGACCCAACAGCCATCGCAAACATCGACCGCCTTGTTCGGGAGCGGGTGCTCAGCGCCCGTGTGGTCCGCGTGAAACTCTGGACCGCGGCCGGCAGGATCGTCTATTCGGACGCCAGGCCGCTGGTTGGTCGCTCGTTCGTGCTCGACACTGGCGAACAGCAGGCCATGCGCAATGGCAACGTGGTCGCTGAGGTCACCGAGTTGACCAAACCGGAGAACGTCTACGAGCGCCCGTTCGGACGGCTCCTCGAGGTCTACCTGCCGATCCGGTCCGCCTCGAACACCACCCTGCTGTTCGAGACCTACCAGGTCTACAGCTCGATCGACGAGGACCAGCAGCGTATCTGGTCGGCATTCTTCCCGGTGCTGGCCGGTGGGATCCTCCTGCTGTTCGTCGTCCAGATCCCGCTGGCCTGGGGACTCGCACGTAGCCTCGAGGCCTCCCTCACGGCGCAGGAAGAGCTCCTCAAGCGGGCGCTCGACGCGTCGGAGTCCGAGCGCCGGCGCATCGCGCGCGACCTCCATGATGGCGTCGTACAGACGCTGGCGGGCACGGCCTTCATGCTCAGCGCGACGGCCCGGCGGGCGCGAACCGCGACGCCGGACGAGCTCGAGCACGCCCTCACGGAGGGCGCCAATGCCGCGCGTGCCGCCGCCGGGGACCTGAGGACCCTGATCGTCGACATCGCTCCCCCTGACCTGCAGGGGAGCCGGTTGGAGGGAGCCCTGGCCGACCTCCTGGCTCCGCTTGAGGCGCAGGGGATCGCCAGCTCCCTGCGCGCCGACGAACTCGACCGGCTGGACACCGGGACCTCCGCCCTCCTGTTCCGCGCGGCCCAGGAGGCGATCAGGAACGCTGTGGCCCACGCCGAGGCCACGTCGATCGAAGTCGTGGTCGCCGCTTCGTCCAACGGCGCCGAGCTTGAGGTCGCGGACAACGGCAGGGGGTTCACGGCGGACGAGGTCATCCAACGGCAACGCGAGGGTCACGTCGGCCTGGCGATGCTCAAGGGTCTCGTTGAGGACGCGGGTGGAGAGCTCAGCGTTGCGAGTGATCCATCCTCAGGAACTCGCGTTCGTGTAAGGATCGGACGGGATGAATGAGCCGGTGCGAGTGCTGATCGTCGACGACCACGCGCTGATCCGCGAGGGTCTCGGCCAGCTCATCGCGGGAGAACCGGACCTCGAGCTCGTCGGGGCGCTCGACAGCGGGCGCGAGGCGATCGACCGCGTGGTCGAGCTCGCGCCTGATGTCGTCCTCATGGATATCTCGATGCCGGGCGGCATGGACGGCATCGCCGCTACGCGAGAGTTGTTGCGGCGCCGTCCGACGACATACGTCGTGATGCTCACGAGCTATGCCGAAGATGAGAGCGTGGTCGCGGCGATCGATGCCGGCGCATCCGGGTACCTGCTCAAGGACGCCGAATCCTCGGACGTGCTGAAGGGTGTGCGTGCCGCCGCCCGCGGCGAAGCGCCCCTGGCGCCCCGGGCAGCCCGGGCGATGCTGGCGGCCCGCAACCGGCCCCGGACGGACGACCACCTGACTGTGCGTGAGCTCGACGTCCTGAACCTGGTCGGCAAGGGGCTGCCCAACAAGCTCATCGCGCGTGACCTGGGCATAAGTGAGAAGACCGTGAAGGCGCACCTCACCAACGTGTTCCAGCGGATTGGCGTATCCAGCCGCACCGAGGCCGCGATCTGGGCGCGGGAGCACCGGCGCGAGTCTTAAGACCTTGGTCCCCCCGGGGTCGCGTTTCGAATTCGTGGCCTTGGGAGGATGCTGGGTTCGTGGACTTCGAACCGTGGCTGCGCGACCAGCTTGCCCCTGGCGATGGCCGGGTCTCCCCGGCGACCTCCCCGGAAGTGGCGCGGCGCCCACGGACCCGGTTCCGCCTCCCTGGCTTTCGCCTGGGACTTGCGGTCGGGGCCATTGGCATGGTCGCGATCGGCCTGGCCTCCGGCAGGGCGTTGCCTGTCCTACAGCTGACGAGCCCCGCACCACGGGCGCAGGAACTGCCGGTGGCGACCTGGGGTGGGGTGCCGTCCGAGCCGCCCGGCGGAGCGCGGCTCGCATCCGACCAGGGTTCCGCCGGGCCGGGATCGGGTCCAGGTCCGTCAGGGTCCACGCCCGCCGCGGGTAGCGCGGGCGATGGGTCCTCCGGGACCTCATCGCCAGGCGGCCACACCGAGGACGGCGGTCATCCGGCAGGCAACGGGTCGGCCCTGCCCACCCCTCGGCCTGTCGACGACCACGGTGGGAGCCCGGCGAGTGGGTCACCCACTCCCCAACCCACGGCCGCGGCACCTGACGATCACGGCGGTCGCTCCCCCGATCCGACTTCAACCGATTCCCGTCGAGGCCGCCAGCCGGATCCGCTTTCGTCCCCCACACCCGGTCACTGACGATCGCCGGCTGACCAGGCGACCCCTGCCGACGAGTGTGTAGAGGCGGCCTTGATGGGGCCGGACCCGCGGTTGATACTGGCCATATGCGCGACGCGGTATTCCTGCTCACGATGCCCGTGGTCCTCGGGATCTATGGGCTGGCCCTGGTGCTCAACCTGTTTGGCGCCGCCAGCAACGAGACCGACTTCTACCGGGGCCGGGGCGAGTGGTACCCGATCCTGGACGGCGACCAGAAGGCCACCCACCAACTGGCGGGCCTGGTCATGGTCCTCATCTCAGGGATCTCGATCGCGGCCATCGTGGCCACGGGGATCGTGTCTTTCGCCTAGCCAGGCCAGGACGAACGGCCCTTCGACCGACGGTCCTTACGATGGGATGATGAGTCAACGTGAATATCGATGGAATGGCCGCTGCCGGTAAGGCGCGCAAGGAGCGCCACCGGGGCCGGCGCGCGGCCTGGTTGCGGGCATCGGTCCTGGGCGCGGACGACGGGATCGTGTCGCTCGCCAGCATCATGATCGGGGTCATCGCGGCCGGCGCGCCCCGCGCCACGATCCTCACCGCGGCGGCGGCAGCAATCGTGGCGGGCGCGATGTCGATGGCCGCGGGCGAATACGTCTCTGTCAGCTCTCAACGCGACACCGAGCAGGCGGACCTCGACCTGGAGCGCCGCGAACTCGCCGAGAACCCTGATGCCGAGGCCCGCGAACTCGCCGCCATATACCGAACCCGCGGCCTGTCCGCGGACCTGGCCGAGAAGGTTGCGGTGGCGCTGACCAGGACGGACGCCCTGGCAACCCACGCCCGTGACGAGCTGGGGCTGGACGAGACCATGCTGGCGCGCCCCGTCCAGGCGGCGTTCTCGTCGGCAGCGAGCTTCACAGTCGGGGCCGCTCTGCCCATCGTGGCGATGCTGCTCGCCCCCACCACGGTCCTCATTCCCGCGGTTGTCGCGACGGCGCTCGGCGCCCTCGTGCTGCTTGGTATCGCAGGTGCCCGGGCGGGGGGTGCGCCGCCGTTTCGCGCTGCGGTGCGGGTTGGGCTGGGCGGTGGGTTCGCCATGGCCGTCACAGCAGCGGTTGGACGGCTGGTCGGCCACGGCGGCTTCTAGTCCGCTGCTCGCGCTCCAACCAAGGGGGGCCGCCGGCGCGGCGACCCCCGGGGACCTGGATTCGCGCTAGCTGGACTCCCCCATCGCCAGGCGATGACGAAGCGCCATCGAGGCCACCAGGCCGACTGTCGAGGCGGCCAGCAGCGGCCAGTTGATGTTCAGCGGCATCCCGCTGCCCGTGAAGGGCATAGAGCCCGCGGCCGCGATCCTGGGGGCAGCGGTCGGGACTGAGGTCGCAGCCTGCACGGCGCCGGTCGGGCTGGGCCGCGGCAGGATGATCCCCGGGTTGGTGCCGCAGTTGGCCGCGATGGTGCACTCCGGCGGGTTGTAAGGCGTCCAGTCGGTGAACGAGAAGCTGCCGCAGTCGGAAGTCCCATACACCTGGTTCTGGTACTGGCCGGCCGGGGCCTTGGGATCGATGTCCACGATCACCGTCTCGACCATCGGGTTGGGCGCGGCCGCGAACGCGGTGCCCTGGTGGTGCCAGAACAGCTGCTCCTGGCCGTTGGCCAGCACGCTGTGCGAAGGCTGGCCGAGGTCGCCCGAGGCGCTGACGTATTTGAAGTACTTCGGCAGGACGTCGGTCACGCTGGTCACCGGGCAGCCCTTGTTGTCGACCGTAATCGTGTAGGTCACGCGCTCGCCTCCGTTGGCCGTCTTGGTGCTGTCGTGCTTGACGCCAACCGGCCGGGCGCACGGCCCGGTGCCACCGGGGCAATCCTGGGTGCCGGTGTTCGTGGTGCCCGATGCGCACGTGGCCATCGTGTGGCTGTGGCCGATGATGACGTCGGCGCTGGCCAGCTGGCCGATCTGCGAGTCGGTGTGGATGTGGATGGCGTTGACCGTGAGGCCGTGGCCCTGGTTGTCCGGGACCTGCTCGTTGAGGCGTACGTGGAGCGCCTGCAGCCCGCTGGGCAGGACGTCGATGTTGGTATTCGGCGCGGGGTCGGCCGCGATGCCGTTCCTGCCGATCACCTCCTGGCCGCCGATCACCAGGTGGGCGATGTGCGCGAAGCCCTGGGGCGCAGCGCTGCAGCCCTGGGTGATCGACTGCGACTCCACGTCATCGGTCTCGACCAGGTCCTGGGCGATGCCCTTGCTGCTGGCATTGAGGATGCCGGCCTGCGCGACGTGGGAACAGGCACTGCCACCGGTCAGTGGGCCGGCGACGAAATCCTGCGGGAGCTTGTCTCCCTGGCCGGGAATGGTGCAACCTGTGGAGGGCTGGCTCCCAAGCGTTGCCTTGGTCGCGCTGCCGGCGACGTGCACGAAGTCAAGCAGCGGGTTCTGGAAGCTACCGCAGGTCCCCCCTACCCCGGGGTTCACGCAGCTGTCCTGGGTGACCAGGCCTGACGTGGCCGCGTCATCGCTGGTCGGTGGAACCTGGGCCCGGCTGCCGCCTATCGGCCCTGCCAGGACCGGTCCCATCCCGAAAACGAACCCCTGGGCGTACGCAGCGTAGGCGTCGCCCTCCGCCGAACCGGGCGCCGTCGACGCCGTGGCCATCCCCCCCACCATGCAGATGCTCATCAGCGCCAGCGATAAGGCGCCGGCCAAACCCAACAACTTGCGCATTTACTCTCTCCCGCTTCCGGGACCGTGCGTAAACCCCCACCCTGCCCGGAGCTTCATAATTCTTTACGCCATAAGGCTTGGCACAAATTGTTATAGCGTCGTTACCGCTTTGGAATACAAAGGTGGTAACAGTTTTGTGTCAATGCCAGGTAGGAAGCGCCGGGGCACCCTGGCGCCCGTTACCCCATTCGGCGGTAAACGGCTGCAAACTAGAGGCTCATGGAAACTGCGGGCGACGGTCCTCCGCTCGACATCGTCCTGGGCGAGGATGACCCGGACCTCGCGCTTCTCAACGAGCGTGTCCTCACGAGGGACGGTCACCGGGTGCATGTCACTCGCGATGGCGAGGCAACCCTGGAGGCGGTCCGCGCCGAGAATCCCGACCTCGTCCTGCTCGACCTGGAACTGCCCCGGGGTGACGGCCTGGCCGTCGTCGAGCAACTGAGGGCCGACCCCGCCACAGCCGGACAGGCCATCGCCGTCATGTCCAACAAGGACCTCACCCGACCGGAGGAGCAGAGATTGATGCGCCTCGGCGTGGTCGATTTCCTGGCCAAATGGAAGGTGGGGCCGCTGGTGCTGACGGACTGGATCAGGCGCTGGCTCGCCGGCCAGATCCGGCGCTTCGGGGAGAAGGGCAGGCGCATCTAACCCCGGTGCGTCCGGGTAGCTACACTGACCTTTCCATGACCGAGATCCCCCACCCCTCCAATGTCACCGACCACGACAAGCAGCGCAGCCATTACTACCGGCAGATCGCCGAGCAGCTGGCACGCATCGGCGACGTACTCGAGGGCACCAGGATCCCCAGTAAGGTGCCACACCGGGCCAACATGATCGACCGCGACCAGCTCCAGACCTACAACCTCCGCCAGGTGGCTGTCCAGCTGGCCCGTACGGCGGATGCCCTGGAGGCCGAGTCGGCGGCCCGCGAGAAGGCCCCTGCGACGCGGAAGCGCCGTCCTCCGACGACCAAGGCTGTCAGCAACTAGCCCGGCCGGCATTTGACCGCCTGGTCTGAAGTGGAATCCGCGGCCCCCGAACTGGCGGCGTCGGTTCGCGCGCGGTTCGAGGCGCACGGGTTGGCCCTGATCGCGACGCTCCGGCTGGACGGCTCACCGCGGATCAGTGGGATCGAACCGCTATTTGCGCTGGGCGAGCTGTGGTTCGGCATGATGCCCGAGTCCCGCAAGGCCGCGGACCTGCTCCAGGACTCCCGGTTCGGCCTGCACAGCGCCACCACCGACAAGCAGGTCACCCAGGGTGATGCCAAAATTTCCGGCCGGGCCGTCGAGGTCACAGATGACGCGACGGTGGCGCGTTACCTCGAGCAGTTCAAGGCGCAGGCCGGGTATGGGCCACCACCGGGGCCCTTCCACCTGTTCCGTGCGGATGTCCTGGACATCTCGACGGTGCGGCCCGACGGCGACCACCTCGACATCGACTGGTGGAAGGTGGGCGGCGAAGTCCGCCACCTCGACCGGCGCTGAACGCGGCGAACGCCGGCCTCGCGGGACAGGTGGCGGTGGTCACCGGTGGCGGGCGCGGGATCGGCGAGGTGATTGGCCGGACCCTGGCCGCGACCGGTGTCAAGGTCGCCCTCCTCGGCCGTGACGGCAACACCCTGCATCATGCCGCCGCGGCGATCGAACAGGCCGGACGGACCGCGATCGGGGTCGTTGCCGATGTGACCAGCGGTGACGACGTCGAGCGGGCATTTGCCCGCGTCGAGAAGGAGCTGGGCCCCGTCGACCTGCTCGTCAACAACGCCGGCCAGGCCGAGAGCGGCGATATCTGGGAGAGCGACCCTGACCGCTGGTGGCAGGTCGTCGAGGTCAACCTGAAGGGACCATTCCTGTGCTCCCGGGCGGCGCTGCGCCGGATGGTCCCCAGGCGCTCGGGCCGCATCGTGAACGTCTCCAGCTATGCCGCGATCGCCGCCAACGGCTGGACCAGCGCCTATGCCGTGTCCAAGGCGGCTGTCCTACGCCTGACCGACACGATCGATGAGCAGGCCGAGCCCCACGGCGTGCGGGTTTTCGCCATCAGCCCGGGGACGGTCCAGACCGACATGACCCGGTCGTCGGACGCCTTCGCGGGCTTCAAGGACTGGACGCCCCCGGAAAGGGCGGCCGACCTGGTGGTCCGGGTCGCGCGCGGCGAGGTCGATGCCCTCGGCGGCCGCTTCATCCATGTCACGGACGACCTCGACAAGCTGCTGGCGGCCGCCGACGAGGTGACCGCCGAGGACCTCTACCAACTCAGGCTGGTCAAGCACCCAGGCTGGCGGGGCGAAGCCTGATCCAACTCGACAGTCTGAGGCCCCGGCGGTAGGCTCGAAGAGATGAGCGATCGGCTGTTGGGGATCGCCGAGACCTGCGGCTGGGCGGCGGTGAGCTTCACCGTGTTCCTGGGGCTTCGCATATTCGGGATCTTCCTGACGGTGATCAACCCCGCGCAGTGCGTCGACAGCTGCGCGGCCGGCGGCCAGGCCGTGCCGATCACGCTCTTCGTCTTCGGCCTCGGCTGGTGCCCCTTCGTCCTGGTGTCGCTGGTGCGCCACGCCCGGCGCGACGCGGAGCCCTGGTGGATGCCGCACGCCGCCGTGGTGGTGCTGGCCCACGCGCTGGCGATGATCCTTGTCGTCCGGATTTTCGCGGGGTTCACAGACGCGGACAACCGCACCGGCCTGCTGGCCGCATCGGCTGCGGCTGCCGATCTCGTCACCGGCGCGCTGCTCATCGTCGGCGCGACGCGGCGTTCCCTCTCCCCGACCGGGGGTGAGCCGCAGGGCTGACGCGGGCGCCGGTCGAGAAACGTCGCAAAATGGCGGCTGCCGGGGTACACTGCCCCCAGGCCATGCCCTCCACACGTCTTCACGGCCAGGTCCAGGCGTTCCTCGAGCACTGCGAGATCGATCGCAACCTCTCGCCGGGAACGGTGCGGATGTACGCGCATTACCTCGATGCGTTCCTGGCGTGGGCGGCCGCCGAAAAGCTCGAGCGTGCCGAGGACATCGACCCCGAGGTGGCGCGCCGCTACCGGCTCCACCTGCACCGCCATGTGTCCAAGGTGACCCGCCGTCCCCTCGCCCGCGGCACCCAGAGCTCCTACCTCATCGCCCTTCGCTCCCTCCTGCGTTTCCTGGCGCGGTCAGGCCAGCAGGCGATGCCGGCCGACCGCATCGAGCTTGGCAAGGGCTCGGGCCGCAGCCTCAAATTCCTGGACGCGCGCCAGATGGCGCGCCTGCTTGGCGCGGTTGACACAACCGACGAGCCCGGGATGCGCGACCGCGCGATCCTCGAGCTGCTGTTCTCAACCGGCCTGAGAGTCTCCGAGCTGGTCGCACTCGACCGGCACCAGATGAACTTCGAGAGCCGGGAGTTCTCGGTGGTGGGCAAAGGTCGCAAGGTCCGCGTGGTCTTCATGACCGACGACGCCGCGGACGCCATCAAGGCCTATGTGAACATGCGCAAGGACCGGTACAAGCCGCTGTTCGTCCGCTATCGTGGCCACGCCAACGGCGAGGAGTCGGCGTCGGGCCGCGCGGCGCTGGACGGCGAGGGCTGGCGCCTGAGCACCCGGTCGGTGGAACGGCTGGTTGGCAAGTAC
Source organism: Chloroflexota bacterium (assembly GCA_034666405.1). Classification (GTDB taxonomy): domain Bacteria; phylum Chloroflexota; class Dormibacteria; order DASZGP01; family DASZGP01; genus JAXDLW01. The sequence goes on along the minus strand of JAXDLW010000003.1, from coordinate 8,325 downwards.
GTCCGCGAGGCCGGGCTCGGGATCAAGGCCACGCCGCATACGCTGCGGCACTCCTTCGCCACCGACCTGTTGTTCAACGGCGCCGACCTGCGATCGGTGCAGGAGATGCTGGGGCACGCCAACCTGGCAACCACCCAGATCTATACGCACGTCACCAACCCCCAGCTGCGGGCGGTGCACCGCCAGTTTCATAGCGGCAACAGGGCGCCCGGGCAGGGCTGACGAATGGCTGGGTGCCGGCCGGGGATCCTTGGCCGGCCGAGGGTCAGCTGACTGCTCTCACCCGCGACTTGTCGAAGCAGTCACTGCAGTAGACCGGGCGCGATTCTCGCGGCTCGAACGGCACCTGGGTCGTCTTTCCGCAATCGGCGCACACGACGTCGAACATCTGGCGTCCGAGCTGGCTGGCTCCCCTCTTTAGCCGGCGGCAGTTTGGGCATCGCTGCGGTTGGTTCTGGAGCCCCTTCTGTTCGAAGAACTCCTGTTCTCCACCGGTCCAGATGAAGTCTGCCGCGCAGTCGCGGCAGCGCAGCGTCATGTCCTCAAACGGCATGCATGCACCTCCGATGCAAAGACCCTTTCCTCGCCCAGCTGGCCGAGCACTTTGCCCACCATACTCCCTGGCAAAGCCCCGCTGCAATCTGCCGGTTCATGCCCTCTTCGGGCGCGGCCACACGGCCCGCCGCAGGGCCTGGATGCCCGCGAACAGCAGGTACACGGCAAAGATCTCGCGCAGGCGCCGGTGCTCCAGGTGCAGCGCCGCCGCCGCCCCGACGACGGCCCCGACGACCCCGGTGGCCCCCAGCAGGGCGCACAGCCTGAGGTTCACCACGCCCTGGCGGAAATGCCCGTACGCGCCGCTGAGCGCGGTCGGGATGATCGCCAGCAGGGAGGTGCCCTGGGCGGTCGCCTGGTCGATCGCCAGGAGCAGCACCAGGAAGGGCACCATCACCCCCCCACCCCCCACGCCGAGTGCCCCCGAGAGCACCCCAACCGCCAACCCCAGGACCAGCGAGATGACGAGGTCGATCATGCCGTGTCACCCATCAGCAACAGCCGGAGCGCTATTGCCAGTACCAGGAGTCCGAAACCCACTCGCAGCGTGCGCTCCGACAGCCGGTGTGCCAACCGCGCCCCGACCAGCGCGCCGAGGACGCCGCCGATCGACAGCATGACCGCGAGGTCGACGCGCACATGTGGGGTTGGCCCGGCGAAGTAATAGACCAATGCCCCCGCGACCGCGATCGGGATGATGGCCGCGAGGGAGTTGGCGATCGCCGAGCGCTGGTCGAGGCCCAGCAACACCACCATCCCAGGCACCAGGACGACGCCGCCCCCGACACCCAGCAGGCCACTGGTGAGGCCGGCCAGGAGGCCGATCCCCGCCGCGTAGAGAAGCTGTCTAGAAGTAAGGCCAGGCACGCTGGCCCGGCGCCACGCCGAACATCTCGCCGTAGATCACGAAGTCCTGTGGGGAGCCCTTGTTGAGGCCCGTGATGAAGTCATTCACCTTCGCGGTGCACGTGCCCCTGTCGCCGGTCATCTGCACCGAGCGGGCCCGGTCGGACGCATCCCGTACGAATGTGAAGTGGTCCAGCACCCCGCACTGGCCGGCATTGTAGACGCCCCCGGCCATCAGGTATCCCTGGACCTCACTGAGCTTGTGGGGCGGGGTGTACCAGGTGTGCAGGGGTGAGACGTCGTAGTTGTCCACCACTCCTCGCAGGTAGCTCGGGCTGCAGGGGTTCTCGCCCTGGCCCCACTCGGCCGATGCGCACTCGGTGTGACCTCCGTCACTAGAGGAGAACACCGCGTCGACCAGGTGGCCCTGGAAGAACACCGCCTGTCCGCGGGTCGCGGCGACTGCCGCGTTCTGCTGGGGGGTCTCCCTGTCGAAGCCGCCGTAGACCTGTGAGCTGATGGTGTCCTCGACGTCGTAGACCCCGCCACCGAGGTGGTACAGGGCGTACGTGCGCGCCGCCGAGATCTGCGCGGCGATGGCATTCAGCGGCCAGCTCGAGGGCACCTCCGCGAGGCCCTGGAGGTACTCCTCGAGGTTGACGTGGTTCACCACGACCAGGCCGTTGCTGCCGTCCACCCAGGCCTCGCCGCGGTACCGCGTGCCGCTCCCGCTCACCTGGAACAGCCCCTGCGAGTCGGGGATCATCTTGAGCTGCGAACCCGAACGACCGGAGCACAGGTTGCAGGTGATGGACCCGTCCGGGTTCCGGCTGAAGACGACGGCGGTGTCCATGGCGATGTGCACGATGCTGGTGCCCGCCTGGTCCTGGATCGTCGCGCCGTTGAACCGTGCCGTGATGGTCGAGCCGGCGGCATGAAGGTGCACGCGCACCGTCTCGTCGGGCACCGGGCCCAGGTTCGCCCCGGAGTAGAAGTTGGTGATGATCTTCTGCCAGTTGATCCCCGCCTGGGCCATGCCCAGCGCCCCGTACTGGCCGAGCCCGACACCGTGGCCAAAGCCGTGGCCGCAGAAGCTGATCATGCCGGTGGGCGCGGCCGGGCAGACCGACCCGTAGGCGCGCCCAGCGCCCTTTTGGGCCGCCGCTTCGGCCGCAGCCTGCGATGCCGCCAGGGCGGCCTCCAGTTCACGCTCCTTGTGCTGTGTTCCCAGCAGGGCCAGCAACTGGCCGCGCTGTTGTTGCTCGAGGTGTGACTCGACCAGGGCCTGGGCGTGGTAGCTCCCCTGGATGTCGCTCACACGCGCGGCGATCTGCGCCAGGATCGGTTGCAGCTCCGCCGCCAGTTGCTCGGTCTTGCGGCGCTCCTTCGCGATCGCCTCGCGTTCCTGGCGCAGCCGCTCCGCTTCGACGACGTCGTGCCGTGCGATCGCGGAGACGTACGCCAGCCTGTCGAGGAACGTAGCGAAGTTCGAGGAGTTGAACAGGTAGACCATCCACTGCGACGTCCCCTTCTTGTAGGTGAGACGGGTCGCGTCGAGGAAGTCGCGCACCCGGCGCTCGTGGCGCGCCTGGAGTTGGTTCTCGTGGTCCTGGATGTCCTTGACCTGGGCCTGGAGCTTCTGCAGCTGTTGGTACGCGCCGCTCAGGTCGGCGTTGGCCGCGTCGAGCTGGGCCTGGAGCTGACCCAGCGCACCCTGCGCGTCACGTTTCTGCTGCGCCAACTGGTCGAGTTGCGAGCGCTGACTGGCCTCCTGGGCGCGCAGCTGTTGGAGCTGGTCCTGGGTGGAGTCGGCCGCCACCGGGATGGCCGCGCCAAAGCACAACAGGCAGGCCACGGCCGTTGCCGTCAGGCGGCGCCGGTGGTGTGACCTGTGGGGGGCGTGACGAACAGATGTACGAGAACGCATGGCGTCGGCGAGTTCCAACCTATGGAGGGGAGTGCCCGCTGTCAAGTTGTCGGAGTGCCGGCGGCCCCGATTTCAGCCCCCGCGAGCAGCCTCAGCGACGATCGCGGCGGCGCTGTCACCGAGCGCTTCGAGGTCGTATCCGCCCTCCAGCATCCAGGCGCTGCGGCCGTCACAGAGGCGATCCGCGGCGTCCAGCAGCCGCCGGGCCAGGGCGACGAAGCCGGCTGTGGTCACCTCCATGCCCGCCAGTGGGTCCGCCCCGTGGGCGTCGAACCCGGCGCTCACCAACAGCAGTTGTGGCTCGAAACTGTCGAGGACCGGGATGACCATGTCGTCAAAGACGCGCGTGTACTCGTCATCCCCCGTCCCCGCCGGCAGCGGCAGGTTGACCGTGAACCCCTCCCCTCTCCCCGCGCCGCGTTCGTCGATCGACCCGGTGCCGGGGTAGAGCGGCCACTGGTGGGTGGAGACGTAGAGGACATCAGAGCGGTCATAGAAGATGTCCTGGGTGCCATTCCCGTGGTGCACGTCGAAGTCGACGATGGCCACGCGGTCCAGCCCCAGGTCGACGGCGCTCTGTGCGGCCACCGCCACGTTGTTGAAGAAGCAGAAACCCATCGCCTGGCGTCGGGTTGCGTGGTGCCCGGGCGGGCGGCAGAAACTGAACGCTGTGGCGGCGTCGCCGGCCAGCACGCGGGCGGCCGCTTCGCGGCCGGAGATCAGGGCCCCACAGGCGGCCTCCAGGGAGCCCGGTCCGATGTATGTGTCCGCGTCGATCCAGCCGCCGGCGCCCATTGCGTTGGCTTCGGCGCCCACCTCGAAGATCATCTCGACGAGCCGCTCGTCGTGCACTGACGCGGCGGCCACGCGGGCAGCCGCGGCGCCTGGCACCGGGGCTTCCTCGGGCAGCTCGACCTGCATCCTGCGCAGCCCGCCCAGCGCCTCATCGCGCGCAATCGCCGTCTCGATGGCGGCGATGCGCTCAGGTCGCTCGGGGTGGTTGGGGGCGTTGTGCAGGTAGGAGGACTGGTGGGTGAGGACCAGCGGGCGACTCACTTACCGCCCAGGTCCCCCACCAGTTCGCGCAGGAACGACTCGACGTCGGTGACCATCCCGATCGTTTGGAACGAGCCGCGGTCCGCCAGCTTGGTCACCACCGAAGGCTCGATGTCGACGCACACGGCGCGCACCGCTGCCGGCAGCAGGTTGCCCGTCGCGATGCTGTGCAGCATCGTGCTCACCATGAGGGCCATGCGCACGTCGGACTCGTGGATCGCCCGGCGCATCGCCTTCTGGGCGACGACCATGTCGGTGATCACGTCAGGGAGGGGGCCGTCGTCGCGGATCGAACCCGCGAGCACGACCTGCACGCCCGCCTTCACGGCCTCGTACATCACGCCCTCCTTGAGCACTCCCTGCTTCACGGCGGCGGCGATCGAGCCGGCTTTGCGCACCCGGTTGATCGCCCGGATATGGTGCTCGTGGCCGTGTTCGATGCCCATCCCCGACACCAGGGATATGCCCAAAGACGTGCCGTAGAGTGCCGACTCGATATCGTGGGCGGCGAGGGCGTTGCCGGCGAACAACACCTGGACGTAGCCGTGCTTGATGAGCCACGAGAGATGCTTCCCTGCCCCGGTATGGATGATGGCCGGGCCGCCCACGAAGATGATCGAGCCGCCCTCCTTGCGTACGGCCTTCATCTGCGCCGCGATGTCCTGGATGATCAGCTTCTTGGGCTTCTCAGCGGAGACCTGGGACTGCATGAAGCCGAACAGCTCGCGGTCGCGAGCCCGCTCCAACGGCTGCACCCGGACGCCGCCATAACCGCAGACCACCATCTGGCCCACGGTCGCCTCGTCAACCGGGATGACGCGCGCAGCCCCGTCCTCGACCACGATCCCGCAGTCCATCTCGATGTGCGCGACCTCCAGCCATTTGCCGTCGTGCCGGACCCAGGTTGGCTGGTTGCTGGTGGAGTAGAAGTCGAGCGGGAACACGCCGTTCTTCTTGACCTTGCCCAACCTCGCCTCCGCCTCGTGGATGGGGGTGGCGCCAAGGGGCTGAATCGCCGAAAGGATCTCGTTGAGCTTGGCCTCGGTACGGGCCTGGATGGAGATCCGCGCGAACGACTTCTCGTTCTTCTTCTTGCCGACGCGGAACTCCTCGACGTCGAAGCTCCCGCGCATGTCCATGACCGTGTCCATGAGACGCGGCAGCAGGAGGCTGTCGATGATGTGTCCCTCGAGGGTCACGACGGTCCGGTGCATCCCGCGAATTGTATTGAGATGGGGGTGCTAGAGGGCCGCGTTGATCGCCTTGCGGAGTTCGTCTGCGGTCACCGCGGCAGCGCTCTGGAAGTCGGGCCCTTGACTGGCGCCGGTGATGGAGCGGGACGCCGCGATGATGAACGGGTCATTGCCCGAGCCCCCAGCGGCTGCACGGGCAGCGGCGGCGAGGTCGCCGCCCTGGGCACCCACGCCGGGCACCAGGATCGCCATGCCCGGGCACTCCCGTCGAACGGCGCCCAGGTCCTTGGGTCGCGTTGCCCCCGCCACCAGGCCGACGTTCCCGCGAATGTTCCAGGCGCTGGCCTGCCGTGCCACCTCGAGGTATAGCGGCCGCCCGTCAACTGTCAGCTCCTGGAGGTCGTCGGCGCCGGGGTTGCTGGTCCGGCAGAGGACGAAGCAGCCGCGGTCCGCGCGTCTCATGAACGGCTCGAGACTGTCCTGCCCGAGGTAGGGGTTGAGGGTTACCGCGGTTGCGTTCATCACGTCGAAGCAGGCGGTTGCGTAGCGTTCGGCGGTGTTGGCCATGTCACCGCGCTTGGCGTCCAGGATCACGGGGGTATTGCCCGGGACCGCGGCGATGACGGCCTGGAGGACCTCCATCCCGGCCGGACCCAGGGCCTCGTAGAAAGCCGAGTTCGGTTTGTAAGCGGCGGCAAACTCGGCCGTGGCCTCGATGATGCCGGTCACGAAGCGCAGGACATCATCGGGCGTCGGTTCAAAGCCCGCCGGCAGGCTCTCGATATCAGGGTCCAGGCCCACGCAGAGCCGCGATTCCCGCGCCCCGCACGAGGCGGCGAGGAGATCGGTGAAATTGCCCCGAAGCCCCGGTGTGGCTTCGGTCATCGCCAACCTCAGGCCTCGTGCGTCGAGAGGACCTTGAAGCCCTCCTTCGTCAGTTGCTCCACCCGCTTCTCCTGGTAGCCGCGCATCCCCGGCAGGGGGAACCCCCCGCTGTCGTCCAATGGTGCCTCGAAGAGGACCCGCACCTCTTCCAGGAATGCCTGGCTGGTGCCGCTGATCCAGCCGGTGTCGGTGACCTCCACCGTCGGTCCGCCTTTGCTCAGGGTCCAGACTTTCAAGCGTTTCTCCTCGGTTCTGTCGGGTGCGGCGGGTGGTCGGCGAGACAGGATTTGAACCTGCGACCCCCAGTCCCCCAGACTGGTGCGCTACCGAGCTGCGCCACTCGCCGCCCGGCCAGATTCTAGTCGAGCGAGCTCTGCGGCCGGGATCTTGAGAGGATGCGCGGCCCTCCAGACGCTATTGCTGACCAGGACCATCCCTGATCGCCCCTCAGCGCGGGCGAGCGCGATGGCGTGGGCGGCTGCCGCGATCGCAACGATCACGGCTGGTATCGCCACCATCCCGGCGTCCTGTGGCAGCCCGAACCCAACCAGGAGCGCCAGGACGATCGGGAGGGCCAGGACGAGGGCCCAGGCAGCCCGCCCTCCCCGCGGAGGGGCCCAGTCGGGCGGAGCCTCGAGGGCGCCGGTGGCCGCATGGTTCGCCCGCGCCCAGTTGAAGCCGCCGCCGAAGCCCCCGCCCAGCAGCGTGGCTCCCAGGAACAACCCGATGGCCAGGGCCCCGGGCCGGTTCGCGGCGGCCAGGGAGACCGCGATGACCGACGTGATGCCCAGCGAAACCGCCGAAAGCCCGTACTGGACCCGAACCACGTGGAGTCGCCCCAGCGTCAGCCCAGCCCCATGCCTTCGACCTCGGAGCGACCGCCCCTTTCCATCAGCTTCCCGGCGACCTCGAGGACATCGGCGCCTTCGAAGATGATGCGAGCCACCCCCTGGGCGATCGGCAGGTCGACCGCGAGGCGCTCCCCCAGCCGGAGCGCCTCCCGGGTCGTGTTCACGCCCTCGGCGACCATGGTCATCTCCGCCTCAAGCTCGGCCAGGGGGCGGCCCTGGCCGATGCCCACGCCGAGCTGGCGATTGCGGCTGTGCGGGGACACGCAGGTCACGGTGAGGTCGCCCAGGCCGGTCAGCCCGGAGAAGGTGCGCGCCTGTGCCCCCAGCGCAGTGCCCAGCCGGGTCATCTCGGCGAGGCCGCGGGTCATGATCGCCGCCTTGGCGTTGTCTCCGGCCCCCAGCCCGTCCGCGATCCCCGCCGCCAGGGCGATCACGTTCTTCATCGCGCCGCCGACCTCGACGCCGACCACGTCACTGTTGGTGTAGGCGCGCATGCGGCTGCTGCTGATCCGCTTCTGGGCGGCCAGGGCGCGCTGGCCGTCCGCGCAGGCGACGACCGTGCCAGCCGGGAGGCCCTGGCCGATCTCACGGGCGATGTTCGGACCGCTGATCGCGCCGATCACCGCGCGGTCCCCCAGGGATTCGCCCAGCACCTGTGACATGAGGGCCCCGGTGTCCGGGTCCAGCCCCTTGGCCGCGCTCAGCACCAGGGGCACATCGCTGCCGTGGCGGGCCTGTGTCCGCATGACCCCGGAAATCGCCCGAGCGGTGGTGCGCATGGCCTTGGCCGGCACCGCCAGGATGATGATCGGGACCCGGTAGACCGCGTCCGCGATGTCCGTCGTGACATGGACGGAGGCCGGGATCTCGGCGTCCTGGAGATATCGCGGGTTGTGGCGGGTGCGCTCCATCTCCGCGGCCTGCTCATGATCACGGGACCAGAGGTAGGTCTCTCCTCCCCCGGCCAGCACGCAGGCCAGGGCGGTGCCCCAGCTGCCCGCGCCGATGATGG
>JAXDLW010000002.1:0-66475 GCA_034666405.1 Chloroflexota bacterium | reverse complement strand
TAGGTGCCCGTACCGCAAACCGACTCAGGTAGGTGGGAAGAGGATTCCAAGGCGATCGAGAGAAGCGTAGTTAAGGAACTCGGCAAAATTCCTCCGTAACTTCGGGAGAAGGAGGGCCCCCTGGGGTAATGGACCTCGCGTCCTGAGCTCTGGAGGGCCGCAGAGAAAAGGCCCAACCGACTGTTTACTAAAAACACAGGTCTCTGCTAAAGCGAAAGCTGATGTATAGGGGCTGACGCCTGCCCGGTGCCGGAAGGTTAAGGGGAACCGTTAACGCGGTGAACTGAAGCCCCGGTGAACGGCGGCCGTAACTATAACGGTCCTAAGGTAGCGAAATTCCTTGTCGGGTAAGTTCCGACCCGCACGAATGGCGTAACGAGTTGGGCGCTGTCTCGACTACGCACTCGGCGAAACTGAAGTACCTGTGAAGATACAGGTTACGCGCGGCAGGACGGAAAGACCCCGTGGAGCTTTACTGCAACTTGTCACTGGTTAGGGGCTTAGCATGTAGAGGATAGCTGGGAGACTTTGAAGCTCAGGCGTTAGCCTGGGTGGAGTCAACAGTGGAATACCAGCCTTGTTAAATCTTTGATCTAACCGACACCGTGATCCGGTGGCGGGACCGTGGCAGGCAGGCAGTTTGACTGGGGCGGTCGCCTCCCAAAAGGTAACGGAGGCGCCCAAAGGTTCCCTCAGCCTGGATGGAAATCAGGCTTTTGAGTGCAATGGCATAAGGGAGCTTAACTGTGAGACCTACAAGTCGAGCAGGTGCGAAAGCAGGGCATAGTGATCCGACGACTCGGTATGGAACGGTCGTCGCTCAACGGATAAAAGCTACCCCGGGGATAACAGGCTTATCTTGCCCAAGAGTCATTTATGTGGCTCCTCGCCCGAGCGATCGGGCGATCTTACAGTGGCTCATATCGGTGAAGCCCGCCGGCAGCTCAGGCTGCCAGGGTAATACCGAGGGAAGTCGGCTCTATTTGAGCTTGACCCCGTAACGACTTATCGCAAGTGCGATAGATGGATGTCGCTACCTCGTCAGAGGTAAATCTATGACCTCCATAAAACGCCACCATCTCACTGAGATGAATGTATAGTCTGCGCTCCGAGAGATCGGAGAATTAGCGTCACATCGACGGCAAGGTTTGGCACCTCGATGTCGGCTCGTCGCATCCTGGGGGTGTAGTCGCTCCCAAGGGTTGGGCTGTTCGCCCATTAAAGCGGTACGCGAGCTGGGTTTAGAACGTCGTGAGACAGTTCGGTCCCTATCCGCCGTGCGCGTAAGAGTCTTGAGAGGAGTTGTCCTCAGTACGAGAGGACCGGGATGAACGAACCTCTAGTGGACCGGTTGTTCTGCCAAGAGCACCGCCGGGTAGCCATGTTCGGATGGGATAAGCGCTGAAAGCATCTAAGTGCGAAGCCCACCTCAAGATAAGGACTCTCACCGGGTTAACCGGGTAAGGCCCCAGCGAGACCAGCTGGTTGATAGGCCGGAGGTGTAAGAGGAGCGATCCTTTGAGCTGACCGGTACTAATAGGCCGAGGGCTTGACCATTTACCTATCCCACTTCACAGCGCAATAGACAACATGTCGACCAGCACACCATGCATGGCCGGCTGGAGTTCTTCGCTTCGCGTGCTTTGCCCGCGACGACGCCCCGCGAACTTCGATTCGCCGGGGTGGCGTCCTGGGCGCACAACTGAATAGGCTTGAAAGGTACTGGGTGACCATAGCGGTGGGGAAACACCTGTTCCCATTCCGAACACAGCAGTTAAGCCCACCAGCGCCGATGGTACTGCAAGGTTTCCTTGTGGGAGAGTAGGTCGTTGCCCAGTACTTTTCTATTCAACCCAGGGCGTTTCCCCGTACTCTAGAGCAGCAATGAACGGTAAGGACCTGATCGTTACGGCGAAGGTGGAAGGAAGAGTTGGCTGACAGCAGAAAGCTCCTGGTCGTGGCCAACTCGGAGACCTTCCTCCGCATGCTCCGCTTCTACTTCACCAAGGCGGGCTACGACGTCCAGACGGTGCAGGACGGCGACAAGGCCCTGCGCTTCGTCACCAGTGAGATCCCTGACGCGCTGATCACCGACGAGTCCCTGCCCGGGATGGATGGGATGCAGCTGGTGCGCCAGCTGCGCGCCAGCCCGGTCACCGCGAAGCTCCCGGTCCTCATGCTGGTCGCCGGCGGTGGCGACTCCCGGATCCAGGCGGCGATCGGCGCGGGTGCGACCGAGGCCATGCGGCGAGACGCGCGCATCCAGGACATCGGCGAGCGCGTGGCGTCGCTGGTGGCGTCCGCGGCGGCGAATGCACCTGAGCTCGGCTCGATCGAGGCCCTCAGCCCCAAGACCGGCGGCCTGGCCCACACGGTCACCATCCTCAGCGCCCGCGGCGGTAGCGGGAAGTCCCTGCTGGCCACCAACCTGGGGGTCGCGCTTGCCCAGCGGCAGGGCGAGACTACGGTCCTCCTCGACCTCAACCTGGAGTTCGGGGCGACCGCGATGATGCTCGACCTGCGGCCGGTGTACACCCTTCGGGACATCGCCGACGCGGTCATGAACGACGTCTCCGACGCCGAGTTCGACGGCATGCTCCTGCGCCACTCGAGCGGCCTGCGCGTGGTCCCCGCCGTGGCCCAGCCCGGGGACTCCGAGCTCATACCCGACGGCTCCCTACCGCGCATCGTCGACCGCCTGCGGCGCCTCTACGACCACGTGGTGGTGGACGGCCGGCCGTCGTTCCGGGAATTCATGCTCGACCTCTGGGAGAACTCCGACACCCTGCTGATCACCTGCCCGCCCGAGGTCGTGTCGGTGCTCGTCACACGGTCCCTGCTCGAGGCCTTTGGGGTCATCAACGTCAACCCCGAGAAGGTCCTCATCCTGCTGAACAACGTGGCCCCAAAGCAGCGGCTCAACTCCTCCCAGGTGGAGCGTGGGCTGGGCAACCCCACCTTCACCATCCCCTACGGCGGCGAGCAGCTCTATCGCAGCGTCGACGTGGGCAAGAGCTTCGTCCTGGAACAGCCCAAGGACCCCTTCTCGGTGGCGATCAGGAAGCTGGCCGACCTGCTCGTGAAACGGCACGAGGAGCGGGTCGGCATCTCTCGCGCCAGCTAGTCGCCGGCAACCCGGGCTCGATTAAAGAAGTGAGGCCCCGGATTTCTCCGGGGCCCCGTTCCATCTCGGCGCTGGGTAGTGGACTCGCCAGCCGCCTCACGACGGGTCCCGCCTCTGGCGGGGGTCCCACCGCAGGTTCGGCGTCGACACGCGCGGGCTCAACTCGCGCTGTGGCTGTCTACGCCCTCTTGTCGACTGCGCTGTCCTTCATCCCTACCCATGCGTTGCAAGCTCGTTTTCTACAATCCATTGGCACCACCTCCGGCGGTTTCAAGGGGGCTAGGACAGCCCGGTTTTGCTAAAACGGCTCGATCATAGCATCGGTTCGTGGCGTTGAAACCCCCCTCGGCCCCCCTCCTCGGCATCGACGCGTCAAGGGTTTCCGCCGACCGAGCCGGTATTGACAACTACCTGCATCACCTGCTGCCGGGGTTGGTCGCGGCGTGGCGCAAGGGGGGCGGGGACGTGGTGGTCTTCGCCGCTGACCCTGCTGTGGCGAGCCACGTCGATCCCCCCGTGACCGTCGTGCCGGGCGGCGGCCGGGGATGGACGCAGGCGCGCCTGCCGCTGGAGGTCCGCCGCCTCGGCGTCTCCGTCTACTTCAGCCCGATCCCGGTGCTGCCGGTCCTGGTGCCGCTGTCCTGCCCGGCTGTGGTCACCGTCCACGACCTCCTCGAGTTCCGCACCCGCTGGTGGTACTTCCGCCGGCTGATCGGGCGCACCCTGGACCAGGCCCGGGCCGTCATCTGCGTCTCCCAGGCCACCCTTGAGGAGGTCCGCGCCGAGTTCCCCCGGGGGGCGGCCAAGGCCGTGGTGGTGCGGGAGGCGGCTGATGCGGTGCTCTATCGCGAGGCCGCCGGCGGTGAGCCGGACCCGGTCTTCAAGCGCCTCGGGGTCCCCGGACCCCCGATCCTCGCCGTCGGCACCCTGCAGCCGCGCAAGAACTACCTCCGCCTGGTGGAGGCGTACGCCCGGGTGGCCTCTGAGGAGCCGGCGCTCGCACCACTGGTGATCGTCGGCGGTCGCGGGTGGGAGTACGAGCCCATCCTCGCGCGTCCTCAAGAGCTCGGCGTCGCCGACCGCGTCATCTTCACCGGTCACCTCGACGAGCCCGACCTCGCCGCCCTGATGCGCCATGCCGTGATGCTGGCCGCGGTCTCGACCGCCGAGGGCTTCGGCCTTCCGCTGGTCGAGGCGATGTACTCGGGGATCCCCATCCTCGCCTCCGACATCCCGCCCTTCCGCGAGGTGGCCGGGCACGCCGCCACCTTCGTCAATCCCGGCAGCGTCGATGACATCGCCGCCGGCCTGCGCCGCCTGGCCACCGACGCCGCCCTCAGGCAGCAGCTGGTCGAGGTGGGACGGGGTCGTCGGGCCCTTTTCAGCTGGGACCGCGCCGCGGGCGAGGTGGGCGAGGTGCTGCGGGCAACCCTAACGGGCGTCTAACATGGCCGTTCTAATCTCGGGTTAAGCCCAAGTACGTGCCTTGCCGCCCGCACGCCCGCGGGTCGAGCCAAAGGAGAACATGCCTCGCAAGTCGGTTGAGCCGGTCCCAGAACCGGCTGAGAGTAGCCCGGAGCCGGTGCCCTCACCCGCCGCCGACGCGGTGTTTCGCCCGGCGCCTCCACCGACCCGGGAGATGGAGTACGCCCCGCCGCCGGCACCCGGTCCCGACCTTGACCCGCCCAGCGTGAACGCCTGGCAGGCGCCGGCCTACAGCCCGCCGCCAGCCCGTTCGGGTGCGGTCCCGCTGGGGATCATGGTCGTCATGCTCGTCCTGTCCCTGGTGGCCGGGGCCGCGGGCGGCTACGTGGCCGGGTCCCGCGCGCCCCGCCTGGTGAGCGGCCTCGACGCGCCCTCGGGTTCGAGCAACAGCGCGGTGAAGGTCACCACCGACGAGAGCGTGGCCATGATCGAGGCTGCCAAGCGCGTCGACCCGGCAGTCGTGACGATCACCGCGACGGGTGCCGCGACGGCGCCCGTGGACACCTCTTCACCCAACCCCCAGAGCCAGGCGCTGGGCACCGGGATCATCTTCGACAGCGACGGCCACATCCTCACCAACAACCATGTCGTGGCCCAGGGCGACACCTTCACGGTCCTCTTCGCCACGGCCAAGAAGCCCATCAGCGCCAAGCTCATCGGCAAGGACGCGCTCAATGACCTCGCGGTGTTGAAGGTGGACGGCTCCGTGCCCGGGATCGCCCAGTTCGGCGCCTCCAAGGACCTCCAGCCCGGCCAGCGGGTGCTGGCCATCGGCAGCGCGCTCGGCGACTACAAGAACACCGTTACCTCCGGGGTGATCTCAGCACTGCACCGCACGCTCGGCGGGCAGTCCGAGATGGACGACATGATCCAGACCGATGCCGCCATCAACCACGGCAACAGCGGTGGGCCCCTCCTCAACCTCTCCGGCGAGGTTGTCGGCGTCAACACCGCGATCGCCGCCCGGGACCCCAGCAGCGGCGACGTCGCCCAGGGGATCGGCTTTGCCATCCCCAGCGACCGCGCTCGCGACATCGCCAGTCAGATCCTCAAGACCGGCTCGGTGATCCATCCCTACCTGGGCATCACCTACCAGGGCATCGACACCCAGCTGCAGGCCCAGAAGTCGCTGCCGGTGGACCACGGGGCGCTGGTCTCCGACGTCAAGGCGGGGTCGCCCTCGGACAAGGGCGGGGTCAAGAAGGACGACATCATCACCCAGATCGATGGTGCCGACATCGACCAGGACAACACGCTCTTCGCGCTCCTCTCCAAGCACAAGGTGGGGGACAAGGTGAAGCTGTCGATCCTCCGCGGCGGTGAGAAGAAGACCATCGAGGTCACCCTGGGACAGCGCCCGGCCAACCTGCAGTAGCCGGTGAGCGCATGCGGCTGCTCATAGTCGAGGACGAGCGCAAGCTCGCCCTCCTCGTCCAGGAGATGCTCCAGGACGAGAACCACACCGTCGACGTCAGCTTCGACGGCGAGGACGGGCTGCAGTTCGCCTCCACCGGTGAGTACGACGTGATCATCCTCGACGTCATGCTGCCCGGGATTTCCGGGCTGGAGGTCTGCCGTAAGGTACGGGCGGCCGGCAACAAGACCCCGATCCTGATGCTCACCGCGCGCACCTCGATCGACGACCGCGTCATCGGCCTGGACGCCGGCGCCGACGACTACCTCGTCAAGCCCTTCGCCTTTGCCGAGCTCCTGGCCCGTGTCCGGGCACTCGGCCGGCGGGAGGTCGCGGGCAGCGCCGCCAACCGGCTGACGGTGGGCGAGATCAGCCTGGACCTGAAGACCCGGGAGGTCTGGCGGGCCGAGGAGCTGGTGGAGCTGACCCCCAAGGAGTTCGCTCTCCTCGAGTACTTCATGCGCCATCCCAACCAGGTGCTGAGCGGCCAGCAGATCGCCGACCACGTCTGGAGCTACGAGTTCGACGGGCTCACCAACCGCGTCGCGGTCTACGTGTCATACCTGCGTCGCAAGCTCGGGAACGGCTCCCGCCCGTCGCCCATCCAGACCGTCCACGGCGTGGGTTACCGCCTGGTCAACAGCTGACCAGTGCTCCAGCGCGGCCTGTTCGACAGGGCCCGGCTGAGGCTTGCGGCCTGGTACGTGGTCTTCCTCGGGATCATCCTGCTGGTGCTCGACGTGGGCGTCCTCACGATCATGGGCAGCGCGCTCGAGTCGCGCGTCGACGAGGACCTGCTGCACAAGGCGCAGCAGGCATCCGCGGCGATCGTCTCCACCGGCGGCACGAGCACCTTCGACCGCTCCGAGCTGGCCTCGGATCCCAGCTGGAGTGATGTCTCCCTCTACGTGACCACGGCCAGTGGCGCGGTGCTGGCCACTGCCACGCCGCTGGCCCCGACCGTGCTGCCCGACACCCGGGCGCTCGATGCCGGGCTCTCCGGGCATGCGGGCTACACGTCGGTGCTGCGGCTCAGCCAGCCGTTCCTGGTCTACACCCAGCCCGTCTACAGCCGCGCCGGCAGCACCGCCAAGGTCTCGGCGGTGATCCAGGTCGCCCGCTCCGGACGGACACTGGTCGACGCCAGCGCCAGTCTCCTCTCCCTGCTCCTGGGGGCGTCGGCCCTGGCCATGGTGCTGGCCTTCATCGCGGGCCTCTGGCTGGCCGACAAGGCCCTGCGCCCCATCCGCGTCGGGCTGCTGCAGCAGAAGGACTTCGTGTCCGACGCATCACACGAATTGCGCACCCCGGTCACCGTCATCCGCACCGCCGCCGAGTCGATCCTGCGCCAGAGGCAGAAGGGCTCACCGCGCGTGGACGAGCTGGCCCAGGACATAGTCAGCGAAACCGTGCAGCTGGCCAGGATGGTGGAGGAACTGGGGCTGCTGGCCCAGGCCGACGCCCGCACCGTGCTGAAGCGCGACCCGGTCGACGTGGCGGCCCTGGTCGATGAGGCGGCGGCCTCCGGGAAGCTGCTGGCCCAGTCACGGGGGGTCCTGCTGGAGGTCGCCGGCGACGCCACGGGCACCCTGCGGGGTGACGATGTCCGCCTGCGCCAGCTGCTGGCCATCCTCGTGGACAACGCCACGCGCTTCTCCCCGCAGGGTGAGGCGGTCACCCTGGGCGCCGCCACCGAGGGCGGCAAGCTGCGAGTCACGGTGACGGACCGCGGCCCGGGCATCGCCGGCGAGGAGCTGCCGCGGATCTTCGACCGCTTCTACCGCGGCATCAACCAGCGCAAGGAGGATGGCTCCGGCCTCGGGTTGTCGATCGCCCAGTGGATCGTGCAGGAACATGGCGGCACCATCTCAGTGCGCAGCCAGCCCGGCGCGGGGAGCGAGTTCATCGTCGAGCTGCCGCTGAACTAGGCCGCAGGGCTGGCAGGGTAAAATCTGGCGGCCCGCCGAGGTGGTGAAATAGGTAGACACGCCAGCTTGAGGGGCTGGTGGCCGCAAGGCCGTATGGGTTCAAGTCCCTTCCTCGGCACCAAACCCCCGCCCCCGGACGCGGCGCGAGAGCCGCCGGGGCTCCTGCAGGAGGTACCCGTGGACCGCACCCAGCCCCTTGCCGGCTCCGGGGCCGCCCAGGAGTTCCACCGTGCCGAGATAGCCGGCTACCAGAGCAGGCGCGCCGCCGACGTGAGGTTCCCGGTCAACGCCGGCCACCTGGTGGCCCGCGCGATGAAGCGGCTCGGCGCGAACCACCTCTTCACCCTGAGCGGCGGCCACCTGTTCCCCCTCTATGACGGCTGCGTCGAACAGGGCATCCACATCGTCGACCATCGCCACGAGGAGGCGGCGTCCCACGCTGCCGAGGCGTACGCCAAGCTCACCCGCAACCCGGGGGTGTGCGCGGTGACGGCAGGCCCCGGCGTGACCAACGCGGTGTCGTCGATCGCCGCGGCCCAGTTCAACCGGAGCCCGATGGTGGTGATCGGCGGTCGCGCCCCCGAGTTTCGCTGGGGCCAGGGCAGCCTGCAGGAATACGACCACCTCCCCGTCGTCGCCCCGATCACCAAGTCGGCCACCACCGTCCACGACGGCTCCCGGGCCCACATCGCGCTTTACGACGCCTGGCAGGAGGCGCTGCGGGGCGCGCCGGGCCCGACCTTCTTCGACGTTCCGCTCGACACCTTCATCGGCGGTATCGACGAGGCGACCATCGAATGGCCGGAGCTCAACGCGGAGAAGCCCGTGGTCGACACCGACGCGGTCGCGCAGGCTGCCGAGGTCATCAACGGCGCGGAGCGGCTCGTCATCATGGCCGGCACCGGGGTCTACTGGCACCATGGCGAGGGCTCCCTGCGGCAACTCGCAGAGACCGCCCGGGCGGCGGTTTACATGAATGGCCTGGGTCGCGGGCTCATCCCGGCCGACCACCCGAATGCCTTCAGCCGCAGTCGCAGCGCCGGGCTCGGGGCGGCCGATGTCGTCCTGCTGCTGGGGACCCCGCTGGACTTCCGCTTGAACTTCGGCGGGTCGCCGCCCTTCGCCGCCGGCGCCCGCCTGGTGCGGGTCGACGCGCTGCCGACCGACCTCAACCGCAACCGCACCGATGACGCCGCGGTCGCGGGCGACATCGGCGCGATCCTGGCCGCGCTGGCCGAAAAGATCGACGGCGGCACCCACCGCGAATCCCGCGACGCCTTCCTTGGCGAGCTGCGCCAGAAGGAACAGGCGTCGGCCGAGAAGGACAGGCCGCTCCTGGAGTCCGACGCCAACCCCATCCACCCGCTCCGCGTGTACGGGGAGCTGGGCAAGCGCCTGGACCGTGACGCGGTGGTGATCGGCGACGGTGGCGACTTCATCAGCTACGCCGGCCGGTATGTCGCCACCTACGAACCGGGCCACTTCATCGACCCGGGCCCGTTCGGCGGGCTCGGGATGGGAGCGCCGTCGGCGATCGCGGCACGGCTTGCCCACCCGGACAAGCAGGTGGTCCTGCTGCTGGGCGACGGCGCCGCCGGGTTCTCGTTGATGGAGTTCGACACCATGGTGCGCCACCGCCTGCCGGTCGTCGCGGTGATGGGCAACAACCAGGCCTGGGGCCTGGAGAAGCACCCCATGGAGGCGATGTTCGGGTGGTCGGTGGCGGCGGAGCTGAACCCCGACGCCCGCTACGACCGCGTCGTGGAGGCCCTCGGCGGCCACGGCGAGTACGTGACGGAGCCGGCCGAGGTCGGGCCGGCAATCGATCGCGCCTTCGCGTCGGGCGTGCCCGCCCTGGTCAACGTCGCCTGCGACCCGGCGGTGGCCTACCCGCGCAGCACCAACCTCGCATGAGGAACAGTCCCCTATCGGAGGCCGATGGTAGACGCTCCGGGCCGGAGGTGCTGGGCCCGGGGGCCACGTTCGAGCTGACCCGCACCGTGACCGAGGAGATGTCGGCTCGACACCTGGGCAGCGGCACCGTTGGCGTCCTGGCCACCCCGGCAATGATCTCCATGATGGAGGGCGCCGCGACCCTCTGCGTCCAGCCCTACCTGCGGGAAGGCCAGACGACGGTGGGCTACGTCGTCAACATCCGCCACCTGGCCCCGACCGGCATTGGCCGCGAGGCCACCGCCCGCGCCACGGTCACCGGCGTCGATGGCAAGCGGATCGTCTTCGAGGTCGCCTGTTTCGAGGGCGACAAGAAGGTGGGCGGCGGCGAGCACGTGCGGGTCATCATCGAGGGTGGCAATTTCCTCGCCGCCGCGACTGACGGCGCGGTCCCACCCGGGCCGGGCTGATAGACCCCCGGGATCGCCTCCCGGTCCCGGCGCGCCTGGGCGTCGATGCCCTGAGCCGCGCGGTGCGGGCCCGGTGGATGCTTGCCGGGAGGGGCCGGTATGCCATCGGCGACGACTTCATCTGCAACGGCCGGTTGAAGCTGGCTGGGCCGGGCCATATCCAGATAGGCGACGGCTGTAACGCCTGGGCGCGCGCGGAGAGCAACGTCCTGCTGACGTTCGACGAGGGGGCCGTGATCCAGGTAGGCGACAACGTGCGGCTGAACGGTGCCGGCCTGCAGGCCGCGTCGGGGATCACGGTGGGGGACGACTGCATCCTGGGCTCGTGCACGATCGTCGACACCGACCATCACCTGGTTGGTGTCGACCGGCGCCGGTCCAGCTCGAAGCCGGCCTCGGCGCCGATCAGGATTGGTCGCAATGTCTGGGTCGCGGGCATGGCAGCGGTCCTCAAGGGCGTCACCATCGGGGACGACTCGGTGGTGGCCTTCGGCGCCGTCGTGGCGTCCGACGTCCCCGCCGGGGTGGTGGTGGCGGGCAACCCGGCGCGGGTCGTCAAGAACCTCTATGAGGAGGGCCCCGGCGACAGCTGACGCGGCCCCCTAACGTTTCTCCAACCGGCCGCTGGGTACACTCGACCCAGAGGTAACAAGCATGTTCTTCCCAATGTTCTACAGCCCCGGGTACCTGGTCGTCATGGTCATTGGATTTGCCCTGCTCGGGTTCTCCAGCATGTACGTGAAGCGGACCTACCGGCGCTGGTCCGGCATTCGCAACTCGACCGGCCTGACGGGCGCGCAGGTGGCCCAGCAGGTGCTCGCCTCGGCCGGCCTGAGCAATGTCCGCGTCGAGGTGGTCGACGGTGAGCTGAGCGACAACTACGACCCCACCGACAAGGTCCTGCACCTCTCCCAGGGGGTCGCCTACAACGCGTCGGTCGCCTCAGAGGCGATCGTGGCCCACGAGATCGGCCACGCCGTCCAGGACGCGCGTGGCTTTGCGCCCATGCGGCTTCGCGCCGGAGTGCTCCCGGCCGCCAACATCGGCGGTCAACTGGGGGTCACGATGATCATCATCGGGCTGGTCCTCATGACCGTGCTGCGTGGCCTGTCGGCGCTGGGATTCAACATCGCGGTCCTGGGACTCGTGCTTTTCAGCTGCGTCCTCGTCTTCCAGCTGGTGACGCTCCCCGTGGAGCTCGACGCCAGTCGCCGGGCGATGGGGCTGCTGCGCACCAACGGCATCGTGAACCAGGAGGACATCCACGGAGCCCGCAGCGTGTTGACGGCAGCGGCCCTGACCTACGTCGCGGCCACCGCGTACACCGCCCTGCAGGTCGCCTACTGGGGACTGCAGGTCTTCTCCCGCCGGGACTGACCGGGTCGCCATGAAGGGCCGCGCGGCCGGCACGCCCGGCGAGCAGCGCCGGCCGTTCGCCTCACTCGAGCCGTACCAGGTCCAGGCCTGGGTGCGCGACCAGGGCGAGCCGGCCTACCGGGCCGAGCAGGTCCTGAGCGGCTTCTATCGCTCCACGGCCACCAGCTTCGACGCCATCACCGGTCTCCCCCGGGCGCTGCGCGAGCGGCTCGAAGGGGAGTTCAGGTTCAGCTCGGTGGAGGACGCGCACACGTCGGTGACCGACGCCGGGCAGACCCTCAAGCAGCTGCTCCGGTTGCCCGACGGCGAGCTGGTCGAGTGCGTCTGTATGCACTACCCGCGGACCGCCACAAGCTCGGAGCGCACGACCCTCTGCCTCAGCACGCAGGTGGGTTGCGCCGTGCGCTGTCCGTTCTGCGCCACCGGCCTCGCCGGCCTCCGTCGCAACATGCAGACCGCCGAGGTGGTCGACCAGGTCCTTGCCGTGAACCGCGGCCAGCTGCGCGATGGCGGCAGGGTCAGCCACCTCGTCTACATGGGCATGGGCGAGCCCCTGCACAACCTCGAGGCCACCATCGGCTCGGTCCGCCGCTTCACCGACCCCGAGGCCCTGGGCCTGGGGGTGCGCCGGGTGACCGTGTCCACGTCCGGCGTGGTCCCCGGCATCGACGACCTGGCGGCCCGCGGCGGCGGCGTGAACCTGGCCGTGTCCCTGCACGCGGCAAATGACGGGCTTCGGGACCGGCTGGTTCCGCTCAACCGCAAATGGCCGGTGCGCCAGGTGGTCGCGGCTGCCGACCGCTACGCCGCCCGGACCGGCCGCCGGGTCTCCTATGAGTACGTGATGCTGGCCGGCGTCAACGACAGCCCGGCGCTCGCGGACGAGCTCGGCGCGCTTCTCCACGGGCACCTCGCCCACGTCAACCTGATCCCCTACAACGCGATCCCCGGCGACCCCTACCGGGGCTCCGCCCGCGCTGTGATCATGGCCTTCCGCAAGGGGGTGAGGGCCCACGGGCTGGAGTGCACGGTGCGCGACACCCGGGGCACCGACATCGCGGCGGCGTGCGGGCAGCTCCGGGCCGAGGCCGACCTGGCGCCCCTGGCGACGACCTGACTCCACTGTCAGGTTGGTGGGATAATCCAGACAAGGTGATATGAGCCCCTCGAGGCCCGCGACCGCGCGCCCCCGGCTCGACGATATGACGCCATCTGAGCACATGAACCGGGCGATCCGGCTGGCCGCCCGGGCCCGCCACTCGACCAGTCCCAACCCGATGGTGGGGGCGGTTGTCGTGCGTGCTGGGAAGGTCGTCGGCGAGGGCTACCACCTCCGTGCCGGCGGTCCTCACGCGGAGATCGTGGCCCTGCGGCGGGCGGGCGAGGCGGCCCGCGGGGCCACGATGTTCGTGAGCCTTGAGCCCTGCGTCCACATGGGCCGGACCGCGCCATGCGCTGATGCCATCGTCGCCGCTGGGCTGGCCCGGGTGGTGGTCGCCCACCGCGATCCCTACGCTGCGGTGAGCGGGCGCGGCATCAGGCGGCTGCGGGACGCCGGGATCGAGGTCGAGGTCGGTGACGGCGAGGCGGCGGCGCGGGCCCTCAACGTGGGCTGGCTGCGGGCCCAGCTCGAGCACCGGCCGTTCGTGGCCCTGAAGTACGCTGCCACGCTCGACGGCAAGACCGCCTCGCGAACGGGGGTCTCGCAGTGGATCACGGGCGAGGCCGCGCGCGCCGAGACCCACCGGCTTCGACGCGTTTACGATGCCATCGCCGTCGGCGCCCAGACCGTGTTGGCGGATGACCCCCAGCTCACGGCCCGGCCGGCCGCGCGCGGGCGCCAGCCCCTGCGGGTAGTGGTCGACGGCCGGCTCAGCAGCGACCCCGGGGCGCGGCTGCACGACCAGCCCGAGGGCGCCAGCCTGGTGCTGGCCGCTGCCGCGGCACCCGCCTCGCGCCGGCGGCTGTTCCAACGGCAGGGCGTCGACGTCGAGGTCATCGACGCCCCCAGCCCCAGCGGTTCCGACCTGCTGGCCGCGCTGGGCCGCCGGGGCGTGACCAGCGTCCTCGTGGAGGGTGGGGGAGAGCTGGCCTGGTCGTTCGTCGAGGCTGGGCTGGTCGACCGGGTCTACGCCTTCTTCGCCCCGCTGATGCTGGGCGGCCGGAGCGCGCCCACGCCCGTCGGGGGTGGCGGCTTCGAGCGGCTCAGCGAAGCCCTGCGGCTGGACATCGTCAACCTGCGCCGGCTGGGGGCGGACGTCATCGTCGACGCGGTGGCAGCATGACCCGGGTGAGGTCGAACTAGTGTTCAGCGGGATCGTCGCGGAGGTCGGCACGGTCGAGGTCGTCGAGCCGGGCCGCCTGCGGGTGCGCGGCCCCCAGGCCCTCCTGCGTACCGCCGTCGGGGGGAGTGTGTCCGTCAACGGCGTCTGCCTCACCGCAGCGCGCCTGGACCACGGCGCCTTCGAGGCCGACGTGATGCCCGAGACCTTCCGCCGCACCTCCCTGGCCGCCCTCGGCCCGGGTTCGCGGGTCAACCTCGAGCCGGCGCTGGGCTACGGCGACGAGGTCGGCGGGCACCTGGTCCAGGGCCACGTCGACGGCACCGGGGAGGTCGTCGCCGTCCGTGACGAGGGCAATTCGCGCTGGGTCGACATCACCGTCCCACCCGACCTGGCGAGGTACTGCGTGGTGAAGGGCAGCATCGCCGTCGACGGGACCAGCCTTACGATTGCCGCAGTTGAGGGCGAGGTCGTCTCGCTCAGCCTCATCCCCCACACCCTCCAGTCGACCATCGCCTCCGGTTATGTCCCCGGCAGCGTGGTCAACCTGGAGATCGACATCCTGGCCAAGTACGTGGCCAGCTTTCTCTCAAGCAGGTGAACAGATGCCAGTGATCTCAATCGACCAGGCCCTCGAGGACTTCAAGGCCGGCCGCTACCTGGTCGTCGTCGACGACGAGGACCGCGAAAACGAGGGCGACCTCGTGGTGGCGGCGGAGTTCGTCACCCCGGCGGCGATCAGCTTCATGGCCACCCACGCCAGGGGGCTGATCTGCACCCCGATGGAGGGCTCACGCCTGGATGAACTGCAGATCGAGCCGATGGTCGGGCGCAACACCGCGCCGCTGGGCACCGCTTTCACCGTCTCGGTGGAGGCGCGCCACCGGGTCACGACCGGGATCAGCGCGGAGGACCGTGCCAACACCGTCAAGGCGCTGATCGACCCCGCCAGCAAGCCGGTCGACTTCGTCAAACCCGGACACACCTTCCCGCTGCGGGCCCGCGAGGGTGGCGTGCTGGTTCGCGCCGGCCAGACCGAGGCCGCCGTCGACCTCGCCCGGCTTGCCGGGCTCTACCCGGCCGGGGTGATCTGCGAGATCATGAAGGACGACGGAACCATGGCCCGGATGCCCGACGTGCTGGAGTTCTCCAGCAAGCACGGCGTCGGCATCGTGACCATCAAGGACCTGATCGCCCACCGGCAGCGGTTCGAGAAGCTGATCGTGCTCAAGGCGCGCGCCAAGATGCCCACCGAGTACGGGCTCTTCGAGATTTTCGGCTACGAGGACTCGATCAGCGCCGAGACCCACGTGGCGCTGGTCATGGGCGAGGTCCACCCGGACCACCCGGTCCTGCTGAGGGCCCACTCGGAGTGCCTCACGGGCGATGCCTTCCACAGCCTGCGGTGCGACTGCGAGCAGCAGCTGCACCGCTCGATGGAGATGATCGCCGAGGAGGGTGCCGGGGTGGTCCTGTACCTGCGCCAGGAGGGGAGGGGGATCGGCCTGATCAACAAGCTGCGGGCCTACGAACTCCAGGACCAGGGCATGGACACGGTCGAGGCCAACGAGGCCCTGGGCCTGCCCGTCGACAAGCGTGACTACGGGATCGGCGCCCAGATCCTTGCCGACCTCGGTGTTCGCAAGATCCGGCTCATCTCCAACAGCCCCCGCAAGTACTACGGGATCGAGTCGTTCGGGCTGGAGATCGTCGAGCGGATCCCGCTGGTGATCCCCTCCAACGAGCACAACGTGCGCTACCTGCGCACCAAGTCCGACAAGCTCGGCCACATAATGCACGACTGATGGAGGTCAGGACGGGCCGGCTGGACGCGTCAGGAAAGACATTTGCGATCGTGGTCGCGCGCTTCAATGACTTCGTCACAGGCAAGTTGCTCGAGGGAGCGGTCGACGCGCTGGTCCGGATGGGCGCCGACGAGGTCGGCATCACGGTGGCCTGGGTCCCGGGGGCCTTCGAGATCCCGGTGGTGGCCGCGAAGATGGCCAGGTCGGGCAAGTACTCGGCGGTCATCTGCCTGGGCACCGTGATCCGCGGCCAGACCCCGCATTTCGAATACGTCGCCGGCCAATGCGCCCAGGGCATCGCGGCGGTCGCCCGCCAGAGCGGGGTGCCGGCGATCATGGGCGTCCTGACCACCGACACCATGGAGCAGGCTATGGACCGGGCGGGCGGAAAGATGGGCAACAAGGGCGCCGAGGCCGCGCAGGCCGCCGTCGAGATGGCCGACCTGTTGGGCACCCTCGACTAGGTCGTCGCGGTTACCGGCAGGCGTCCCGGGGGACGCTGGGGCCTAGGCCGCCTTCTTGGCGGAGGTGCGCAGGCAGCGCGTACAGACGCGCGTTTTCACCCTCTTCCCGCCGATCACCATCGTGGCGGCCTGGAGGTTGGGCATGAAACGGCGGCGCGTCCGGACCTTCGAGTGGCTCACGTTGTTACCCGAGGCCGGCCCCTTACCGCAGATCGCGCATTGCTGGGCCATTGACTTTGACTCCCGTTCAGAGGGTTGCGTAACCTTTCCTGGAGGCGCTGGATTCTAACATGGGTGCTGGCGGGGGCCGGCCGGGACCTGTCGCGCCCGGAAGGGCGAGAATTACAGCCACGTCAACCGCCGTCGCCGGAACAGGAGGCCAATGAACCGGATTTTGCAGCAGCAGGACCTCGGCCGGATCGAGGTTTCGCGCCAGGTCATCGCCTCGATCGCGGGGCACGCGGCCAACGAGTGCTACGGCATCGTCGGCATGGCGGCCCGTGGCCTGCGCGATGGCATCGCGGAGCGGCTGCAGCGCGAGAACCTCCACCGCGGGGTCGAGGTCCGGGTTGACGCGGACGGCATCGACATCGACCTCTTTGTCGTGGTCGAGTACGGGGTGCGCATCGTCGAGGTCGGACGGAGCCTCCAGGACGCGGTGCGCTACCAGTGCGAGAAGACGCTCGGGATCAAGGTCAAGAGCGTCAACGTCAACGTCCAGGGCATCCACCACGACGAGGATGCAGTGGTCTGATGGTCGCCTCCAAGGTGGCGTCGATCACCCGCGTCGACGGGGTCCTGTTCAAGCGCGCCCTGTACGGCTCGCGGGCCTGGCTCACCGCCAACCGCGAGCGGGTCAACCAGCTCAACGTCTTCCCCGTGCCGGACGGCGACACCGGCACCAACATGCTGCTGACGCTGGAGTCGGCCATCGAGGAGATCGCCAACGAGGACAGCAGCGACCTCTCGCTGGTGACGGGCCGCGTGGCGCACGGGGCGCTGATGGGCGCCAGGGGCAACTCCGGGGTGATCCTTTCCCAGGTGCTGCGCGGGTTCTCCCAGGGCATCGGCGACGCGACGTCGGTGGACACCCGGCAGCTTGCGAGGGGCTTCCAGGAGGCCACCAGCGTCGCCTACCGTGGGGTGACCAAGCCCACGGAGGGCACGATCCTGACAGTGGCGCGCAAGGTCTCGGAGGCGGCGCTGGCCAGGGCCGAGGACACCGAGGACATCGCTGAGCTGATCCAGGTGATCGTCAACGCCGCGCAGCGTGCGGTGGACGAGACGCCGAGCCAGCTGGCGGTCCTGCGCGAGGCGGGCGTCGTCGACGCCGGGGGCTATGGCCTGATGGTCATCCTCGAAGGCTTCCTCAAGACGGTCAAGGGCCAGGAGATCCCTGGGTCGGTGGCGGCCATGCCAAGCGTCCCGGCAGCGGCCGCGCCGAAGACCGGTGCCTATGCGCTGGAGACCCCGGAGGAGGGCTGGGGCTTCTGCACCGAGTTCCTCATCGAGGCCCCGCGCAGGCCGTTCGAGAAGATCCGGGCGGAGCTCACCCCGCTGGGGAACTCCGCGGTGATCGTCGGCGATGACACCCTCGTACGGGTCCACATCCACACCCTCGACCCGGGCTCGCTCATCGCCCAGGCCACCGGCTACGGCACCCTGCAGAAGCTCAAGGTCGAGGACATGACCCGGCAGCACCACGAGATCCTCTCCCACGACGCCCCGATGCCGGAGGTCGCGGCGCCCTCCGCCTCCAGCAACGGCTCCAGGAACGGGGCGGCGGCGACGCCGGTGGCGGGCCTGGGCTGCGTCGCGGTGGCTGTCGGGGACGGGTTCCGCAGGATCTTCGAGGAGCTCGGGGCGGCGGTGGTCGAGGGCGGCCAGACGATGAACCCGTCCACGGAGGACCTCCTGGCGGCGGTCAACGC
Organism: Chloroflexota bacterium; assembly: GCA_034666405.1. Classification (GTDB taxonomy): domain Bacteria; phylum Chloroflexota; class Dormibacteria; order DASZGP01; family DASZGP01; genus JAXDLW01. The sequence goes on along the minus strand of JAXDLW010000002.1, from coordinate 48,302 downwards.
CGTCGGCGCCCAGAAGGTCATCATTTTGCCCAACAACAAGAACGTGATCATGACCGCGCAGCAGGTCCAGGGGCTCTGCGAAAAAGAGGTCCGAGTGGTGCCGTCACGCACCGTGCCGCAGGGCATCGCCGCACTCCTCAACCTCGACCCGGAGGGTGACATCGACGGCACGGCCGACGCCATGACCCAGTCGCTCGACGGGGTCCAGACGGTCGAGGTCACCCGCGCCGTGCGCAGCACCTCCGTCGACGGACTCAAGATCAAGAACGGCGACTACATCGCCGTGGTCAACGGCAAGATCAAGGCCGCCGGCAAGGCCCCCATGGAAGTCATCGAGGGCGCGCTTGACGGGATCAAGGCCGGAGGGTTCGAGCTACTCACCGTCTACGCCGGGGTCGACGTGGACGAGGCCGAGCTGAGCCGCGCCGCCGACCACCTCCGCGAGCGCTTCCCCGGGCTCGGGATCGAGACCCAGCGGGGCGAGCAGAGCCACTACCCCTTCATCCTGTCGCTCGAATGACGCAGCTGGTTGTCGACTCCACCGCGGACCTGCCGCTGGAGACGATGGAACGGCTGGGCATCATCATGGTGCCGCTGAAGGTGCACTTCGGCCAAGAGGAGTTCCGCGACCGCGTCGAGCTCGACGGCGACGCATTCTTCAAGCGCCTGGAGGCGGCGACGGAGCTGCCCACGACGTCGCAGCCGTCACCCGGCGAGTTCCTCGAGGTGTACCGCGCGGTCCCGGAGGGAGAGGCGATCATCAGCCTCCATATCGCCGAGCAGCTCTCGGGCACGGTGCAGTCCGCGCGGCTGGCGGCCAAGGAGCTCCCCGGCCGGGACATCAGGGTGATCGACAGCGGCAATGTGACCGCGGCGCTTGCGGTCATGGCCCTGGAGGCGGCCGAAATGATCGCCGCCGGCCGCTCCCCCGAGGAGATCGAGAAGACGATGCTCGAGCTCCGTCCGCGGGCCCGGCTGGTGGCCATTCTCGACACCCTCAAGTACGCGGTGATGGGGGGCAGGGTCAGCCGCCTCCAGGGCGCCATCGGCGGCATGCTCCGAGTCAAGCCCCTGATGCTGGTGCATGAGGGGGTGATCCACCGCATGACGCCGGCCCGGACCTGGAGCCAGGCGTTCCAGCGGGTGGTCGAGGACATCACTGAGCACGGTGGCGCAGAGCGCATCGGGATCCTCGACGCCCAGGCGCCGGAGAGCCGCACGGCGCTGCGGGTGGAGCTCGAGAAGAGCTTCCCCGGGGTCCCCATCAGCGAGGGCGCGCTCGGAGCGGTCATCGGCACACACGGTGGCCCGGGGGCAATCGGCTGCGGATACATAGCCAAGCGAGCGGGCTGACCTCGACAGCAGGGCTCACCCTGCAGTCGCCCGTGACCGCGCTCCGGGCAGTGACGCCGACGTATGTCAAGAGGCTGGAGCGGGTCGGCGTCCACACCATCGAGGACCTCCTCCGGTACTACCCCCGCAGGCACGAGGACTACAGCAAGACCGTCCCCGTGGTGTTCCTCAAGGAGGACGCCAAACAGACGGTGAAGGTCCGCGTCGAGCGCGTCAGCGTCCGCTATACCCGCAGCCGCACCGGCAATCGCCCGGTCACCGAGGCGATCCTCAGCGACGACAGCGGGCGGATGAAGGCGATGTGGTTCAACCAACCGTGGGTGGCCAGCGCCCTGAGCCCTGGCGACGAGTTCACGCTCTCAGGGCAGGTCAAGAAACAGCGGGGCGGAGGTGGGCTGGTCATGATGAGCGCGGCGATCGAGCACGCCGACCGGGGATCGGGTCTGCACACGGCGCGGCTGGTGCCGCTGTACCGCGAGGTCCAGGGGCTCACGTCGCGCTGGATCCGCGACCGGGTGGCGCAGGCCTTGCCGCTGGCGGCCGGGATGCGCGACGACCTGCCGCCGGAGGTCGCCGAGCGCCTGGACCTGCCGCCGCTGGCCGAAGCGATCGCGCAGGTGCACTTCCCCGCGGACCACGAAGAGCTCAACCTCGCCCGCCGCCGGATTGCGATCTCGCAGCTCCTGGTGATGCAGCTCGCGGTCCTGGTCAGCCGGGAGGAGCGCCTGCGGCACCGGGCGCCTGTCGTCCCGTACGACGTGGAGCGGGCGCGGGCGATCCGGGACGCTCTCCCCTTCACCCTGACCAACGCTCAGCGCAAGTCGGCGCATGCCATCTTCACCGACCTCGCCGAGCCACGCCCCATGGCCCGCCTGCTTCAGGGCGACGTCGGTAGCGGCAAGACCGCGGTCGCGGCGATGGCCGTTGCGATGACCGCGGCGGCGGGCCACCAGTCCCTCTTCATGGCGCCCACCGAGATCCTGGCACAGCAGCACGCGCGCACCCTGCGCCCGCTGCTCCAGCGCCTGGGAGTCAACATGGAGCTGCTGGTTGGTTCGACTCCGGCCTCGGCGCGGCGGACGATCATGGCGGGCCTGGAGTCGGGCTTCATCAACGTGGTCGTCGGCACCCACGCGCTGATCGAGGACCCGGTGAAGCCCCGGTCGCTGGGCCTGGTCATCGCCGACGAGCAGCACCGCTTTGGAGTCGGCCAGCGCGAGGCGCTGGCCCAGAAGGGCGGCGACCTCTTCCCCCACGTCCTGTCGATGACCGCCACGCCCATCCCGAGGACCCTGCAGCTGACCCTCTACGGTGACCTGACGGTGTCGGTCCTGGATGAGATGCCCCCGGGCCGCCAGCCGGTCGAGACCCGGGTGGTCCCATCGAGTGCCCGGGCCGAGGCTTACGACTTCGTCCGCCGCCAGGTGCAGAAGGGGCAGCAGGCGTTCGTCATCTGTCCGCTGGTAGAGGACTCGGAGTTGCTGCAGGCGCGGTCCGCCACCTCCGAGCACCAGCGGCTCCAGGAGGAGGTCTTCCCCGACCTCAGGCTGGCCCTGCTCCACGGGCGGATGAAGGCCGGCGACAAGGACGCCATCATGGAGGCCTTCAAAGCCGGCGACTACGACATCCTGGTCAGCACCTCGGTGGTCGAGGTGGGGGTGGACGTCCCCAACGCCACGGTGATGATGATCGAGGGCGCCGAGCGGTTCGGGCTGGCCCAGCTGCACCAGTTCCGCGGCCGCGTCGGCCGGGGCAGCGAGCGGGCCTTCTGCCTGCTCTTCTCTGGCGAGGACGGGCCTGGCGAGGGTGACAACCGCCGTCTGCAGGCGATGGTCGCCTATTCCAGCGGGTTCGACCTCGCCGAGGTCGACCTCGGTATCCGCGGCCCGGGCGACGTGCTGGGAGGCTCGGGCATGCAGAGCGGCCACGACAGCGGCCTCATGGTTGCGGGCCTGCTCGACGCGCGCCTGATCTCGATCGCCCGCGAGGAGGCGGAGAAGCTCATCGCCGGGGGCCTCGAGCGGCATCCCCACCTGGTCGAGGCCGCCCGGGCATTCCGCCTGCCAGGCAGCCTGAGCTAGAGCCCATGCCGCTCAACGTGATTGCCGGAGCCTGGCGCGGCCGCAAGTTGAAGTCGCCCCCGCGCAGCGTCCGGCCGACGTCGGCCATGCTGCGCCGGTCGCTCTTCGACATCCTCGGCCCATCGATCGCCGGCAAGGCCGTGCTGGACCTCTACGCGGGGTCCGGCAGCCTGGGCCTGGAGGCCCTGTCGCGGGGCGCCGCACGGTGCGATTTCGTCGAAAAGGACCGGCGCACGGCGAACGTCGCAAAGGAGAACCTGGCGGCACTCGCTGGCTTCGACAGCCCCGATCGGGGTCGGGTACACTCCGGGGCGGTGGAGCGGTGGTTGGAGTACAGCCGGGACGCCCTGCGCGAGTACGACCTGGTCCTGCTGGATCCCCCGTATGGTGACCCGGGACTGGAGGGGGTGCTCACGACGCTGGGGAGCGCCGGCACGCTCAAGGACTCCGCGATGATCGTGGTCGAGCGGCGCTCCAACGACCCGCCGGCCCCGGTCGAGGGGTTGATCGAAGTGCGGCGCGTAACCCACGGTGACTCGGCCCTCGTGATGATGAGGCCCGCCGGTTGAGGACCGCGATCTACCCCGGCAGCTTCGACCCCTTCACCCTTGGGCACCTGGACATCCTGGAGCGCGCCTGCGGGATCTTCGACCGGGTCATCGTCGCGGTCCTGCGCAACCCCAACAAGACGCCGATGTTCAGCGTGGAGGACCGGATCGAGATGATCCGCGAGAGCGTCGACGGCAACCCCGCGGTCGAGGTCGCCTCCTTCGAGGGACTGACGGTCGAGTTCGCCGGCAGGATGGAGGCGGTGGCCATCGTGAGGGGGCTCCGCGCCACCAGCGACTTCGAGAGCGAGTTCCAGATGGCCCTCTTCAACCGCAAGCTGGCCCCCGGGGTCACCACCGTCTTCCTGATGACCAGCTTCGCCAACGTCTTCCTCAGCTCCTCGCTGATCAAGGAGGTTGCCGGCCACGGCGGGGATGTCGAGTTCGCGGTGCCGCCATCGGTGGCCCGCCGGCTTGCCAGGCTGCGCGAGAATAGGTCCTCGTGAGCGAGCTGGAACCCATCGCGCCGGAGCGCGACCACCGGAGCATCGTCGAGCTCATCGACCACCTCGAGTACCTGGTTCACCGCGCTCAGCGGGTGCCGTTCACGCACAACGTGATGATCGACGAGGACGAGATCCTCGACCTCCTGGATCAGATCCACGTCAACCTCCCCGAGGAGATCAAGCAGGCCCGTACCCTGCTGGCCGAGCAGGAGCGCCTGATCAGCGAGGCCCAGCAGGAGGCGGCGCGGATCAGCCAGGGGGCGGCCCAGAAAGCCGAGGAGATGATGAAGGAGCACGAGGTCACCCGGCGGGCCGAGTCGCACGGCCACGCGCTGGTGCGCGAGGCGCAGGCCAAGGCCACCGACCAGCGCCGCCAGGCCGACGAGTACGCCGCAGATGTCATGCAGCAACTCGAATCCCACCTCGTTCGCACCGTGGCAACGGTCCGCAAGGCCCAGGAGACCCTGCGCAAGCCGGGCGCGGACGGCGCGGGCACGACCGGCTCCTCCAAGTCCTAGGCGTTTGGCCCCGGGCTCCTTACGGACGCCCTCGGTTAGAATTCCCGCGCTATGGCCGTCCCCAAGGAAAAAAAGTCCAAGTCCAACAAGCGCTCCCGGCGCGCCCACCTGGCGCTGACCCGGCCCGCGCTTGCGACCTGCAGCCAGTGCAAGCGGATGAAGCGTCCCCACACCATCTGCCCCAACTGCGGGTACTACGACGGCCGCGAGGTCATCTCGACCGACTGACCGGCGCCTGCCGCCAACAGGGGGTGAGATGACGTGGGACTGGCACTGATCTTCCCGGGCCAGGGCGCCCAGGAGCCGGGAATGGGAAACGGGTTGCTCGACGCCGGCTCGCCGGGCAACGAGCTTGCCCGGGACGCATCGGACGTTGTCAACCTGGACCTCGTGCGCCTGGCCTGCGAGGGCACCGCCGATGAGCTGCGGGCAACCGAGGTCGCCCAGCCTTTGCTGCTGCTCCACTCGGTTGCGCTGCTGCAGCTGGTACCGCCCGGCGCCGTGGCCTCCGCGGTCGCCGTCGCGGGCCACAGCCTGGGCGAATACACGGCGCTGGTGGCGGCCGGCTCGCTGGGCTGGCAGGACGCGATCCGCCTCGTGCATGAGCGGGGGCAGGCCATGGCCCAGGCGTCGGCGCCCGACCAGGGGATGAGCGCAGTGCTGGCGCTGGACCCCCCGGCCGTGCAGGCGACCATCGAAGCCAACGGCGCCGAGGGCGCGGTCGCGGTGGTGGCCAACATCAACGCGCCGGGGCAGGTGGTCATCTCGGGCCACCGGGCCGAGCTCGAGCGCCTCGAAGGGCCGCTGAAGGCCGCCGGGGCGCGCCGCGTGATCCCCCTGCAGGTCGGGGGCGCGTTCCATTCGCCACTGATGGCCGGGGCCGCGGAGCGCCTGGCATCAGCGATCTCGAGCGCGCCCGTCACCGCCGGTCGGCCGCAGGCCTTCAACGTCGACGGCGCGGTGCGCACGGCACCGGGCGAGATCCAGGAGGCGCTGCGCCGCCAGCTCACCGAGACGGTGCGCTGGGTGGCCTGCGTGCAAACCCTGGGCGCGCTGGGCGTCGACAGGTTCGTGGAGCTGGGTCCCGGCAGCACCCTGGCCGGGCTGGGCAAGCGGATCATGCCCGACGCGGCGTGGGAGTCGGCCGCCACAGCCGCAGCGTCGAAAGAGGTATCGAACTGATGGACCTCGATCTCAGCGGCAAGGCCGCCCTCGTGACCGGCGCCAGCCGCGGCATCGGCCGGGCCGTCGCCCTGGAGCTGGCCGCGATGGGTGCCGCGGTCGCCGTCAACTACAGCAGTGGCGCGGAGGCCGCCGGCTCGGTGGTCGAGGAGATCACAAAAAACGGCGGGCGCGCGGTGGCGCTGCAGGCCGACATCTCCGACGCGGCGTCGGCGTCGGGCCTGGTCGAAGCCGTCATCAAGGAGCTGGGCGGCCTCGCGGTGTTGGTGAACAACGCGGGGGTGACGCGCGACAACCTGGTGATGAGGATGAAGGACGAGGAGTGGCACACGGTCATCGAGACCGACCTCTCGGGCGCCTTCTACTGTTGCCGTGCGGCGCTCCGACCGATGCTCCGCGCCCACTGGGGGAGGATCGTGAACGTCGCCTCGGTCGCCGGTACCGCGGGCAATGCCGGGCAGGCCAACTACAGCGCGGCCAAGGCGGGCCTGATCGGCCTGACGCGGTCGATCAGCCGGGAGGTCGGCTCGCGGGCGATCACGGTCAACGCCGTGGCGCCGGGCATGATCGACACGGACATGACCTCGGCGCTGCCCGAGGACATCATCAAACGGGTGAGCGAGATCGCCTCCCTGGGGCGCCTCGGCACGGTGGCCGAGGTGGCCGCAGCGGTGGCCTTCCTGGCCAGCCCGGCTGCTTCTTACGTGACTGGCCAGGTGCTGCTGGTGGACGGCGGCCTGACGGGTTAGCCGCCCGTCTGGTGCTTGCGGGCCTGTGTTTCCACTACAATGCGGTCTCGTATGGCCGACGTCAGTTACGAAAAGTTCAAGGGCATCATTGCCGACCAGCTGGGTGTGGAAGCCGACCAGGTAGCCACCGAGGCTTCATTTGTCGATGACCTCAACGCCGATTCACTCGACCTGGTCGAGCTGATCATGGCTTTCGAGGAGGAGTACGGGATGGAGATCTCCGATGAAGACGCGGAGAAGATCACCACCGTCGGCCAGGCCTGGGATTACGTCCAGGAGAAGCTCGGCATCACCTCCTGACCGCGGCGCGCAGAGCGCGGCGGATGGGCTCCCGGCTCTCCAGGACCTGATCGGCGTGGAGCTGCGCCACCCGCAGCTCCTGGAGCAGGCCCTCACCCATTCATCCTGGGCGCACGAGCACCCGGAACTGGCGGCGTCGGACAACGAGCGCCTGGAGTTCCTGGGGGACGCGGTGATCGAGCTGGTCGCCGCGGAGACCCTCTACCGCCACGACGCCGACGCCGGCGAGGGGGCCCTCACCCTGCGCCGGGCCGCCCTGGTCAGCACCGGGGCGCTCGCCGCCGCCGCCCGGCGGATCCAGCTCGGCCGATACCTGCGCGTTGGCCACGGCGTCGACAACGCCGGCGGCCGGGACCTGGACAGCCTGCTGGCCAACGCGATGGAGGCGGTCTTCGGTGCGATCTACCTCGACCGAGGCCTGCGGGCGGCCGCGGCCGCGTTCACGCGCCTGGCGGTGACCACCGACGCGGGAGGCAACCACAAGGGCCGGCTCCAGGAACTGACCCAATCGGAGGGTGCCGGGGTACCGCGCTACGAGGTGGCCGCGACCTCGGGACCGAGTCACCGCCGGAACTACCGGGTCGAGGTATGGGTTGGCAAGGAGCGGCTGGGCGAGGGCGAGGGTTCCACCCTCAGGTCGGCGGAGCAGGCTGCCGCCAGCAGGGCGCTGGACGCGCGCACCCGGGCCGACTGACCTCGCGGTCGATGCACAAGATGTGGTGTCGGCGACAGGCCGCCGGTGCGAGATGTTGCCCTTATGGGGCCTGGATGGGATAATCGCCCCCGGTGGCCGGGGAATGATGAGGAACGGCTGAGTGCACCTGCGATCCGTCGAGATCCAGGGCTTCAAGACCTTCGCCAAGAAGACCGAGCTGCTCTTCGAGCCGGGCATCACCGCGGTGGTGGGGCCCAATGGCTCCGGCAAGAGCAACCTTGTCGACGCCATTCGCTGGGTCCTCGGTGAGCGCAGCGCGCGCGAGTTGCGGGGCACCCGGATGGAGGAGATCGTCTATTCCGGCGGTGCGCGGCGGCCGGGGTCGGGCATGGCCGAGGTCCGGCTGGTCATCGACAACAGTGACGGGCGGTTGGCCGTGCCGTATTCCGAGATCGAGGTCCTGCGTCGCGGTTACCGGAGTGGTGAGAGCGAGTACTGGCTGAACGGCGCGCGGTGCCGCCTGCGTGACATCGAGGAGCTCTTCGCCAGCACCGGCCTCACCCAGCAGGGGTACTCGGTCGTCGCCCAGGACGACGTCGACCACATCATCCAGACCTCCGCCGGCGAGCGCCGGGCGCTGATCGAGGAGGCGGCAGGGGTGCGGGGGTTGCGGACCAAGCGGGACGACGCGCTGGGGCGGATCCGCGAGGCCGACATCACCGTGCTGCGACTGAACGACCTCGCCGGCGAGCTGGGCCCTCGGGTGGAGGAGCTGCGCCGGCAGGCCGACGCGGCGCGGAGCGAGGCCGAGCTCACGGCACGGCTCGACGTCCTGCGCGGCAGCCTCCTGCGTGGCGAGTGGCTGGCGGCGCGCCAGCGCGTCAAGAAGGCCGCCGCCCGCGTCGTCACCCTGGAGGCCGCGGTCACCCAGGCGCGGGCGGACGCGGCGACTGCCGCGGCGGCCCACGCGAACCAGCGCGAGGAGCTGGCGCGGGCCCACGATGCGCGCCTGGCCCGGGAGCGTGAGCTGGGGAGCCTGCGCCTGGCTGCCGGCGACGCCGGGGCTCAGCTCCAGCTCCTGGCCGAGAGAATCGCCGCGGCCGCCAGCGCCGCCATGGAGGCCGGCGCCGTCGTCGAGGCGGCGATGGCCCGGCGGGAATCGCTGGAGAACGAGCTGAGGGTTGCAGCCGACGACGCGGCCGCGGCCTCCGAGCCGCCTGCGGAGGTCACCGCCGACCCTGCGCTGGCCGTGGCGCGCGACGCGCTGGCCGGCGCGCAGGCTGCCCGCCAGCACGCGGAGCAGCGCCTCGTCGGGCTGCACGAGGCGGCCGCTGCCGCGGAGCAGCATGTCAGCGAGCTCCAACAGCGCCGGGATGCCCTCGCCGCGGCGGGCGAGGACCTCCTCGCGGAGCTGGCGCGCGCCGAGACGGAGCTTGGCGCTGAGCAGGGGCACGCGCCCGAGGTGCGGACTGCGGAAGCCGCCGCGACCAGGGCCGCCGAAAGGCTCAGGGCAGCCATCACGGCGCAGTCGGAGGCCCGGTCGGCGGTCAATGCCGCCCGGGAGGCGGCGCAGTCGGCGACCTCGCGGGTGCAGCGCCTTGAGGAGCGCCTCAGCGCTCTCCGCTCGCTGGCTGCGGACGGTGACCTGCCCGCGCCATCAGCCTCGCGCCTCGTCGAGTTGCTCCAGGAAGCCGGTGTGCGCAACGCGGCAATCGCCGCGGGGATATCCGCGGCGACGCTGGATGCCTGGGCCGAGGAGGGCCGCCTCGAGGGCCGGGCCATCTCCCGGGCGCTGGAAGAGGGCCTCCATGACCAGCAGGACGCCGCCGCGCGACAGACCGAGGCCGGGGCAGCTCTGGCGGCCGCGATCGCCCGCGAGGCAGAGCTCGAGTCCCTGCTGGAGGAGGCGCGACAGGCCCAGTTGACGGCGCTGGCGGCGGTCTCCGCCGCGGCCGCCCGCGACGCCTCCCGGGCTCAGGGGCTCGACGCGGCGCGGCACCGAGTGGAGCGTCTGCGGGCTGCCGTGGCGGAGCGCCGCGGTGAGCTCGGCACCGTCGCTTCCAACCTGGCCGCCGCGATCGTCGCCGCGGGCGATGCGCAAGCGCAGGCCGAGGAGGCGGAGCCCGCCTTGCTGGCTACCCGCCAGGCCGAGGCGACCTGCCAGGACGATGTCGACGCTCGACAGCGATTGGTTGACCAGAAGGAGGCGCAGCGCGCCGCGCTCTCCGCCCGCGCCGAGGCCCTGGTCGCGCGGCGTAACCGCGCCGAGGCCCAACTCGCCGCCCAGGTCGCCGAGACGGTTTCGGCGCAGGAGCGCGTCACCGAGCTGGCGCGGCTCCAGACCGAACTCGACGGCCGCCGGTCCGAGGCCGAGGCGCGGCATGCGGCGGCGCTGGGCGCGCTGGAGGTCGCTCCCGCGGACGCGACCGCCGGCGACGTGAGCCAGCTGAGTGAGAGGCTGCTGGGGCTGGAGAAGGAGTACATGGAGCGGCAGGTGGCCCTCGCCCACCACGAGGACGCCCTCGGCGCGGCGCTGGCCGTCCAGGCCGAAGCCGAGGCCGCCGTCGCGGACCTTGCGGGGCGGATGGGCCAGGCCGGCGAAGCCGAGCCGGCGGACGAGGAGCTGGACTGGGAGAAGACCCAGCGCGAGATCACCCGGCTCGAACGCCAGGTCGCCCACCTTGGCCCCGTCAATCCCCTGGCGATCGAGGAGTACGAGCGGGACCACGAGCGGCTCGACGCCATCGGCGGTCAGCTCGACGACCTGGTGCGCGCCCGTGAAGGGTTGGTCAAGCTGTCGGAGGAGCTCACCGGCGAGATCGACCGCCGCTTCGAAGCGGTGTTCGGCGCCGTCGCCTACAACTTCCAGGAGACCTTCGCCACGCTGTTCGTGAACGGCAAGGCGACCCTGCGCCTTGACGACCCCGACGCCGAGGAGCCGGGCGTCGAGATCCTGGCCCAGCCGGCGGGCAAGCGCATGCGCGGGATCAGGCTCCTGTCCGGCGGCGAGCGGGCGCTGACCGCGCTGGCATTCATCCTCGCGCTGGAGAAGGTCAACCCCAGCCCGTTCTACATCTTCGACGAGGTCGATGCCCCCCTCGACGACGCGAACGTCAAACGGTTCAACGCGATGCTGCTCTCGATGGCCGCGGAGAACCAGTTCATCCTGATCACCCACAACCACCAGACAATGACCTCGGCCCAGGCCCTGTACGGGGTGACGCTCGAGGACTCCGGGGTGTCGCGAGTCGTCTCGGTGCGGCTGCGCGAGGGTGAGGTCGTGGCCCTCAAGGCGGATCGCACGGGCTGACGCGGCGCCGGTAGCCTTACCGGCATGGAGACCAGGAAGCGCGGGTTGTTCGGCCGCCTCGCGGCACGGCTGTCAGGGTCCACCGCGGGCCTCCGCGGCGAGCTCACCGGCCTGGCCGCGTACGGGCCGATCGACGAGGATTTCTGGGAGGCGGTGGAGGAGACGCTGATGACCGCGGACCTCGGCACCGAGGTGGGACTCCGGCTCTCGGCCGACCTGCGGGCCGAGGCCGAGCGGTTGGGGATGAGGGAAAGCGCCCGTGCGGTGGACGGCCTGCGGACGATGCTGATCAACCGCATGGACTGGCGGCCCCGGGAACTGCACAGTGGGTCCCGGCCCGATGTCCACCTGGTCATCGGGGTCAATGGCACTGGCAAGACGACGACCGCCGCCAAGCTGGCCGCCCGGCTCCAGAGTGACGGGGGCAAGGTGGTGCTCGGAGCCGCGGACACCTTCCGGGCCGGGGCCATCGAGCAACTGCGGCTCTGGGCCGAGCGGATCGGCGCCGACTTCGTAGCCAGTGAGCCCGGCGCCGACCCGGCGTCGGTTGCGTACTCCGCGGTGGAGGCGGGCCGGGCCAGGGGGGCTTCGGCGGTGATCATCGACACCGCCGGGCGGCTCCACACGCAGGCCAACCTGATGGAGGAGTTGCGCAAGGTCGAGCGGAGCACGATGAAGGCCATGGATGGCGCGCCCCACGAGACCCTGCTGGTGCTCGACGCCGCCATCGGCCAGAACTCGATCCAGCAGGCGCGGGTCTTCAACGAGGCGCTGAAGGTCACGGGTGCCGTGATGACCAAGCTCGACGGCAGCGGCCGCGGCGGGGTGATCCTGGGGCTGGAGGAGCAGCTTGGAATCCCGGTGAAGCTGGTCGGCACGGGGGAGGGGATCGAAGACCTGGAGCCGTTCGACCCGCGCGACTACGTCGACTCCCTCTTCTCTGTGGCGTCATGAGCGACGAGTGGGTCAGGATCAAGACGGTCAGCGCCATGGAGGGCGAGATCCTCAAGGCCGCCCTCGAGAACGCCGACATCCCGGTTGCCCTCCGCGGTGACATCGCCGGGCGCCTCTACGGCATCACCGCCAGCGACCTCGGCGACGTGGCCGTGCTGGTGCCCCCGGACCGTGCGGAGGAGGCCCGCGAACTGATCGACAGCTCGGAGCCCATCGACTTCCCCGAAGGGGACTGACCGCCGGGCCGACGGCCCGTTGCTAGACTGTCAAGTGATGGTCCTTGACATCGATACGCGCCGCGACACAATGCAGCTGCTCGACGCCTATGGCAACCTGCTCACCGCCCACCAGCGGGAGGCGGTGCGCCTGCACCTCGCCGAGGACTGGTCGTTCGCCGAGATCGCCACGGCCCAGGGGATCAGCCGGGCCGCCGCGCACGACCTAGTCCGGCGCGCCCAGGTGGCCCTGGCGGGGTACGAGGCCAAGCTGGGCCTCCGGGCCGCCCAGGCCCGCCGCGACAATGAGCGCTCGGCGCTCCAGGCCCGCATCGACCAGCTCGAGTCAGAGGTCAAATCACTCCGACGTGCTGTCAAGGGTTTGAGCTGACATGTTCGACGACCTGACCCGCCGCCTCAACGACGCCTTCAAGGGGATGCTCTCGAGAGGCACGCTCACCGAGGCCGATGTCGACGCCGGCCTGCGCCAGGTCCGCCTCGCCCTGCTGGAGGCCGACGTCAACTTCAAGGTGGCCAAGGAGTTCATCGCCCGGGTGCGCGAGCAGGCGGTCGGCGAGTCGGTCCTGAAGTCGGTGACGCCGGGTCAGCAGGTCGTCAAGATCGTCCACGACGAGCTGGTCGAGCTCCTCGGCGGCGAGAACCCGGGGATCGGTTACAGCCCCACCCCGCCGACTGTGATCATGACGCTGGGCCTGCAGGGCTCCGGCAAGACGACCACCGCCGGCAAGCTGGCCATCCTGATTCGCAAGCAGGGCCACCGTCCGATGCTCGTTGGCGCCGACGTCCACCGTCCCGCGGCCCGCGACCAGCTCGAGGTCCTGGCCAAACAGGTCGACGTCGCCTACTTCAGCGCCCAGGGGAGCGCAGAGGACATCGCGGCCAGGGGCGTGGAGGAGGCCAAACGGCTCGGCCTCGACGTCGTCATCGTCGACACCGCCGGCCGCCTGCAACTCGACCAGGAGATGCTCGAGGAGGTCAAGCGCATCCGCCAGCGCGTCAAGGTGACCGAGAGCCTGCTGGTGGTCGACGCCATGACCGGGCAGGAGGCCGTCAACGTCGCCACGACGTTCGAGCGCGAGGTCGGGGTCGACGGGGTCGTGCTGACCAAGATGGACGGCGACGCCCGCGGAGGCGCGGCACTGTCCCTCAAGCAGACCGTCGGGAAACCGATCCGGTACGTCGGCACCGGCGAGAAGTTATCCGACCTCGAGCTCTTCCATCCCGACCGCATCGCTTCCCGGATCCTCGGAATGGGGGACATCGTGACCCTGGTCGAGCGGGCCCAGGAGGTCGTCGACAAGGACGAGGCCGAGGCCCAGGCGCAGAAGCTGATGAAGGGGCAGTTCACGCTGGACGACTTCGTCACCCAGCTGCGCCAGGTTCGCAAGATGGGCCCGATGGAGAACATCATTGGCATGCTCCCCGGGGCCGGGAAGATCAAGGACATGGCCGGTGCGATGCCCAGTGAGCAGGACGTCGACCACCTCGAAGCGATCATCCTTTCGATGACCCCCGAGGAGCGGCGCCGGCCCGAGATCATCGACGGCCGGCGCAAGCGGCGCATTGCCCGTGGCAGTGGCCGCGAGGTCCACGAGGTCAACCAGGTGCTCAAGGGATTCGATCAGATGCGCCAGCTGATGAAGCAGCTGCGCGGTGGCAAGTTCCCGAAGATTCCAGGCTTCCCGGCGCTGCCGGGGGGTCTCTGAAAAAAGACCCAAGGAGGTATCGCTTGTCAGTCAAGATCAGGCTCCGGCGCATGGGCGCCAAGAAGAAGCCCTTCTACCGTCTGGTGGTCGCGGACGCGCGCTCGCCCCGTGACGGCCGGTTCATAGAAGCCGTCGGCACGTACGACCCGCTCGCCAACCCGGCAACCGTGAAGCTGGACGCCGACCGCATCAAGGACTGGATCAGCAAGGGCGCCCGTCCGACCGACGTGGCGCGTCAGTTGCTCGTGTCAGAGGGCGTAATCGAGCGCACCGGACCGGTCTACGACCCGGCCGACGCCAGGCCCAAGGCGTCGAAGAAGGCCCAGGCCAAGGCGGCTGCGGCCGCCGAGAAGCCGGCGGAGGCGCCCCCGGCCGAGGAGCCCGCGCCGCTCGAGGCGCCCGCCCCTGACGAGCCTGACGCCATCGAGGCCCCGGCCGAGGAGCCCGCGTCGGCCGAGGCGCCCGCCGCTGAGGCACCCGCTGCCACCAAGGCACCCGCGGAGGAGCCGGCAGCTGTCGAAGCGCCCACCGCCGAGGCGGAGGCCGAGCCCGCGGCCGCCGAGCCTGCGGCCGCCGAGCCGGAGAAGACGACGAGCGAGGACGCCGAGCCCACGTCACCTTCCAGTGAGGCCGAACCGGAGCCGCCCGCGGACGTCGAGCAACATGCCGAGGAGCCCGCCGAGGGCGCGCCGGGGGAATCCAAGTGACGACCGACTACGCCGGCCTGGTCGAGTTCATCGTCAAGAACATCGTCGAGAAGCCCGACGCCGTCGAGGTTGACGGCAACTCCCGCCGCCACCGCTCACAGACCGTGGAGGTCCGCCTTGACCCCGGGGACGTCGGCCGGGTGATCGGCAAGGGGGGCAAGAACATCGAGGCCATCCGGGCCGTGGTCAAGGCCGCGGCGATCAAGGACCACCAGCGGGTCAACGTCGAGGTGATCACCGAGGACGACCTTGACGCCGATGCCGACGCCGACGCCGACGCGGATTACGTGGATGTCGATGCCGGCGAGGTGGAGGCGCCCGCAATGGCGCAGGGCGGTGGTGATATCGCAGGCGAGTCCGACCCCGCGGCGGTCGCCGGGTACGGCGAGACCGGGATCGAGCCCTCCCCGGAACCCGCAAGTGGCGAACCGCGCGTTCCCGCCGGCGGCCCCGAGGAGTAGTGACCTGTCCCACGGAGGAGCGGCGCTTGCCATGAAACCGCCCGCGAGTGTTCGCGTGGGCTTCGTCCGTCGGGCCGTCGGCCTGACAGGGGAGGTCGAGGTCGAGCAGCTGGGGGACAATCCCCGGCGCTTCGAGCCCGGGAGCGTGGTGCGCGCCGCCGGGAGCGAGGTCCGCGTCGAGCGGGCGCACTCGACCGGCGGGAGCGCATGGCGGCTCAAGCTGGTCGGCATCGATGGCCGGGACGCGGCGGACCGGCTGCGCGGCCAGTACCTGGAGGTGCCCGCGGCCGAACTGGAAGAGCTCCCCGAGGGCCAGTACTACCAGTGGCAGCTCATCGGCCTGCAGGTCTACGACACCGGCGGGCGCAAGCTCGGTCGGCTGGCGGAGGTCCTGGAGTACCCGGCGAATGACGTCTACCAGGTGGAGGGCCAGGCCGGCGAGGTGCTGGTGCCGGCACTCCGTGACGTGGTCCGGGAGGTCGACCTGGAGTCGGGCCGGATGGTGGTCGACCTGCCTGCCGAGGAGGAGGTCCGGTGACCGCGGCGATGCGGTTCGATGTCATCACGCTGTTCCCCGACACGTTCCCCGGGCCGATCGGCATCGGGGTGGTGGGCAGGGCGCTGCAGTCCGGCCTGCTCGAGCTCGAGGCTCACAACCTGCGGGACTACGCGGGCAACCGCCATCGCCAGGTGGACGACATCCCGTACGGTGGCGGCCCGGGCATGGTCCTGAAGCCGGAGCCGGTGTTCAGCGCTGTCCGCGACATCCGTGGGGACACCGCCGCCCCGGTGGTGCTGCTCACCCCCACCGGGCGCGTCCTCAACCACGCCCTCGCCGAGGAGCTGGCCCGGCATCCCCGCCTGCTCCTGGTCGCGGGCCGGTACGAGGGCTTCGACGAGCGCATCAGCTCGATTGCCGACTACGAGGTCAGCATCGGCGACTACGTGCTCAGCGGTGGCGAGCTCGCGGCGATGGTCCTGATCGAGGCCGTTTCGCGCCATGTCCCGGGCGTCCTCGGCGACGAGGACTCGGCAGGTGACGACTCGTTCGTCACCGGGATGCTCGAGCATCCCCAGTACACTCGACCGCCGGAGTTCGAGGGCTTGAAGGTCCCCGACGTGCTGCTGTCGGGCCACCACGAGGAGATTCGTCGCTGGCGTGAGCGCATGTCGCTCGAGCGCACCAGGGAGCGGCGCCCAGAGCTTCTGCAGGAGATGAAAGGAGAGACCAGATGAACATCGTCGATTCAGTCGAGAAGGAGTACCTCAAGGCCGATGTCCCCGCATTGCGCTCAGGTGACACCGTCAAGGTGCACGTGAAGGTCGTCGAGGGGACCCGGGAGCGCATCCAGGTCTTCGAGGGGGTGGTGATTGCCGTCAACCACCATGGTCTGCGCCAGAACGTCACAGTGCGCAGGGTGACCCACGGCGTCGGCGTCGAGCGCACGTTCATGGTCCACTCGCCCCGCATCGACAAGTTCGAGGTGCTGCGGCACGGCGCCGTCCGCCGGGCCAAGCTGTTCTACCTGCGTGACAAGGTGGGCAAGCAATCCCGTATCAAGGAGCAGCGCTAAGCACGAAGACCGGGGACGAGCAAAGGGCTCGGGAGCGTGACCGGCGGGCGGCCAGGCTGAACACCCAGCAACCCCTGCCGATGGACCTCCCGTCGGTGGACATCTGGCTGCGGGAGCGCACCGCCCGGCTCAACGGCCACGTGGTGGTGGCGGGTGTGGACGAGGCCGGCCGGGGCCCGCTCGCGGGGCCGGTGGTGGCCGCCGCGGCGATCCTGCCGCTGGGCGTGGTCATCCCTGGCCTCAACGACAGCAAGCTCCTGACCGCGGACAAACGCGAGGAGCTCGCGCTGGCCATCCGCCGGGTTGCCCTGGCGATCGGGGTGGGCGAGGCCAGCCACCTGGAGATCGACGAGGTCAACATCGCCGTGGCCGGGCGCCGTGCCCTCAGGCGCGCCGTCGAGGCCCTGCCGATCGAGCCGGACTACGTCCTGGTCGACGGGTTCGGGGTGCCGGAGATGGCGATTCCCCACGAGGCCCTGGTCAAGGGGGACCGCCGCAGCGCCTCGATCATGGCGGGGGCGATCATCGCCAAGACCACCCGGGACCGGTTCATGCGCGAGGCCGCCGTGACCTATCCCGGGTACGGTTTCGAGGTGCACTACGGCTACTCCACCCCCGTGCACGCCGCAGCACTCAAGGAGCTGGGGCCGTGCCCGCTGCATCGCCGGAGCTTCAACCCTGTGGCCGTCGCCGAGGCGGTGCTGGCCGGCGACACCGAGCTCCTGGCACGGATGGCTTTAGTTACCAGCGAAACCACAGCATAGTAGACTTCTCGCCGTGGACGGGTACCGCCGGGCGGCGCTGGGAACCGCCGCGGAGGCCGCCGCGGCGAGGTTCCTCGAGGCCCGGGGAATGCGCATCGTCGAGCTCGACGCACGGTTGCCGGGCGGCCAGGTGGACGTGGTCGCACTCGATGGCGACTGCCTGGTCATCGTGGAGGTCAAGGCGCGGAGCAGCGATGCCTATGGCGTGCCCGCCGAGGCCGTGGACCAACGCAAGAGGTCGCGGCTGCGCCACCTGGCCGGGGCGTACGCGGCGGCCCACCCGGGACTGGGGCGTCGCCTGCGCGTCGATGTCGTCGCCGTCAGCCTGGACCGGGCCGGCGCCCCCGCCCGGTTCGAGCACCTGCCCGCGATCGACCTCAGTTGATCCGAGGGGAGAGGGGGGGGGTAGGCGTGGACGATATGACAAATATGTAGTAGTCTTGGCCTATGATCGCCTCGACCCGCACCGCCTGCCTCGATGGCTTCACCGCCGTCCCGGTGGACGTGCAGGTCGACCTCGGGGCGGGACTGCCGGTGTTCAGCATCGTGGGACTCACCGACAGGGCCATCCAGGAGGCGCGGGAGCGGGTGCGGTCGGCCATCCGCAACAGCGGGCTGGCGTTTCCCCAACACCGGCTCACCGTCAACCTCGCCCCGGCCCGGACACGCAAGGAGGGCACCGCCTTCGACCTGGCGATCGCCGTCGCGATCCTGCGCGCGACCGGCCTCGAGCTGGCGGTCGAGGGCGCGGGGTTTGTCGGGGAGCTCGGGCTCGACGGCGGGGTCCGGGCCATCCGCGGGGCGCTGCCGATGTGCCGGCGGCTGTCGGAGCTGGGGGTCACGCCCATCTTCGTGCCCCTCGAGAACGCCGCCGAGGCCTCGGCCTGCGGTGCGGACGTTGTCGCTGTGGACCGGCTGGGGAACCTGGTCGAGCACCTGGCGGGGCGAGGGCGGCTCTCGTTGCAAGTCCCGGCCGCCATCCCGAGGCGGGAGCGCGCCGACATCGACATTGCCGACATCCAGGGCCAGGCGGTCCCCAAGCGCGCGCTCGAGATCGCCGCCGCCGGCGGCCACCACCTCCTCCTCACGGGACCCCCGGGGGCGGGCAAGTCGATGCTCGCCCGGGCCCTTGTGGGCCTGCTGCCTGACCTCGACCACGCGCAGGCGATGGAGGTCACCGCGATCCACTCCATCGCCGGGATGCTGCCCGGCGAGGGGCTGGTGCGGAGGCCGCCGCTGCGCAGCCCGCACCACACGGTTTCCACGGCCGGTCTACTCGGCGGCCGCCACGTCGGGTTCCCGGGCGAGCTCTGCCTGGCCCACCGCGGCGTACTGGTGTTGGACGAGTTGCCCGAGTTCAACCGCGCCTGCCTGGAGTCGCTGCGGGAGCCGCTGGAGGAGGGCCACGTGCGCCTGGGCCGGGCGAGCGGCACCCGCACCCTGCCCACCAGCTTCCTGCTCGCGGCCACCGCCAACCGGTGGCCGTGGGGCGGGACCGGGGTGGCGGGGGAGGGGGACTGCACCTGCGCCCCGGACGTGGTCAACCGCTACCAGAAGCGCATCTCGGGCCCGCTCCGGGACCGCATCGACCTGGTCCTCGAAGTGCGACCGGTCACCCTTGAGCAGCTGCCCGGGCGGCAGGAGGGCGAGACCTCCGCCGAGGTGGGCGCACGGGTCGCCGCGGCGCGCGCGATCCAGGCGGCGCGGCAGCCCCCGGGGGTGCTCAACGCCAACCTCACCCCGGCTCAGCTGGGCGAGGTGTGCGACCTCGAGCCCGAAGCTCGCACCCTGGTGCCCCGCCTTGCCGAGAACCATGGCCTGACCGGGCGGGGCTTCCACGGCCTCTTCCGCCTTGCCCGGACGATCGCGGACCTGGAGGGCCGGTTGCGGATCAGCGAGAAGGATTTCCTCGAGGCCGGTGAATTCCGCGGCGCTTGAGGCCCCCCCGGGGTGGTGGTCGTGCGCGCCGGGATCGGCGGGATACCCACGCCTGCTGCGGACCATCTCCACCCCGCCCAATCTCGTGGTCCGGGGCACCCTGGCGGCGGACGCCGCGATGGTGGCGATCGTCGGGGCGCGGCGCTCCACCGCGTACGGAGAGGAGGTCGCCCACGACATGGCGATGCACCTTGCCGCGGCCGGGGTCGTGGTGGTGAGCGGGATGGCCCGGGGGATCGACGCGGCGGCGCACCGCGGCGCGCTCGACGGGGGCGGCCGGACCGTGGCCGTGATGGGCACCGGCCCGGACACGATCTATCCTCCCGAGCATCGCCGCCTCGCGGAGCGCATCGCCTCCAGTGGCGCGCTGGTCTCGCAGTTCCCCGTCGGCATGGGGCCGCTGCGGCACAACTTCCCCACGCGCAACCAGACCATCAGCGGGTTGAGCCTGGGCGTGGTGGTCGTCGAGGCCCGCCGGCAGAGCGGGGCGATGCTGACCGCCGGCGCCGCCGCGGACCAGGGCCGAACCGTCATGGCGGTCCCAGGGAGCGTCTTCAACCCCGCGTCCCGGGGCTGCCACGACCTGCTCCGCCAGCAGGTCATCCTGGTCACCGGCGCCGCCGAGGTCCTGGAGGCGCTGACGTTCGACCCGCTCTCGAGGCAGGTCAGGTTCGATGACGATCCCAAGGAGGACGCGGTCGGGTTTGGCGATGCCCGTGACCGCGTCCTGGCTGTGCTGCGGACCGGGAGCATGACGCTTGACGAGGTCGTGGCCGCGGTCGGCGCCCCGGCGCCGGAGGTCGTAACTGCCGTCGCCAGGTTGCGGCTCGACGGTCATGTGCGCCTTCGGGACGGAGCCTACGGGGTCGTCGCGGGCCGCCCGGCGCAGTCCTTAAAGGAATAGGGAGGGTCGAAACCGAGTCGTATAGTGTCAGCCCATGCCCACAAGGAAGTCCGGGGCGGAGACCGCGGGAGCCCGTAGCGGGACCCCGCTGATCATCGTCGAGTCGCCATCGAAGGCGCGGACGCTGGAGCGCTACTTAGGTGGTCGCTTCGCGGTCCGAGCCTCGGTTGGTGCTGTCCGGGACCTGCCGAAGAGCGACATGGGCATCGACGAAGAACACGATTTCGACCAGACCTACGTCGTCATCCCCGGCAAGGAGAAGACGATCAAGGACCTCAAGGCGGCCGCGAAAAGGGCCAGCCAGGTCCTGCTCGGAACCGACCCGGATCGCGAGGGCGAGGCCATCAGCTGGCACCTCGCCGACGAGCTCAAACTGACCGACCCCCTGCGGGTCGAGTTCGAGGAGATCACCCGCTCCGGGGTCGAGAAGGCCCTCCAGTCCCCGCGCCCGATCGACACCGACCTGGTCAACGCCCAGGTGGCCCGCCGGGTGATCGACCGGCTCGTCGGTTACAAGGTCAGCCCGGTGCTCTGGCGCAAGGTCAAGCCCAGCATCTCGGCCGGGCGGGTCCAGTCGGTGGCCGTCCGCCTCGTCTGTGAGCGCGAGGCGGAGATCGATGCCTTCAACTCCCGCGAGTACTGGACCATCGAGGTCGACCTCCGCAAGGAGGGCAAGGAGCCCGACTTCACCGCACGCCTGCTGACCCGGCGCCCGGTCTCCGGTGATCCCGACGAGAACACCGAGGAGAGCACCGAGGAGACCGCCAGTGCGGACGGCGGGCGCCGGCCCGAGCTGGCCGACGAGGCCAGCGCCCAGGCCGCCGTCGAGAGGATCCGCGCGGCCGCGATCAAGGTCGCCTCGATCGACCTGCGTGAGCGCACCAGCAACCCGCGGGCGCCATACGAGACCAGCACCCTGCAGCAGGACGCCTCGACCCGCCTGGGCTTCAACCCCCGCCGGGCCATGCAGGTGGCCCAACAGCTGTACGAGGGAGTGGAGCTGGGGGCGGAGGGCAGCGCGGGTCTGATCACCTACATGCGGACCGACGACACGCGGATCAGTGCCGAGGCGGTCGCGGCGACCCGCGGTTTCGTCACCGGGCAGTTCGGCGAGACCTACGTGGCCTCCCGGGCCTGGGGCAAGAAGGGCGCGAAGGGCAAGGCCGCCGCGGTCGAGGCTCAGAGCGCGCACGAGGCCATCCGGCCGACCGACGTCACCCGCACCCCGGAGTCGGTGTCCGCCTTCCTCAGCCCCGAGCAGCTCCGCCTCTACACCCTCATCTGGCGGCGGTTCGTGGCCAGCCAGATGGCCCCGGCCCGCTACGACACCACCCGGGTCGAGATCACTGCCGGCGACCTGCCGCTGCGCGCGACCGGCTCGATCCGCCGCTTCGACGGCTTCGAGCGGGTCTGGGAGCGCGAGGCCAGCGACGACAGCGGCA
The DNA here is from genome assembly GCA_034666405.1 of Chloroflexota bacterium. GTDB lineage: Bacteria > Chloroflexota > Dormibacteria > DASZGP01 > DASZGP01 > JAXDLW01. Next base: position 26,414 of record JAXDLW010000002.1, on the reverse strand, counting down.
TCCCCGAGCTCGTCGCCGGCGACGACCTGCAGACCCTCGACGTCCGCTCCGAGCAGCACTTCACGCAGCCCCCGCCGCGCTACAGCGAGGCCTCCCTAATCAAGGAGCTGGAGGAGCGGGGCATCGGCCGCCCGTCCACGTACGCGCCGACCATCGAGACCATCGTCAAGCGCGGCTACGTGAAGCTGGTCGAGCGACGCCTCCATCCCACCCCCCTGGGCAAGGCCGTCAACACGTTCCTCGTGAGCAATTTCGGCAAGCTGCTGGAATACGACTTCACGGCGAACATGGAGAGCGACCTCGACCGCATCGAGAAGGGGACGGCGTGGGTCCCGTTCATGCGGGACTTCAACAGCCAGCTGGACGGCTGGCTGGCGAGCGCGAGAGAGGCCGACCCCGTCCGTCCGGCGGCCGAACGGACCGGGGAGTCATGCCCCAAGTGCGGCGAGGGCGAGCTGGTCAAACGTGAGGGCCGGTACGGCGAGTTCGTGGGTTGCTCCCGGTACCCGGAGTGCGATTACATCAAGGACCGCGAGGAGCGTGCGGCTCCCGAGGAGACCGGGCGGATGTGCCCGGAGTGCGGCAGCCCGCTGGTGGTGCGCCAGAGCCGGCGCGGGCCGTTCGTCGGGTGCTCCTCCTATCCCACCTGCAAGTTCATCGAGAAGGACGCGAGCAGCGGAACCTCCGGGGGGCGGCCCGCCGCCGAGGTCCTGGATCGGGCGTGCCCGCGCTGCGGCAAGGCACTCGTCCTGCGCCAGAGCCGCCGGGGCCCGTTTGTCGGCTGCTCCGGCTACCCCGACTGCCGCTTTGCCGAGAACGCCGCCGCGGCCGGCGGCAGCGCGGCGCCACCCGCCGAGCTGAAGCTGCTCGATGAGACGTGCACCGTCTGTGGCAAGCCGATGGCCATGCGCCCCGGCCGCTTCGGCGAGTTCAAGACGTGCAGCGACTACCCGCGGTGCAAGGGGCCGGCGAAGGCCCGCAGCACGGCGGCCCCGGCGCGGCCCAAGAAGTCCTCGGCGGCGAAGAAACCCGCGGGCACTCGCTGACATTCGCCGCTAGCTGACATTCTTTAAGCGAGATGTCAGAGGAGACCCCCCGCCCGGCGCGCAAGCCCCGGGCCAAACGCGCCAAGACCTGGGCCGAGGCGGACAGCCCCGCGCCGGCGGTCGAGATCGAGCCCCCGCCGAGCCCGGCCGGCGACCCCAGCCCCCCAACCGCGGGCCCGGAGGTCGAGCCGACCCCGCTCGAGGTGCCGCTCGAGGACCAGATCACGGCGCTGCCCCTGCTGGAGTTCCCGGGCAGCCGCAACGAGGAGTTCGATGAGTGGGCGGCGCAGAAGCGCCGGAGCCGGATCCGCGTCGAGATCTACGGTGGGGCGCTGCTCGTGCTGGTCGGGGTCGTGGCCACGGTCGTCACGGGGCGCACGGCGTTCATCATCATCGCGCTGTTCGCGGTCGGCGGGTTGGGCGCCTACGAGTTCCTCGTCACCTCCTTCGAATAGCCCGGCCTGTCGCACCTTCTATACTTCCCCAGCCCCACGCGAGTGGGGACTACACACGCCGGTTTGACGGGGCGGTGGTGCCCGGGGTGACCCGGGTCCCGATTCCCAGGGACGGCGGAGGCAAAAACCAGGAGGTAGACCCATGGCTGCGGTAACGCTCAAGCAGCTGCTGGAGGCGGGTGTCCATTTCGGCCACCAGACCAGCCGCTGGAACCCGAAGATGAAGCCGTACATCTTCACTGCCCGCAACGGCATCCACATCATCGACCTGGCCCAGACGGTCAAGCTGCTCGAGGAGACCTGCAAGTGGGTCACCCAGCAGGTCGCCGATGGCGGCACCATCCTCTTCGTCGGCACGAAGAAGCAGGCGCAGGGGATCATCGAGGAGGAGGCCAAGCGAAGCCACCAGCACTTTGTCAACCACCGCTGGATGGGGGGCATGCTGACCAACTTCACCGTGATCCAGCAGCGGTTCAACCGCATGCGGGCGCTGCAGGAGATGCGCGACAGCGGCGAGTTCGAGCAGATGAGCAAGAAGGAGGCCGCCAAGCTGGAGGATGAGCTGGAGAAGCTTGAGCGCAACTTCGGCGGCATGTCCGACCTGCGCCGCCTGCCCTCCGCCGTCTACGTGGTGGACCCCCGCAAGGAGCACATCGCGGTGACCGAGGCGCGCCGGCTGAAAATCCCGGTGATCGCCATCACCGACTCCAACTGCGACCCGGAGCAGATCGAGTACGTCATCCCCGGCAACGACGACGCCATCCGCGCCGTCCGGCTCATCACCGGCCGGATCGCGGACGCGGCGATCGAAGGCCGGGCGGCGCGACCCCAGACCGGTGACGAGGATGGCGCCGAGCCCTCAGCCGCCCCGGAGCCCGTTGCCGTCGCGGCGGCCCCCGAGGTCGCGGCCCCCGCGGCCCCAGCCCCGGCGGCCCCCGCCCCCGCTCCAGCCCCGGTGGCGGTCGCCGAGGAGGAGCTGGTCGAGGCCCCGTCAGCAGAGGCTGACGTGGACGAGGAGGACGAGGTCAAGCCGGAGCCCGAGGTCGACGAGGAGGAGTTCGCCAAGGAGCTCGAGGGCCTCGACGAGCAGGACAAGATGATGGGGGACGCCTGAGCCATGCCTGAAGTCACGACCGCCCTGATCAAAGAGCTCCGCGACGCCACCAACGCCGGGATGATGGACGCCAAGAGGGCACTCGACGAGAACAGCGGCGACATGGAGAAGGCCAAGGACTGGCTGCGCCAGAAGGGCATCACCAAGGCTGCCGAGCGCGCCGGCCGCGCCACCGGCCAGGGTGTCATCGCGACGTACGTCCACAAGGCGACCGCCGAGGGCTCCCAGTGGGCCGGCTCGGTCGGGGTCCTGGTCGAGGTCAACAGTGAGTCCGACTTCGTGGCTCGCAACGACATATTCCAGAACCTGGCCCGCGAGCTGGCCCTGCAGGTCGCCGGCGGATCGCCGCTGTATGTCCGCCGTGAGGAGGTCCCGACCGCGCTGGTGCAGCGCGAGCGTGACGTCGCCATGGCCCAGGCCAAGGAGCAGGGCAAGGAGAAGTTCGCCGACAAGATGGTCGAGGGCAAGCTCAACTCGTTCTTCGCGGAGATCTGCCTGCTCGACCAGGTCTTCCTGAAGGACCCCTCCAAGAAGGTCTCCGAGGTGGTCGCTGAGGCGGTTGCGCAGCTGAAGGAGAACATCGTGGTCTCCCGGTTCGTGCGCTTCGAGGTGGGCCAGAGTCCCACCGTCGACGTCACCGCCGGCGAGGGCTGAGACCAGGACCGTGAGCGAGGAGACCGCCCCCGCCCCCCGGTACCGTCGCATTCTTCTCAAGCTTGGGGGCGAGGCGCTGGTCGGCCCGGCGGGCGCGGGCATCGACCCGGACCGCGTGGCGACGGTGGCGCGCCAGATCAGCCGGGTGCGGGAACACCGCATCGAGGTCGCCGTGGTGATGGGCGGCGGCAACATATTCCGCGGCAGCAGCGGGGGAGTTGACCGCACCCAGGGCGACTACATGGGCATGCTGGCGACGGTCATCAACTCCCTCGCCCTGCAGGACTCGCTGGAGAAGATCGGGGTGCCCACGCGGGTGCAATCGGCGATCAGCATGGCCCAGGTCGCGGAGCCCTACATCCGCCGGCGGGCGATGCGCCACCTCGAGAAGGGCCGTGTGATCATCCTCGCCGCGGGCACCGGCAACCCCTACTTCACCACCGACACCACCGCGGCGCTGCGCGGGGTCGAGCTCAACGCCGAGGTGATCCTCAAGGCGACCAAGGTCGACGGCATCTACAGCGCCGACCCCATGGTGGACCCGTCCGCCGAGCGCTACCGCAGCCTCAGCTACCTCGAGGTCATCAACCAGGGCCTCCAGGTCATGGACTCGACCGCCATCACCATGTGCATGGACAACAACCTGCCGATCATCGTGTTCGACCTTTTCCAGGAGGGCAACATCGAAAAGGTGGTGCTGGGCGAGGAGATCGGCACCCTCGTGTATGGGAGGTAATCGGGTGATTGACGACCTGTTGAAGGAAGCCGAGGCCAAGATGCAGAAGTCGCTCGACTCGCTGCAGAAGGAGCTGAGCACCGTGCGCACCGGCCGCGCCGTCCCCGGCCTGGTCGAGCGGGTGACCGTCGACTATTATGGCGCTCCAACCTCCCTGCAGCAGCTGGCACAGATCCATGCCCCCGAGCCGCGGATGCTGGTCATCGCGCCCTACGACCGGGGCGCGATCGGCCCGATCGAGAAGGCCCTCCAGAAGTCGGAGCTGGGGCTCAACCCCTCCAACGACGGCCAGGTCATCCGCATCCCCTTCCCGCCCCTGACCGAGGAGCGCCGCAAGGAGATGGTCAAGGTCATCAAGCACAAGGTCGAGGAGGCCCGGGTGGCCATCCGCAACATCCGCCGGGACGAGCAGCACGGCATCAACGAGTTCGAGAAAGAGGGGATGGTCTCCCAGGACGATGTCAAGCGGGGGCTCGAGGCGCTGCAGAAGGTGACCGACCGTTTCATCGCTGTCGCTGACGACGCGGGGGCCCGCAAGGAAACCGACATACTGGCCGTCTGAGCCCATGGTCGCGGCGCGACCACGATAATTCAGCGGCTGATGCAGGTTCCCCGCCACATCGCGATCATCATGGACGGTAACGGTCGTTGGGCCCGCAGCCGCCACCGTCCGCGGCTGGAAGGCCACCGCGCGGGGCTGAACGCCATCCGCCGGGTGATGACCGCCTCCGACGAGCTGGGCGTCGAGATCCTGAGCCTGTACGCGTTCTCCACCGAGAACTGGACCCGGCCGCGCACCGAGGTGACCGGGCTCATGCGCCTCTTCTCGCAGACCCTCGACCGCGAGATCGCGGAGCTCCATGAGAAGGGCGTCCAGGTGCGCATTACGGGGCGGCGCGACAAGCTCTCATCCACCCTGCTGCGGAAGATCGAGAAGGCCGAGTCGCTCACCGGCGGGAACCAGCGGCGGGTCCTCAACCTGCTGATCAACTACGGCGGCCGCGCCGAGATTGTCGACGCCATCCGCAGCCTGGTGCGGGCCGGGCAGGACCCTGAGACGATCTCCGAGGCCGAGGTCGCCTCCCACCTCTACAACCCCGACCTGCCCGACCCCGAGCTGGTCATCCGGACGGCCGGCGAGCAGCGCATCTCCAACTTCCTCATCTGGGAGACCGCCTATGCCGAGTTCCATGTCACCGAGCGCCTCTGGCCCGACTTCGAGGCTGCGGACATGAAGGAGGCGATCACCGCGTACTCCGGCCGTGAGCGCAAGTTCGGAGGGCTCGGGGTTGGCAGCACCTGACGCTCGCGCGGTGACCGGCAAGGGCGGGCGGGAGACGATCGAGCCGGCGCTCGTGGAGACCGCGGGGTCCTCGAGCTCGCTGCTGGTCCGGGTGGCCAGCGCGACGGTGCTGCTGGCCGCCATCCTCGTGGCGCTGGCGCTGGGGCAGCCGGCCGCCTACATCGTCCTCGGGGCGCTGATCATGGTCGGGGTTGTCGAGTTCTACCTGATCACCCGCCGCATGGGCGCGCCCGCCGCGCCCTGGGTGCTATTCCCCCTGACGGTGGTCTTCCTGCTGCGGTTCCAGCTGAACCGCTACAGCCCCGAGATCCTGCCCGGCGCGATCACCGCCTCGGTCGTCCTCGGCCTGGGTGGGTTCCTGCTGGCGCGGCGCCCGACGGACGGGATGACGCGCTGGGCCTTCGCCGTGGCCGGGTCGCTGTACCTCGGCTGGAGCCTGGGCTACTACTTCGCGATCTTCGCCATCCACGACCCCGACCCGGCACGGATCGGCACCGCGTGGCTGGCCTCGCTGGCGGGCTCGACGACGATCGGCGACACGGCTGCCCTGGTGTTCGGCAGCCGGTTCGGGCGGCACCCGTTCTTCCCCGGCATAAGTCCGAAGAAGACGGTCGAGGGCGCCGTCGCGGGCTTCCTCGCCCAGACCATCTTCTTCGCGCTGATGATCCAGCTGGCGGACGTCCCGATCGTGCACGGGCTCATCCTCGGCTCCCTGGTCGCGGTCGCCGCGCAGGCCGGGGACCTGATCGAGTCACAGTTCAAGCGCGCGGCGCGGGTCAAGGACGCCAGCGGCCTGATCCCGGGACATGGCGGGATGCTCGATCGCATCGACAGCCTCGTCTTGATCCCGGCGGTTGCCTACTATTACATCGCCTTGGTCCTGCACACCCCCCTGCCGCAGTGAACAGCCACAAGATCGCCCTGCTGGGCGCGACCGGCTCGATCGGCAGGCAGGTGATCGAGGTCATCGACGAGTTCAAGGACCGCTACGAGCTGGTGTCAATGGCCGCGGGGCGCGACGTCGCCAAGCTCGTCCACTACCACATGCTCCACCACGACGCCTACGCGGCGGTGGCCGAGCTGCCGCTGGGCCGGAGCTCTCCGCCCAAGGGGATCGACGTGGGCGAGGAGGCCGTCCTGCGGGCCGCGACGGATCCCCGCGCCGACATGGTCATAGTGGCCATCACCGGGTTCGCGGCCCTCAAGCCCACGCTGGCCGCGCTCCAGGCGGACAAGGATGTCGCGCTGGCCAGCAAGGAGGCGCTGGTCGTGGCCGGCGAGCTCATCATGGCCGAATCGCGCAAGCGCGGCCGCTGGGTCCTGCCCATAGACAGCGAGCACTCGGCGGTCTGGCAGTGCCGCTGGGGAGAGGACCTCACGACCATCTCGGGCGTGACGCTCACCGGCAGCGGCGGCCCCTTCCGCAAGCTGCCGCTGGACAAGCTCCACGACGTGACGATCGAGCAGGCGCTGAAGCACCCGACCTGGCAGATGGGCCCCAAGATCACGATCGACTCCGCCACCATGATGAACAAGGCGCTGGAGCTGATCGAGTTGCATCACCTGTTCGATGTCCCATACGACCGGATGCGGGTGGTGGTCCACCCCCAATCGATCATCCACGCCATGGTCGAGTTCTACGACGGCTCGACCAAGGCGGTCATGGGGCTCCCGGACATGCGCATCCCCATATCCATCGCCCTGGGGTACCCCGAGCGCCTCAACCGCGCCCCCGAGCAGCTCCGCCTGGAGAAGCTCGGGCGCCTGGACTTCGAGGAGCCCGACCCGCGCCGCTATCCCGCGATCCCACTGGGCATCGAGGCGGGCCGCAAGGGCCAGACCTACCCCGCGGTCCTCAATGGCGCCAACGAGATGGCGGTGCAGATGTTCCTGGACAAGCAGATCGCCTTCGACGAGATCATCCCGCTGGTCGCGGACGCCCTCGATGCCCACGATCCCCGGCCGGCAGACAGCCTGGAGGCGCTCTTCGAGGCCGACGCCTGGGCCCGGCACAAGGTGGGGGCCCTGGCTGTTTAGTCTTTTGCCGGCAGGCGCAATCCAGGTACCCCCCGCATGAGCCTCCTCTCTGTGCTGGCCTTCGTCGTGGTTTTCGGCGGCCTGGTGACGATGCACGAACTGGGCCATTTCACGATCGCGAAACTCAACGGGGTGAAGGTGATCGAGTTCAGCGTGGGCTTCGGGATGCCGTTGATCAAGGTGACGCGCGGCGAGACACAGTACTCATTGCGCAGCATTCCCCTGGGCGGCTACGTGCGGCTGGCCGGCATGGACGACCAGGAGAGCGGCCCCCGCAGCTTCAACAGCAAGCCCGTGTGGCGACGGCTCAGCATCATCGCAGCGGGTGCCGTCACCAACCTCGTGTTGCCGATCCCCATTCTGCTGCTCGCCGCCGTCCTGCAAAGCGGGCCTGTGACCGTCCTTCAGCTCACTGACCAGAGTCCCGCGATGAAAGCTGGAATTCCCCTGAAGGCTGAGATCGTCCAGCTCGATGACCATCCCGTAAGCGATCGCGACACGTTGCGGCACATCATCAGCAGCGGTGGCGGCAAGCCACTCAAGGTCGAATACCGGGACCCGTCAACGGGGCACCTGGTCCAGAAGACCCTGACTCCCGAGGTCATCGACGGCGCTTACCGGATCGGCGTCGGCACCACCCCGGGGGGCGGTTACGACCTCCCCAAACTGGTCGGTACCAGCGTTGCCGGCACCTACGACATCATCAAAGGCACGCTGGGCGGCTTCGGCGCCATCCTCAGCGGCCACATCCCGGGCGGCCTCACGGGGAGTTGTGGGCCCTCTGGGCCGATCGGCATCGTCCGGGCGACGGTGGCCGCGGCGGACGCCGGCATTGCCAGCCTCCTCACCTTCATGGCCTTCCTGTCGGTGAACCTCGGTATCCTCAACCTGCTGCCGCTGCCCGCGCTGGACGGTGGCCGGCTCGCCTTCCTGGTGGTCGAGGGGGTGCGCCGCAAGCCCATCGACCCCGCCAAGGAGCAGAGAGTCCACTATGTCGGCCTGCTGGTGCTGCTGGGCTTCGTGCTGTTCATCAGCTACAACGACGTGATCCGGCTCGGGGTGCCCTTCTCCCAGCTGTTGAACCAGTGCGCGGGCTAGGGCGTACCAGCTGACATGAGCGAGCGTCTCCCGGTCGTCCAGGACGGGCACATCGCCGGCGAGGTCATGGCCCTGACCGGGCTCGTGCCCCGGCGCAAGACCGCTCCCGTCCGGGTTGGGGACGTGGTGATCGGGGGCGCCGCGCCGATCTCGGTGCAGTCGATGACCAAGACCGACACCCGGGACGTCGAGGGCACCGTCGACCAGATCGCGCGCATGGCGGATGCCGGCGGCGACGTCGTCCGGGTCACCTGCAACAACCGCGAGGCGGGCCTGGCGATGGTCGACATCGTCAAGCGCACGCGGCTGCCGATCATCGCGGACATCCATTTCGACCACCGCCTGGCGCTCATGGCCCTGGAGGCCGGGGTGCACGGCCTGCGCCTCAACCCCGGCAACATCCGCGACCGTGACAAGGTGGTCGAGGTGGTGCGGGCGGCCAAGGAGCGCGGGATCAGCATCCGCATCGGCGTCAACGCCGGCTCGCTGCCCCCGGACGAGATGACGGGCGCGGGCTACGGCGGGCGTGAGGCGGTTGACAACCGCACCGCGTCCGAGGCGCAGGCGGCCCGGGAGGCCACGGAAGGAATCGGCCAGGGCGACGAGGATGGCCTCGAGGAACTCGAGGCGGCGATCGAGAGCGCGCCCCCACGCCCCCCGGAGGAGACCTCGGACCGCATGGTCCGCGCCGCCCAGGGCCACATCCGGATCCTCGAGGACAACGATTTCGGGATGGGCATGATCAAGGTCAGCCTGAAGGCCTCCGACGTCCCCACGACCCTGCTCGCCTACCGCAAGTTCGCGGCGCTGGGCAACCCCTACCCGCTGCACCTCGGCCTGACCGAGGCCGGCCCGCCGCCGGCCGGTACGGTGAAGAGCTCGGTGGCCCTGGGAACCCTGCTGGGGGAGGGCATCGGCGACACCATCCGGGTCAGCCTGACGGCGGACCCCGTGGACGAGATCCTCACCGGCAAGGAGATCATCAAGTCTCTCTCGGCCCATCCCATCGGTCCCAACCTGGTGGCCTGCCCCACCTGCGGGCGCCTGGAGATCGACCTGTTCGGGATGACCAAGGCGATCGAGCCGTACATGGCCAGGATCAAGCGCAACATCACGGTCTCGGTGATGGGCTGTGTCGTCAACGGGCCCGGTGAGGGCGCCCACGCGGACATCGGTATCGCCGGCGGCAAGGGCCGCGGGATCCTCTACAAGCACGGCCAGGTCGTGCGCAGCATGGACGAAGCCGAGCTCCTGCCGGCGATCATCGAGGAGCTCGAGAAGATCGCCGCGGAGGACGCCGCCGCCGTCTGACCGGCCGCAGGTGAGCCGGTAAGCTTGCCGACCGTGACCGAGCAGACGCACGCGCCAGAAGCGCTCGACCTCCCGGAGCGCGAGCCCGAGTACGTCGAGTTCATCCGCAAGAAGTCCGACGACTTCGCCGGCTGGTACAACGACGTCGTCCGCAAGGCGGAGCTCGCCGACTACACGCCGGTGCGCGGGTGCATGGTCATCAGGCCGTATGGCTACGCCCTGTGGGAGAACATCCAGGCCGCCCTGGACCGCATGATCAAGGACACCGGGCACTCCAACATGTACTTCCCGCTGCTGATCCCGGAGTCCCTGCTGTTGAAGGAGGCCGAGCACGTCGAGGGCTTCGCCCCTGAGGTCGCCTGGGTCACCCACGGGGGCAGCGAGAAGCTGGCCGAGCGCCTGGCGATCCGGCCCACCAGCGAGACCATCATCGGCACCCTTTACAAGAAGTGGATCCGTAGCCACCGCGACCTGCCGGTGCTGATCAACCAGTGGGCGAACGTGATGCGCTGGGAGATGCGGACGCGGCTGTTCCTGCGCACCGCCGAGTTCCTCTGGCAGGAGGGTCACACCTTCCACGCGACGCGCGACGAGGCCGCCGAGGAGGTGGCCAAGATGCTCGAGTGCTACCGCGTGCTGGCCGAGGAATGGCTCGCGATCCCGGTGGTGAAGGGCAAAAAGACCGAGGAGGAGAAGTTCCCGGGCGCCGACTACACCGTTTCCATCGAGGCGGTCATGTCCGATGGCAAGGCTCTCCAATCCGGGACCAGCCATCACCTGGGGCAGAACTTCACCAGGGCCTACGACATCAACTACACCGACCGCGAGAATACCCGCCAGTTCCCGTTCAGCACCAGCTGGGGGCTCTCCACCCGGATCATCGGCGCCCTGATCATGTGCCACGGCGACGACGCCGGGCTCATCATGCCCCCCCGGGTCGCGCCGATCCAGGTGGTGATCGTGCCGATCTACCGTGGCGACGAGCAGAAGGTGACCGTGATGCGCGCCGTCGCCGAGGTCCGGGATGCGCTCAAGCCCGTGGCCCGGGTGCATGTGGACGAGCGCGACGAGAAGCCCGGGTACAAGTACAACGACTGGGAGCTGCGCGGGGTCCCCCTGCGGATCGAGCTGGGACCCCGGGACGTCGAGGCCGGCCACGCGGTGGTGGTCGACCGCCTGGACCGCGAGAAGCACCAGGTGCCGCTCGACGGGATCGCCGATCGCATCGAGGTCATGCTCACCGAGTTCCAGGCCCGCCTGTTCGGCCGCGCCCTGCGCACCCGCGAGTCGTTCAGCGTCGAGGTCAGTACCCGGGAGGAGCTGCTCGCCGCCTTCGCCGAGGGCCGCAACTCATTCGCCCACGGCCCATGGTGCGGCGACAGCGCCTGCGAGCTCGACATCAAGGAGGCCACCCGCGGCGTGACCATCCGGGTGGTCACCGAGGAGGAGCCGACCGGTGCCTGCGCCGCCTGTGGCAAGCCGGCGACCGCCCTCGCCTACTGGGCCCGCGCCTACTAGACCCTCCCGGGAGGTTTGGCGGAGCCGCCACCCGCCGATAATCCCCTCGTGACCTTCGATGATCTCCTGCGCAGGGCCGATTACCTCGGCGAGGGCGACGTCGCCCTGCTCACCAAGGCCTACGAGACGGCGTCGAAGGCCCACCTCGACCAGAACCGCCTGTCCGGCGAAAAATACATCCAGCACCCGCTCGAGGTGGCGGACATCCTGGCAGGGCTGCGCCTCGACGGTGAGACCCTGGCCACCGCCATCCTCCACGATGTCGTCGAGGACACGTACATCACCCCGGCCGACCTCCAGCGCGACTTCGGCCCGGACATCTCGCGGCTCGTGGCCGGCGTCACCAAGCTCGACAAGATCTCGATGGCCTCCGCGGAAAAGGCCGAGGCGGAGAACATCCGCAAGATGCTGGTGGCCATGGCCGAGGACATCCGCGTGGTGCTGATCAAGCTCGCGGACCGGCTCCACAACATGCGCACCGTGGCGGCGCTCCCGGCACCGCGGCGCCAGCGCATGGCCCGCGAGACCATGGACATCTTCGCGCCGCTGGCCCACCGCCTCGGGGTCTGGCAGATGAAGTGGGAACTCGAGGACCTGGCGTTCCAGGAGCTCGAGAAGGAGCAATTCGACGCTGTCGTCGGCCAGATCAAGGTCAAGCGCAAGGAGCGCGAGGCTTTCGTGGCCGATGTCAAGGAGATCCTCGGCCGCGAGCTGGAGCGCGTGGGCCTGCGGGCGGACATCACGGGTCGCCCCAAGCACGTCTACTCGATCCACAAGAAACTCGAGGCGACCGGCAAGTCGTTCGACGACATTTACGACCTCATCGCGATCCGCGTCGCGGTCGACAGCATCAAGGACTGTTACGGCGTGCTGGGGGTGATCCACTCGCTGTGGAAGCCGATGCCCGGTCGCTTCAAGGACTACATCGCGATGCCCAAGTCCAACGGCTACCAGTCGCTGCACACCACGGTGGTCTCGCACTCCGGCGAGCCGATGGAGATCCAGATCCGCACCCAGGAGATGCACGAGACGGCCGAGGTCGGGATCGCGGCGCACTGGCACTACAAGGAGGGCGGCAAGCGGGACTCCCGGATGGACGAGAAGTTCGGCTGGCTGCGGCTCCTCATGGAGTGGCAGAAGGAAATGCTCGACGCGGAGCAGTTCGTCGACCAGATCAAGGTCGACATCTTCCAGGAGGAGGTCTTCGTGTTCACCCCCAAGGGGGACGTGCGCAGCCTGCCCGCGGGGTCGACCCCCATCGACTTTGCCTACCGCGTCCACACCGAGGTGGGGCATCACTGCATCGGCGCCAAGGTCAACGGCCGCATGGTCAGCCTCGAGACCCCGTTGCAGAACGGTGACATCGTCGAGGTCCTGACCACCAAGAGCGCCCACGGGCCCAGCCGCGACTGGCTCAACTTCGCCAAGAGCTCGTCGGCGCGAGAGAAGATCCGCCAGTGGTTCAAGCGGGAGCGGCGCGAGGAGAACATCGTCCGTGGCAAGGACCTGCTGGACCGCGAGCTGCGGCGCCTCGAGCAGCGCTCACTGGGCGCGGTGGACGACGCCACCCTGAAGGCCGTCGGCCGCGACTTCCAGTACAACGACCTGAACGACTTCTACGCGGCGATCGGCTACGGCGACCTGAGCCCGCAGTCCGTGCTGCTGAAGCTGGTGGCCCGTCAGCCCGCCGTCGAGACCCCCCTCACCCCGCTCCCCCCAACCCCCAAGCAGTCCCTCAGCGGCAACGTCCGGGTGCACGGCACCAGGAACCTGCTGACCTCGCTGGCGCAGTGCTGCAAGCCCGTGCCGGGCGACCGGATCAAGGGCTACATCACCCGCGGCAAGGGAGTCAGCGTCCACCGCCTGGACTGCGCCAACATCCGCAACGCGCAGCACCCGGAACGGATCGTCGAGGTCGAGTGGGACCGCTCCGCGAGTGAGATGTTCCCGGTCTCGCTGAAGATCGAGGCATGGGACCGCACCGGGCTGTTGCGCGACATCGCCACCGTCATCGCGGCCCAGAACACCAACCTCACGGGTGTCGAGGTCCAGGTCTACGACGACAAGACCGCGGTCATCTCCGCGGGCGTGGAGGTCGCCTCCCTGACCGACCTGTCCCGGCTGCTGGAGAAGATCGAGCAGGTCAAGGATGTGCACACGGTGGCGCGTGATACCTGACGTCCGCTGAGTGGCGATCAGGCGGTACGCGGCCCGCGTGGTGGTGCTGGACCCCGACAACCGGGTGTTGCTCTTCAATTGGGCCAACCGCAAGAAGGGGACCAACTGGTGGGCCACCCCCGGCGGCGGCCTCGAGGCAGGCGAGAAGTCCATGGACGCCGCCCGGAGAGAGCTCCGCGAGGAGGCCGGCATAGAGGTCGAGGACGTCGAGGGCCCGCTGTGGCGCAGCAGCCACTTCTTCAGGAGTGGCGAGGACCTCATGCTGCAATACGAGACGTTCTTCCTGGCGCGGGTGCCAGATGACACCGTGAGCACCACCGGCTTCGACAGCTTCGAGGCGGAGATCGCCCTCGGCCATCGCTGGTGGCCGCTCAGTGAGATGGAGTCGACCACAGAAGCGATCTACCCACGGGGCCTCGCCAAGCTGGTCGGCGACGTCCTCCACGACGGAATCCCGGCCCGGGCCCTGACGATCAAGGGCTGAGGTGGAGCCAATCAGGCGGCGGGCCGCGCGCCTGGTCGTGCTCGACCCCGATGACCGGGTCATGCTCTTCCGGGTGAAGGACCCGCGGGACGGCCGGTACTTCTGGCTGACCCCCGGGGGCGGCGTCAACGACGGTGAGACCCTCGAGGACGGGGCGCGCCGGGAGCTCTTCGAGGAGACCGGCCTGAGGGACGTGGAACTCAGCCAGGCACTCTGGCAGGGGCGCCGGCGGTTCCTCTTCCAGGGCCGGGAGTACGACCAGGACGAGACGTTCTTCCTGGTCCGGGCGGACGCGTTCGTGGCCGACGTGACGGGCGGAGAGGACTACGAGCAGGGCATGGAGCACCGCTGGTGGCGCCTCGAGGAGCTGGAGGCCACCGAGGAGACTGTCTTCCCGGGTGGGCTCTCGGGGCTCGTACGCGACATCCTCCGCGAAGGGGTGCCGGGGGAGCCGAGCCAGATCGTGGGCTGAGGGCCCCGCGCGGCCGCTGGAGGCGCTGACAAATCGTCGCACCGCGCGCCTGGCCAAAAACCGCCGCCGGCCGCCCCGCAAGACGCCCTGCCCGCCGCCGATACAATCCCGAGGTGCCTCCTGTCCGATCTGTCGCGGGTATGCGCGACCTCCTGCCGACCGAGATGGCCACGTGGTCGCGACTGCTCCGGGTGGCCGCGGAGCTGTGTGAGCAGCGGGGCTACCTGCCCATCGTGACCCCGGTCCTGGAGCACACCGAGGTCTTCGCCCACGGGGTGGGGGAGGGCACCGACATCGTCGAGAAAGAGATGTACACGTTCGAGGACAAGGGCGGTCGGTCGCTCAGCCTCCGCCCGGAGGCCACCGCGTCGGCGGTCCGTGCCTACTTCGAGGGCGGCCTCAGCCAGGAACCCCAGCCGGTGCGTCTCTGGTACGAGGGCCCGATGTTCCGCTATGACCGCCCCCAGAAGGGGCGCTACCGTTCGTTTCGCCAGTTCGGCATCGAGGCCATCGGCGAGGCGGCCCCCGAACTCGACGCCGAGGTCATCGAGCTGTCGTGGGCGTGGCTCCGCGGGTGCGGCCTCGACGACTTCACCCTGCAGGTCAACAGCATCGGGGACGCCAAGTGCCGCCCCGGCTATCGCAAGGCCCTCCAGGATTACTACCGCCCCCACCTCGCCGACCTCTGTGAGGACGACCGCCGGCGTTTCGAGACCAACCCGCTCCGCCTTCTCGACTGCAAGAAGCCGGGATGCGTTCCCCTGCAGGCCGGGGCGCCGCGCACCGTTGACCACCTGTGCGAGGAGTGCGCCGCCCACCACCAGCGCGTCCTGGCGGCGCTCGACGCCCTGGAAATCGAGTACATCCCGAACCCCCGCCTCGTTCGCGGGCTCGACTACTACACCCGCACCGCCTTCGAGTTCTGGGACCCGGGCATCGGGGGCCGGCAGAACGCCCTCGGCGGGGGTGGCCGGTACGACGGGCTGGCCGAGGTCCTGGGATTCACCTCAACCCCCGGGGTCGGGTTCGCGATGGGCGAGGACCGCGTCGTGCTCGCCCTCCAGGAGCGTGAGCGGGCGGCGGTCGAGATCATGCCCCAGGTCAGCGTGATCCCGGCCGCGGAGGGTAGCGCCCCGACCGCGCTGCGACTCGCCGCCACACTGCGGGTCGCCGGGCTGCGGGTCACTGTCCAATATGGGAGCCGTAGCCTCAAGGCCCATATGCGCCAGGCCCAGAAGGCGGGCGCTCCGGTCGTGCTGATCCTTGGCGACGACGAGCTCGCGTCGGGCCAGGTGGTGATCCGCGACATGGTTCGCGCCGAGCAGGAGATAGTGCCGCAGGACGCGGTGGAGGCGGCGGTCGAGACCGTCCTCGCCCGCGGTGCGACGAGTGGCTGAGGCCCTGAAGCGCACCCTCGGCGGCGCTCTCGGCGCCGAGCACGCCGGCCAGGCGGTCCTGCTGCAGGGCTGGGTGGACCGCCGCCGCGACCATGGCGGAGTGCTGTTCGTCGATCTCCGTGACCGCGCCGGCATCGCCCAGGTGGTGTTCAACCCCGAGTCCCAGCCCGAGGCCCACGGCGTCGCCGACACCTTCAGGCTGGAATACGTCGTCGAGATCGAGGGCGAGGTTCGCAGGCGGCCCGCGGACGCCGTCAACCCCGACATGCCGACCGGGGAGATCGAGGTGGTGGCGACATCCACCAGGGTCCTCTCGCAGGCCAAGACGCCGCCGTTCCCGGTGAACGAGGAGACCAACGTCGACGAGCGGATCCGCATGCGCTACCGCTACCTCGACCTGCGGCGTGAGCGGATGCAGCGCAACCTCCGCCTGCGCCACCGGGTGAACAAGACCATCCGCGACTACATGGACGAGAACGGGTTCCTCGAGGTCGAGACCCCGATCCTCTACAAGACCACCCCCGAGGGCGCCCGCGACTTCCTCGTCCCCAGCCGGCTCCACCCCGGTGACTTCTACGCCCTGCCGCAATCACCCCAGACGCTCAAGCAGCTGCTGATGATCGCGGGCGTCGAGCGCTATTACCAGATCGCGCGCTGCTTCCGCGACGAGGACCTCCGTGCCGACCGCCAGCTGGAGTTCACCCAGCTGGACTTCGAGATCTCGTTCACCAGCCAGGAGGAGATCTTCGCCCTGATGGAGCCGATGTTCGCGCGGCTGTGGGCGCTGGTCGGGGCGGAGCTGAAGACCCCGTTCGAACGGCTCACGTACCACGAGGCGATGAACCGGTACGGCAGTGACAAGCCGGACCGGCGCATCGGGATGGAGATCGCCGACCTCAGTGATGTGTTCCGGCAGTCCGCCTTCAAGGTCTTCTCCGGGACGATTGCGGACGGCGGTGTGGTCCGTGGCCTCGCGGTGCCCGGCGGGGCGGGGCAGCCGCGGCGGGAGATCGACGCCTGGGTGGAGTACGCCCGGGGCCTCGGCGCCCGCGGCCTGGCATGGTTGCCGGTGACGGCCGAGCCATCGGGGCCGGTCGCCAACAACACCTCGGCCGAGGAGCAGGCGGCGGCAGCCGCGGCCACCGGCGCGAAGCAGGGCGACATCGTCATTTTCGCGGCCGGCGCGGAGAAGGAGGCCGCCACACTCCTGGGCTTCATGCGCCTCGAGATCGCCCGCCGCATCGGCGTCAAGCCCGACCGCGAGTGGGACATGTTCTGGGTCACCGAGTTCCCGATGTTCGAATGGAACGCGACCGAGCAGCGCGCCGACGCCATGCACCACCCCTTCACGCGGCCGTACGACGAGGACCTGCCATTGCTTGAGACCGACCCCCTGAAGGTCCGGTCGATCGCCTACGACATCGTCTGCAACGGGCTCGAGCTGAGCAGCGGCAGCCTGCGGATCCACGACAGCCAGGTGCAGTCGCGGGTATTCGCCGCGCTCGGCATCACCCCCGAGGAGGCCGAGGCCCGGTTCGGGTTCTTCCTCGAAGCCCTGCAGTACGGGACGCCGCCGCACGGCGGGTTCGCCCCCGGCATCGACCGGATCGTCCGGCTGCTCTGCGGTGAGGACGACATCCGCCAGGTGATCGCCTTCCCCAAGACCCAGCAGGGGCAGGACCTGATGGCGGGGACCCCGTCCTCGGTCGACGCCGCGCAGCTCACGGAGCTGGGGCTGGCGCTCCGGGCCCGACCCGGGCAGACAGGCGACCCCGGCGCGGGCTGATGCCCCCGGTCGTCGTCCTCGCGCTGCTGGCCGTCGCGATCCTGGCCCAGTTCTTCCACACCCTGTTCCCCCGGCGGATCACGTACCTGCGCCGGGTGATCCTGGCCGTTGCCGGCGTCGCGCTCGGGGAGCTGGCGGGAAGGCTGCTGGCGCAGGGCCCCAGGATCGGCGACCTGCATGCAGGGTGGGACCTGGCGATCACCACCGCCTTCCAGCTCCTCGGCAACCGGTTCTTGCGCGAGCCCTCGGCCTGACGCTAGCAGCTAATGTGATAGCGTTACTGTATGGCGACGATCAGTGCACCGGCGCGCAGGGGCAGTAACGCGACCGGCATGAGCGTCGAGCGGGCCAGGCAGTCGCTGGTTGGCAAGCTGGCGCTCAAGTTCACCGAGGACAAGGCCATCAACTGGGCGGTGCAGATCGCCTGGAGCGCGCTGCTGGCGCTCTTCCCAATGATCCTGGTGATGGTCTCGATCCTCGGCCTGGTGATGAGCACGGCCGGGGTGGCCTCCGACCACCTCTACCAGAACATCCTGGCGATCATGCCCACGCCCCAGGCGCAAGCCGATGCCGTCACCGCCTTGAAGGGGTTCCAGCGCCAGAGCGGTCCCCTCGCGATCGTGGGCTTCGCCGGCCTGCTGGTCGGCGGTTCGGCCCTCTTCGGGGCGATGGAGCAGGCGTTCGCGATCATCTACCACACCAGGCCCCGCGGCTTCCTCAAGCAGAAGTTGATGTCTTTCGGGATGATCCTGGTCTTCACGGTGCTCGCGGGGGTCGCGGTGGGCACCTCGGCGATTCTGCCCATCCTCAGCAAACTGCCGTTCGCCCCCGCGGGGATCCGCTCGGGCGCCGTCGTCTGGGTCATCCAGGTCGCGACTGGCGTCGTGGCAGGCCTGCTGCTGTTCCTCGCCATCTACTTCGTGGTCCCCAACCGCCGGCAGCGCTTCGCCCAGGTCTGGCCCGGGGCCCTGCTGGCCGGCACGCTCTTCGAGGCGTTGACCCTGCTCTTCCCGGTCTACCTCGGCATCAACAAGGGCCTCAGCGCCTACGGCCCCCAGTTCGGCCTGATGTTCCTGTTGATGACCTTCTTCTTCTTCCTGGGCATCATCACCATGATCGGCGTCGAGTTCAACGCCGTTCTCTACCCGCTGCCGGTGGAGCAGCCAGACCGGGCCGCCGCCATGGCCCCGCCGCAGTCCGGGCCGGAGGGCGAACGGCTGGTCGTCGGGTCGCCCACCAGCAACTACCCGAGAAGGATCGATACCGCCACCGCCGGCGACGCCAAGCCCGGCGATTCCACCCCTGACGAGTCCGAGCACGGCGGGTCCGTGGCCGACGACGGCGTGGAGGTCCTGACCCCGGAGATGGCCGAGGAGGCCAACGCCGGCATCGCGGGACTGGCCGCGGCCCGGGAGCGGGTGGGCAAGGCCCGCACCCTCATCGGTGTGGGCGCGCTGGCCTGGGCCGTGGGGGTTCTCGTCGGCCGTCGAGCCGGCAAGCGCTGACCCCTGCCGGGCCCGGGCTATGATGGTCGCTCAGGGCGCTGGTAGGTAGGAGGTTGCACGCATGGACAGGCAGGAATTCGCCCTGGGGGTGGCGCTTGGGGGTTTGGCCGGTATCGCGCTGGGGTATCTGATAAGGCGAGACGGCATGGACAGAGACGACGAGCTAACCGCCCCCGAGACGATCGACCTGACGCCGGCGCTACAGCGCCGCAACGCGTCGCTCCGGACGGGGGAGGCTGCCCAGGCCTCCGAATAACCCGGACCTGGAGGTGGAGCACTTGAACAGGGTCACGCGACCCCGCACGGCCGTTACCGAGTTGAAGATCCCTGCGCAGGCGGCATTCGTGGTTGTGGCGAAGCGCGCCGCGAGCGCGCTCGGCACGTGCGCCGGGTTCGGGCTCGAAGCCATCGACGATCTCAACATCGCGGTGGCGCAGGCCTGTGAGAAGGGCATTGCCGCAGGCGACCGGATGTGGGGTGACGGCAACGCGCTCTTGAAGCTCACGTTCCGGCTGGTCCCCGGGGGGATGGAGGTCGAGGTCAAGAGCCTCCCCAACCGCGTCGCCGCCGCCGACGACGAGGTGCGCCAGGTCGAGACCATGAGGCGCACCGCCGCGAGGCTCTCCCGCGAGGTGGAGATAGAGCGCCAGGAGCGCATCAGGGCGCAGCAGGAGGTCGAGCGCCTCAAGTACGGACGCCAGGGGGCGGCCACCCGCGGCCCCGAGGAGGCGGTCGAGGCGATGAGCGGCCAGCAGCTCGAGGATGTCGCCGTCAACATGATCCGCCTCTTCGTCGACGAGCTTCGCTACAACGTCGACGCGCGCGGAAGCGTGCGCATGCGGATGGTCAAGTACCTCGCCGACTGACCGCCACTGAACCGGGTCCCCGCAGCACCACCGACGAGCAGCGTGAGCTGTTTCGCCGCTACCAGTCGACCGCCGATGCGGCCGCGCGCCAGCAACTGGTCGATGCGTACACCAACCTCGTGTATTTCCTGGCCCGCAAGTTCGCCGGACGCGGCGAGCCCATCGAGGACATCGTCCAGGTTGGTTTCGTCGGCCTCCTGATGGCGATCGAGCGCTTCGACCCCGAGAGGGGCCTGGAGTTCTCCACCTTCGCCACCCCCACGATCGTGGGGGAGATCAAGCGCTACTTCCGGGACAAGAGCTGGGCGGTGCGGATCCCACGGCGCCTGCAGGAGGTCAACCAACGGGCGCGGGCAACCGGCGAGCGCCTCCAGGCGGAGCTCGGACGCCCCCCTAGCGTGCAGGAGCTGGCGCACGCGATGAACACCAGCGTCGAGGAGATCCTCGAGGCTTACGAAGCCAGCCCCGCCCGCCAGACGGTCCCGCTGGACGCCCCGGTCGACGTCGCCGAGGACGGCGCCGAGGGTCGCAGCCTGGGTGACCGGCTGGGCACCCCCGACGAGAACCTGGAGCGGGTCGAGGTGCGCGACCTGCTGGACAGCGCCATGGAGCACCTCACTCCGCGCGAGCGCCAGATCGTGTACCTGCGCTTCGTCGAGGAGCTGCCGCAGAGCGAGGTCGCGCGCCGCCTCGGGATCTCGCAGATGCACGTCTCCCGGCTGCAGCGGGCCGCGGTCGAACACCTCAGGACGCGCCTGGGAGACGCGCTCCCGGTCTGATTTACCCGGCCGACTCCAGGCGATCCGCCAGCGTCCTGAGCTCCCCGGCGAGCTCGGCGCGACGGCTCGGGGGCATCGCCAGCGCGCTCTTCTCGAGCCGTCGCAGCGAGCCACGCGGAGACCAGTTGGCGTAGCCCTCGCCGTCGGCCTCGGCGATCGTGCGATAGAACGTGGTCTGGGAGACGCCCAGCAGCGCCGCCGCCGCCGCCTTGTCACCGCCGCACTCGTCGAGGATGCGCTCGAACGCATGTTTGCGTTCCGGCTTGCTCAGGGCGCGGCGCTGGATGTTCTCGGTGACCGCCAGCACGAAGCGGCGAGCGCCCGGCGCGAGGATGAACACGTCGATCTCGGACCACCCCAGCGATCGTGCCGCCCGCACCCGCCTCTCGCCGGCCACCACCCGGAAGTGGCCTGCCCGTGTGGCGTCCGGCCAGCCGGCCACGACGACGGGTTGGAGCAGGCCGTTCTGGCTCATCGAGGTCGCCAGGTCCTCGACGCCGGTGCGGGCATCACGGCGGGGCTGGCTGGGATCCAGCTCGACGAGGTCCAGGGGGAGCCGCCGGTGCTCCGGGTGCGGACGCGGCGGGGCAGCGGCTGCCGCCGGCAGTGCGCCCGGGGCGCCATCCGCATACGGGGGGGTGGTGAAGTGGTCGTCATTTTCCACGGTGGAAACCTGCCTCGAGGGTAACGCACCGGGTCTTTTCACGGCTGATGGCCCGCGGTGCCATGCCGGGCCCCGATTAACGAACATTTACACTCCTCAGCGTTGACCGGTCCGGAACACCACATTTACACTGCGTCCGAGTTCAGGCCGAGTTCATCGCCGAACGTTTTGCAGCGCCAAGCTGTGGGGGAGGCCGCGCGACCGTGAGAGCCAACGGCCCACAGCGACGGCGCGCCCGAGCCTCAGTGCTCACGGTTGCCCTACTGCTGGCGCAGGTTGCCGGGTTCTTCGCCCTCCTGCCCCTGGTGGCCCAGGCCGCCCCGGCGATCTGCGCGGTGCCGGGCGGGGACGGCCCCCCGGCCGCTCCCCTGACCGGGATAGTCAACAGTTACTACCCGGCGACCGCGAGTGTCGCCGCCGGCGCGAAGTCGATCTCGGTCGGCGCTGCCCGCGCGGGGGGCGGCGCGGCGATCGCGGCGGGCGACATGCTGCTCGTGATCCAGGTCCAGGACGCGACCATCAACTCGACCAACAGCAGCTCGTACGGTGACGGCGTGGCCGGCGACCCGGCCACGGGCAACACCGGGCTCCGCAGCAGCGGCCTGTACGAATACGTTCGGGCGACCGGGCCGGTGGTCGCCGGGGCGGTGCCCATCAGCGGCGCCAACGCCGGCGGCCTCGTCAACGACTACCACGCCGTCGCCACCACCGCCAACCAGACCCAGCAGAAGTTCCAGGTGGTCAGGGTCCCGCAGTACTCTGCAGCCAGCATCAGCAACGGCCTCACCGCCGCCAACTGGGATGGCAACACGGGTGGCGTCCTGGCCCTCGACGTGGCGGGAACGCTAAACCTCAACGCCGCCACGCTCAGCATGCAGGGGCTTGGCTTCCGCGGCGGCGCCGGCCGCCAGCTGAACGGTGACGCTGCCCGCAGCAACACCGATTACACCGCCCCGGCGCCGACCACGGCCTTCGCCGGCGATCCCCAGGCGGGCGCCCACGGCTCCAAGGGTGGGGGCATAGCCGGCACCCCCCGCTGTACCTTCGACCCGGTCACCCTGACGACCGTCGACAACGGCATCGACGCCCTGCCGAACGGCAGCTTCGCCCGCGGCGCACCCGGGAACGCGGGCGGCGGCGGCACCGACGGGGCCGTGAACATCAACGAGGAGAACTCGGGCGGCGGCGGCGGCGCCAACGGCGGGGGCGGCGGTCACGGCGGGCATACGTGGCGCAGCAACCTCGACATCGGGGGGTTCGGCGGGTCGTCCGTCCCGGGTGGCGTGGCGCGTCTGTTCCTGGGAGGCGGGGGAGGGGCCGGCAGCAAGAACAACGACACCGGTGACCTGCAGGCGAGCGCGGGCAACGGCGGTGGTGGCGCCGTGCTCCTGCGCGTGGGCGCCGTCAGCGGCGCGGGCACGATCAACGCGAGTGGCGAGGTCGCCTACAACAACACCCTGAACGACGGCGGTGGAGGCGGTGGCGCCGGCGGCAGCATAGTCGTCGCGGCGCCGCCCGGCGTGCCGCTCACCGGCCTCACGATCCACGCCGACGGTGGCCGAGGCGGCGACACCTGGAACGCCCAGGCCGCGGGCGCATTCCCCGGCAACCGGCACGGTCCTGGCGGCGGTGGCGGCGGCGGGGTGATCGTGACCTCCAGCGCCCCCACCGCCCAGACCGTGCTGGCCGGCGCCAACGGGATCACCACAGTGGCGAACGACGCTTACGGCGCCACGCCGGGCGCGGCGGGGACGACGGCCACGGCGACCCTGGCGAGCACCCCCGGCGCGTCGCCCGGCGCGACCTGCCTGCCCCAGCTCACCGTGACCAAGGCCACCAGCACCCCCTCCGTGGTGCAGACCACCTCCGGGAGCAGCGCGACATACACGATCACCGTCGCCAACGCCTCGGGCCTCGGTGATGCGATCAACGTCTCAATCGCCGATACCCTGCCTGCCGGCTTCACCTACTCCGCCACCTCCGCCGTGACGCTCTCGGGCGGGGCCACCCGACCGACCGTCACCAACCCGGCCGGCGGCGCCGCGGTGCCCGCCTGGAGCAGCTTCACCATCCCGGGCGGGGGCCAGGTCCAGGTCACCTTTTCGGCAGCCATCGCCGCCGGCGTGGCCCTCGGCACCTACCAGAACCCTGCCCGGGCCACATACAGCGACCCCACTCGGGCCGTGGCGGGCGGAACGATCACCTCCCAGTACACGCCTGGAGCCGGGACCCCGGACAACGTGACGCTCGTGGCACCGGACATGACCATCGTCAAGACCCACCCCGGTACCTTCGTTCGGGGCTCGCCGGCGAGCTATTCGCTGGTCGCGACCAACTCGGGTTCTGCAGCCACCAGCGGCACCGTGACGGTTACCGACACACTCCCGGCGGGGCTCACCCCGACCGCGGCAGCCGGCAGCGGCTGGACGTGCCCCGCGCCCGCCGGCCAGAACATCAGCTGCACTCGCAATGATGTCCTTCCGACAGGCCAGTCCTACCCGGCGATCACCATCTCGGTGAACGTTCTCCAGGGGGCCCCGGCAACCGTCACCAACACCGCGACGGTCGCCGGCGGGGGCGAGATCAACACCGCCAACGACACCGCGACGGACGGCCCGGCAACGGTCACCTCGAGTGCTGACATCGCCATCACCAAGACGGTCAGCGCCCCGAATGCCAACGTGGCCACGAACGTCACCTTCACGATCACCGCGACCAACAACGGGCCCAGCAACGCCACCGGGGTCCAGGTCGGCGACCTGCTTCCCGCGGGCCTGACGTTCGTGTCCGCAACCCCATCACAGGGGACCTACACCTCGGGCACCGGCACCTGGAACATCGGGGCGATCAACAACGGCCAGGCGCCGACCCTCCAACTGGTGGCCACGGTGGCCACGCCCGGAGCGCACACCAACACCGCCACCAAGTCCGCCGAGACCGAGCCCGACCCGACCCCGGGGAACGACAGCGCCAGCGCCGCCGTCAACGGCCTTCAGGCAGACATCGCTGTTGCCAAGACGGTCGACAACGCCGCCCCGAATGTCGGGACCAATGTCACCTTCACCGTCACGGCCACCAACAACGGGCCCTCCGCCGCGACCGGGGTGGTGGTGACCGACCTCCTGCCGGCCGGGCTGACGTTCGTGTCGGCGACGCCTTCGCAGGGGACGTATGCCAGCGGCACCGGGGCATGGGCGGTCGGCGCCCTGGCCAACGGCGCCAGCGCGACCCTGCAGGTCGTGGCCACCGTGGCCACCCCGGGGAACAAGACCAACACCGCGACTCGCACGGCCGGAAACCAGCCTGACCCAACCCCGGGGAACGACAGCGCGTCGGCATCCGTGAACGGCCAGCAGGCCGACATCGGGGTGACCAAGATCGTCGACAACGCCACCCCCAACGTCGGGACCAACGTCACCTTCACCGTGACCGCGACGAACAACGGGCCCTCGGCGGCCACGGGGGTGGTTGTGACCGACCTGCTGCCCGCCGGCCTCAAGTTCGTGTCATCCACCCCCTCCCAGGGGGCCTACAACAGCGGCACCGGTGCCTGGGCCATCGGGGCCGTGGCGAACGGCGGCAGCGTCACCCTGCAGCTCGTGGCCACCGTGGCGACACCGGGGAACAAGACCAACACCGCCACTCGCACGGCCGGGAACCAGCCTGACCCGACGCCGGGGAACGACAGTGCGTCGGCATCCGTGAACGGGCAGCAGGCCGACATCGGGGTCACCAAGATCGTCGACAACGCCACCCCCAACGTCGGGACGAACGTCACGTTCACAGTGACGGCGACCAACAACGGCCCGAGCAACGCCACCGGGGTGGTGGTCACCGACTTGCTGCCGGCCGGCCTCACCTTCGTGTCCGCAACGCCTTCGCAGGGCACCTATACCAGCGGCACCGGGGCCTGGAATATCGGGGCGATCGCCAACGGCGCGGCCACGACCCTGCTGCTGGTGGCGACCGTGACCCAGCCGGGGACCTTGACCAACACGGCCACCAGGACCGCGGGGAACCAGGCTGACAACGTCGCGGCAAATGACAGCGCCTCGGCTTCGGTGAACGGCCAGCTGGCCGATATCGCCGTGACCAAGACCGTCAGCAACCCGACCCCCAACGTGGGCACCAACGTCACCTTCACCATCACCGCGACCAACAACGGCCCCTCCGGCGCGACCGGGGTGGTGGTCACCGACGTCCTCCCGGTGGGCCTCACGTTCGTGTCCGCAGCACAGTCGCAGGGGAGCTATGCGAGCGGCACCGGGGCCTGGACCATCGGGGCGATCGCCAACGGGGCGGTCAAGACCCTTTCAGTGGTGGCCACGGTCACGACCCCCGGACTCAAGACCAACACGGCAACGAGGACCGCCGGCGACCAGCCCGACGGGACCCCGGCCAACGACTCCGCATCGGCCTCGGTGACGGGGCAGCAGGCTGACATCGCGATCACCAAGACGGTGAACAACGCGGCGCCGAACGTGGGGACGAACGTCACCTTCACGGTGACGGCGGCCAACAACGGGCCCTCGGCGGCGACCGGGGTGGTGGTCGCGGACCCCCTCCCGGCCGGGTTGGTCTTTGTGTCGGCGACCCCCTCCCAGGGGGCGTACAACAACGTCACCGGGACCTGGACGGTGGGCGGCCTGGCCAACGGGGTCAGCGCCACGCTCCAGGTCGTGGCCACCGTGGCCACGCCCGGGAACAAGACCAACACCGCCACCCGTACCGGGGCCGACCAGCCCGACCCGACGCCCGGCAACGACAGTGCCAGCGCTTCGGTCAACGGCCAGCAGGCGGACATCGCGGTGACCAAGATCGTCAACAGCGCCAGCCCCAACGTGGGCACCAATGTCATCTTCACGGTCACTGCGACCAACAACGGCCCGTCGGCGGCCACTGGCGTGGTGGTCACCGATCTCCTGCCGGCCGGCCTCACGTTCGTTTCGGCCACGCCCTCCCAGGGCAGCTACGCCAGTGGTACCGGCGCCTGGGTGGTGGGGGGCCTGGC
>JAXDLW010000001.1:0-25930 GCA_034666405.1 Chloroflexota bacterium | reverse complement strand
CACGCGGCTCAGCTGGGTCAGAAGCCGTACACCGCGACAGAGATGGTGGCCATTCGGCAGGCTGCTGCCGCGGCTCGTGCCAAACATGGAAACGCAATCGCCCCGGCATACGGCTGGGCCGTGGGAGCGGTTGCCGGGCGCTCACGAGACGCTCCCAGCATCGCCGACCTAGAGAAGGATGCCGGCCTCGCACATTTCAGCCCCTACCGCAGCTTCGGAAATCACCGTCTCCACGCTGGCTCCAAAGGTCTGCGGCTGAACCGGATCGAGTTTCGGGGCGAGGTAATGCTCCGCGTGATGGGCACCAACCACGGATTTGCCGAGGTCGGCTCAGGCGTCCTGCAAACGTTGGGGCGGGTCACCGTCACCCTTCTACTGAAGGGCGTTCCGTTCATGGATCGCGCAGACGGATTGATCGATCCGGAGCCGGTTATCTTGGCGAGAACGCTTCTTCTGCTCATAGACCGTGCGGTGGCGCGACTCGCACGGACAGACGAGTTGCTGGAGCGCATGGAAGCCGCAGTTATGGCGGATTTGCTCGTCCGCGAGACGGCTAGGTCCACCACCTAGAGAGATCCCCAGATCGACCTCCGGCCCGCGGCCGGCTCAGCTAGCCTCGAACCTATGGCCCTAGTCGTTGGTCGTCGTCCGCTCCTCGAAGCTCCAGCTCCGCCACCGGCGCCCGGATCTCGGCGCGGATGACCGCGGCCCGCGCCGGGTCCTTTTCATTCTCCCTGGAGCGGGCCAGACCAGTTCGGGTGTTTACCCAGGAAGACGCCGGCGGCTCCGGCATCGTGGTCTTTCATCTCTCGGGTCAGCTGGTCGAGGTCCTGACCCGAACTCGACCAAGACCCGCAGAGGCAGCTGAGGTGGGCGACGCCCGGCCCCTTGCCTGTCTCCCAGTTGGTGTACGTGGCCATGATGCGGTGTGGCTTTTCCATGCCGTCGATGATCCCGCATTAGACCGCCAATCAGACTGCCTAGACTGCGGACCCCGGTGCTCTTAGCGGTCCTTGACGCGATTGACCTGAGCCCCGGCGGAATACGAGGCCTATGTCCGAGTTCAGCGGGGTCCCATTTGTAAACCGCCGGCCGCCAGTTCGAATCTGGCCGCCGGCTCCATCACCAGTTGTGACCGGGAGTCTTTTGCCAGTCGTGCCAGGTGCTGCCGTCCGACGAACGGTCGAGCAACTCGAGGCGGCCATCCGCGTTCATACCAACCGAGGGCTGCGCGGCCGACGCGAAAACGGGCAGGGAAGCCCAGCCGGACCAGCCACCGCCCGGCGACGCCTGGGGGTTGTGCCAGGCCAGGCCCGCGGCGTCCACCGCAAAGGCCTCGAGCCGGCCATCCCGGTTGCGGGTGGTGGTCGGGTCGACCGTGAAGTTGCCTCCCAATGACTGGAAGCCACCCCAACCGCCGCTCGGCGCGGTCTGCCAGGTGTGGGCGACGGTGTGGTCGACTCCGAGACCGAAGACCTCGAGCCGGCCGTCGGTGTTGCCCAGGACTGCCGGCGCGCCGGTGGTCGACCCTCCCAGGGAGTACCAGTCGGTCCAGCCACCGCCGGGCGAGACCTGCCAGGTGTGCCAGGTGGTGTTGTCCGAGCGCCGTGCCACGGCCTCGATCCGACCATCGTTGTTGAGCCCGACCGCCGGGTCGTTCGCCGTGGTGCCACCCAGCGAGACGGGCGCTGTCCAGCCCTGACCCGGGGCGTCCTGCCAGATATGCCATACCGCGTTGTCGGTGCCATGGAGGAATACTTCAAGGCGGCCGTCGCGGTTGACCTCGACTGCCGGTCTACCGGTGAACGAGCCGCCGAGCGGGTACCAGGCGGTCCAGGAGCTGCTCGGTGCGACCTGCCAGGCATGCCACAGGCGGCCGTCATTGCCTACCGCGAACACCTCCAGCCGGCCGTCCCGGTTGGTGGCCACGGTCGGGTCGCCGGCAAGCGCGCCCCCCAGTGGATACCACGCCGTCCAGCCGCCGCTCGGCGCCGTCTGCCAGCCGTGGGCGATGGCGCCGCCGGCCGCGCGCGCAAAGCCCTCGAGGCGCCCGTCTCCGTTCGTCCCGACCGCGGTGCGGCCCACGAAGGTGCCGCCGAGTGGGTACCAGTTGAGGGGCGGTCGAGTGTAGGCGAACAGGGTGGACCCCGACCCGATGATGAGGGTTCCCGAGATGAGCGTCGGCGTTCCGAAATGGGCCGAGGCGTCGATCCCGTTGAGCTCTACGGTCGCGTCTCCCGAGGCGGGATCGAGGCCATACAGCTTGGTGGTCGGGGGGTTGTTGGAGTTGTAGCCGAACGTCCGCCCCCGGACCCAGAGCTTCCCGCCCGCGAGGATCGGCGGGGCGCTGGCATCCCCTGGCCCTCGCCATTTGACCGTGAAGCAGGGGGTCGTCGTGGTGCTGCAGGACCCGGTGTTGGCGCGGTGCACCTGGAGTGCCCGGACGCCGTCGTTGCACGCCGCGTAGATCACGTCGGTCGCGGCGTCGTAGGCGTTGCCCGCGAACCCCGCGCAGATGCTGCTGAAGAAAAGCTGGCCGCCCTTGTCGTTGCCGCCGCCCAGGCTGGCGGTATTCAGCAGGTAGGCCCCGGTCTTACCGCCCTGGTACAGCAGTCCCCCGGACAGGAGGAGTGGGGAGTTGGCGCCGAGGTCGAGGTCGGCGCGGTTCTCATCGCCCCAGTTGGTGGGGGTGAAATGGTCGAGGACCGCCAGGGTGGGGGACAACTTGACCACGCTGTCGCTGAGGTCGCTGGGCTGGCTGTTGTCCAGCGTATTGCCGTTGCCGGTGGCGACGTAGATGTTCCCCGCGGCGTCGATCGCCGGGCCACTCGGCGCCCAGATCCCACCCCGCTGTCCGAGGCCCGCCGCCAGCGTGACGTTGAGGCTGAGGATCCCGGTGCCGTTCTCGTCGATCCGGACGATCCACCCGTTGTACGCGAAGCAGTCCCCGGCGAGGCCGCCGTAGGTTACATAGACATGGCCGTCGCGCAGCGCCAGCGCCGATCGCTGCTGCTCGTTGTGCGGGTCGAATCCCTGGTTGGCCGGGCCATCGACGACGACCCCGGCCACCACCGGGTTGCCGCCGGCGCCCAGGTCCAGCGCCCAGAAGTAGTGGTGGATCGAGGTGTTGTGGACGCCGTCCCAGGCGGCCGCCACCACATACAGCTGGTTGTTGGCAGGGTCGATGACCGGGGTGCCGGTGACTCCCAGCGGGAAGATGTTGCCGCACCCGCTCTGGGCCTGCTGGGACACCGGGAACAGCGGAACAGATGACCCGGAGGGGGTCCTTACCTGCTGCGACCAATTCACCGCCCCGGTGTGGATGTCGAGCGAATAAACGGTGTCCTCCTCGGTGGCCACCAGGACCTGGTTGCCCAGCACCAGGGGCTCGGCGTATATGGCGCCGTCCAGGCCCTTCTGCCACGCGGGGGTTGACCCGGGGCTGAAGGGGCCCTCGGCGGTGTTGTTGCCGTCGCGGTTGTTGTTGAGGTGGTAGGTCGGCCAGGCGGGCACAGCGGCCATGGCGGGCTGGCTGGCCAGGGCCCCGACGAGGACCGCCGAGAGCAGGAGTCCCCCTCGCAGCGCCGGTTTCAGCCGCCGGGTCTTCACGGCCGCTATTGTCGCCCACGGGTACCGCCCGGCATGGGTGGAGCGGATGCTAACCTTGCGGCTGTCCCGCCGGGGCGCTGCCGTGGGTAGGTAGCGAAGTGGTTAAACGCATCTGACTGTAGATCAGACGGCTTTGCCTTCGGGGGTTCGAATCCCTCCCTGCCCACCACCCTTCCGGGCCCACTTAGCTCAGCGGTAGAGCACTTCCTTGGTAAGGAAGAGGTCTCGGGTTCAAGTCCCGAAGTGGGCTCCACGCCCCTGGATTCTGAATCCATTCGCATTCGGCTGAGAGGTCGCTGACCGGGCGGGAGTCAGCAACAGACTCCATTCCTCCAGCCCTGGGTCAGGCGGAGAGCTGTTGTGTCAATGTCAACCAGCCAACCAACGACAGGATCAGCAGGGAGGGAGCTGCCACCATGAAACTGACGACCACGACGCAGGTCTCCGTCGACGGAGTGATGCAGGCGCCGGGCGGGCCGGAGGAGGACGGGCGCGGCGTGTTCGAGCGCGGGGGATGGGCCCACTTCGACGAGGAAGCTGGGACGCTCATGGACGAGATCTTCCTGCGTGCCGACGCTTTCCTGTTCGGCCGCCGGACGTACGAGATCTTCGCGGGCTCGTGGGGCACGTGGGACGACCCGGGGGACAGCCCGATCTGGACGGCATTGAACATAAAGCCCAAGTACGTCGCATCGAGCACGCTCACGGCCCCGCGGTGGACGAACACGACTGTTCTCTCCAGCGAGCTCGCGGCCGCGGTGCGCGAGCTCAAAGCCAAACCGGGACGCGAACTGCAGGTGCAGGGGAGCGGCGTCCTCTTACGTTGGCTGCTTGACAACGATCTCGTCGACGAGCTCACGCTGTTCACCTTCCCTGTGGTCATCGGCCAGGGCGCGCGGCTGTTCCCTGAAAACGGTCAGGACCTGGCTCTGGAACTTGTCGATTCGAGAGCCACCCGGGCGGGAGTGACGATCCAGGTCTACCGACCCACCGGACGCCCCCTGTATTCGACCGCCACCGCGACGTGGAGCACGTCATAACCCGTGCGCTAGCGGCATGCCTCCCTTCGCCGCACGTCGGCCGTAACTGACGAGAGGTTCAGCGCCGCCCAGTCACGCGACAGTGGGATGGCGGAGCAGGCCGCGGCGCGGAGCCGGACGGCAAATCGCCCCGGTACGTCCGGGCTGAGCGACTCCGCCACGGCGTCAGACGACAGCCCGCCCAGGTACTGCGGATCGAAGGTGGCGGTGTCCGAGCGCGCCACGTTGAAGCGCACCACCAGGGCCTCCGGGTTGACAAGGTTCAGGACCAGGAGCGCGCCGAGCCCGGCGGTCGCGGTCGCGCCGTAGATCCAGGTGCGGCGGTCAGGCCTGGTCCCGGCAATCCAGGCCGCGAGCAGGCAGAAGGCCACCGCGATCCACGCCGCGAAGGCGTGGCTGTAGAAGCGCAGCATGGTCCAGCCATAGGCGTCCTCGTACAGGGCCAGCCGGCGCCAGGCCACTGCCAGGATGACGAGGGTGAGGGCGACGGCAACCAGCCCCAGCACTTTGAACGCCTTCCGAGAGGTCGGTGATTCAGCCCGCACCAGTGCCGCGAGGGCCAGGAGCGATACGAAGGTGATGCCGGCGACCCAGAGGAGTTGGAAGAAACCCGACCGGGCGTAATCGCTGTAGGTCACGCCGGCCGCACGGAGGGCATCGCCTCCCGCGCCGAGGGCGCTGGCAAGCTGCGCCAGCGCGAATGCCACGAAGACCAGGTCGAGGAGCACCAATGCGGTGATCACCTCAGGAGCGCCGAGCTGCCACGACGCCCGCGTCGGCGAGTCGACGTGCTCGCCCGACGCCGCCCTCAGGAGACCTCCCACCAGCCACGCCCCTGTGACCCAGAGAAAGATGTGCAGGCTCAGGTCGGCCGGGTCGATGTTGATATTGAGGAACGAGGCGAACACCGGGTCGGCCGAGGCCAGCAGCGCAACCAGCACCGCGATGACGGGGATCCCTATTAGGGCGCCCCGCAGCACCGCGACCAGCAGGTCCCGGGA
Organism: Chloroflexota bacterium; assembly: GCA_034666405.1. Classification (GTDB taxonomy): domain Bacteria; phylum Chloroflexota; class Dormibacteria; order DASZGP01; family DASZGP01; genus JAXDLW01. The sequence goes on along the minus strand of JAXDLW010000001.1, from coordinate 20,280 downwards.
GCCGCCGACCATGTTCCCCCCGGCGGTCCGAGCCGGAGGCAGCAAGAACGCCGGTGCGGCAAGGAGGTGGAGGAACGTTTGCCAGGCTGCGCCGACCGCCCGGCGGACGCGGATGTCAAACGGGCTGCCGCCCCTACCGATCGCGGTCGCGATCACCAGCAGTGACACGGCGGCGGCCAGGTCGCCGGCCTGGAGCCACGGGCTGGCGCGCAGGCTCAGGCCGACCCCGGCCAGGGCCGCGAGGGCCGCGCACCCCCTCGCCCAGCGGCCGCTCACGCGCGCCCAAACCATGAGTGCGGCGCTGGCGATGACCCCTGACGCGCCGACGCCCAGGGCCCCAGATCGAACCGCGAAGTCGAACAGCAGCGCCGCGCCGGCGACCGCCACGAGGACCCGCCAATCGGCGGGGGTCGCCACTGCCGGCCACCTGAATGGTGGGTACATCGGGACCCATTGGTACCCGTCCCATCGCCAGCGGCGATCGGATGATATGTAACTCTGCATCGGCGGCGGCAGCCCGGCCTTTCCTGGCAGCGCCCCTTCCATTTCGCTCATGCGACCAACCTACGGCTGCCCCGCCGCGTCGGGAAGTCCAGAACGTCACGCGCCGCGGCGTGACGTTCGTCACGCTCGCCCTATAGCCACCCCTTCTCGCGGGCGGTCCTGGCGGCTTCGGTCTTGGTCCTGGCCTGCATCTTCTGGATCGCCACAGAGAGGTGATTGCGCACCGTGCCCTCGGAGATCCCCAGACGCTGTCCCACCTCGCCCGCGGTCGATCCGCCATCGCTCAGGCCCAGGATCTCCTGCTCTCGCGCCGTCAGCGGGTTCTCTCCGTCGGCGAGCGCGGCAACCGCGAGTCCCGGGTCGACAACCCGTTCTCCCCGCGCCACCCGCCTGATCGCCGTGGCCAAGTCGGTGGGGGAGGCGTCCTTGAGGATGAAACCCGCAGCGCCCGCGTCGAGCGCCTTGCGGAGGTACCCGGGCCGGTTGAATACCGTCAGGACCAGCGCGCGACAGGCGGGAAACCGGCCGGACAGCTGGTCGATGACGGAGATGCCATCCTGGCCCGGCATCTCGATGTCCATCAGGGCGACATCGGGTCGGGAGCGCTCCGCTGCTCCGATCACTTCGTCGCCGCGCCCGACCTGGGCGACGACCTCGATGTCTTCTTCCCTGGCAAGGATGTCCGCCAGCGCCTGTCGCAGCAGCGCCTGGTCCTCCGCGATCAGTACCCGGATCAAGCCTGCGCCGGGACCTCGACCGTGAGCGCGAACCCGCGGCCCGCGCGCGACTCCACCCTGACGGTTCCCCCGAGCTCCCGGGCCCGTTCCTCGATGCCCGCCAGCCCGTTGCCTCGCGGCGAGCCGGCGTCGCCAACCCCGTCGTCCTCCACACGCAGGCGCAGGACGCCGTTGTCGCGGTCGACAGTCATCGCGGCATGGTGCGCCGAGCTGTGGCGGAGGATGTTGGTCGCCGCCTCGCGCACCGCCCACGCCAGCGTCGCGGCGACCTGGGGCGACGCGGCGGTCTCGGTCGTGCGGGTCTGGCAGCGCACGCCGGAAGCCTCGAGGAGGCTTCGGGCTTCCTGGAGTTCCTCACCCAGGTCGGGTTGCCTGTACCCGGCGACGACTGCCCGCATCGCCTGCAGTGCGGTCCTGGCAGTATCTACCACGGTCTGCACCCGTACCCGCGCGCTCTCCGGTGCGTCGTCCGGCAGCTCCAGGGCCACGAGCTCGCTCTGCAGGACCACCGTCGAGAGCGATTGCCCCAGCTGGTCGTGCAGGTCCCGCGCCAGCCTCAAGCGCTCCTCGGCAACCGCCAGCCGGCGGATCTCGTCACGAGCCATCTGCAGCTGGACAAAGTTGGCGATGTGGCGCCTCACTGCCACCGAACCGAGGCCGAGGAGGATCATCACCACGACCAGGTCCAGGGCGACCACCCCGCGACCGTGCAGGGCGGCCACTACCACCGTGGCCAGGGCGACCATCGCCGTGACGGCGGCCAGCGCGGGCCGCCAGCTGAACGCGGCGCCGGCCACGATCGCGCAGTAGTAGTAGGGGTAGTAGAACGGGTACGACCGCCCGGGGTCGAGGATCGTGAACACCGTGACCAGGACGGTGAGGACCACCAGCGCCAGGCCGGATCGGCGCCAATCGTCGCTCCCCGCGAGTCGCAACCAGAACCAGCCGTAGACCAGGCAGATGCCGCCGATCAGCAACTGCGATGCCAGCAGTGACCCCGGGGCGGGAGAGACCGTCAGGAGGTCCGCGACATCTCGCTGCAGCAGGATGGCCAGGAAGGCGAGCATCAGGAACCGGCCGGCGCGGAACTGGTTGGGGGCGAGGCTCATCGCCGACAGCCTAGGCGAGTTGCTTTGCAATCGTTGTCATTGCGCAATCGCGGCGGCTGATTTGCCAGCATGGAATTCTGCTCAAAGTAGTTGACGTGCGCCGTCCACAGGACCACACTTGCGCCGACCTAATTGGGAGGGTGGAATTGTGGCTGACGTGAGAACCGCGCTACGCGCGCTGGCGGTCATGGCGATCACCGCCATGCTCCTTGTCCTCGGCGTCATGACCGCGTTCTCCATAGTCGGCAGTCCCACGGTCACCGCCGTCGCGCCGGTCTGCGGCAACAGCAGCGGTGGCACCCTCACCAGCATCACCGGCACCAACTTCACCACTGCTACGGCGGCCGACTATGGCGGCACGGCCGGCACTGGGTTCCATGTGGTCGATGACACGCACGCGACGGTCACCAGCCCGAGTCACGCGGCGGGCGCCGTCCACGTCCATGTCACCAACACCGTCGGGACATCAGCCAACAACGGCACCGCGGACCAGTTCACGTTCGAGCCCACTCCAACCGTCACTGCGGTCAGCCCGACACGGGGCCCCGCTGCAGGCGGCACGACCGTCACCGTTACGGGCTCCGGGTTCACCTACGTCACGAGTGCCGCCTCCATTCAGTTCGGCGGCACCCCCGCCTCGGGCCCGCTCAATGTCGTCGATGACAACCACCTCACGGTGGTGAGCCCCGCGGGTAACGGCGTGGTCGACGTCACCGTGCAGACGTGCGGCGGCACCTCGGTCAACAGCGCCAACTCCAAGTTCACGTATGCCGCTGCGCCCACGGTCACCCACCTTCAGCCCGCCACCGGCCCTGCCACCGGCGGTACCTCGGTGACGATCAGCGGGACCGGGTTCTGGGGCATCAGCGGGACGTCCAACATCACATCGATCACCTTCGGTGGTCACGCGGCAGCGTTTGCCCCGGCGGGAAGCGACACCCAGGTGACCGCCACCGCCCCGGCGTACACGCCCGGAGACCCGGTCGCGGTTGACGTGATCGTGACCACGGCCGACGGAGGCCCCTCGGCGGCTGTCGGCGCCGACAAGTACACATATGCCTTCCAGGCCCCGACCATCACCTCGATCAACCCGACAGGTGGGCCCGTGGCGGGGGGAACGGTCGTTTCGATAGTTGGCACGGGGTTCCTGGGTGTGGTCTGCCCGTCTGACGTCAAGTTCGGGTTGGTGACCGCGCAGGCGTGCACCGTCACGAACGACACCCACATGTCCGCCACCAGTCCCGCGCAGGGCGCCGGCAGCGTCCACATCGTGGTCACCAACCACACGCTGGCGTCCACGCCGGGCGCGTCTGACGCCTTCCTCTATGTCGCCAAGCCAACGGTCACCAGCCTCAGCCCGAGCACCGGCCCTGAGGCCGGCGGGACGAGTGTGGACATCCACGGCACCGGCTTCCTCGGCGGCGGCGCGACGTGCAACGTGAGCTCGATCAAGTTCGGCACAGCCGCCGCGACCGTCCCTGGAAGCTGCACCGACACCGTGATCACGGTGAACTCCCCGGCCAAGGCGGCCGCCGATGGCGACGTGGTCGACGTGGTGGTGAAGACCGTGGGCGGGTCCACCGACACCAGCTCGGCCGACAGGTTCACCTACGTCCCGGCGCCCACCATCACTACGGTCAGCCCATCCAGCGGCCCGACCGCCGGTGGTACGGCGATCACCATCTCCGGCTCGGGCTTCCTTCCCGGCGCCACCGTGACCATCGGCGGGGCGGCCGCCGCGGTCAACACTGTGAACGACTCGACCATCACCGCCACGACCGGTGCGCACCCGACAGCCGGGACGTTCGGTGTCACCGTGGCCAACACCGACGGGCAGTCGGCGACCAAGCCCAATGGCTTCACCTACGTCGCGCCGCCGGCCATCGACTCGCTGTCGGTCACGCGCGGGCCGGTTGGCGGGGGCACCAACCTCACGATCACCGGCTCCGGCTTCCAGAATGGAGCCACGGTCACCTTCGACCCGGGCGGCACCAACAGCGTCGCGACCGCGGTCAACGTCGTCGACAGCAGCCACATCACGCTTACGACCCCGGCACATGCGGCCGGCGCCGTCGGTGTCCGCGTCACCAACCCCGACACCCAGAGCGTCACCCAGGCCAGCGCGTTCACCTACGTCGCCGCGCCAACGGTGACCCTGGTGTCGCCCAACAGTGGCAACACGGCCGGCGGTGACTCCCTGACGATCACTGGCACGGGCTTCTTCGGCGGCACGGGTGCCGGCAACGTGCTCAGCGTGACCTTCGGTGGGACCGCGGCCTCCAGCTTCACGGTCACCGACAACACCCACATCAACGCCCTGGACCCGGTCCACGCCGCCGGCACCGTCGACGTCAGGGTGACGACCGACGGCGGCACGTCCCCGGTCAGCACGTCCGGGTGCCCGTCCGCGCCCTGCGACCAGTTCACCTATATCGCTCCGCCGGTGGTGGTCTCGTCGGTAACGCCGTCGGCGGGCCCGACCGGGGGTGGAAACCCCGTACACGTGAATGGGAGTGGGTTCACCGGCGCCAGCTCCGTCAAGTTCGGCGGGGTGAACGCGACCTCCTACGTGGTGAACAATGACACCGACATAACCGCCGTGCCGGCGGCGCACGCTGCCGGCCTGGTCGACGTCAGCGTCAGCACCGTCGGCGGCACCGGGACAGGGACGAACAAATATCGCTACGTCGCGGCTCCGACGGTGACAGGCCTGGGCGTCTCGCGCGGCCCGGCGTCCGGGGGCACGTCCGTTGTGATCACGGGAACCGGCTTCCGTGGGGGCCTCGGAACCTGTGATGTGAGCGCCGTCAAATTTGGCAACGCCCCTGTCGCCAGCGTCCCGGGCAGCTGCACGGATACCTCGATCACGGTCACCAGCCCGGCCCAGGTGAACGGCGACCCGGCCACGGTCGACGTGGTAGTCACCACTGAGGGCGGCTCCTCGGCCACCAACGCGGCGGACCACTTCACCTACGTGACCGCGCCGACCGTGACGGGCCTGAGCGTGCATCGTGGCCCGGCCACCGGGGGGACCGCCGTGACCATCAGCGGCACCGGCTTCCAGGGCGGTACAGGCAGCTGCGACGTGTCCGGCGTCCTTTTCGGCACCGCCAACGCCACCGTCCCCGGGTCCTGCACCGATACATCGATTGACGTCGTCAGCCCTGCCAAGGCGGGCGGTGACCCGAGCACCGTGGACGTGGTGGTCACGACGGGCGGCGGTGCCTCCGCCACGAGTGAAAACGACCACTTCTCATATGTCCCGGCCCCGACCGTGACCGGCCTCAGCGTCCACCGCGGACCCGTTGGCGGTGGAACGGCTGTCACGATCACCGGCACCGGGTTCCGGGGCGGCACAGGGAGCTGTGACGTGTCGAGCATCGTGTTCGGAACCGCCAACGCGACCATTCCGGGGTCCTGCACCGACACGTCCATCGCCGTGACCAGCCCGGCCAAGGCCGGAGGCGACCCCAGCACCGTCGACGTTGTCGTGACGACGCTGGGTGGTGCCTCGTCCACCGGTGCGGCAGACCAGTTCACCTACGTCGTGGCCCCGACCGTGACCGGCATCGCCCCGACCAAGGGCCCGGTCGCGGGTGGCACCTCGGTGGTCATCAGCGGGACCGGGTTCAGGGGCGGCCTGGGCGCCTGCGATGTCAGTTCAGTGACCTTCGGGACTGCCGCCGTCGGGAGCGTGCCGGCGTCGTGCACGGACACCTCGATCACGGTGACCAGCCCCGCGAAGGCGCCGGCCGACGCCTCGAGCGTCGACGTCGTCGTCTCCACCGCGGGAGGTCCGTCGGCGACCTCGTCGGCTGACGTGTTCACGTACGTCGCCCCCCCGACAGTCACCGGCATGACCGCCCACCGTGGTCCCGTGGCGGGCGGCACCCTGCTTACAGTCAGCGGGACCGGCTTCATGGGCGGCACGGGGACGTGCAACGTGATCGGGGTGGCCTTCGGGACCGCCGCCGCCACGCCCCCGGCCAACTGCTCGGACACCAGCTTCAGCATTGTCTCGCCGGCGCACACGAATGCCGACCCGGCGGCCGTGCATGTCATCGTGACGACGGACGTTGGTTCGTCCGCCCCGACGGCCAATGACCTGTTCACGTACGTCGCCAAGCCGACCGTGACCGCGGTCTCGCCCAATGCGGGCAGCACCGCCGGCGGTAACTCGGTGACGGTCACAGGCACCGGGTTCTTCGGTGGGACCGGCGCGTGCCAGGTCACCTCGGTGGCGTTCGGTAGTGCGGCGGCGACAGGGCTCACCGGCTGCTCTGACAGCTCGTTGACCGTCACGGCTCCGGCCCGTGGTTCCAGTGACCCCAGTCTGGTCAATGTCCGGGTGGGCACCGATGGCGGACTATCCGACGTCGCCACCTCCGGCTGTGCGGGCCAGACGACGCCGTGCGACCAGTACACGTTCGGCCGCAACAGCGGCCACCAGCTCATGGTCGCCAACAAGGACGGGCGCCTGGAGGTCTTCGGCCTGGGATCCAACGGCGCCATCTGGCACGCGTGGGAGCAATCGGTGAACGGCTCGTGGGGCCAGTTCGCCTCGCTGGGCGCACCGTTCAGTGGAGCGTTCACCGGTGACCCGGCGGTGGGCATCAACCCTGACGGCAGGCTCGAGGTCTTCGCCACCAACACGGACGGCAACGTCTACCACTCCTGGCAGAACGCACCGGGCGGCGGGTGGACGGCGTTCTACACCCTTGGGCACCCGGCGGCCGGCGGATTCACCGGGATCCCGTCGGTGGCAACCAACACCGACGGCCGCCTGGAACTGTTCTCCACCGGCCCGGACGGCCGCGTCTACCACGCCTGGCAGGGTGCGCCTGGTGGTGGATGGACGGGGTGGTACTCGCTGGGGCTTGCCGGGACCGGCCAGTTCAAGAGCGACGTCGCCCCGGGGCGCAACGGTGACGGGCGCCTGGAGATCGCCGCGGTGGATGCCGGCGGTGCCATGTGGCATGCCTGGCAGACCGCGCCCAGCGGTAGCTGGAGCTTCTTCTACAACCTCAGCGCACCCTCGGTGAGCAACCGGGTCGTCGGGACCCCCGGCGAGACGACCAACCGCGACGGCAGGCTGGAGATAACCGCCCGGGGCACCAACAACGAGGTCTGGCACATCTGGCAGACCGCGCCGAGCGGTGGCTGGGGACCCTGGTACTCCCTGGGCGGCAACATCGCCGGGGACCCGACCGTCGGCCGCAACGGCGACGGCCGCCTGGAGGTGTTCGCGACCCAGCCCGACGGGACGGTCATGCACATGTGGCAGACCGCGCCCGGTGCAGGCTGGACCCCGCCGCAGCCGCTGCCGGTGAACAACGTCTCGGTGGTGGGCACCGTGCAGGTGGGAACGGACGTGGACGGCAAGCTCGAGGTGCTCGCCCAGGACCTCAACTACCACCTCATGGACCAGGTCAACCAGACGGTGCCGGGCGGCAGTTGGACCTCCTGGCACTACCTTTTCGGGAGCACCTTCCTGCCCTACTGAGGCCCGCCCTTAGCATTTGACCATGCGTGACTGGTGGGAGTCCCTGGAACCGCGGACCCAGGTCTACATTGCCTTCCCGGTGCTCGGAATCTGGACGTTCTTGCTCAACCTGGGGCCCTTCGCGCAGCCGCTCGGCAGCTCGATCATCTACGGCTTCATCGAAGGCGGGGGATTCACCGCCCTGCTGGTGTGGGTGACGAAGAACGAAAAGGCCAAGCGCGCGGGCGGGGAGGGGCCTCACGACCCACCCGCCTCCCCCTAGGAACTGTCATATAGAATGACACTGACGCTGTAACGCAGCGCACTGGGCAGGAAAGTGCGGCCCGGCCGCGGGAGACCGAATGAACGCCATCACCGTGTTGAAGAACGACCACAAGAAGGTCGAGCAGTTGTTCAAGCGGTTCGAGAAGTTGGGGGACGAGGCGCACCAGGAGAAGGGCGCCGTGGTGAAGGAGATCATCACCGAGCTCTCGGTGCACGCGCACATCGAGGAGGAGGTCTTCTACCCCGCTTCCCGCCGTGAGGTTGAGAGCACCGAGGACGAGGTCCTCGAGAGCCTCGAGGAGCACCACATCGTCAAGTGGACGCTCAGCGAGCTGGACAAGATGAAGCCCACCGACGAGCGCTTCGACGCCAAGGTGACGGTGTTGATGGAGAGCGTCCGGCACCATGTCGAGGAGGAGGAGACCGAGCTCTTCCCCGAGGTTTCGAAGGCATTGAGCCGAAAGGAACTGAACGAGATCGGCGAAAGGCTGGAGCAGGCCAGGCTGACGGCGCCGAAGAAGCCGCAACCGATGGCATCCGACACCCCGGCGGGCAAGAAGGGCTGACCGCGCGGCGGGCCGCTCCCGACGGGGAGCGGCCCTGCAACAGCTCGTGTGACAGGCACGGTTTCTCGCCGTGGCGCCTGCCCGACCGGATAAGCTTCTGCCGCCGTGACGGACAAGAAGCGGGATTCCGGGCAGCGGCAACCAGAAGAGGTTGCGGCGAAAAAGGCGGGGGACGAGGAACGCCTGATGCGCGGGGAGAATCCGGATACCACCTACCTCGAGGATGCCGAGCATTGGGCCGGGGTCTATCGGGAGCTGCTCGCCTTCAAGCAGGACCTGCTCGATTTCACCAAGGACCGGATTGCGCGCATGAAGCCGCCCGCGAGCAACGAGCTCGCGACCACCGACCTGGTCATCCTCGAGGCCGAGCACCAGCGCCTGCGCAGCCGCTTCGACTTCTGGGAACAACGCCGACGGGAGCTCGCCGGGGCCTAGCCCCGCCGCTGTCGGTAGCATCGCCGGCATGACGTCGCGGGGGAGTCGCAGCGTTCGCGGTTTCGTGCTCGTGGCCCTGGCCGCGACCTTGGCGATCCCCGCCGCCGCCAGGCCCACCCCCGCCTCAGCCGTCTCCGGCCCCACGTGCCCGTGGACCCTGCGGCTGTACACCGACGTCACGAACGTCGCGTTCCCGGACCAGTACGCCAACTACTTCATCCTCCGCGTGCCTGGCGGCGGGCCCATCCCTGCCACTCCAGGCAGCACGCTGACGATCACCGGGCGGTATCCCCACACCCGGTACATCTCCTTCACGTCCTACACACCCCAGACGCAGGCGATCGACGGGGCCAACGACGTGAGCATCGACCCGGACCCCGGCGGGGTCAACCCGTTCCTGCCTGGCGCCGCGCGTTACCTGCCGGACGCGCAGCGCGGCTACACCGTGACGGTGGTGGCGGGCCAGCGCACCGACGACCGCCACAACACCGTCTACACCACGAGCAAGGACGGGAGCCACACCGCGACCGACTTCAACCTGATCTATCGCACCTACCGCCCTGACCGCGGGTTCACGCCCGGTGGGGGAGAGCCGCTGCCCTCGGTCACCCTGGACGTGGGCGGGCAGCACATACCCATCGGGGACGCGTCGCAATGTGACGACAGCAACACCCTGGCCAGCAACCAGTTCAACGACACCGTGGCGCAGTCCAGCGTCCCGACCGTCCTGCCCGGCGGCTGCTACCCCGGCAAGAACCCACCCCTCTGGCACAAGTTCCTGAACCTGCCGAGCTCGTATGTCCAGGGCACCGACAGCACCTGCCCGACGGGCCAGGGGGCATCGGACGCCGCCTACCCGGTGAGCAGCCGGTTACCCAGCGGCGGCTTCCTCGAGAACCTCGACAACAAGTACGTCACCGCACTGCTCAACGCCGACTTCTTCGGGCCGGTGATCCTGATCCAATCGCGGATCCCGACCACCCCCCAGACCTACGAGCACGCCGCGACGATGGGCATGGGCCAGCTCCGCTACTGGTCGATGTGCACCAACGACCCGATTTCGACCCGCTACTTCGGCTGCCTAATGGACGACAACGCCATGCGCCTCGATAGCGCCGGCGACTACTGCCTGGTGATCTCCTCGGCCGCCAACCGGCCCCGCAACGCCAACGCCCAGCACGGTGTGAATTGGCTGCCGTACGGCCCGTTCCACACCGACGCCGCCATCGAACGCAACATGTTGCCCCGAGCCGACTTCGCCCAGGCCATCCAGAAGGCGACCTATGGCCAGGAACAGGCCGACCTCGGCGCCTATTACCCGGCGACCACCTACACCACGGTCTCGAAGTTCGAACAGACGGGGTGCGGCACCCACCCCGCCACGATCTACGGGAGCCAGCCGGGGGACGCCGGCTCAGGCCTCCCGGGCACCGGCACGGGTGCGGCCCCGGTCGCGGTCGCGGCGGCGCTGGCGCCGGTCATCCTGGGCCTCTGCGTTGCGGGACTGTGGGCCCTCTGCCGGCGCCGTCCTGAAGCGACGGCGTAGCTGAGCTATAATCGCTGCCGCACCTGGGTTCGGCCCGGGTCCTTTTTTTATCACCGAAGGATTACTGATGCCTGCCTCGATCATCACCTTGCAATGCAATGAGTGCAAGGAACGCAACTACACGACCACCAAGAACAAGAAGAACGACCCGGACCGGCTGGAGCTCCAGAAGTTCTGCAGCCGCTGCCGGAAGCACACCGCCCACCGGGAGACCAAGTAGGCGGAGCGAGCCTGGCGATGCTGACGGAGGGGTGTAGCTCAGTTGGTAGAGCAACGGTCTCCAAAACCGTGCGTCGGGAGTTCGAGTCTCTCCACCCCTGCCAGCCCCGAACCACCACCACAACTACAGGGACCATGAATGGCTAGCGAAGAAGAGTCCAACGCCTACGAGGCGACCATGGGCACCGGCATCCGGGCGACCCTGGTCGAGCTGGGGCGTGTGGTCTGGCCCAGTCGAGAGGAGCTGTTCCGGATGACCGGGGTGGTCATCGGGTTCCTGATCATCATCGCGACCTTCATCGCGGTGGTCGACGCGGGCCTGGGCAGGTTTCAGAACGTCATATACGGGAGCAAGTGATGACCGAGACTCAGCAAGTCAGACACGACGGCCAGTGGTACGTCGTCCACGCGTACTCCGGGCATGAGGACAAGGTGCGCAACAACCTCCTCAAGCGCGTGGAGTCGATGGACATGGCGGACAAGATCTTCGATGTCCTCGTCCCCACGGAGGAGGTCATCGAGATCAAGGACGGCCAGCGGCGCAAGGTCCAGAAGCGGATCTTCCCCGGCTACATCCTGGTCAACATGGAGATGAGCGACGAGTCCTGGTACGTGGTGCGCAACACCCCCGGTGTCACCAGCTTCGTCGGCAGCGGCAACAAGCCGATCCCGCTCCAGCCCGACGAGATCAAGTCGATCGTCAAGCAGACCACCGCCGAGGCCCCCAAGGTCAAGGTCGAGTACTCGGTCGGCGAGAACGTCCGCGTGGTCGACGGGCCGTTCAGCGACTTCCATGGCAAGGTCGACGAGATCATGACCGACAAGGGCAAGCTCAAGGTCCTGGTCAACATGTTCGGCCGCGAGACGCCCGTCGAGCTCGACCTTCTCCAGGTCGAGCGGCTGGCTTAGGAGTAGGCAATGGGAAAGAAGAAAGTCCGCGCCATCGTCAAGATCCAGCTGCAGGCCGGCCAGGCAACCCCGGCGCCGCCGGTGGGCACCGCGCTGGGCCCGCACGGCGTGAACATCATGGATTTCACGCGCGCCTACAACGAGAAGACCCAGCACCTCCAGGGGCAGGTCATCCCGGTCGAGATCACAATCCTGGAGGACCGCAGCTTCACGTTCGTCACCAAGACCCCGCCCGCGGTCGACCTGCTCAAGAAGGCGGCCGGCATCGAGACCGCGTCGGGCAAGCCCAACCGCGAGAAGGTGGGCAGGGTGACCCGGGAGCAGGTCCGTGAGATCGCCCAGCTGAAGATGCCCGACCTCAACTCCAACGACGTCGAGGGCGCCATGCTCATGGTCGAGGGCACCGCGCGCTCGATGGGCATAGAGGTCGGCTAGACAACCCCAACCGTTCACGTGGGAGAGACCCGGCACGGGCTCGCATGCACCACAGGAGATAGACAACATGGCACACGGCAAGCGCTACAACGAGGCATCGGCCAAGATCGAGTTCGGCAGGCTCTATGAGCCCAAGGAGGCGACGAGCCTGGCCAGGGAAACCTCGATCGCCAAGTTCGACCCCACCGTCGAGGCCCACATCCGCCTGGGGGTCGACCCCCGCCACGCCGACCAGATGGTGCGTGGCACGGTCGTGCTCCCGCACGGCACCGGCAAGAAGCAACGGATCGCGGTGTTCGCGCAGGGCGAGAAGGCCCGCGAGGCCCGCGAGGCCGGCGCTGACGAGGTCGGCGGCGATGACCTGGCGAAGAAGATCGAGGGCGGCTGGTTCGACTTCGACGTCGCCCTGGCGACCCCCGACATGATGGGCACGGTGGGCAAGCTGGGCAAGGTGCTCGGGCCCCGCGGCCTCATGCCCAACCCCAAGTCCAACACCGTCACCTTCGACCTCGCCCGCGCCATCAAGGACGTCCAGGCCGGCCGGGTGGAGTACCGCGTCGACCGCACGGGCATCGTCCACAGCGTCATCGGCAAGGCGTCCTTCAGCGAGGAGCAGTTGCTGGAGAACTTCTCGGCCCTGATGGAGTCGGTCATCAAGGCCAAGCCCGCCGTGGCCAAGGGCGTCTATGTCCGCAGCGTCTATCTGTGCGGCACGATGAGCCCGTCGGTCGCCGTCGACCCCCAGGCCGCGTCCCGCCTCACCGTCGCGTAGCCGGGTTCCTCGAAGAAATGCCCGGCGCGGCGGGCTGAACCCGGGCCAGGCGCGGCTTACGCTAGTATCTTGCGCGCGGGTTTCCCGCGCGAAACTGATAGCCGAAGACCGTATGGCGGGGCCCTCGCGGGTTCCTTAATCACCTACGCAGGCAGGACTCCAGGCTCCCCGGAGACGGGGTGAAAGGCCTTTCCTGCACGCGTGGGAGAGGCCTTCGGTGTTCCTGGAGGACAGATGGCGACCCCCAAGAAGGTCGAGCGAGTTGAAGAGGTCAGCGAGAAGCTGAAGCGTTCCACCGGCCTGGTGATCACGGATTACCGGGGCCTCACGGTGGCGCAGCTCCAGGAGTTGCGACGCAAGCTTCGCGCCGGCGGCGTCGACTACCTCGTCGTCAAGAACACGCTGGCCCGCAGGGCCGCGGCGGAGAACGGCCTCGAGGCCCTCGAGAGCGAGCTGGTCGGCCCCGTTGGCCTGGCAGTTGGCTACGACGAGCCGGTGGCGACCGCCAAGCTCGTCAACGATTACATCAAGCAGACCCGGCGCCTGGTCATCAAGAGCGGGCTCCTGGGGAAGCAGGTGATTGACGCCGACAGCGTCAAGCAGCTCGCCGAACTGCCGGGGCGCGACGCGCTGCTCAGCCAGCTCGCCGGGACCCTCAACCACAGCGTCGCGCAGCTGGCGGGTGCCCTGAACGGTGCCGTGGCCAACCTCGCGAATGGCCTGGAGGCCTACCGCCGCAAGCTCGAGTCGAGCGGCGCCTCCGCCTAGATCAACCGAACCGCAAGAAGAAAGAAGGAGACACCGAAATGGCCAAGATCACCCCAGAGGATTTCGTATCGGCCCTCGAAGAGTGGACCGTGCTTGACGTCGTCAATGCCGTGAAGCTGATGGAGGAGAAGCTCGGCATCACCGCCGCGGCTCCCGCGGCTGCCGCGGCCGCGGCCCCGGCTGGTGGCGGTGGCGGCGGCGACGCCGCGCCCGAGGAGCAGACCGAGTTCACCGTCGTGCTGTCCGGTGCCGGCGATGCCAAGATCAATGTCATCAAGACCGTGCGCGAGATCACGGGCCTCGGTCTGAAGGAGGCCAAGGACCTGGTCGACGGCGCCCCCAAGGCGGTCAAAGAAGGCGTGACCAAGGAAGAGGCCGACTCCGTCGCCAAGAAGCTCCAGGAGGCGGGCGCCTCCGTCGAGGTCAAGTAGGCCAAGCCTCGCTGAACCCAAATGGTCGGTCTTCGGATCGATCGACGGGCCGGTCTTCGGACCGGCCCGTTTCATTTTCCCCGGTTCGTGTGGCCGGTCCGCGGCGCTTACACTGGCGCCACCCGAGGTCCAGGAGGTATCGATGATGACGTTTGAGATGACTCCGCCTGGCCCTGGTGAGGTACGGGCGGTGGGCGCAGCAGAAGGCCCCCGCCGCCCTCTGAGAGGTTGACGACCGGCACGTGGCGCGGGCCCCGGCGGCTCCTGGTCGTGGGGGCGGTCTCCGCGGTGGTCAACGTCGTCACCACGTTCTTCCTTCGCGATGAGCTGGTGAACGTTGTCGGGGCCTGGATCGGCCCCCCACTTCGTGCCGCCGGCCAGGCGGCGACCGACGCCGCCCTGGCGCGCCTGTCCGAATACTGCGTCTACGGCTGGTTCGGCCTCTCCGCGCTTGCCGCGGTGGTCCTGGTCGCACGCCTGGGGCTGGCCGTGTCGCGGCGCTGAAACATATGGCGCTCGCATATTGACGAGATCGGCTCCCCGTGTATACTGCCGGGAAGGCGACGGGTTGACCGCCGCCGATTATCTGTGGCTGCGCCCGCGGTAATTTCGAGGATCGCGTGGTACGATTGAGCCCAGTGGTAGCCGCCTGTTAGTCCCCGCTCGCCGAGAGGGGGCTTTTTCTTTCCCCTTCTGCCTCATCCCCTGATCTTCCCTCGCCCTTTATTTCCCCGTCCCTTCACCCTGCTCTGTCTCCTTTCACCCCCCTGCCTGCCCGGAGGTCCTCTGCCAAATGACTGAACTCGTCACTCCCGCCGCCAGCCGTTACTCGTACGGTCGCATCCCTGAGATGCTCACCGTCGGGGACCTGATCCAGACCCAGATCAACTCGTTCGACTGGTTCAAGCGCGATGGGCTCAAGGAGCTCTTCGACGAGATCAACCCGATCACCGACTACACGGGCAAGAACTTCGAACTGCGCTTCCTGGACTACACCTTTGGTGAGCCCAAGTTCGACAAGGAGGAGTGCCGGGCGCGGGACATGACCTACTCGGCGCCCCTGCGCATCAACACCCGGCTGACCATCAAGGAGACGGGCGAGATCAAGGAGACCGAGGTCTTCATGGGCGACTTCGCGATCATGACCGAAGAGGGGACGTTCATCGTCAACGGCACCGAGCGGGTGGTCGTGTCGCAGCTGGTCCGCTCCCCGGGCATCTACTTCACTTCGGCCGAGGACCGGGTCACCGGTCGCACGCTGTACGCGGCGAAGCTCATTCCCAACCGCGGGGCCTGGCTCGAGATCGAGACCTCCAACAAGGACATCCTCACGGTCAAGATCGACCGCAAGCGCAAGATCCCCGTGACCTCGCTCGTGCGCGCCCTCGGATTCGAGACCAACGAGGAGATCCTCAATCTCTTCGCGGCCCACGACATCGACCCCGAGCACCATTACATCCAGTCCACGCTGGACAAGGACCCGTCGACCACCGTCAACGAGGCCCTCATCGAGCTCTACAAGAAGATCCGCCCGGGCGATCCGCCCACCGTCGAGAACGCCCGCAACCTGCTCCAGGCGCTGTTCTTCAACCCGCGCCGCTTCGACCTCGGTCGGGTCGGCCGCTACAAGCTCGACCGCAAGCTCGAGCACCCGCAGTCCAAGGAGTACCGGATCCTCGACAACGACGACTTCGTGGCCATCATCCGCCGCCTGATCGACCTCAACCGCGGGCTGGGCGAGGCTGACGACATCGACCACCTGGGCAACCGCCGCGTCCGCGCGGTGGGCGAGCTGCTCCAGAACCAGTTCCGGATGGGCCTGATCCGCATGGAGCGGATCATCAAGGAGCGCATGACCATCTGCGACGCGGCCACCGTGACCGCGGCGTCCCTGATCAACGCGCGTCCGGTGGTGGCAGCGATCAAGGAGTTCTTCGGCTCCTCGCAGCTCTCGCAGTTCATGGACCAGACGAACCCCCTTGCGGAGTTGACGCACAAGAGGCGGCTGTCCGCACTCGGGCCCGGCGGTCTCTCCCGTGAGCGTGCCGGCTTCGACGTCCGCGACGTCCACTTCAGCCACTACGGCCGGATCTGCCCGATCGAGACCCCTGAAGGTCCGAACATCGGCCTGATCGGCTCGCTCGCGACCTTCGCCAAGGTCAACGACTACGGCTTCATCGAGACCCCCTTCCGGCGGGTGTACCGCGACGTCCAGGTGGACAAGGAGCACGCGCCGAAGCTGGAGGGCCAGACCCTTCGGGAATCGGTGAAGGCCGACGGTCACTCGCTGAAGGCCGGCCACAAGCTCACCAGGGAGGACCTGGCCCAGCTCCAGAAGGAGAAGGCCGAGGTCAAGATCGAGCCCTGGGTCTCGGACGACATCGTCTACATGTCCGCCGACGAGGAGGACAAGTACGTCGTCGCCCAGGCCAACGCCCCGCTGAAGGCCGACATGAGCCACTTCGCCGAGGACCGCACCCCGGCGCGGCTGAAGCACCAGTTCCAGGTCGTCGACGTCAACAGCATCGACCTGATGGACGTGTCGCCGAAGCAGATCGTCTCCGCGGCCACGGCCCTGATCCCCTTCCTCGAGCACGACGACGCCAACCGGGCGCTGATGGGCTCGAACATGATGCGCCAGGCCGTGCCCCTGCTCCGCACCGACTCACCGGTCGTGGGCACAGGCATGGAGTTCTTCGCCGCGAAGGACTCGGGCGAACTGGTCGTCGCGCGCCGTCCCGGCGTCGTGGTCTCGACCGCCGCGCCGCCGCCCAAGGGCTATGCCGCGGCCAACAACACCACCCAGCGCCCCGACGTCCACGGTGGGCTCGGCGTGCTGATCGATGTTGACGAGAAGGCCGCCGGCCACACCGTCGCCGCGGGCGGCAAGAAGGGCGACACCTTCGACTGGTACCCGCTGCACCGCTTCGTGCGCTCCAACCAGGGCACCTGCCTCAGCCAGAAGTCGATCGTCAAGGCCGGCCAGCGGGTCGAGGCCGGGACGATCCTGGCCGACGGTCCCGCCACGGAGGACGGCGAGCTCGCGCTGGGCCAGAACGTGCTCGTCGCGTTCATGCCATGGGAGGGCTACAACTTCGAGGACGCCATCCTGATCAGCGAGGAGCTGGTCAAGGACGACAAGTACACCTCGATCCACATCGAGGAGTTCGAGCTCGAGGCCCGGGACACCAAGCTGGGCCCTGAGGAGATCACCCGCGAGATCCCCAACGTCTCGGAGGAGACGCTGAAGAACCTCGACGAGCGGGGGATCATCTACGTCGGCGCCGAGGTCAGCCCCGGCGACATCCTGGTGGGCAAGATCACCCCCAAGGGTGAGTCCGAGCTCTCCGCGGAGGAGCGCCTGCTGCGCGCCATCTTCGGGGAGAAGGCCCGTGAGGTCCGTGACTCCTCGCTGCGCGTGCCCCACGGCGAGCGCGGCATCGTGGTCGACGTCAAGATCTTCAGCCGCGAGAACAAGGACGAGCTCAGCCCCGGTGTCAACCAGCTGGTGCGTGTCTATGTCGCTCAGAAGCGCAAGATCTCGGCCGGCGACAAGATGGCCGGGCGCCACGGCAACAAGGGAGTCGTCTCCCGCATCCTGCCGGCGCACGACATGCCCTTCCTGCCTGACGGCAGGCCGGTGCAGATCGTCCTCAACCCGCTCGGCGTGCCGAGCCGCATGAACCTGGGACAGGTCCTCGAGACCCACCTGGGCTGGGCGGCGCAGGCACTCGGCATGAAGATCGCCACCCCGGTCTTCGACGGCGCCCCCGAGGAGCTGATCGAGGACGAGCTCGAGCGCGCGGGCCTGCCTCGCAGCGGCAAGATCGAGCTTCGCGACGGACGCACCGGCGATGCCTTCGACAACGAGGTGACGGTGGGCATCATCTACATGCTCAAGCTCCACCACCTGGTCGAGGACAAGATCCACGCGCGTTCCACCGGCCCGTACAGCCTCGTCACCCAGCAGCCGCTGGGAGGCAAGGCGCAGTTCGGCGGCCAGCGTTTCGGCGAGATGGAGGTCTGGGCCCTGGAGGCATACGGCGCGAGCCATATCCTGCAGGAGATCCTGACCGTCAAGTCGGACGACATCGTGGGCCGGGTGAAGGCCTACGAGGCGATCGTCAAGGGCGAGAACACGCTCGACGCCGGCATCCCGGAGTCGTTCCGGGTCCTGGTCAAGGAGCTGGAGGGCCTGGGTCTCGGGGTCGAGATCCTGTCCGACGACGAACGCCAGATCACGCTCACGGAGGACGACCTGCAAGAGCCGCCGGTCGACCTCGGCATCAACCTGGAAAGGGACGAGATGGACGAGTCCCTGGACAACCTGTAACCGGAGGCATACATGCTCAAACTTGAAAACTTCGACGCCCTGCGACTGAGCCTTGCCTCCCCGGAGACCATCATGTCCTGGTCGCACGGCGAGGTGACCAAGCCCGAGACCATCAACTACCGCACGCTCAAGCCTGAGCGGGACGGGCTCTTCTGCGAGAAGATCTTCGGCCCCACCAAGGACTGGGAGTGCCACTGTGGCAAGTACAAGCGGTACCGCTACAAGGGCATCATCTGCGACAAGTGCGGCGTCGAGGTGACGCGCAGCAAGGTCCGGCGTGAGCGGATGGGCCACATCAAGCTGGCCAGCCCGGTGAGCCATGTCTGGTACTTCAAGGGCATCCCGAGCCGGATGGGCCTGCTGCTGGACATGTCCCCGCGCAACCTCGAAAAGGTCATCTACTTCGCGAACTACATCGTCACCCACGTCGACGAGGAGGCCCGCGCCGAGGCCCTGGCCAACATGAAGCCGGGGGAGGACAGCCGCACCAGCGAGCGCAAGGCGCTCCATGAGGAGGAGCTCGCCGCCCTCCACAAGGAGTACGACGAGCAGGCCGGCGCCCGCAAGGCCGAGGCCGACGCCCGTGGCGCCAAGGTCGAGGCTGAGATGAACACCGTGCTGGAGGCGATCCAGAAGCAGGTCGGCGACCTGCAGGAGCGCATCCAGAACTCGGATGGCAAGAAGGCCACCCGGGACTTCAGCATCGGCAAGGGCGAGTTCGAGGAGAAGGTCGCCGCCAAGGGCGAGATCTTCTCGGCCGAGGTTGCCCAGGGGCTGGCGAAGATCGCCGGCGACCTGGTCGCCCGCGTCGAGAGCACGTTCAAGGCCAAGGCCGACGATGCCCGCACCGGCGCCGGCGCCGAGGGCACCGACCTCGAATCCAAGGTTGCCGAGGTCGAAGCCAAGATGCAGGCTGACCTCGACACCCTGAAGGCGGAGCTGGAGCAGTCCAAGTCCGACCTCGAGGGCCTGTTCGAGAAGCAGATCCTGACGGACGCCCAGTACCGCGAGTTCACCGAGAAGTTCGGCAAGGTCTTCCGCGCCGACATCGGGGCCAACGCCGTCAAGGAGCTGCTCAGCCGGATCACGCTCCCCGAGGAGGCCTACCGCCTCCGCGAGGACACCAAGTCGGCCTCCGGCCAGCGCCGCCAGAAGGCGATCAAGCGCCTCAAGGTTGTCGAGGCCTTCCGCCGTAGCGGCACCTCCCCGACGTGGATGATCATCGAGATCCTGCCCGTCGTTCCGCCGGAACTGCGCCCGATGGTGCAGCTGGACGGCGGACGCTTCGCGACCTCCGACCTCAACGACCTCTACCGTCGCGTGATCAACCGGAACAACCGCCTCAAGCGGCTGCTCGAGCTCGGCGCGCCGGACATCATCGTCCGCAACGAGAAGCGCATGCTCCAGGAGGCGGTCGACGCCCTGATCGACAACGGCCGTCGCGGCCGCGCGATCACCGGCACCGGTAACCGCAAGCTGAAGTCGCTCTCCGACATGCTCAAGGGCAAGCAGGGCCGGTTCCGCCAGAACCTGCTCGGCAAGCGCGTCGACTACTCCGGCCGTTCGGTCATCGTCGTCGGCCCCGACCTCAAGCTGCACGAGTGCGGCCTGCCCAAGAAGATGGCGCTGGAGCTGTTCAAGCCGTTCGTCATGCGCGACCTGGTGGAGAAGGGGTACACCCAGAACATCAAGTCGGCCAAGCGCATGGTCGAGCGGGTTCGCCCCGAGGTGTGGGACGTCCTCGACGAG